>NZ_CP107982.1:8037500-8637500 GCF_036104975.1 Amycolatopsis sp. NBC_00355 | reverse complement strand
TCTTGCCGACACCGGCGGTGCCTTCGATGACGACGATGCCCGACGCGCCGCCCGGCGGGAGCCGGTCCAGCTCGGCGAGTTCGGTACCGCGGCCGGTGAAGCCGGCGACGTCGAAGGGCAGCTGACGCGGGACTTCGGTGCGGGCGGCGGGTTCGGCGTCGGCGGCGAGCAGCTCGGCGTGCAGGCGGCGCAGGTCCTCGCCGGGCTCGACGCCGAGCTCGTCGGCCAGCAGCGCGCGGAGCCCGGCGTAGCGGGACAGCGCTTCGGCGCGGCGCCCGGACCGGGCGAGGACCCGGACCAGCCGTTCCCACAAGGATTCCCGCAGCGGGTGCTGCGAGACGAGGTCGGTGAGCTCGGCGATGAGCCGCGCGTCCGGGACGAGCCCGCCGTCGAGGTCGATCCGCTGCTCGACGGCGAACAGGTACCGCTCGGTCAGCAGCGGCCCCCATTCGGCCGTCAGGGTGGGCGATCCGACGCCTTCGAGCGGGGCGCCGCCCCAGCCGTCGAGGGCGGTGGTGAGCAGGGTGCGGCGGTGCGCGGGTTCGGTGGTGGCCGCGGCCTGGTCCAGGGTGCGCAGGAAGCGCAGGGCGTCCACCCGGGACGGGTCCACGACCAGCCGGTACCCCTCCGGCTCGGTGACGACGGTGTCTTCGCCGCACAGGCGGCGCAGGCGCATCACGTACGTCTGCAGGCTCCCCCGGATGTGCGCGGGCGGCGCTTCGCCCCAGACGCCGCGCGCGAGGGTGTCGATCGAGACCAGGCGGCCCGCGGCCAGCGCGAGCGTCGCGAGCAGCGCGCGCTGGCGGGAACTGGTGAGCAGGACCGGCGAACCGTCGACGAGCACCTGGAAGGACCCGAGAAGCCGGATGTCGATGGTGGTCGCCCCCAGGTTCGCCTAGCGCGGCTGCCGGGCCCGCCCGACGCGGGTTCCGAGAAAGGCAGCGTGGCATCACTCGGCCGGGCGCTCAAGCGACTTGACGAAATTGGGCGGAACCGGTCCCGGCGCTGCGGGAGTCGCCCGAGTGGCGGTGTGCGGGTTCCTTTCGGGAAAGGAGAGCTCGCCGTGAGTAACTCTTACGGTACACGCGAATACGGCTCACGTTTCCGAGGCGCCGGCTCACGTACCGGAAGGGTCGGCTCGCGCGCCTGGACAGTCGGCTCGCGTACCGGAAGGGTCGGTTCGCGTACCTGGACAGTCGACTCACGCTTCCGGACGGTCGGTTCGCGTACCGGAAGGGTCGGCTCGCGCACCCGGACAGTCGGCTCGCGTACCGGAGGGGTCGGTTCGCGCACCTGGACAGTCGACTCACGCTTCCGGACGGTCGGTTCGCATACCGGAGGGTCGTTCGCGTACTCGGGCAGTGGCTCGCATGCCGAAAGAGTCGTTCGGTTGCCCGGAGGGTCGGTTCGTGAGCCGCCCTCCGGGTACGTGAGTCGACTCCTGGGTACGTGAGCCGATCGTCCGGGGTGGGATTGCTTCTGGCGCACCGGGGTGTGAAGCAGGCAGGGCCCCGTGCTCGGCTGCGCGGGGCCCTGCCTGGGAAAACTCCGTCGGGAGGGGGGTCAGCTCTTCTTGGCCGCGGTCGACGTCCGCCTGGCCGGAGCCTTCGCCGCGGTCGTCTTGGCCGCGGTCGTCTTCGCGGCCGTGGTCGTCTTGGCCGGCGTGGTCTTGGCCGCCGTGGTGCGGGTGGCGGCGGGCTTGCGGGCCGTGGTCGTCTTCGCCGCTGTCGTCTTCGGGGCCGCCTTTGCCCGCGTGGTGGTCGCCTTGGCCGGCGCGGCCTTGGCGGCCGTCGCCTTGGCCGCGGCGGGCTTCGCCGCTGCGCGGGTCGCGGCCGGCTTCGCCGTGGTGGCGCGCGTGCGGGTGGCCGTCGCGCGGGCGGTGGCGGGTTTCGCCGCGGCCGCGCGGGGCGTGGTGGCCCGGGTGCTGGTGGTCTTGGCCGGCGCGGACGCCTTGGCCACGGCCGCACGCGTGGTCGTGGCGGCCGCCGTGGCGCGCCTGACCGGCGTGGCCTTGGCCAGCTTCTTCGCACCGGAAATGACGTCCTTGAAGGTCGTCCCCGCACGGAAAGCGGGCACATTGGTCTTCTTCACGCGGACGGCTTCGCCGGTGCGCGGGTTGCGCGCGGTGCGAGCGGCGCGGGCGCGCTTCTCGAACACGCCGAAGCCGGTGATGTTGACCTTCTCGCCCTTGTTGACCGTCCGGATGATGATGTCGACCAGACCGTCAACGGCTTGCGAAGCCACCTTCTTGTCGCCCAGACGCTCCGTCAGGGCCTCGATCAGCTGGGCTTTGTTGGCCATCCAGTCCTCCAGGAAGGAAGTACCCCGTCCACGGCCGCGCCGGCCGACTAGCGACACGGTATTACCAACGCAGCGCAAATTCCAGACGTCCCGCGGGCCCTTTCCCTTGCCCCGGGGTGGGTTCCGCCGCGTGGAAGTGACCTTCGGGCATCCGTTCGCCGGATCATGAAAAAGGCGGGATCCCTTGCCGGGCAAGGGATCCCGCCTTCGGTCCGAGCTAGCCGGCGGCGATCGGCGTGGTCGTCGGCTTCCACGACGGACGGGTCGTCTCGAAGCCGTCGATCTCACCGGCATGGCGCAACGTGAGAGCGATGTCGTCGAGTCCTTCGAGCAGCCGCCAGCGGACGTAGTCGTCGATCTGGAACGGCGCGGTGAAGTCCTTGGCCCGCACGGTCTTGGTCTCGAGGTCCACCGTGACCTCGGTGCCGGGCTCGTTTTCGAGCAGCTTCCAGAGCAGTTCGACGTCGTGCTGCTCGCACTGGGCGGCCACCAGGCCGCCCTTGCCGGAGTTGCCGCGGAAGATGTCGGCGAAGCGGGCGGAGATGACCGCCCGGAAGCCGTAGTCCATCAGCGCCCAGACGGCGTGTTCGCGGGAGGAACCGGTGCCGAAGTCCGGTCCGGCGACGAGCACGCTGCCGGCGTTGAACGGCTCCTGGTTGAGGATGAACTCCTCGTCGCCGCGCCAGGCGGCGAACAGGCCGTCCTCGAAGCCGGTCCGGGTGACCCGCTTGAGGTAGACCGCCGGGATGATCTGGTCGGTGTCCACGTTGGACCGGCGCAGCGGGACGCCGACGCCGGTGTGCTGGGTGAACGGTTCCATGGTGGGAGCTCCTCTCGGGAGATCGGCTGTGGTCAGCGGGTGGCGGTGACGAGGTCTTCCGGCGACGACAGCGTGCCGCGCACGGCCGTCGCGGCGGCGACCAGCGGCGAGACCAGGTGCGTCCGGCCGCCCTTGCCCTGCCGGCCCTCGAAGTTGCGGTTCGACGTCGACGCGCTGCGCTCGCCCGGCTTCAGCTGGTCCGGGTTCATGCCCAGGCACATCGAGCAGCCGGCCTGGCGCCACTCGGCGCCCGCCTCCGTGAAGACCGTGTCCAGGCCCTCCTCTTCGGCGGCCTTGCGCACCCGCATCGAGCCGGGCACGACCAGCATCCGGACCGAGTCCGCCACCTTGCGCCCGCGCAGCACCTCGGCCGCGGCCCGCAGGTCCTCGATCCGGCCGTTGGTGCAGGAGCCGAGGAAGACGGTGTCGACCGAGATCTCGCGCAGCGGCGTCCCGGGCTTCAAGTCCATGTAGGACAACGCCTTCTCGGCGGCGACGCGGTCGTTCTCGTCCGGGATCTGCTCCGGGTCGGGCACCTCGGCGCTCAGCGGGAGGCCCTGGCCGGGGTTGGTGCCCCAGGTCACGAACGGCGTCAGCGCGCTCGCGTCGAGGTGCACCTCCTCGTCGAACTCCGCGCCGTCGTCGGTGCGCAGCTGCCGCCAGTTTTCGACCGCGGCGTCCCAATCGGCGCCCTTCGGCGAGTGCGGGCGGCCCTTCAGGTACTCGAACGTCGTCTCGTCCGGGGCGATCATCCCGGCGCGGGCGCCGGCCTCGATCGACATGTTGCAGACGGTCATCCGGGCTTCCATCGACAGCGCTTCGATGGCCTTGCCGCGGTATTCGAGGATGTACCCCTGGCCGCCGCCGGTGCCGATCTTGGCGATCACCGCGAGGATGACATCCTTGGCCGTGACGCCCGGGCGCAGCTCGCCGTCGACCGTGATCGCCATCGTCTTGAACGGCCGCAGCGGCAGCGTCTGGGTGGCCATCACGTGCTCGACCTCGGACGTCCCGATGCCGAAGGCGATGGAGCCGAACGCGCCGTGCGTGGACGTGTGGCTGTCTCCGCAGACGACGGTCATCCCGGGCTGGGTCAGGCCGAGCTGCGGGCCGATGACGTGCACGATGCCCTGCTCGGCGTCACCCATCGGGTGCAGCCGGACACCGAACTCCTTGCAGTTGCGGCGAAGGGTGTCGACCTGCGTGCGCGAGACCGGATCGGCGATGGGGAGCTCGATGTCCACGGTGGGGACGTTGTGGTCCTCGGTCGCGATGGTGAGGTCGGGGCGGCGCAGCGGCCGCCCGGCCAGCCGGAGGCCGTCGAAGGCCTGCGGGCTGGTCACTTCGTGCAGCAGGTGGAGGTCGATGTAGAGCAGGTCCGGTTCGGCGCCTTCGCCCCGGCGCACGAGGTGGCTTTCCCACACC
Source organism: Amycolatopsis sp. NBC_00355 (assembly GCF_036104975.1). Lineage (GTDB taxonomy): Bacteria > Actinomycetota > Actinomycetes > Mycobacteriales > Pseudonocardiaceae > Amycolatopsis. The sequence goes on along the minus strand of NZ_CP107982.1, from coordinate 8,632,954 downwards.
TTCTCCGCGAGTGTGCGGGCCTTGCCGGTCGAGCTGGTCATCTCCGGCTCCTTCCACGGTTCATTGTGGTGGTGGAACTCGGGCGCACACCTGCGGAACTGGTGCGAGCCGCGAAGGAGGGGCGCAGCTCGAGTTCGGGTTTCCCAGATGCTGGACTTCCCAAAGTGCGGGACGCTAGTATCGGGTCGTGGGACAGCATAGCGGTATCGGAGTACTGGACAAAGCAGTGGCCGTTCTGCAGGCGGTCGCCGACGACCCCTGCGGCCTGGCGGAACTGTGCACGCGGACCGGTCTGCCGCGGGCGACCGCGCACCGGCTCGCGGTCGGTCTCGAGGTGCACCGCCTGCTGCGCCGCGGGCCGGACGGGCGCTGGCGCCCGGGCACGGCACTGGCCGAACTCGCGGGCGGCTCGACCGACCCGCTGCTCGACGCGGCGGGCGTGGTCCTGCCGAAACTGCGGGACGTCACCGGCGAAAGCGTGCAGCTGTACCGGCGTGACGGCGTCCAGCGCGTGTGCGTCGCGACGGCCGAACCGCCGTCCGGTCTGCGCGACACGGTCCCGATCGGTTCCCGGCTGCCGATGACGGCGGGTTCGGGCGCGAAGGTGCTGGCGGCGTGGGCGGATCCGCACACGCAGCGCACGATCCTGGCGGACGCCGTCTTCGGCGAGCGCACGCTCCTGGAAGTCCGCCGCCGCGGCTGGGCGCAGAGCGTCGCCGAGCGCGAGCCCGGCGTGGCGAGCATCTCGGCGCCGGTCCGCGATTCGGCCGGCACGGTGGTCGCGGCGGTTTCGGTGTCCGGCCCGATCGAGCGCATCGGCCGCAAGCCGGGCGCCCGCTGGGCCGCGGACCTCCTCGCGGCGGCCGACGCGCTCCAAGAGCGTCTCTGACGTCACTCCTGCCTCAGGAGCCACACAAAGCCGTGAAGGGCACCTTCAGGGACTCTGAGTCCCTGAAGGTGCCCTTCACGGCTTTTCGGGGGTGCGCGGGGGGCGGGGTTACGCCTGGCCGGTTTCGAAGCGGGCGACCTTGCCGTCCTGGACGGTGAACTTCCAGCGGGTGCGCATCGCGCCCCACGTCGAGTTCGAGTAGCTCGCGACGAACGACCGGCCGTCGTCCTGCACCGTCTCGACCGTCAGGTGCCCGTCGCCGGAGAAGATCTCCCGCTCGGTCCACTCGCCGAGGTCGCGCTCGGTGCCGTCGTCGGCCATCGTCGCGCCGGGGGTCAGCGCGGCCCGGAAGGCCGTGCGGTCGCCCGCGTTCAGCGCGTCCACGAACGCGCGCACCGCCGGGTCGCCGATCTGGTCCGTCATGCCCCCATCCCAGCAGCCGGCGGCGGCCGGTGCACCTTTTCGGGGGAACCTGGCCGCGGTGGCGTATTCGGTGACCACCGTCACGTCTCCTTCCTGTCGGAACCATGGAGGGGCACACCATGTCCACCACGCTGAACCGCCGGGCGCTCGCGATGCTCCGGGCCGTCGGGGCCGGGCGGGCCGAGCTGAGCTGCAGCTGCGAACCCGACCTGCGCGTCGACGGCCTGCCGTGCTGCGACCAGGCGACCGCGCACGACCTGGCCCGCGCCGGGCTGATCCGGCCGGCGCTCGGCCCGGCCGTCGCCGTCGGGCAGTGGGCGCCCGCGGAGCTGACCGCCGACGGCCGGCTCGCGCTGGGCACGCCGCTCGCCGCGTGAGAGGCAACCTTTCGCCCCCCTCGCGCGTGTACGCGTCAAGGAGCGCCGCGAGAGGGGAACCATGAGGATCGCCGTGGGCCTGCTGGGCCTGGGTCTGACCCTGACCGCCTGTTCCGGTTCCGGGACGCCTCCGGCCGCCCCGACCGTGACGGTGACCTCGCCGTTCCCGGTGGCCCCGACCGCGGATCCGGCCACGCTGAGCTGGGTGGACGGCTTCTGTTCCGCCGTCAACGGCTACCGCCTGCGCACCAACGCCGAGACCGAGCCACCCGGAACCGGTCCGACGACGGTCGCCGAGGCGCAGAAGGCGCTGTCCGCCCAGCTGGGCGGAATCGCGACCCGGACCGGCGAGGTGGTGGACAAGCTGGCGGCGCTGCCGCCCGCCCCGGAGCCGCTGGCGGAGACGGTCCGGACGGCGTTCGCCGCGAAGTTCACGACGTCCCGGGATCGCGCGTCCTCCGCCAAGACCCAGCTCGACCAGGCGAAGCCGGGTGATCCGGAGTCCCAGAACCCGGCGTCCGACGCGCTCAAGTGGGCGCAGACGAACCTCGACGGCACGTACGATCCGCTGACACCGCTGGCGCAGTCGACGGAGCTGATGTCCGCCGCCGCGTCCGCACCGAACTGCAAGACCTGAGCCACTGCCGGTGCTGCCGGGGTTGCCCGAAGTCCGTGAATGGCCCATCAAGGGACTCAGAGTCCCTCGATGGGCTATTCACGGACTTTCGCGGGTCAGCGGCGCAGGGACGCCTGCAGCGGGAGCGACCTCGACGAGTCGCCCACCTGGACCGTGAAGCCGCCGTGGACCGGACGCCACGCCTTGTCCCAGATCGAGAAGTCGCGCGCGTCCAGGTGGATCGTGACCCGCTGGGACTCCCCCGGCGCCAGCCGCACCCGCTCGAAGCCCTTGAGCTGGCGGGGCGGTTCACCCGCCGCGGCCGGGAAGCCCAGGTACAGCTGGGCGACCTCGGCGCCCGCGCGGTGGCCGGTGTTGCGGACCGTGAACGTCGCCGCCGCGCCGTCGCCCGTGTTCCGCACCGACAGCCCCGAGAAGGCGAACGTCGTGTACGACAGGCCGTAGCCGAACGGGAACAGCGGCGCCTTGCCCTGCGCGTCGAACCAGCGGTAGCCGACCTGCAGGCCCTCCGAGTACGACGCCACGCCGTCGACGCCCGGGAACCGCTCGGGCGTGTTCGCCGGGGTGTCGGCGTCCGCCGCCGGGAACGTGATCGGCAGCTTCGCCGACGGGTTGCTGTCACCGAAGAGCACACCCGCCACAGCCGCGCCGTCCTGCTGGCCCGGGTACCAGGCCTGCAGGATCGCGGGCACCGAAGACGCCCACGGCATCAGCACCGGGCCGCCGCTCTTCACCACGACCACCGTGTGCGGGTTGGCCGCGGCGACCGCCGCGACGAGCGCGTCCTGGTTGCCCTCCAGCGCCAGGCTCGCCCGGTCCTTGCCCTCCGCTTCGTTGTCGCCGACCATCACGATCGCGACGTCGGACGCACCGGCCAGCGACGCCGCCCGCGCGGGGTCGCTGCCGTCGTCGAGGGTCACCGCGGTGCCGGGAACCCGCTGCCGGAGGCCGGCCAACGGGTCCACTGTGGACGTCGGGATGACGGCGGAGCTGCCCCCGCCCCCGGTCTTCGCCCGGGTCGCGAACGGCCCGATGAGCGCGATCGAGCGCGCCGAAGAGGAGTCGAGCGGCAACTGCGCGTGTTCGTTGCGCAGCAGCACCATGCCGCGCTCGGCGAATTGCTTCGCGGCCGCGTCGTGCTCCGCGGTCGGCAGCGGCGTGAGCACCGGCGGGTGGTCGAACTGGCCGAAGGCGAACATCGTCCGGAACCGCGGCAGCAGCAGCTCATCGACGCGCTGCTCGGTGACCTGCCCGGCGAGCACCGCCTGCTTCAGCTTGTCGCCGTACCAGGTGCCGTCGATCATCTCGAGGTTCATGCCCGCGGCCGCCGAGCCGACGGTGCTGTGCGCGGCGCCCCAGTCGGACTGCACGAACCCCTCGAAGCCCCAGTCGTCCCGCAGCTTTCCCTGCAGCAGCGCGGGGTTCTCGCACGTGAAGACGCCGTTGATCTTCGGGTAGGCGCACATCACCGACCCGGCCCCGCCTTCGGTCACCGCCTGCTCGAAGTGCGGCAGGTAGATCTCGTTGAGCGTGCGCTCGTCGATGTGCTCGTCGATGCTCTGGCGCTGCGTCTCCTGGTTGTTCGCCGCGTAGTGCTTGACCTCGGCGATGGTGCCGTTCTCCTGGATGCCGCGGATGTCGGCGGCGGCCAGCGCGCCGGCGAGCACCGGGTCCTCCCCCATGCCCTCGAAGGTCCGGCCGTTGCGCGGGACCCGGGCGATGTTGATGTCGGGCGCCTCGGACACGTTGTGCGCGAGCGCGCGGGTCTCGCTGCCGATCAGCCGGCCGTACCGGCGGGCGACGTCGGTGTCGAATGTCGAGGCCAGCGCCATCGTGGCGGGCAGCGCGGTCGCCGGTTTCTGCGGTTTGTCGTCGGCCGGGCCCATGCCGGCCGGGCCGTTGGCGATCCGGAAACCGGGGACGCCGAGCCGCGGGATGGGCGGCACGAACCGCTGGTGCTCGGCGTCGGGCTGCAGGTGCAGCTGGGAAACCTTTTCGTCCAGGGTCATCGCCGCGACCAGTTCCGCGGCGCGGCGGTCGGGCGACTGGCGGGCGTCACGCCACGACTGCGCGGCCGCCATCCCGGTCATCGGGACGGTCAGCGAAATCCCCAGTAGCGAGGCAAGAACCAGCCGGCCGTAACGCATCGAGTCTCCCTCGCCACCGAACGGGACCAAAGCCGGGTGAGAAAGTAACCCATACGTGGCACCAAAACATAGACTCGATGTCGTTCACGTACATGAACATCCTAAGAGCCTCAACCGTTTCCCCGGCTCAAACGTGGAGGGGGCGAGGAACGAGGGAGGACGAGGGATGCTCAAGAAAACACTGATCGGCGTAATGGTGGCGGGCGCGGCGACGCTGACCCTGGCAGCTCCGGCGAGCGCGGCCGACGTCGGCTGGGGACTGACCCAGGAGGTCGAGCCCGGCGGGCAGATCGACGCGGAGACCCACGCCGCGGCCGGCGGTTGCACCCCGGGCTCGGCGGTCACGTCGAAGGGGTTCGCCGCGCCGCTGGAGTTCACCGAAGGCGGCAACTTCGGCCGGTACGGCGGCCACACCAAGGCGATCAAGACGCCGGGCAAGTACACGGCGAGTTTCACGTGCTCCGACGGCCGGGTCGCCACCGCGTCGTTCACCATCCTGGGCACCCCGCCGCCCACCACCACGACCAAGCCGAAGCCGGCCACCACGAAGCCGAAGCCGCCGGCATCGTCGTCGTCGAAGCCCGCCAAGCCGGTGAAACCGCAGGTCGCGGTCAAGCCGGCCGGCGCGCCGCAGACCGGGGACGGGTCGCTGAGCTGACCCTCCACAAAGGACCCCCCGGGACCGGCCGCACCCCAGGCGGCCGTCCCGGGGCCTCAGCGTGACGCGGCCAGCCGCAGCGCCCGGTAGACGAACTGCTGGTCGCCGAGCCGGTGCCGCAGATCGCGCTCCAGCCCGGCGATCGGGTACAGGTTCTGCGGCGCCCGCGAGTCCTTGTACGGCACGGACGCGAACCGCCCCAGCACCGACTGCGTGACGTTCGCCAGGTCCGTCACCTCTTCACGCGCGAGGTGCGGCGCCGCCTCGACCCGCACCACCCCCGACCACGGCGGGCCGCCGTCCGAGGGCAGGCGCAGGTACCAGGAGTGCCGGACCCACGTCGTGCCCATCAGGAACACCGGCGTGCGCTGGTGCGGGGTGAGCTCGCCGACCATCGCGTTGAGCTCGCCCGGCAGGTAGGTCGTCTGGTGGCTCTTGATGAACCCGACGGCCCGGGGCAGGTGCGTGCGGCCGCTCAGCGGGCCGTCCACGACGAGCAGGTCGTGGCCGACGTGCCCGGCGATCGTCCGGCGCGCCTCCGTCGCCGTCTCCAGCTCGACGTCGGCGAGCTGCTCCTGCAGCGCCGAAGACAGCACCACGGCGAGGGGCTTGTCGTCCTTCGCCGTCGCGCCGAACGCCTCGTACCGCCCGGCCGACGTCTCGATCCCGGCGGCCTCCGGGGCGACGGTGAACAGCCCGCGCCGGACGTTGGCGCCGATGACGTGCGCCCGGCCCGCGCAGCAGCACACGACGCCGGCCGCGTAGGACGCGCAGATCCCGATCGACGCGGAGTTCGCGCCGGCCGGGTCGTCGATCCAGACGCGGGCGTCGATGCGGCGGACGCCGTCCACGAACAGCACCGCGTCCGGCGGCGACGGCACCGGCGACGGGTCGATCGGCGCCCATTCGGCCGCCGGGACCTCGACGTCGACCTCGACCTCGGCCTGCGACCGGGCGAGTTCCTCGGCCTCCATGGAACTGCCGTAACCCGGGTCCCAGGCGTCGACGTTGAAGCTCATTCCCGCCACCGCGGTCATGCGCCCTCCTTGGTGATGTGCGAGCCGCTGCCGTCCCGGGTGACCAGGAACCGCGTCGGCACGCGCTCGGCCAGCGCCGGGACGTGCGTGATCACGCCGACCATCCGGGTGCCGGTGGCCGACAGGTTCTCCAATGTGGACGCTACGACGTCGAGGGTCGCCTCGTCGAGCGTCCCGAAACCCTCGTCGAGGAAGATCGACTCCAGTCTGGTCGCGCCGGCCGCGGCCATCGCGCCGAGCTGCGACGACAACGCCAAGGCCAAGGCCAGCGACGCCTGGAACGTCTCGCCGCCGGACAGCGTCTTGACCGGGCGGCGGGCGTCGGCCTCGTTGTGGTCCACCACCAGGAAGTCGCCCTTGTCGTGGGTCAGCTCGAACTGCCCGCCGGACAGCTCCAGCAGCGACGCGGACGCCTCGGTCACCAGCGTGTCGAGCGCCCCGGCGATCAGCCAGCGCGGGAACTTGTCCGAGCGCAGCAGATCCGCGAGCAGCTTCGCGACCTGCGACTCCGACTCGGCGCCCGCGATGTCGCCGCGCAGGCCCTCGACGTGGGCCACGCGCCGCCGCATCTCCGTGTGGTCGGCTTCCGCGCGGGCGCGCGCGGTGGCCAGCGCCACCGGCACCCGGTCGCGCACCGGCCCCGCCGGCAGCGTGATCCCGAGCGCGGTGACGTCGTCGGCGACCTGCTGTTCGGCTCCGCGCAAGGCTTCGGCGGACGCGCTCTCGGCGGTCGTCGCGGCGGCCAGCCGGTCACGGCGGCCGGTCACCTGCCCGGCTGCCCAGTCCGTCAACGACGTCCACGCGCCCAGGAGGCTTTCGCCGTCGATCGGCGGGGCCCCGAAACCGACGAGGGGATCGCGGGCGCGGGACAGTTTCTGCCGCTCGGCCTCGACTTCTTTGCCGACGCCCGCCTGGCTGTCGGCGGCCCGTTTCGCCGCGGCACGCGCTTTGCGCAGCTCCGCGTCGGCGGCACGCGCGGCCTGTTCGAGGGACGCGACCTGCGCCAGCTGCGCGGTGACGACGTCGGCGGACGGCGCGTCGGCGAGCGTCACGACCAGTTCGTCCCGGCGGCGCGTGGTGGTTTCCAGCCGGGTGCGCGCGGACTGCTCGGCCAGGCCCGCGTCGTTCGCCTGCGCACGACGTTGTTCGGCGGTCCGTTCCGCCGACGCGAGGTCGTCCGCCGCGACGACGGCTTCCTTGCCCGCGGCTTCGGCGGCCGCTTCGAGCGCGCCCAGCGCCGTCCGCCGTTCCTCGAGCGCCGAAGCCGCCCACGCGGTCAGGCGCTGCCAGCCCGCCGCGACGTCGTCGGCGTCGATCCCCGGCGCACCCAGCTCCACCAGCGGATCCCGCGCCGCCCGCAACGCTTCCCGGGCCGCGACGGCCGACTTCTCCACCACTTCGGCGTCGCGCTGCGCCTGCGTGCGCTCGGCGCGAGCCGCCGCCAGTTCCGCGTCGGCGGCGCGCGCGGCCTCGATCACGCGGGCACGCGCGTCGAGCGTGGCGGACAGCCACTCCCCTCGCTCGCGCACCGCGGTGATGAGGTCCGTGAAGTCCTGCTCGGAAAACCCGGCCTCGACCGGACGTCGCAGCAAAGCCGATTCCGGCGGCCCTTCGACGTCCGCGAGGGCCACGCGCAGCTCTTCCGCCTGCGCGGCCGCCGAAACGGACTGGTCGGCGTCGCGGTCCACGGCCCGTTCCAGCTTGCGGACGGCGGTTTCGGCCGCCGCGCGCCGCTTCTCCGCCTGGTCCAGGCGGTCACGGGCCTCGGCGAGGTGGGCGTGGCCGTCGTGCTCCGGCACGGCCGTGACTTCCTGCTCGCACACCGGGCACGGGTGCCCGACGGCGAGCCCGGCCCGCAGGACCAGCGCCTGCCCGGCGCGTTCGGCGTCGGTCACCGCGGTCCGGGCCGCGGCGAGTTCGGCGTCGGACTCGGTGAAAGCCGTCCGGGCCGCTTCGAGTCCGGTGCGGCGGGCCGTGTGCTCCGGCAGGGCCTTCCGCTGGGTCTCGCACACCGTGTAGAGGGTGCGGGCGTCGGTCCGGGCCGCGGTGAGCGCGGCGCCGTCCGGCTGGGCGGCGAGTGCGGCACGCGCTTCGGCGTCGGCGGTCTCGGCCGCCGTCAGCCGGGCGGCCGCCTCCGTCGTGCGCTTCGCGACGCGCGCGGACTCCGCCGACAGGTCCCCGAGATCCGCCGGCGGCCGCAGCCCGGCCAGCCGGTCCCGCTCCCCGCGGACGCGCGCGGCTTCCGCGGCGGCGTTCTCGGCCGCGCGGGCTGTCGTTTCCCCGGTCTTCCGGGCGCCTTCGACGAGCGACACGGCTTCAGCTACGGCGGCGGCCGAAACCTCCTTCGCCTGCGACGCCTTCTTCGCGCCTTCGGCCAGGCCGGGGAGCGCGGCCTCGGCCGCGACGAGTTCCGTGCGGGCGGCGCGGATCCGCTCCAGCTCACCCCGGTCGGGCGCGGCGGCCAGCGCGGCGCGGGCCGCTTCGTCCGCCGTCTCGGCCGAGTCGAGGGTGGTCCGCGCGGCCGTGGCCGCGTCCGCCGCGGCCCGGCGCCGGGCCTCGAGATCCTCGACGCCCCCGGGGCGTTCCAGCGCGTCGAGGACGGCCAGCTCGCCGGTCAGCGTGGTGACGAGCTGCCGTGCTTCGTCGTGCGCGCGGGTCGCGTCGTTCAGTCCCGGCAACGCCGCTTCGACCCGCGCGTCCAGCTCGGCCAGCGCGGTCATGCGCGCGGCCAGGGCTTCGACGGCTTCGCCGGTCGCGTCGGCGTAACCGCCGAGCTGCTCTTTCAGCACCTCGGCACGGTGCGCCTGCTGATCTTCCAGGACTTTCGAGCGGCGGCCGATCCGCTCGTAGACCTCCAGGCCCAGCAGCTTGATGAGGATCTTCTGCCGGTCGGCGGCCTTGGCGTGCAGGAACTCCGCGAAGTCGCCCTGCGGCAGCGCCACGCAGGTGCAGAAGTGCTTGAACGTCAACCCGAGCAGGCGTTCGACCGCCGGGGTGACCTCGGAGTCCGCGGCGACGGCGTCGGCCTCGTCGTCCGGGCCGCCGAGCGCGGCGTTGTCGGCGAGCCGTTCCAGGCGGACGTTCTTCACGCTGACCGTGGGTTTCTTGCCGCCGCTGCGGCGGACTTCGCGCACCACGTGGTACCGCGTGCCGCCCGCGTCGAAGACCAGCCGCACGGTCGCGCGGTTCGCCGTCGGGGCCAGCGCGGGCGCGACGAGACCTTCGTGGTCCCAGCGCGCGACGGAACCGTAGAGGGCGAAGGTGAGCGCGTCGATGACCGTGCTCTTGCCGGCGCCGGTCGGCCCCACGAGCGCGAAGTAGTCGGTGTCCTCGAAACTGACTTCGGTCTTCTCGCGGAACGACGCGAAGCCGGTCATCTCCAGCAGTACCGGTCGCATGTCACACCCCGCTCGTCTCGTCGTCGTGCAGCCGCGCGAAGAGCGCCTGCACCCTCTTGTCCGCCACCGTCCGTTCCTCGCAGTAGGAGGCGAACAGCTCGCCCGGTGACCGGTCCGCCACCGCGCGTTCGCTGCCCGACGCCGTGATCGGCGCCGCGAACTCCGGGTCGATGCGGATCTCCAGGGCGTTCGGCAGGGCTTCCTGGATCTCCTCGCGCAGCCCGGCCCGGGTCGCCTCCCGAACGTAGACGCGCAGGTAGTCCTCGCCGAACTCCGCGGCGCGGCCGACGAGTTCGGCCACCGTGCCGTGGACGGTGCGCAGCTTCCGCCCCGACGTCAGCGGGATTTCGGTGATCTTCGCGGGCGTGCCCGGCGTCACTTCCACCGACAGCACGACGCTCGTGTTGTCCTGTTCGCCGAAATCGACGGGCATCGGCGCGCCGCTGTAGTGCACCGGGCAGGCCGCGGGCAGCGACTGGCGCCGGTGCAGGTGCCCGAGCGCGACGTAGTGCGGGTCGGCGCCGAACGCCGTCGCCGGCACGTGGTACTCGAAGATGGACTGCGCCGCGCGCTCCCCGCCGCCCATCGCGCCGCCGGTGACCGTCAGGTGCGCCATGACGAGGTTGACGGCGCCGTCGGTGAAGCCGGACTTGAGGTGTTCCAGGATGTCGCGCACGCGCTGGTCGTACTGGCCGACGTTGTCCGCCGGGGTCCCGGTGAGCAGCTCGGCGGCGCGCACCGCGTAGCGCTGGGAAAGGAAGGGCAGGACGGCGACGTTGACGCGCTCGCCCGTCGAACGCGCGTCGAACGAGACGACGCCGCCGTCGGCGACCGGGCGCGGGTCGCCGGAGAGCTGGATGCCCGCGGCCCGCAGCAGCGGCCGGTACGCCTCGAACGTCGCGGCGTGGTCGTGGTTCCCGGCGATCGCGAGGACCTCGGCACCGGTTTCGCGCAGCGCCATCAGGGCCTGCACCACGAGTTCCTGCGCGGCGGCCGACGGCGCCGACGTCTCGTAGAGGTCACCCGCGATCAGGATCGCGTCGAACGCCTCCTTCCGCGCGATCCGGACGATCTCGCCGAGCACGGCGCGCTGCTCGTCCAGGCGGTTGCGGCCCTTGAGCGTCTTGCCGACGTGCCAGTCGGAGGTGTGCAGGAACTTCACGCGGTGTCCTTCCGTTCTTCGCGTGGGGCCGGCGGGGCTCAGAAAGGTGGTGGGTCGTCACCGAACGGGTCGCTGCTGCGCGTCGGCAGGCCCGCGAAGGGATCGGCGTTCTTCGACGCAGCCGACACCGCCGTGGTCGTCGGGATCGTGCCCGCCTCGGAAAGCCGCGTGGCCCAGGCCGGGAACGGGAAGCCGACCGCGATCGGCACCGGGATCTCCGGCTGGCTCACGAACATCGTGCCGGGCGTCGCGAGCGTCGCGCGGACCCGCTGGCTGGCCGGGAGGAAGCCGTACTCGGGGCGCGAGGCCTCCGCGGCGTCGAGCCGGCCGACGATCCGGATCGAGCTGTTGCTGACGATCCGGCGTTCGACCTCGGACGCGGTCTGCTGCGCGCCGATCAGGATCACGCCGAGGGAGCGGCCGCGTTCGGCGATGTCCAGCAGGACTTCCTTGATCGGGCTGCTGCCTTCGCGCGGCGCGTACTTGTTGAGCTCGTCCAGCATCGTGAACAGCAACCCGCCCGCGCCGGCCGCTTCCTTGCGCGCGGTCTCCGCGGCGAGCGTGACGCCGACGACGAACCGCTGCGCGCGCTCGACGAGGTTGTGGATGTCCACCACGGTCACCTGCTGGTTTTCCGTGGAGAGCTTGCGGGCGGCGTGGTCGGTGAGGTCACCGCGGATGAGGCCGTTGAGCGCGCGCTGGCTGGAGCGCAGGCGGCGGATGAACGCGTTGACCGTGCCCGCGCCGGTGACCGCACCCGCCCAGCTCGCGCGGGTTTCCTCGTCGGTGACGCGCTCGCAGATGACGTCGATGAGCTCGGCGTAGGTGCGGCACAGGACGCCGTCGACGTTGGCGGCGCCGTCCTTCCCGGCCGGGGTGCTGTCCAGCCGCAACCGGTTCGCGACCTGGTGGATGACCATCGTGTACTGGTTGCGCTCGTCCTCGGCGTCGGCGAAGACGTAGGGCAGCAGGTCGGTCGCGCAGAACTCCGCGATGGTCCACCAGAAGGCGCCGACGCCGGAGGTCCGCCCGGTGACGTAAGGCTTCCCCGTGGTGTCCGACGGCGTCGGCGGCGCGAAGAACCCGACCGAGGCGAAGGGCTCCGCGGGCAGCCCGAGCTTGGCGTATTCCTCCCGCAGCTTGGCGTCGAGGTGGATGTTCGGGGTGTCGAGGAACAGCAGGTCCTCGCCCTTGACCGAGAACACCAGGGCCTTGGCGTTGTGGGCGTTGGAGAGGGCGCCGCCGCGGAAGATCGAGTGCAGCAGGAACAACGCGAACGACGTCTTCGTGGCGACGCCGGAGACACCGCTGATGCTGACGTGCGCGCCCCGCGTGCCGTCGAGGAAGTCCAGGTTGAGGAACACCGGTTCGCCGTCGCGGCCCAGGCCGACGGCCACCTGGCGGCTCATGTTGTCGAAGTACAGCGCCTGCGCGCGATCCTCCCCCACCGCACGGGAGACCACGGCTCCCGGCCGCGGCGGGACGTAGCACTCGGGTTCGACGCGGGTGGTGGCGATCTCGGCGATCTCCTGCACCTGCGCGGGCAGGACCCCGTCCGAGATCAGGAAGACGTCGCTGCCGAAGCTGGCGCCTTCGTGCCGCGCGCTCACCTGCGTCACGACACCGTAGGAGACGACTTCGCCGCGCCCCGGCAGCTCTCGCCGCGTCACGACCACGTCGTCGAGCTGCAGATAGGCTTCCGGATCGATGGCCACGCAGAACTGCAGCGGCGTCGAATCCTCGGTACCCGCCACCCGTCCGACCACGGTGGTGAGAGTCTCCTGGTCCACGGTTCTCCCTGTCCGCCCGGCGCTTCCTCCGGCCGCAGACTAGCCCGCCGGAACTCCGTGGCCACGGCCAACACGGCGTTGCGGCTCCCGCGGTACCGGCGACGTCACCGCACGCCACGGCTGGGCCGAACGAGTGAGTTCACCCTTCGGGGAAGATCTTTTAGTCACCACAGGCATTTCGGGCGGCCCCCGGCCGGGGGCCGCACGCCCGGGAGGTCGTCCCCGCGGGGCGCGGTGTTACCGCCCGGCGCCGGGCTTCTCCCCGGCTGCCGCCCGGACTTCCCCTGGCTCCAGGGGGATGCGGCTCCGGCGGCCCCCGCCACGGGACCGGCGGGAGCCGTGGCGGGGCCTCGCGGGGGCCGCCGGAGGGCCCGCGATCCCCGATCGCAGCGCGGGATCGGGGCCGAGTGGCCTCAGCCACACGCCGGGACGCGCCCGATCCGGCGTGTCGGCGAAAAAGTCTTCCGGAACCCCACTGGTCCTATATGGACGACCACTGTGGACGGCGCCGGAACCGGGTTTTGCCTGCTCAAGGCCATGGTCGGCGCCACTCGCCCACTTCGGGCCGGGTCGGGAGAACCTCTCCCAGAGGGCGGAACCCGCCCCCGTACAAGGAAATATTTCGACCCCCAGTTGGATTTTGTGCGGTATTGGTAATACCGTGTGCAGTGTCGGCCGAGATGGGCCGTGTACAAGTTCCACTATGGAGGACTGGAATGACGAACAAGGCCCAGCTGATCGAGGCGCTGTCTGAGCGTTTGGGCGACAAGAAGGTGGCTTCGCAGGCCGTTGACGGTCTGGTCGACATCATCATCCGGACGGTCAACAAGGGCGAGAAGGTGAACATCACCGGCTTCGGCGTGTTCGAGAAGCGCGCCCGCGCGGCCCGCACCGCTCGCAACCCGCGTACCGGCGAAGCCGTCCGCGTGAAGAAGACGAACGTCCCCGCCTTCCGCGCCGGCACCACCTTCAAGGACGTCATCTCCGGCACGAAGAAGCTGCCGAAGGCGACCCCGGTCAAGCGCGCCACCGCTGCCAGCACGACCACCCGTGCGGCCGTGGCCAAGGCGTCCGCGCCGGCCAAGACCACCAGCACGCGGGCCACCACGCCCCGCGCGGCCGCGGCCAAGCCGGCCACCGCCCGCGCGACCGCCACCCGCACGCGCGCCACCACGGCGAAGCCGGCCGCCAAGGCCACCGCGACCAAGGCCACCGCCACCAAGGCGGCCCCGAAGACCGCGGCCGCCAAGGCCCCGGCCAAGGCCACCGCGGCCAAGGCGACCACCACCACGCGGGCGAAGGCCGCGGCCAAGCCGGCCGCCGCCAAGACCGCCGCCGCGAAGAAGCCCGCCGCCGCCAAGGCTCCGGCCAAGCGCACGTCGGCTGCCAAGAAGAAGTGACCTGAGGCAACCCCTCTCGGAAGGGCCCCGCACCAGTGGTGCGGGGCCCTTCCGCATGTCCAGGGGGTGCTGCCGGGCCGGAGCCCCGTATCCCGGACATCGGGCATTCGCGAGACATTCGCACCGGCCGAATACCGGACTCGTTCCCCATCGGGCCGGGAACCGGAATCGGATCAAGCCCTTACACCGAACACACCCGGCCGCCGATTAATTGCCGCGACTATCCGCTCACGGGCCCCCTGATCCACGCCGAGTGCGTCGATCGATCCGGCCCGGACCTCGGGGTACTCGCCGGGCGGGTGATCTCCGGCCTTCCGCCGGGCCGCCCGGACCTCGCCCCGGCTGTCGGCATTTGTCCCGCCACGCCGGGCGGTCCGCCGGAACCGGCGACGCGGCCCGGTCAGCAGTCCTTGGCCCTCACCGGAAAGCGATCACGCGTCCGGGACGTCGAAGGTCTCGACGGTGCGGTGCGCGAGCCGCGGGACGATCTCGCCGAGGACGAGCTCCTTGAAGTGCGGCGTCCCGCGGTGGACGTCGAACGCTTCGCGCGACGCATAGCGCTCGAGCAGGACGACCTCCCGCTCGTCGCCGACCTGGTGGTACACCTCGAAGCCGAGGCATCCCGGCTCGGTGAGCGCGGCCTCCACCAGCTTCGCGTAGAAGCCGCGGATCTCTTCTTCGTTGCCCGGCGCGATCGTGTGCCGGGCGATCACCTGCAGTTCGGTCATGGTGCCGACGGTACTGCCGCGCCGCTTCAGGGTTCGCCGAAGCGCGCGGCGGCCACCGGCGGATCAGGAGAACGTGACCGGGATTAACACGTCGGCGGTGCGGTCGTCGGCCGACAGGTGATCGCGGCGGCCGCCGACCGGCGAGTTCGTCACCCACGCGGACGGGTCGACGCCGGTGCCACCCTGGCCGTCTCCGCCCGCGCAGGGGCCGGGCTTCGTGCCGTAGCCGTAGTCCTCGGGCACAGCGCTACGTAGTAGCCGTTCGGCGCGCTGAAGCCGCGCGGTGGCGGCCTCCGCGGCGGTGGCGGTGAACCAGAGCGGCGGATCTCTTCGACATGCGGGGACGGTCCCTTCGATCACGACGACGTAACAGGATCAGGTGAGCCTTGCTGACCGGCTGATCGGCGACATCACCGCCAAGCGCACCGAAATCACCCGGCCGGCCCCGGCCGATCCGGCGCGAAAGCTACGCACAGTCTTCCTTTACTTGCGTGGCCAGGCCGGCGTGTATTACCTGTTCGGCCGCGGGTCCGGCGCCGACTCACCGATCACCGCGCTCGGCGCGGCCGACGTCGCGAGCGAAGCCGGGGTCGAGGGAATGCGCCCGGTGAGCCCGGATGCGCTCATCAAGGCCAGACCGGACGTGATCCTCGTCATGACGAAGGGCCTCGAATCCGTCGGCGGCCCCGAAGGCCTGCTGCAGGTTCCCGGCGTCGCGCAGACACCGGCCGGGCTGCACCACGGTTCGGCGACATGGCCGGCAGCCGGATCCTCTGGCTTCGGGCCGCAGACGCCGGGCGTGCTCGACGTGTCAGGGGCCCTGATGCAGGGCCGGTTCGGCAACCCGCCGGCCGAGCCCGCGATCGTCGGGGTTTCGACCGGCGCCACGGCCGGCGCGAGTCTGTCCATTGTGGCCGGCTGGGCGTTTCTCGGCGCCTTCACCACGCCCGCGCCGGCGGGCTGGCGACCACGCTGGGCGGCTACGCCCTTTCAGGCTCGCGCGGCCGGTCCGAGGTGGTCACACTGATCCTCACCGGCGTCGCGGTCAACGCCGTGGCGAGCGCGGTGATCGCGTTCCTGAGGTTCTCCGGTGATCAGGTCGCCCACGAGCAGATCGTGTTCTGGCAGCTGGGTTCGCCGGCCTCGGCGCGCTGACCGCACGTCGGGTCGGTGCTACCGCTGATGGCCGTCGGCGTCGCCGTGTCCCTGATGCTCACGCGGCGGCTCGACCTGCCGCGCTCGGCGAGCGTCCGGCCCGGCACTAGGCGTGAACGTCGAAGCGCTGCACGCGAGCGGGATCAGCCGTGGAACGCGCCGCCCCACACGACGAACGTCGGCGGGAGGCCGCTCAGGTCGGTCGCGCGGGCCGCCGCGGTGTAGGGCGAGACGTCGTCGGTGCCGCGCCGGTCGCCCAGGACAGCTGTCCAAGCCGTCAGGTTGCTCGTCCGGTCCCCACACCGACGCCGTCGTACGCGCGGGCCGACACCGTGCACGTGGTAGATCCCGGCCCGGGCCGCGCGTGGTCCTCGCGGGCGATCACCGAGACGGCGATCCCCGCGCCGCCGTAACCCGGGATCACGTGGTCGGTGCACCGGACCGGCCGGTCGCCGAGCTGGTCCTCGATGGACGGGAGCGGCAGCGTTCCGGCTGCTCGATCGTCATCCCGACCGGCACCCGGCCGTCGAGCCGCGAGAGGACGGCGGCGAGCTCGGGATCGAGCGGTAGGTGGGCCACGGCGCCGAGGCCGGCGCGTCGCGGTCACTGGAACAGACCAATTTCGCCCCGGCTGAACCGAGCAAGATCTCCCGGCCCTACCGGCGGGTGCTAGCGGCGCGCGACGCTCGGGCTCCGCCGTGCGGACACCAGGGATGTGGCCATGAAACGGATCGCCGTCCTCTTGCTCGCCGCCGTCGCCTGCCTGCTTCCGACGTCGCTCGCCGAAGCCGGGCAGACGAGCCTGCGGGCCGCCGACCCGAGCGTGCTGCGCGTCGGCTCCACCTACTTCGCCGCGCAGTCCACCGGGGGCGGGATCGCCGTCCGGCAGGGCTCCTCCCCCGACGCCGCGGCGAGCGCGCCCGCCCGGCAGGTCTGGTCCGACACCCGCGGCCGCGGCGAGGTGTGGGCGCCGGAGATCGTCGTCGACGGCGGCCGCTACTACATCTACTTCTCGGCCGGAACCGGGGCGGCGCACCGGATGTACGTCATCAGCTCGGCCGTCGCCGACAGCGGTTACACCGCCGAGACGCAGCTCGCGCTGCCCGACGGCAAGTGGGCCATCGACGGCACGATGTTCACCTTCGGCGGGCAGCGCTGGTTCGTCTGGTCGGGCTGGGCCGGCGACACGAACGTCGAGCAGAACCTCTACCTCGCCCGGATGAGCGGCCCGATGACGCCGACCGGCGCGCGGTACGTCATCTCGCAGCCGCGGGAAAGCTGGGAACGCGTGGTGGGCAACCCCTTCATCAACGAGGCGCCCACGGCGATCAAGGACCCGAACGGGCAGCTGCACATCGTCTACTCCACCAACGGCAGCTGGAGCGACCAGTACTGCCTCGGCGAGGTCCGGCTGCGCGCCGGCGGCGACCCGACCTACGTCTGGGACTGGTACAAGTCGAACGGCTGCCTGTTCGGCTCCCACCGCGAGACGATGATGGCCGGCTGGGACCCGACCCTGCACGTCGACGGCCCGGGCAGCCACAGTTTCGTCCTGCTGAACGGCGACATCGCGACGAGCCCGCCCGCCGGGCCGAGGTTCCCGCTGGTGTACCACGCCGTGGCCAAGGGCACGCCGTACTCGTGGGCCAATCGGTACTGGTACTCGGGCACGTTCTGCTGGTGGGGCTCGACGACCTACCGCCGGGCCAACGTCCCGGGCGCGACCACCGACACCGGGTGGAGCCTGAAGTTCTTCGAGTGACCCGTCCGATCTGCGGGAATGACTCAGATCTGGGGCGGGGCGAGCCGCCGGCCGGGCAGGTGCTGCACGTCCAGGGCCGCACCGACCACGCGCACCAGACGTGGGCGAAGGCCCTGGACGTGTACCTGGACGTCGAGGCACACACGGCGGCGGCGAGGCTGCGTCACACGTTGGTGACGTGCTGCGCGTCGGCGGCGGCCTCCTGACCGCCGCGTGACGGAGAATGTCCGGCATCGGACGGCGAAAGCGAGGTGAGGGCGTGCTCGGCGTCGACCTGCACCTCGACATCGGGGCCGGCAGCCGGGCCCTCGAAGCGGCGCTGCGGGAAGCCGTCACGTCCGGGCGGCTGCCCGCCGGGACCAAGCTGCCCGGCACCCGCACCCTGGCCGGCGATCTCGGCGTCGCGCGCGGCACCGTCGTCGAGGCGTACGCCCAGCTCGTGGCCGAAGGGCGGCTCGTCAGCGCGACCGGGTCGGGGACCTGGGTCGCCGACACCCGGCACCCGCCCCGGCGGCCCGAACCACCCGCGCGGCCCGTCTTCGACCTGCGCCCGGGACGGCCGGATCTCGGCCTGTTCCCGCGCGCCCTGTGGGCGGCCAGCGTCAAGCGCACGCTGGCGGCGGCGAGCCGGGAAAGCCTGGACTACAGCGATCCGGCCGGGCTGAAGGTCCTGCGCGAGGCCGTCGCGACGTACCTTTCGCGCGCCCGGGGCGTCCGCGCGGACGCCGGAGCCGTCGTGGTCACCAGCGGCTTCACGCACGGATTGGCGCTGCTGTCCCGCGCCTTGCACAGCGCCGGTGTCCGCACGATCGGCACCGAAGACCCCGGGCTCGCCCACCACCGGGCGGTGATCCGCGCGGCCGGGCCGGCGACCACTCCCCTGGCCGTCGACTCGGAAGGCGCCGCCGTCCCTTCCGGCGCCGGCGCCGTGCTGCTGACGCCCGCCCACCAGCACCCGCGCGGCGTGGTGCTGAGCCCGGGCCGGCGGGCCGCGTTCCTCGGCTGGGCGCGTGAACACGGCGGGATCGTCATCGAGGACGACTACGACGGCGAGTTCCGCTACGACAAGAACCCCGTCGGCGCCCTGCAGGCCGGGGACCCGGACCACGTCGTTTTCGCCGGCAGCACCAGCAAATCGCTCGCGCCGGGACTACGGCTCGGCTGGCTGGTCGTGCCGGACCGGCTCCGCGTCCCCGTGCTCGACGCCGTCGCCGCCACCGGCGCCACGGTCGGCGCGCCCGCCCAGCTGGCGATCGCCGACCTCCTCGACCGCGGCGACTACGACCGGCACGTCCGCCGGGCCCGCCAGGTCTACCGGAAACGGCGGGCCGAGCTGGCCGCCCGCCTCGCCCCGTTGGACGGCATCCCGGCGGGGCTGCACGCGCTCCTGCCGCTCGCGTCCCGGCAGGAGGAGAAGCGCGTGCTCGACGCCGGTCTCGCGGCGGGCCTGCAGCTGCAGGGAATCACCACCGCCGGCTACTGGCATTCCGCCGACCGCCCCGAAGCCGGGCTGATCATCGGCTACGCGACGCCGCCGCAAAGCGCGTGGCGGCCGGCCTTGGACGCCCTCGCCGAGGTGCTCGCCGGCGCCGCGATCAAGCCCTGGTGAACCCGTCCCGCCACGACGTCGAGGCTTCCCAGCCCAGCTTCCGCGCACGACCGTTGTCGGCACCGCGAGCCCAGCCGGCGCGTTCACCGTCGACCCGCCTCGGTTCCGGCGCCCCGACGGCGACGCAGAAAACGGGCACCCAGTCGTGGCCCGCCGCGGGCTCGTCATCGCCCACGTTGACCGCGCCCGACGGCCACTCCAGGGCCGCGACGGCGGCCGCGGCGGCGTCGTCGACGTGCACAAAACTGGAGACATCCCCGGTAGCGGGCAGGTTTCCGGCCTGGGCGAGCTGCGCCATCAGCGCGCCGGGTTCGTACCAGGTGCCCGGCCCGTAGAGCGTGCCGTAGCGGAGCACGACCCACTCGGGCAGCTCGGCGACAGCGGCCTCCAGCGACGCGACGCCGTCGACCGTGCCACGCCGGTCAGGCGCGGCGCCGAGGTCGAGCGGCGTGTCCTCGGTGGCGGGTCCGGGCCCCGGCTCGTAGGCCCACGAGATGCTCTGGGCGACCATCCGCGGCACGCCCGCGGCGAGAGCCGCGTCGACGAGGTTGCGCGTGCCGACCGTGCGCACCTTCGCGTTGGCCACGCGATCGCCGGCGCCGAGGTCGGTGAGCTGGTGCAGCACGACGTCCGGCCGCGCGTCGCGGACCGCTTCCGCGAGTCCGGCGGCGTCGTACACATCGCCGGCAACCGCGGTCGCGCCCAAGGCCTCGACGCGCGCGGGCGCGTGCCGCGTCAGGCCGACGACCTCGTGGCCCTGAGCGACCAGCGCGGGAACCACCCGACGGCCGACCGCGCCGGACGCACCGGCGAGGAAGATCCGCGTCATCGCCTCCGCCCGGCCAGCTCTTCGGGGCTGACGAACGTCAGCATCTCCTGGCCGGGCGCGCAGATCATCACCACGACGAACCGGCTCCACCGGTCGGAGAGGTGGTTCGCCGCTTGGTAGTGGATCACTTCGCCGCCGGGTTCCCAAAACGCTTCACCCGCCTTGATGACGCGTTCGGGCCCACCTTCCAGCTCGAACACCATCTCCCCTTCGAGCATGTACCCGAAGACGGGCCCGGAGTGCCGGTGCGGCGGCGTCCCGGCGTCGCCCGGCGGCAACTCGACGGTGGCGGTCATCACGTGCGCACCGTCCGGAATGGACGGAGTCTGCGAGGCGAGCATCGTGAGCACGGAGTTGGTCCGCGGTGGTGCACCAGTCATGGTTCCCACGCTAAGCCGCGCTCGCCGGTGGCCGCTGGTCCACTTTGCGGCGCGCGGGCTGGACCGGTTCAGCCGCCTTGACCGAACGCGAACAACCGCCGGTGCTCCTGCGGCGAGACGTCGGCGGCGCGGCGGAACCGCGCCCGCAAGTTCGCCGCCGAACCCAAACCCACCTGCCGGGCAATCTCCTCGATCGGCAGATCCGCCGCGCACGCAACCACGACAGCCGCGATGCCTCCGCACCAAGCCGCACACCCAGGCAGCAACCCGTCCACTTTGCGGCGCGCGGGTTGGACCGGTTCAGCCAGCGCGACCAAACGCGAACAGCCGCCGATGCTCACGCGGCGAGACGTCGGCGGCGCGGCGGAACCGCGCCCGCAAGCTCGCCGCCGAACCCAAACCCACCTGCCGGGCAGCCTCCCCCACCGACGAATCCGCACGCCCCCGGCAACTCCGTCGCCGCGCGATCTGCCGCTCCCGCGACCAAGCTCGCCGCGGCACCTCCCACCGAGCCGCACACCCAGGCAGCCACCCGCCCACATAACGGTGCTCACCCCGGACCGGCTCAACCCGCCTGACCGAACGCGAACAACCGCCGATGCTCCCGCGGCGAGACGTTGGTGGCGCGACGGAACTGCCCCCGCAGATTCGCCGACGAACCCAAACCCACCGCCCGCGCGATCTCCTCCACCGGCAGATCCGAACTCTCCAGCAACTCCTTCGCCCGCGCGATCCGCTGCTCCCGCAACCACGACAGCGGCGGCAGCCCCGTCCGCTCCCGGAACCGCCGGTGGAACGTGCGTTCCGACATGCGGGCCCGCTCGGCCATGTCCCGTACCGACAGGCTCTCCCCCAGCGCCGTGAGCAGCCACTGCTGGGACCGGGCGATGACGTCGTCGCCGGGCGGTACGACCTTCTTCTCGACGAACTGCCGCTGGCCGTCCGGCGGGCGCGGGGCCATCACGATGCGGCGCGAGACGTGGCGGGCCGCCGCGGCGCCGAGGTCGGTCCGCAGGACGTGCAGGCAGAGGTCGACGCCGGCCGTCACGCCGCCGGACGTGAGCACCGCCGGAGTCTCGGCGACGAGCAGCGACCCGTCCACCGTCACCGCCGGGAAGCGGGCCGCGAGGTCGTCGCACAGCGACCAGTGCGTCGTCACCGTCAGGCCGTCCAGGACGCCCGCGGCCGCCAGCGCGAACGCCCCCGAGCAGATCGAGATCATCCGGGCGCCCCGGCGGTGCGCGGCGGCGACGGCCCGCACCACCGCCCCGGGCAGCTCCCGCCCGGCGGCGCCCGCGTAGCCGGGCACGATCACCGTGGCCGCTTTGCGCAGCAGGTCGAGGCCGCCGTCCGGGACCACCGACGTCCCGCCCGCGACCGGCACCGGGCGGCCGTCCGCCGAGGCGGTCACGACGTCGTAGGCCTCCGGCGCCTCCCGCGCGAAGACGTGCAACGGGATCGCGTAGTCCAGCGGGAGCACTTCGTCGAGCAGGAGGACGACCATCCGGTGACGGGCCACGGCAGGATCGTAGCGTTTGACGGCAGTCCTGCCACTTCTCGACGGGGACGCGAGCGCCCAGACTTTCCGGCATGACCACCAAGACCATCGTTCTCGTCCACGGCGCCCTGACCGGCGCGTCGGTGTGGCGCCACGTCTGCGCGACCCTGCAAGCCGACGGCCACGAGGTGATCGCGCCGGCCCTGCCCCTGCGCACCCTGGACGGCGACATCGCTTACCTGCGCCGGTTCCTCGAGACGCTGCCCGGCCCGCTGGTCGTCGCCGGCCACTCCTACGCGGGCTCGGTCATCTCCGCGCCGGACGCGCTCACCCCGGCGGTGCGGGCGCTCGTGTTCGTCGCCGCGTTCCAGCAGGACGCCGGCGAGACGGCGGGTGAGCTGAACGGCAAGTTCCCCGGCAGCCTGCTCGGCCCCGGCAACCTGCTCTTCCGCGACTACCCCGGCGGCCAGGAGGCCTACCTGCGGCCCGAGGTGTTCGCCCCGGCCTATGCCGCCGACGTCGAGCCGGCCGAGGCGCGGGTCCTGGCGGCCGCCCAACGCCCCTTCGACCCGACGGCGCTGTCCCAGCGCTTCGACCGGCCGGCCGCCTGGCGGACGCTGCCGTCCTGGGCCGTGATCGCGACGGCGGACCGGTCGATCCCGACGGAAACCCAGCGGTGGATGGCCGGCCGCGCGGGCTCGGCGGTCACCGAGGTCGACGCGTCCCACGCCGTCCCGCTCTCGCGACCCGACGTGGTCGCCCAGGCGATCGCCGAGTCCACAAAGGACGTCACAGCTCCGTGCTCCGGCTGACGTCCTCCCACCGCTCGAAGTCACGCCGCAGGGAGTCGAGTTTGCCGTACGCCACCTGAAGCGCGGCCGTACCGAGGAGCAGCCGCAACGGCGGCTCCTCGGCCGCCAGCACGGTGACGATCGCCTCAGCGGCGCGAGCCGGATCGCCGGGCTGGCTGCCGTACGTGGCCAGCGTCGCCTCACGGCGCTTGCCCGCCGTCCCGGCGTAGTCGTCGATGCGGATCGGGGACTGCTTCATCGACGGGCCGGACCAGTTCGTCCGGAACGCGCCGGGCTCCACGATGGTCACGCCGATGCCCAGCGGCGCCACTTCGGCGGCCAGGGACTCCGACAAGCCTTCCACGGCGAACTTCGTCGCGTGGTAGTAGCCCGTGGCCCCGAAACCGGCCAGCCCGCCGAGCGAAGAGACGTTGACGACGTGCCCCGCGCGACGGGACCGCATACCCGGCAGCACCGCCTTGGTCACCTCGGCGAGCCCGAAGACGTTGGTGTCGAACAGCGCGCGCACCTCGGCGTCGTCGCCTTCTTCGACGGCGGCCAGGTAGCCGTGACCGGCGTTGTTGACCAGGACGTCGATCCGGCCGAACGTCTCTTCGGCGCGCTGGACCGCGGCGGTGACCTGCGCGGGGTTCGTGACGTCGAGGGTGAGGGCGACCGCGCGATCGCCGTGGCGGCCGACGAGGTCCGCGACCGTCCGCGGATCGCGGGCGGTGACCGCCGCGCGCCACCCGCGTTCCAGGACGTGGGTGGCGAGCGCGCGGCCGAGGCCGGTGGAGCAGCCGGTGATGAACCAGACCGGGGATTCGGTGAGTGTCATGGGATCCAGGTTCACCGGGACCGGCGCGGGCTACCAGTCGTCCGGTCTTCCTGGGACCGCTGGTACCAGGCACATCCGACGCCGGCGGCGCACACTGGAGCCCATGGCGGACGCGGAATTCGGGCAAGCGGTGCGGCGCTGGCGTGACCGGGTCGCGCCGGACACCGTCGGGCTGCCCTCCGGCGGCCACCGGCGCGCGGCCGGGCTGCGGCGTGAGGAGCTGGCCCTGCTGGCCGGGATCTCCGCCGACTACATCACCCGCCTCGAACAGGGCCGCGCGTCCAACCCCTCGGCGCAGGTCGTCGAAACCCTGGCGCGGGCCCTGCGCCTGTCGCGGGCCGAGCGCGAGCACCTGTTCCACCTGGCCGGGCTCACGCCACCCGGCCCCGACTCCGTGCCCGCGTACCTCACCCCGAGCGTCCAGCGCCTGCTCGACCGGCTCACCGGGACACCCGTCGCCGTCTACGACGCGGCCTGGACGCTCTTGGTCGCGAACCCGCCGTACGCGGCGTTGCTGGGTGACCCGTCCGGGTGGCGCGGGCACGAGCGCAACGCCGTGTGGCGCAACCTGATCGGCCCCGGCACCCGGGTCCGGCACACGCCGGAGTCGCAGCGCGCCATGGAAGCCATGCTGGTCGCCGACCTGCGGGCCGCCGCCGGCCGCTACCCCGCCGACCGCGGCCTGCGACGGCTGGTCGCCGAGCTGCGCGCGCACAGCGACCGGTTCGGCGAGCTCTGGGACTCCGGCGCGGTGGGCCACCACGAGTCGGCCCGCAAGATCGTCGATCACCCGCACGCGGGACCGGTGACGCTGGACTGCGACACGCTCACCGTGGCCGGCAGCGACCAGCGCGTCATGCTCTACACGGCCGAACCCGGCACCGAAGACGCCGAACGCCTCGCGCTGATCACCGTCCTCGGCACGCAGGCCCTCACGGGCTGACAGCCCCGGGTGCCGGGTACCCGCGGCCAGCGGCTCCGCCGGCGGGAGTTCTCCCGGTGGTGCGGGCCCTACCGGTGCGCGGCGATCTCGTCGCTGGTCGTCACCCACACGCCGGGGTGGTTGACGATGTACGCCAGCGCCTGTTCGACGTACTTCACCCGGAACGCCTGCCCCGAGACGTACGGGTGCAGCGACAACGCCATCACCCGCCCGCCGGCCGCCGAGTCCGCGTAGAGCTGGTCGAACTGGTCCCGCACGACCTGGACGTAGTCGGGCCCCGTCATGCTCTTGAGGTGGAACAGGTGGGTGTCGGCGAGTTCGAGGGTGTACGGCACGGACCGCAGGCCGGGGACGTTCAGCGCGTACGGCTGGTCGTCGTTGGTCCAGTCGAGCAGGTAGCCGACGCCGAGCTCGGCGAGCAGCCGCGGGGTGGCGAACGTCTCGGTCAGCCCCGGTGAGAGCCATCCGCGCGGCCGCCGGCCGGTCGTCTTCTCGATGCTGTCGAGGATTCCGGCGAGGAACGCGCGTTCCTCGTCCTCGGCCATCCCGGTCTGCGGGATCGAGTTCGACCTGCCGTGGGCGAGCCAGGCCCAGCCGCGTTCCCGGCCCGCTTCGACGATCCGCGGGTACCGCTCGCCCGCGTCGGAGTTCAGCAGCGCGCTGGCCCGGATCCCCTGCCGGTCCAGGACGTCGATGAGCCGCCAGATCCCGACGCGGGCGCCGTAGTCGCGCCAGCCGTAGTTCATCGGGTCCGGCACCAGCTTCGACGTCGCTTCGTTGAAGCTGACCGATGGGCGGTCGACGGAGAAGTGCTCGATGTTGAGGCCCACGTAGAACGCCACGCGGGCGTCGCCGGGCCAGCGCACGGGGGCGCGGTCGACGATGGCCTCGTAGTCGAAGAGTGTGATGTCCACGGCGCTCACCGCTCCAGCGGGACGGCGATGCCACCGCCGTAGCGCTGGTGTTCGGCCTCGTCGAGCATCGCGGCCGCCACCGTCGCGCGGCTGACACGCGCGGGGAAGAACCGCCGCGGCGCGGATTCCAGCGGGACCGTGCGCCGGGTCGGGCTCAGCTCCCCGTCGGACAAGGGCCCGGCGTGGAACACCGTGCCGCCACCCCCGAGCACGATCGCGTCCGCCGCGGTGCGGTCCGGCAGCTCCTTCCGCATGAACGTCTTCAGCAGCCCGCGGGTGAACGCGCCCGCGTGCGGCGCCGAATCGCCGGTGCCGAAAGCCGCGAGCCAGACGACGAAGTCCGGTCCGGCCTCGACGGCCGCGCGGGCGCCCGCCGTCAGCACGCCGGGCGCGCCGGTGATCCCCAGTCCGGACAGGACGATCCGGGCGCCCTTGAGCGCGCGGCCGATGGAGTCCGGGTCGAGGACGTCGCCCGCGACGCGTTTCAGCCGGCCGGACGGCGGCAGCGTGATCCGGTCCGGGTCGCGGGCGACGGCGGTGACGGTGTGCCCGCGCTCCAGGCCCTGCCGCACGAGTTCGGTCCCGGTGGCGCCGGTGGCGCCGAGAATCGTGAGTTCCATGGTGGTTCCCTTCAGTTCACTGTGGACAGAGTGGCCAGCGCCGCGGCGTGGAGCGCGGGCGCGCTGGCGAGGATGTCGGCGCTGCCGGGCCGCCACGGCTGTCCGGCGAGGTCGGTCACGGTCCCGCCCGCCTCGGTGATAAGCAGGGCGCCGGCGGCGACGCCGGGCAGCGTGGGCCGGTACTGCCAGAAGAGGTCGGCGTGCCCGGCGGCGACGAGCAGCAGCGGGAACGTCGAGGGCACGGTCGCGCGGACCAGCAGCGCGGCGCCGAGCATCGCCGTGATCGACTCGCCGATGCGCCGGTAGGTGTCACTCTGGCCGGCTTCGGCCTGACCCGTGGTGGCGACGGCGGCCCCGAGGTCGGCCTTGACGGAGACGCGCAGGGGCCGGCCGTTCGCGAACGCGCCGCCGCCGCGGACCGCGCTGTGCACGACGCCGGGGACGGGCTGGTACACGGCGGCGAGCACCGGGACGCCGTCGCGGAGCAGGGTCGCGCTGACGCACCACTCCGGCAGCCCGTGCACGTGGTTGACGTTGCCCTCGACCGCGTCCACGGCCCACCACTCGCCCGGCGGCAGCTCGGTGGTCTCCAGCTCGTCGGTCAGCCACTTCGCTTGCGGCCGGGCCGCGGCGAGCGCGCTCCGCAGCTCGTCGTTCGAGGTCCGTTCGTTCGCCTCGGCCGCGGCGAGCAGACCGGCGCGATCGGCGGGGCGGGCGTCTTCGGAGTACCGCGCCAGCAGGCGGCGACCGGCGTCCCGCACGGCGGCGATGGCGGCCTCGAGCACCGCGGCGTCCTCGATCGTGTTCTCCTGAACGGTCATGATGTTCCTGTTCTGCCAAGGGGAAGAAGCTGTTGTCTCCGACCGTAGGCAGAACTGCCGATGACTTCAAATGAATGCTTTGCACTCGTTGATTTACCCAGACGCACTCCACAGCCGCGTCGAGAAGACGACCGGGCGGCGCGGTCCCGCGCACGATCGGATCATGACCGAACCCACGCGCCGGCTCCTCGGGCAAGGAGCGCGGTTCGTCCTGGTCGGCTCGGCCGTCACGGCCGGGAACTTCGTCGTCTACTGGCTGCTGCGGACCACACTCGCCCCGGTGCCCGCCAACCTGGTCGCCACCGCCGTGACCACCTTCGCCGGCACCGAACTGCACCGGCGGTTCACCTTCCCCGACACGACGGCGGTGCCCGGCCGCAAGACCGTGCAGAACCTGGCGAGCTGGGTGTGGTCCAGCGGGGCCACCTCGGCCGGGCTGCTCGTGCTCCCGCTGCTCGTGCCCGACCCGGGCCCGCTGCTGGAAGGGCTCGCCGTCGTGCTGATCGGCACCACCGGCGGGATCGGCCGGTTCGCGGCACTGCGCTGGTGGGTCCTCCCGGTCCGCGACCCGGCCTGAACCGCCGTACGATCCGCGGCATGTACCTGGACCTGAACCTCCTGACGGCGCTGGACGCGCTGCTCGAGGAGGGCAGCGTCGCCGCGGCCGCGGACCGCCTGCACCTGTCGTCGCCGGCGATGAGCCGGACGCTCGGCCGGATCCGCAAGACGACCGGGGACCAGATCCTCGTCCGGACGGGCCGGACGATGACCCCGACGCCGTACGCGCTCGAGATCCGGGCGCAGGTCCGCGATCTGGTGCAGCAGGCCGAAAGCGTGCTCGCGCCCGACCGCGAGCTCGACCTCGCCGCGCTCGACCGGGTCTTCACGCTGACCTGCCACGACGCGATCACCACCGCGCTGGGCCCCCGGCTCATCGCGGCGGTCCACCGCGACGCGCCGAACGCCCGGCTGCGGCTGCTCGCGGAAGGCCGGGCGGACACCCAGGAACTGCGCCGCGGCCAGGTCGACCTGGAGCTCGGCAGCGCGGCGCCGGAGTCGCCCGAGATCCGGTCGGAGACCTTCTTCGAGGACCGGCTGGTGCTGGCCGTAGCGCCCGATCATCCTTTCGCCACGCGAAAACCGACCTTGCGCCGCTACGCCGAGGCGTTGCACCTGCGGATCACCCGGCGCGGCCGGCTCCACGACCCGATGGACGACGTCCTGGCCGAGCACGGTCTCGAACGCCGGGTCGTCGCGACGACCCCGACCACCACGTCGGCGCTGAGCGTCGTGCGGCTCGGCGAGTGCGTCGTGGCCGTGCCCGAACGCATGTGCGCGGGGATGATCGACGCGCTGGGCCTGGTGACCGTGCCGCTCCCGATGCCGACCGCGCCGGCGCCGCTGGTGGTGTGCTGGCACCAGCGGTACGAGAACGACAAGGCGCACCGGTGGCTCCGCGAGCGCGTCCGCGAAGTGCTGCGGGAACTCGGGTAACCGCTACCCGGACGCGCCGGCGGTGCCGATCTCCGGTGGGGTGTTCGCGCGGATCGACCAGGGCGGCTTCACGACGTCGATGCTCACGGCACGCTCCAGGGAAGCCGCAAGCCGTCGCCGGCCGCCCGCGGCACGACGTGGACGTGCAGGTGGAAGACGGTCTGGGTGGCGGCCGCGCCCTTCGAGGTGATGAGGTTCGCGGCGGGCCGCTCGGCCATCAGCTCGGCGGCGCGGCGCATCACCGCCGCGGTGACCGCGGGATCGGTGCCGGCGTCCGGGACGTGGACCCGAGGCAGGACCAGGACGTGGCCTTCGGTCACCCCGCCCCCGCGCGGCACGATCGCGACGACGTCGTCCCAGGCCCGCACCACGACCGCCGACGTCCTCCCTGCCACCACGTCGCAGAACGCACAACCGTCCACCACACCGATCACCCACCTTCCCGAAAGTACGATTCTCCCCGCCCGCATCTGATACTCCGGGTTGATCCCCGCCCCGCGAACCTGTGCCACGGTCGCGTCCTCCACACCTTTCGGGAGGACTCAAGATGCCAGGTTTCCGAGCCGGACTGGTCGTGACGATCGCGGCCCTCGTGGCGGCCGCGACACCCGCCGCGGCCGCCGACGACCCGCTCGCGCCCTACACCGGACAGCAGCTCACCTGGGGCGCGTGCGCGTTCACGCCCGCGGCCGACGCCAGACCGGCCGAGTGCGCGCTGGTCACCGTGCCGCGCGACTGGGCGAACCCCGCCGCGGGCACCGACCTGCAGGTCTCGATCAGCCGTGTCGCGGCCACCGGGCAGCGGCTCGGCGCGATCCTCGTCAACCCCGGCGGGCCGGGCGGTCAGGGCACCTCGCTCGCCGGCGCGCTGGCCGGTCTCGAACCGTCGGTGAACCAGCTGTACGACCTGATCGGCATGGATCCGCGCGGGACCGGCCGGGAGGGCAGCGACGACCACGGCTTCCGGTGCCAGGTCCCCACCGGGCGGCTCCCGACCGGCCTCGACGCGCGGGACCGGTCGGCGCAGAGCGTCGCGCTGCACCAGCAGTCGCCGCGTGCCATCGCCGAAGCGTGCCAGAGCAACGCGCTCACGCCGTACGTCACGACGTGGCAGACCGCGCACGACATGGACCTGATCCGCACGCTCCTGGGCGACGAGAAGCTGAACTACCTCGGCTACTCCTACGGAACCTGGCTCGGCGCGAAGTACGCGTCACTGTTCCCGGAGCACACCGGGAAGACCGTGCTCGACTCCAGCGTGAACTTCGAAGGCCGGCTGCAGGCCGACTTCGAGGCGTTCCCGGTGATCGACCAGCGTCAGTTCGACGACGTCTACCTGCCGTGGGTCGTGCGCCGCTACGGCGACCAGCTCGGCACGAGCGTCGCCGAGGTCAAGGCGAAGATCGAGCGGATCCGCGCCTTCTACCAGACCCAAGGCGTGGACGGCGACTCGTTCGACCGGATCTTCGTCGGCAACGGCAGCCGGTTCCAGTGGTACCTCGGGGTGCTGGTGCTGGTCCTCGGCGCGAACTCGCTGGAGCCCGGCGGCGCGGCTCCCAGCGGCGAGCTGGATGCGGTGTCCCGCAGCGCTTTCGGCGTCCCGGCGGCCCAGCTGACGGCCGCGGAGGTCGCGGCCGCCGTGCCCGACTACACGGCGGTTTCCGGCACCCGCTACGCCGTGGCGTGCGGTGACCAGCCGACGCAGTCAGCCGCCTGGTACAAGCGGCTCAGCGACCGGCAGGGCCCGCAGTACCCGTTGTACGGCTGGCTCTACGGCCTCAGCGAGCCGTGCGGTTTCTGGTCGGACGCGCCGCAGCACGTCCTGCCGAACCTGCCTGCGGAAGCCGCGAAGAACGTGCTGGTCGTCCAAGGCGAGTTCGACCCGCAGACCGGTTACGAGCAGGCGAAGGCGGCCTCGCGCGCGGCCGGTGTCCCGCTGGTGTCGGTGGACGACTCGCCGTTCCACGGCCAGTACGCCCTGGCCGGGAACCCGTGCGTGGACGGGATGGTGAACACGTTCCTCACCAAGAACTCCCGCCCGGGCAGCAACACGTGTCCCGGGGTGCCGCTGCCGGACGAAGACGCCGTCCACCCGGTCACCGGCCCGCTGGGCACCACGCACAGCAGCCTCACGACCCGGCTCGGCGACGCGCATTCCCCGCTGCGCAACGAAGTTCAGCGCAAGGTCAGCGCGCTGAACTAGCACCTCCCGGGACGGCTGCTTCGGGCGGGCAGCCGTCCCGGGCTCAGCCCTGGACGGTCGGGCGGAGGACGATCTCGCCGATTTCGACGTCGTGCGGCTGCTCGATGGCGAAGGCCACGGCGCGGGCGACAGCGGCCGGCGCGATGGCGAACTCGTCGATGCCGCGCTGGATCTCCGCGCGCACCTCGAGGTTGTCGATCGAACCGGCGAGCTCGGTCCGGACGAACCCCGGCGACACCGCCGTCGTCCGCAGCACGCCGTCGGTCGACTCCTGCCGGAGCCCCTCCAGCAGCGTGCGGACAGCGTTCTTGGTGCCGGCGTAGACCGCCATCGTGGGTGTGATCTTCAGGCCGGCCGTCGACACCGTCGTCACGAGGTGCCCGCGGCCCTGGCGCCGGAACACCGGCAGCGCCGCGGCGATCCCGTGCAGCACCCCGCGCAGGTTGACGTCGATCATCGCCGACCAGCCGTCGACGTCGAGGTCCGCCATCGGGCCGATCTTGCTGATGCCGGCGTTGCTCACGAGCACGTCGAGCCGGCCGAACTCCTCGACGGCCCGCGCGACGAGCCGGTCGAGATCCTCCCGGACGGTGACGTCGGTGGGGCAGACGACCGCCCGGCCGCCCTGGCCGCGGATGTCCTCGGCGAGGTTTTCGAGCCGTTCCGTCCGGCGCGCCCCCAGCACGACCGCCGCCCCGCGTTCGGCGAGCAGCCGCGCGACGGCCTCGCCGATCCCGCCGCTCGCCCCGGTGATCGCGACGACCTTGCCGTCGATGTCCGACATGGAGAGCCTCCTCGAAGGTGATACGGACAAGTGTCCGCTTGCTTCGACGGTAGCGGACACTTGTCCACTTGTCCACCGGGCTCAGCGGACGGCGAACCCGCCGTCGACACACCCGGGCGTGTTGGCCACTCCGGGCGGCGTGTTGGCCACTGCGCGGCGTGTCGACCGTCCCGCAAGGGCCACGACCAGTACGAGGCGCAGGTCGGCAACCGCAGCTCCGCCAGAACCGCCCCGAACACTCACGACCCGAGCCGGCGCGCCTGTTCCCGGGTCTCGTCGTTCATCGGGAAGAAGCACTCGATGCGCAGCTCCTGCAGCGTCACGTCCTGCGGCGTCCCCAGCGTCGTCACTGTGGAGAAGTAGTCGAACCGCCGGTCCCCGAACGTGTACCGGATCGGGACGATCGGCAGCACCGGCGTCGCCGCGTCGAGCGACCGCAGCGACGCCGGCACCCCGGGGTAGTCCAGCACCTCGTCGAGGATGCGCTGCGCGCGTTCGTCGGTGACGCCGCCGATCGCCTCCCGGCGCGCCCGCCGGACCAGGGCTTCGGCGACTTCCGGCCAGTTCGTCACGTGCCGGCGGACGCCGTCCGGGTGGAACATCCGGCGCAGCACGTTCGCCGGGCCGGGCGCCGCCTTCGCCCGCCCGTCCTGCAGGAAGGCGAAGAACCGGCGAGCGGCCGTGTTGGTGTGCCGGATGTCCCAGCTCCGGTCCATCACCAGGGCCGGGAACGGTTCCTGCTGCGCCAGGATCGTGTCGAGCGCGTCCCGGACGGCGGCGAGCGACGGCGCGTCCAGTCCGGACTCCGGGTACTCGGGCGCGAACCCGGCCTTGAGCAGCAAGGTGTTGCGTTCGCGCAGCGGCACGTCGAGCACCTCGGCGAGCTTCAGGACCATGGCGCGACTGGGGTTCGCGCGGCCCGTCTCGAGGAAGCACAGGTGACGGATCGACACCGCGGCCTCGGACGCCAGCGCCAGCTGGCTCAGCCGCCGGGCGCCGCGCCAGTGTTTCAGCAGGGGACCGACCTCAGACACGGCTCGAGTATCCCGCGGTCCACGCGTGCGGGCGCACCGCCGCCTCCAGCGGGGGCCGGGCGGCGTTCGCGGTGTAGTTGGTCATCGCCGAGATCGCCACCCCGGTGATCACCTCGAACACCTGCTCCTCGGTGAAACCGGCCGCGGTGAACGCCGCCACGTCGGCGTCGTCGAGGTGCCCGCGCTTCCCGATGAACGCGCGGGTGAGCGCGGACAGCGCCGCCATCCGCGGGTCGGCGGGCCGTTCGCCGCGGCGCAGGGCCTCGACGACGGCCGGTTCGACGCCGTCCGCGAGGGACTCCAGGGTGTGGAACGCGACCGCCCATTCACTGCCGTTCGCGACGGCGTTGGACAGCAGCAGGACCTGCCGTTCGTCCGGGCCGAAGGTGCCACCGCCCCGGAAGTGCCCGAAGGCGGCGAAGAAGGTGTTCAGCAACGCCGGCGAGTTCGCCATCAGACCGGCCGCGGCCGGGACGAACCCGAACGCTCCCCGCAGAACGGTCAGCGGTTCCTTCGCGGCTTCGGGCGCGGTGTCGGCGGTGTGGATCGGGTAACTGGTCATGCGACGAAGTCTGGGCTCGCCGCGACGTCGATCCAATTCCCCGGGAGGTAAACGAACCCGGGTGCGCGAGGTCAGGCCATGAGCCGCGGGAACAGCGCGCGGACGCCGGCCCGGAGATCGTCGAGCGCGCCGTCCGCGCCGACGAGGTGGCGCAGCAGGGCTTGCTGGAACAGGCCGTCGAACAGGGCGTAGGCCTCGGACGGCGAGCAGTTCGGCTTCACGCCGGCGAGGTCGGCATACGCGCTGACGTTGCGCCAGATCATCTCCTGCAGGCTGTCGTCGATCTCGGCGACGTCGTCGCGGAAGGCTTCCTCGAACATCGACTGCGAGCGCAGGTCGTACCAGAGCCGGTGCATCAGGGGCGCGTCGCCGAGCGCGACGGCCAGGCCGTCCGCGCAGGCCCCAGCGAGCTCGCCGGGGGTGGCCACCTCGCCGACGCCGCCCTCGTAGCGCTGCACGCAGGCTTCCTTGTAGCGCCGCACGCAGTAGGTGATCAGCTCGACCTTGTCGGCGAAGTAGTAGTGCAGCAGCCCGTGGGAGAACTTCGTGTGCTCCGCGATCGTGCGCAGGCTGGTGCGGGCGTAACCGAGGTCGGCCAGGGCGAGCAGCGCCGCGTCGGCGAGTTCGCGGCGGCGTTCTTCGAACTTGTCGACTCGGGTCCGGCGCCTCACGGCGGCTGCGCTGGTCACCGTCCGAAGATACCATCGAGCGGTTCTCTGACCAATCGTCCAAGAAAATCTTGACATTCGTCCAAATGGCGGTCAAGGTCGTGACCAGCCGCCGGTGCCGCCGGCGGAGGTTTCGGAGGGACGACGATGTCTCTGTTCTTCTACCTGGAAAAAGGCGCTTCCCTGGACCCCGCGGCGCCCTGCTTGACCTTCGACGGGGTATCGCTGTCCTACGGGGAAGTCCGCACACTCTCCGAGCGGATCGCCCGGGCCCTGCGGCGCTCGGGCGTCGCCCCCGGGGACAAAGTCGGCATCCTCTCGGCCAACGACCCGACCGCGTTCGCCTGCGTCTTCGGCATCGCCCGGGCGGGTGCGGTCTGGTGCCCGATCAACCCGCGCAACGCGGCCGGCGAGAACGCCGAACTGCTGGACCTGTTCGACTGCGCCACCTTGATCTTCCAGCCGGGCTTCGAAGAGCTCGTCAGTCAGATCGCCCCCCAGCTGCCGAAGCTGACCACGCTCGTCCGGCTCGGCGACGGCGACGACTTCGCGCCGGGCTTCGACGCCTGGCTCGACGCCGCCCGCGACGACCCCGCCGCCGAGGCTCCCCAGCCCGACGACGTCGTCGCCCTGGTCGGCACGGGCGGCACCACGGGCCGCCCCAAGGGCGTCATGCTCACCGGCCGCAACCTCGAGGTCATGTCGGCGATCACGCTGATGAGCTACCCCTTCGACGGCCGCCCGGTGTACCTCGCGCTCGCCCCGCTCACGCACGCGGCCGGCGTCCTGTGCTTCCCGATCCTCGCCCGCGGCGGCGAGATCGTGATCATGGCCAAGCCCGACGTCGGCCGGTTCCTGGAGCTGATCGAGCGGCGCCGGGTCACCCACACGTTCCTGCCGCCGACGCTGATCTACATGGTGCTCGGCCACGAAGCGCTCGACACCACGGATCTCTCGTCGCTGCAGTGCTTCTGGTACGGCGCGGCGCCGATGTCGACGACCCGGCTGACCGAGGCCCTCGACCGCATCGGGCCGATGGCGCAGCTGTTCGGCCAGTCCGAGGCCCCGATGATGATCTCGACGATGTCCCCCGCCGAGCACCGCGCGCCCGACGGCACCGTCCACACGGGACGGCTGGCCTCCGCCGGCCGGCCGTCGCCACTGGTCACCGTGGCGATCCTCGACGACGAAGGCGAGCCCGTCCCGCGGGGCGAGCGCGGCGAGATCTGCGTGCGCGGCTCGCTGGTGATGGCCGGTTACTACCGCAACCCGCAGGCCACGGCGGAGGCGTCCGCGCACGGCTGGCACCACACCGGCGACATCGGCTTCCTCGACGGCGAGGGTTACCTCCACATCGTCGACCGCGCCAAGGACATGGTCATCACCGGCGGGTTCAACGTCTACTCCGCCGAAGTCGAGCAGGCGGTGATGGCCCACGACGCCGTCCGCGACTGCGCGGTGATCGGCCTGCCGGACGACAAGTGGGGCGAGCGCGTGACCGCCGTCGTCCAGCTCCAGCCCGGCGCCGAACTGGACGCGACCGAGCTGATCGCGTTCGTCAAGGCACGCGTCGGCAGCGTCAAGGCGCCCAAGCAGATCGAAGTCTGGCCGGAGCTGCCCCGCTCCACCGTCGGCAAGGTCCTCAAGGCCGACATCCGTTCCACCCTCGCCGGTTAGCTGGACAAGAACGCAGCAAGGAGGCTGTACCCACCATGAAACTCGCGCTCTACCTGCCGAACTTCCGTGACAAGGTGACCGTGCGGGAACTCGGGGACCTCACCGCCCTCGCCGAGGACCTCGACTTCGACTCCGTCTGGACACTCGACCGCATCATCGTCCCGGAGTCCTCCGACCGCGGGGAAATGCAGTACCCCTTCGGGATGCTGGACGAAATGGGCAAGCAGCTCCCGGTGAGCTCGCGGGGCGAATTCCTCCAGGGCATGCCGCTGCTCCCCTGGCTCGCCGCGAAGACCTCGAAGGTCCGGATCGGCATGAGCATCATCGACACGCCGTACCGGTCCCCCGGCGTGCTCGCCGCGGAGCTGGCCACCATCGATCACCTCTCGGGCGGCAGGCTCAACGTCGCCGTCGGCTCCGGCTGGATGCCCGAAGAGTTCGCCGCCGCCAGCGCCGCGCACATCTTTCCCAAGCGGCACAAGCACGTGCGCGAAACCATCGAGATCATGCAGGGCATCTGGACCAACGAGGTCTTCGAGTACCACGGCGAGTTCGCCGACTTCGAGCCGGCCGGGTTCGGGGCGAAGCCGGTGCAGAAGCCGCACCCGCCGATCTTCTTCAGCGGGCTCAAGGACCCGAAGCGCTCGGCGAGCCGCATCGCCAAGTACAACCTGTCGGGCTGGATAGGGATCCAGGACTCGCCCGAGGACATCCGGCGGTGGCGCACCGAGATCCAGCGCGAGCTCGACGAACTCGACACCAAGCGGTCGGTCGACGACCTCGAGATCGCCAGCATGATCTGGTTCGTCATCACCGACGAGGACGTGGACCAGAGCCCGCTGGGCAAGGGCACCAACCTGCTCGTCGGGTCGGCGGCGCAGATCACCGACCGGCTCAAGCGCTACAACGAAGCCGGGCTGACGATGCCGTTCCTGTGGCCGCCGTTCCAGGACGTCCCGGTGGCGAAGACGCTCGACGACATGAAGCGGCTCAGGGAAGAAATCCTGCCCAAGATCGACGCGATGTGAAAGGGAACGAGAATGTCCGAGCTTGAGGGAAAGCGCGTCTTCGTCACCGGGTCCGGCGCCGGGATCGGCAAGGCCATCGCGACGCTGTTCATCGAACGCGGCGCCAAGGTCGTGGTCAGCGACCTCAACGCCGACTCGGCCAAGCAGACGGCCGACGAGATCGGCGCGGCCGGCGTCGCCAACTGCGACGTCACCGACGAAGCCCAGGTCCAGGCGGCGATCCAGCAGGCGGTCGACCTGCTCGGCGGCCTCGACGTCCTGGTCAACAACGCCGGGATCGAGGTCTCGTCGCCGCTGCTGCAGCAGTCCACGGAGAGCTTCGACAAGATCTTCGCGGTCAACGTGCGCGGCACGTTCGTCGCGATGAAGGCGGCGACCCCGCACCTGGTCGAGTCCAAGGGCAACATCGTCAACATCTCGTCGATCGCCGGCATCGGCGGCAGCCCGCTGCTGGGTTCCTACTGCGCGACGAAGGCGGCGGTCATCCAGCTCACCCGCGTCGCCGCGGTCGAGATGCGCCCGGCGGGCATCCGCGTCAACGCGGTCTGCCCGGGCTTCGCCGACACGGCCATGGTGGAGCGCCTGGTCCCCGACTTCGAGGCGGCGACCCAGGTCCCCTTCGGCGACCTCGTAGCCGCGAAGCAGGGCCGCCTCGGCACCCCGCAGGACATCGCGGAGGTGGCGGCGTTCCTGGCGTCGGACCGGGCGACCTGGATCACGGGCAGCCACTACGTCCTGGACGGCGGCCTGTCGGCGTCCTTGGTGTGACCCCCGGCTCGGCGGGCCCGGCCATCCCCCGGGCCCGCCGACCCGGCCCACGCTGCCTGCGGCCGTCGCTGTACCGAAGGCGTCCTTCAGCTCGTCGTTCCGACGGCGGAACTCAGCCGCGCAGGGCGCTGCCGGCCTGCCAGGCGCTCCAGCCGATCGCCCAGTCGCCGTGGCCGTTGTCGATCGACAGCTGCGGGCCACCCGAGTTGGTGATCTCGACGACGTCGCCGGCGTTGAAGTTGTCGAAGAACCACTTGGCGTTCTCGGTGTTCATGTTGAGGCAGCCGTTGGAGACGTTGTCGCTGCCCTGCACCCCGACCGTCTTCAGGTTCTCGTGCAGGTACTCGCCGTCGTTGGAGATCCGCACGTCCCAGTTCTCCGGCGCCTTGTAGTAGCCGGGGTCGCCCTCGCACACGCCGTAGCTGCAGGAGTCCATGATCGTGTGGTCCACTTTCGACAGCACGGTGTGCGTGCCGTTGAACGTCGGCGTCGGACCCCGCGGCGGGGTGTCGACGGTCTTGCCCATGCTGATCGGCGCGGTCTTCACCAGCTGCCCGTTGTGGAACGCCTTCATCTGGTGCGTCTTCCCGTCCGCCTTGGCGACCCAGGAGTCGTGCACCTTGTAGGTGGCCGAGACGTCCTGGCCGCCGTACACCCCGCCCCCGATCGGCAGGCCGAAGGTCGTCGTCTCGAGCTTCACCGTCGAGCCGGCCTTCCAGTACTCCTGGGGCCGGAAGTGCACCTCGCGCTTGCTCACCCAGTACCAGCCGCCGCCCTGGGCGGGCGAGGACGTCACCTTGAAGGACTTCTCCACCGCGGCCTTGTCGGTGATGTCGTGGTCGAACTTCAGCCCGATGATCAGGCCGACGCCGATGTCACCCGACGCCGGCTGGAAGAGCGAGGCGGTAGCGACTCCGGCCGGCTTGAGCGTGTGCACTTGCCCGCGCTGCTCGCTCGCCGCACCCGCCGGGTTCACCGCGGTGGCGACCGCTTGGTACGTGGCCCCGTACCGCAGGTTGTCCGCGCTGGTCCAGGTCGTCTTGTCCGGCGACAGGTCACCCTTGACGGCGTTGCCGGTCTGCGGGTTCGTGACCGTGACCGCCTGCAACGTGCCACCGGACGCCTTGACCACGATCGGGTCCTTGGGGCTCAGCTGGTCCCCGCCGCCGAACGCCACCGTCGCGGCCGGCAACCCGGGCACCGTCGCCGTCCCGGCCACTCCCGCCGCTCCGACCGCTTGTGCGGTCCCCCCGGTCTCGTTCTGTCCACTACACGCGGCCAACAGCAGGGCCGCCAGGCCGAGCCCGGCGATGCGAATCGCTCTCACGGTCCATCAGACGTTCGACCCGACGCAAAGTTGCGTCACGATCCGGTCGTTCGCGGACGAGTTGCCGACGGCCCTCACCCCGCAATGTGCCTGTCTGGAACGCATCGCCGGAGAATGGCTCGACCGGCCAGACCGGCCACGCCGTGGAAGTCGCCGACCCCTGTGAAACGCACCGATCCCGGCGAACAGCTCCGCCAGGCTCAGATTGCGCTCGACGCCCTGAGGAGTCCGAGCGGGCGCCGGCCCGATGAGACTTCGCCGCGCTCCAGACAGGGGTTGATCGACCTGGGCTACGCCGAAGTCACCGAACTGGCGCCACACGACGGACTGTCGTGACCATCGCCCGAAGCGCGCACTGCATCCGCCGTGGCCGCTGGTTCGGGCTCAGGGCCCCAGGACATACGAAGGGCCTCGCACCAGCAGGTGCGAGGCCCTTCGTCAGAAGCTACTTCACTTCTTGGCAGCCGACGTGCGCTTGGCCGGAGCCTTGGCGGCGGCGGGCTTCTTCGCGGCGGCGGTCTTGGCGGCGGCCGGCTTGGCCGCGGCCTTCGCCCGCGTGGTGGTGGTCGCCTTGGCCGCGGTGGCCTTGGCCGGGGCCTTGGCGGCCGCGGTCTTCGGGGCCGCCTTGGTGGCGGTGGCCTTGGTCGCGGTGGCCTTGGCGGCAGTGGCCTTGGCGGCCGGCTTCGCCGTGGTGGCGCGCGTACGAGTGGCGGTCGCGCGGGCGGTGGCCGGCTTGGCCGCGGCCGCGCGGGGCGTGGTGGCCCGCGTGCTGGTGGCCTTCGCCGGGGCCGACGCCTTGGCCACGGCCGCACGAGTCGTCGTGGAAGCCGCGGTGGCGCGCTTCACCGGCGCGGCCTTGGCCAGCTTCTTCGTGCCGGAGATGACGTCCTTGAAGGTGGTGCCGGCGCGGAACGCGGGAACGTTGGTCTTCTTGACCTTCACGGCCTCACCGGTGCGCGGGTTGCGCGCGGTGCGAGCGGCGCGGGCGCGCTTCTCGAAGACACCGAAGCCGGTGATGTTGACCTTCTCGCCCTTGTTGACCGTCCGGATGATGATGTCCACCAGACCGTCAACGGCCTGCGCAGCCACCTTCTTGTCGTCACCCAAGCGCTCCGACAGCGCATCGATCAGCTGGGCCTTGTTCGTCATTCCAGTCCTCCAAAGTGGAACTCGTCAGGCCCGTACTGGCCGACGTCACACAGAGTATTACCAGAACGCCCGAATCTCCAAACCCCGTGACGGCGGACTTTGTTGCGTCGCACCGCAGAGAGCCAGCGATACGTCCATATAGGACATCGCAAAGTCGATCATTTGTTCTAGTCCCGGCCACCCGGCGACGAACAGGAGCGAGGTCCTGGACGGTCGGCCAGTCGCAGCCGATGAAGCCCGCTATGCGGTACCCGCCGCGCCGCGCGTCGACGTTCGGGACGCAGAGCTGCTGTTCCAGCAAGAAAGACGGTCACGCCGAAATCGAGACCGGGCAGGATCCACTGTCCCGGGATGGCATCCCAGGCGGGAGCGGCCTGCCCGGGCGGACTCCCTACAGATCGACGGTTTCGTTGGTGCCGGGGTCGGGGGCCGACCCGGTGACCCGCGCCTTGGCCATCTCGAACAGCGCCCGCGGTTTGCCGCCGGGGGTCGTCCAGTACTCCGCCGACTGCGCGTCCACCTTGAGCAGCACCACATCCGCGTCTTCCGGTCCACCCGGGAACCAGGCCTCGACGAACTCGTTCCACAGAGCCTTCTTCCGGGCGACGTCGTCAACCACGGACGCGGCGCCGCTGAGCGACAGCCACGAACCGGAACCGGCGTAACCGACGTTGACCCGGCTGTCGCGGGCGACCTCGGCCACCATGTCGGCGCTCCTCGCGACGAAGAACCACGCCGACCCGTCGAACTCCACCCGCTGACCGGTCATCGGCCGGCTCACCAGCTTGCCGTCGGCCTGGTGGGTGGTGATCATCGCCGTACCGACCTTTTTCGCGATATCGGTGACGATCTGGTTGTCTTCGGCACTCATGTCCGCTCGCTCTCTCGACGGTGTCGCGTTTCGGTGTCAGGCCGGGTGAATGGCGTCCGGCCGGTGTACGGCGGTGCGCCCGGTCTTTTCGCTCCGGACCAGGAACTGGGGCGCGTCCGGCGAGGCGTCGACGACTCGGCCGCCCGCATGGGTGCGCGACGTGATCTCCTCCTCGATCGTGCCCGTGGAACTCTCGTTCCCCGCGTCCCAGCGGACCCGATCGCCCTTTTCGAAGTCGTCGGCCATGCTCGGGATTTCCCGTTTTCGGCCGGTTTACTCCTCCACCGTGCCTCGGCACCCGCCGCCGCACCGGGCAGAAAGCGAGCAGGGCTGCGGCACGGCTCGTGTCGCTTTGATTCCGCGGCGGCGATCAGCCGGTGCGATCCCGGCGGCGTCGCGGCGAAGCCGATCGCCGAGCCGGTCCGGCGAGGTTCTCGTGGTCACGGGCCGGATGCGCGCGCGGGCGGGAGGTTCGTGGCGTCGGCACCGAGGGCCACCCTCAACCGGTCGGCGCTTCGCCGGGCCGACGGGTCGAGGCCGTCCAGCGCGCTGCCCTGACCGGCCGGCCGCCGTGGCACCGCGAAGGTGCGCCGAGCCCCGTCGGCGACGGCACGAATCACCCGGGCGTCGATCATCGGCGGTCCGGACCCGCTGTTCCCGTGGTCATCGGATCGGACAGGTAGCGGCGCGTTCCCTCGTGCGGGACACGTGGTACTGCTGCCGCTTCCCCTCAGTCCGCTGAGCTGCTTTCGGCGTCACGCCGGCCCATGTTGTGCTGCTGGGCTTCGTGGAGCTGGTCTTCGAGGGTGACGATGCGGCACGCGGCGTCGATGGCGGTGCCCTGATCGACCATCTCCCGCACCCGGGCGGCCAGGCGCAGCTGGTGCCGGGAGTAACGGCGGTGCCCGCCGGCGGACCGCTGCGGGGTGATCAAGCCGGCCTCGCCCAGACTGCGCAGGAAACCTTGCGTGGTGCCGAGCATCTCGGCGGCCCGGCCCATCGTGTACGCGGGGTAGTGGTCATCTTCGAACTTGTCGGCTCCGCTGGGCGTGCCGGGTCCTGCTTGGTCAGGAATCACTCTGTCTCCACATCACAAAGGACCCCGGGTGCCACTGCGGCACCCGGGGTCCTCAAGGGTTGGGTTTCACCATTGTCAACCGACGCGACCGCCGGCTTCCTGCACCCGCGTCCGGCGTGAAGCCGGATCGTGCGGGGATCGCTTACTCGTGACCGAGCACCACCTCCGAACTCGATGGGACTGCGGCACCCGCGCGGCACTACCTGGCCGCTGCGGGCGATCCAATGATGGTTCCGTTCCCTTCTCTCCTGGGTTTTCCTCTTGCTGGGTACTGCCACTTCACCTGCTGCGGACGTCAACGACGGGAACCCTTCCACTGATCGGTCCCAGCACGCTTGACGCCGCTGGTCACTGCCCGGAGCCCCGTTCACCGATCGGCTCCGGCCACCTGACCGGTACTGCACTTGCACTACTGACTACTACTGACTTGCACAACGACTACTACTGATCTTCAGCGGGCGTACATCCGTCGCCCGCACGGCCACCAGCCGAAACCTTGTTCCGTGATCGGCTCCGTGCTGCCTGACCGCCTTGTCTCACCTCGCGGGTAGTTACGTCATCTCCCGCGCCTGCTTGACGTTGTCTTTCTCGGTATGAGCAGAACACTACACACGCCCGCCGCTGAATGTCTACTCCAGTCGGCATAGATTTTCTGGAGCCAGCCGAACGGGTGACGAGGAGGGCGAGCCCGGGCACGGCACCACCACGGTCCTGCCGGATCAGCCGTGGGAGTCCTCCCTGGTGGGGGCGTTCCGCCACGGCGGAAGGACTTCGCGTTTCCGGCGGCGGCTTCCGGGGAAACCCGGGGCGATGGCCGACAACTCCGTACCCGATGACGCCACCCTCGACGCCGTGGGCAAGGTGACCGAGGCGCTCGAGACGATCGAACGCGCGCGGGGGCACCTCTACGCGTTCCACCAGCAGACGGGCTGGGCGGACCTCATCTTCGGCGACGCGGTGGAGCGGCTCGAGAAGGCCGGGCACACAGCGTGGGCGGAGCGGATCCGCGAGGAGCTGATCGGCCTCAACGTGCTCCCCGACCGGTGGACGTTCCAGGTCGTCGAGGACTACGACGACGGCTACTACCGCACGTGCCGCGACCTGGAGCGGTCACTGCTGGCCGAGTTCACCGGAGGGCGCCGTCACCTGCAGGAACAGCAGATGAAGGACGCCCGGCGCACCCGGGGCCGCGCCGGTCACGAAGCCGGCCCGCCGAGTACTCCGCCGCCGGAAGCGTGAAGGGAAACCGGCGGCCGTCGGCGCGGGACGCGCTGTGGCCCGCCGCGCGGACCGGAGTCGGGTGCGACGACGGTGACGTCGGTGTCGTGGACCCCGCCGGCCCGGACCGGGTCGCGTTGACCGTTCTGCCGATCCGGCAGCAGGATGCCACAGTTGAGGTTGTGGATCTGTCTCGCGCGGAACCGGCTCCGGACGGGACACCCGCGGTACCCGACGCCGAGCAGGCCGGAATCATCGCTGCGCTGCGCCGACGTGTCCGCACCGCGTGCGCGGAAGCCGGGATCCCCGTCGAAGACCGGGCCCGGCTCGTGCTGGAGATCACCCTCCTCGCCGAACCCGTCCTCGACACCGGCGGAACGGTCACCCTCGAAACCACCGCGGCCGATGGCGTGCTCACCATCACCGTCCGGGTGCCGGAACCCATCGCCTGGCAATTCCCCCTCGGCGACCAGCCGGTCCCGGTGCCCGCCGACGACGACCGGGCGAGCCGGCAGGAGATGCTGGCCCTGACCGACCGCGCGGACACGCTCGCCCGGCAACAGCAGGAGCTGCGGGACGAACTGGCCGACACCAACAGCGGCGTGCTCGCGATGTACGTCGAACTCGAGCAACGCGACGAACAGCTCCGCCACGCCCACGCCCGGATCTTCCAGGAACTGGAAGACGCCCTGCGGCCCCGGCCGCCGGCCGTTCCGGGGCTGGAGCTGGGCGTCTGCTACTCCCCGACCGAACCGGACTCCCCCACCGGCGGCGACCTCTACGACTGGTTCGTCCTGCCCGACGGCCGCCTGCACGTGACCCTGGTCGACGCCGTCGGCCACGGCGTCGCCTCGACCAGGGACGCCCTCACCGTCACCCACGCCATCCGCACCCTCGCCCTCGAAGGCCACCCGTTCCCGGACCTGATCGCCCACGCGTCCCGCACCCTCGCCCCGATCGCGCCCGACCTCATGGCGACCGTGCTGCTGGCCCGGATCCACCCCGGCACCGGCGCCACCCAGCTCGCCAACGGCGGCCATCCCGAGCCCGTCCTCGTCGACGCCTCGGGGGACACGCGGTTCCTCCGCCCTCCGGTCGTCGGCCGCGGTGTCGGCTTCCCGGACCCCGGCAGCCCCGGCCTGGTCGAACTGGGCTTGGCGCCGGGAGCCACGTTGCTGCTCTACACCGACGGTCTGGTCGAATCCCGCAAAGACATCGACGAGGGCCAGGCCCGCCTGCTGGAGGCCGCTCGCACGCACGCCGACCGGCCGGCGAGGGTCCTGCCGAGCGAGGTCGTCGCCCGGATGCACGACGTCGTCATCTACGCGGACGACACCGTGCTCCTGGCCATCCGCCGATCCGCGGCCGACGCGAATCGCTGACCCACTCGCCCACGCCGGCGACGGGATCGCGACGAAACACCTGCCATCGCCGAGAAACCAGCGGATCCGATCCACGTTCGCGAT
This sequence comes from Amycolatopsis sp. NBC_00355, assembly GCF_036104975.1. GTDB lineage: Bacteria > Actinomycetota > Actinomycetes > Mycobacteriales > Pseudonocardiaceae > Amycolatopsis. The sequence continues at coordinate 8,588,821 of NZ_CP107982.1, read as the reverse complement.
CGCTTGGGCCGCAAAGTGTACGAGCGGCCCGGCTGAGCGTGCGGCCCAGCCAGAATCCCGACGTGAATCCGGACCGTCACAGACCGCCGCCGCGACGATGACACGCTCGAGAGCCATTCCCGGACCACACGCGAGTACGTCCTTCGCGGACGCGTCGTCCCAGCTGCGATAGGCGCGGGACCGGCGACACAAAAGGCCACGGGCGTGGCCTGCTACCTCTGCCGGTGGCGCAAGAACAATCGAGCGACACCTGGGCCCGGCGTGCCGGCGTCGATCCGCCCCGACGATCACGGTCGAACCACCGGTTGATCAGTTCCCGAAGACGGCGGAAGGGATCTCCGGCGCGATGACATCGACAAACCAAAAAACGCAGCTGACCGTGGTCAACTGCGTTCGGGTGAATACTGCTGGTACCCCCGATGGGATTCGAACCCACGCTACCGGCGTGAGAGGCCGGCGTCCTAGGCCGCTAGACGACGGGGGCTTAGGAACTTCCCTGGTTTCCCAGGGGCTTTTCTGTTTTTCTTGCTGGAGAGAACTTACCAGAGGCGATTTCTCGCTCTGCAGGGGGGTCACTCTCCGCAGCTGGGGTACCAGGACTCGAACCTAGACTAACTGGACCAGAACCAGTCGTGCTGCCAATTACACCATACCCCAGTGAGGTACCTTGCCGACCTGGTCGGTTCAGCACCGCACGAGAAGAAATACTAGAGCACGCCGTTCCGGACGGTGAACGCGGGGGTGTCACTGCGACGCTGGGCGGGTACGCCGATCGTCGCGTACTCCGAAACCAGCAGCTCAGGAAGCTCGGCGAGACCGGCGACCGTGTGGACGCCCTCGGGGGCGCGCTCGCCGATGCCGTCGCGGTCGAGCCAGACCGCGCCGAGGCCGGCGTCGCGCGCGCCGATCGCGTCCGTGTCGAGTTTGTCGCCGACGTGCACGGCCTGGGCGGGTGCGCAGCCCAGGCCGAGGCAGACCGTGTGGAACATCACCGGGTCGGGTTTCGCCACGCCCAGCTCCCCCGCGATGGCTACGTGATCGAAGAACGGCGCCAGGCCGAGATCGGCGATTTTCTTGCGCTGGTGGACACCTGACGCGTTCGTCACCGCGGCCAGCACGAGACCGGCGGCGCGCAGCCACTCCAGGCACTCGAGGACGTCGTCGAACAGCTGCCACGACGTGTCGAGCAGTTCCCGGCGCCGCCGCTCGAACGAGAGCACCTGCTCGGTGTCGGCGAGGATGCCGAGCTCCGCCAGGAAACAGTCGGTGCGGCGCTCGTGCATCGTCGCGTAGTCGAGCTCGCCGGCGACGACGAGCGCGACGTGCTCTTCGGTGATCAGGTCCCACAACGGCCAGAGATCACCCCGGCCGGTGAGGATGTGGAGGCTGCGGCGGATCGCGGCGGTGCAGTCGATCAGGGTGTCGTCGATGTCCAGGCACACCAGCCGCAGCTCCGGCGGTACCCAGGGCTCGGGCGCCGCCTCGGCGGGGGCGGTTCGCGACGGGGTCCGGGGTGCCAAAGCGAAATCCACCCAGTGAGGCTAGGGCAACGGCAGCGTTCGCGACGCTGCCAAAGAGGTGATTGCCACTCGCCTGTTCCGGCGCAGTCGCTCTACTCCCAGTTGGCGAACCGTCTTCTTTCGGTTATCCGACCATTGCGCGGCGCAGGCGTCCCAATGAGACGTCGCGGCCGAGCAGCTCCATCGATTCGTACAGCGGCGGGGAAACGGTCCGCCCCGTGATGGCGACCCGGACCGGCGCGAAAGCCTTGCGGGGCTTGAGACCCAGACCGTCCACAAGCGCGTCTTTCAGCGCCTGCTCGATGGCCGCGGTCTCCCAGGACGGCAACGCCTCGAGCGCCGAGAGCGCGGCTTCGAGCACCGGCTGCGCGGCTTCGCCGAGGTTCTTCGCCGCCGCGTCCTCCTCCGGCGCGAACGTCTCTTCGCCGGTGAACAGGAAGCGCACCATGGGAGGCGCGTCCGAAAGGACCGTGACGCGCTCCTGCACCAGCGGCGCGATCGCGCTCAATCGCGTGAGCTGCGCCTCGCTGGGCGCGTCCGGCAGGACGCCCGCCGTGACGAGGTAAGGCGTCACCCGGCTCACGAATTCGGCCGCCGGCAACGCCCGGACGTGCTGGCCGTTGATGGCTTCGGCCTTCTTGACGTCGAAGCGCGCCGGGTTGGCGCTGACCTTCGTGACGTCGAAGGCCGCGACCAGCTCCTCGACCGAGAACACGTCACGGTCGTCGGCGATGGACCAGCCGAGCAGGGCCAGGTAGTTCAGCAGGCCCTCGCGGATGAAACCGCGGTCGCGGTAGTTGAAGAGATTCGACGAAGGGTCGCGTTTGGACAGTTTCTTGTTGCCCTCGCCCATGACGTAGGGCAAATGGCCGAACTGCGGCGTGAACTCCGCCACGCCGACGCGCTCCAGCGCCGCGTACAGCGCGATCTGCCGCGGCGTCGAGGGCAGCAGGTCCTCACCGCGCAGCACGTGCGTGATCTTCATCAGCGCGTCGTCGACCGGGTTGGTCAGGGTGTAGAGCGGCTCGCCGTTGGCCCGCACCAGCACCGGGTCCGGGATCGTGTTCGCCGGGAAGGTGATGTCGCCGCGCACGAGGTCGGTCCAGCCGAGGTCGGCGTCCGGCATGCGCAGCCGCAGCACCGGCGCGCGACCTTCGGCGCGGTAGGCGGCGCGCTGCTCGTCGGTGAGGTCGCGGTCGAAGTTGTCGTAGCCCAGCTTCGGGTCCAGGCCCGCGGCCTTGCGCCGGGCCTCGACCTCGTCGTTGGTCGAGAACGCCTCGTACAGCTCCCCCGCTTCGAGGAGCTTCGCGGCGACGTCTGCGTAGATCGCGCGACGCTCGCTCTGGCGGTACGGCCCGTACTCGCCGCCGGCCTCGGGGCCCTCGTCCCAGTCGATGCCGAGCCAGCGCAGCCCGTCGAGCAGCTGCTCGTACGACTCCTGCGAGTCGCGCGCGGCGTCGGTGTCCTCGATCCGGAACACCAGCTTGCCCTGGTTGTGCCGGGCGAAGGCCCAGTTGAACAACGCCGTGCGGATCAACCCGACGTGCGGGGTGCCGGTCGGCGAAGGACAGAAGCGCGCGCGAACCACCGATGTCTCACTCATAGCCCGATCAGCGTATCCGTCGCCACATCGCTTGACGCACGGACCAGGGCGGGTGCACCCTCATCTTATTCAACACACGATGAATAGATGGGGAGATGGTGGAGATGACCGAGCGCACGGGCTGCGTCGTCATCGGTGGCGGGCCGGCCGGAGTGGTCACGGGGCTGCTGCTGGCCCGGGCCGGCGTCGAGGTGACGGTGCTGGAGAAGCACGCCGACTTCCTGCGGGACTTCCGCGGCGACACCGTCCACCCGTCGACCCTGACCCTGCTGGACGAGCTGGGGCTCGGCGAGAAGTTCGACGCGCTGCCGCACAGCGAGCTGTCGTCGGCGGGCTTCCCGCAGGAGAACGGCGAGGTGATGAAACTGGCCGACTTCACCCGGCTGAAGGTCCCCCACCCGTACATCGCGATGGTGCCGCAGTGGGACTTCCTCGACCTGCTCGCCGAGAGCGCGCGCAAGGAGCCGACGTTCGTCCAGCGGATGGAGACCGAGTGCACCGGGCTGGTCCGCCAGCAGGGCCGGGTCGTCGGCGTCACCTACCGCACGGCGGCCGGGGAGACCGGCGAAATCCGCGCCGACCTGGTGATCGCCGCCGACGGCCGGTGGTCGGTGGCCCGCCGCGAGGCCGGTCTCGTGCCGCGCGAGTACGACTGCCCGTTCGACGTCTGGTGGTTCCGGCTCTCCCGCGCGGAAGGCGACGTCGACGGCGTGCTGCTGCCGAAGATGCGCGACCGGCGCTTCGCCGTCCCGCTCCCCCGGCCCGGCTTCTTCCAGGTCGCCTACCTCGGCCCGAAGGGCGACGACCTGCGGCAGCAGGGCATCGAGGCGTTCCGCGAGAACGTCGCGCGGATCTGCCCCGAGTTCGCCGGCCGGGTGCACGAGCTGCAGACCATGGACGACGTGAAGTTCCTCGACGTGCGGCTCAACCTGCTGCGGCGGTGGCACGTCGACGGCCTGCTCTGCATCGGCGACGCGGCGCACGCGATGTCGCCGATCGGCGGCGTCGGCATCAACCTGGCGGTGCAGGACGCGGTCGCGGCGGCGACGCTGCTGGCCGAGCCGCTGCGGCGCGGCCGGGTTTCGCCGGCGGACCTGGCGAAGGTCCGTTCGCGGCGGCTGCTGCCGACGTTGCTGGTGCAGGGGCTGCAACGGCTGCTGCACCGGACCGTGGTCCGGCAGGTCATGGCGGGCAAGCGCAACGGCCCGCCGGCGCCGATGATCAAGCTGTTCGCGAGGTTCCCGCGGCTGTCGTACGTCCCGGCCCGGCTGCTGGGCCTGGGCCTGCGCCCGGAGCACGCCCCGGCCTACGCCCGCCGCCCGATGGAGCCGGTGCGGCGGTAGTCCCCCGGAAAGCCGTGAATGGCCCATCAAGGGACTCAGAGTCCCTCGATGGGCCATTCACGGACTTCAGCTGCTTTCGACCGGGTTGGTCAGGGTGCCGATGCCCTCGATGGTGATCGAGACGGTCTGGCCGCTCTCGATCGGGCCGACACCCTCGGGGGTGCCGGTGAGGATGACGTCGCCGGGCAGGAGCGTCATCACGCCGGAGACGAACTCGACCAGCTCGGGGATCTTGTGCACCAGGTCGGAGGTGCGGGCGTCCTGCTTGAGCTCGCCGTCGACCTCGGACCGCAGCGCCAGGTCGGACGCGTCGAGCGACGTCTCGATCCACGGCCCGAGCGGGCAGAACGAGTCGTAGCCCTTGGCGCGGCCCCACTGGCCGTCGGACTTCTGCAGGTCGCGGGCGCTGACGTCGTTGGCCACGGTGTAACCGAGGATGGCGCTCGCGGCGCGCGCGGCCGGCACGTTCTTCACCGGCTGGCCGATCACGATGGCCAGCTCGCCCTCGAAGTCGACGCGGCCGACGCCGGACGGGCGGCGGATGGCGGCGTTCGGGCCGATGACCGACGTCGACGGCTTGATGAACAGCATCGGGGCGCTGGGCACCTCGTTGCCGAACTCGGCCGCGTGCTTGGCGTAGTTGCGGCCGACGGCGATCACCTTGGACGGCAGGATCGGCGCGAGCAGCCGGACGTCGGCCAGCGGCCACCGCTTGCCGGTGAAGTTGGGCTGGCCGAACGGGTGCTCGGCGATCTCCAGGACCTGGGCGTCGTCACCGTCCCCTTCGACCGAAGCGAACGCGACTCCACCGGGATGAGCAATACGGGCTAGGCGCACACCGATCAGTCTACGTGCGCCCCGCCCGTGCCCGGCGTTACGGTGGTGCTCTTGTGGACCAGCGCGTCGCAGAGGGCCAGCCAGCTGGCCTCGACGATGTTCCCGTGCACCCCGACCGTGGTCCATTCGCGTTCGCCGTCGGTGCTTTCGACGAGCACGCGCGTGACGGCGTCGGTGCCGGGGTGGCCCTGCAGGATCCGGACCTTGTAGTCGGCCAGGTCCACACTGTCCAACCAGGACAGGTGCGGGCTCAGGGCCTTGCGCAGCGCGGCGTCGAGTGCGTGGACCGGGCCGATGCCCTCGGCGGTGGCGATGACGCGCTGGCCGCCGACGTGCACCTTGACCGTCGCCTCGGAGACGACCTCGGCGTCGGCGCGGTGGTCGAGCACCACGCGGTAGGACTCGAGCTCGAACGGCGCCTCGGCCGGGACGTCGGCCTCCTGGCGCAGCAGGAGTTCCAGGGAGGCGTCGGCGGCTTCGAAGGACCAGCCCTCGGCTTCGAGGCGCTTGACCTTCGTGATGGCGCTCGTCAGCGCTTCGGGCCGGCCGGCAAGGTCGACCCCGAGCTCACGTCCCTTGAGCTCGAGGCTGGCCCTGCCGGCCATCTCGGTGACCAGTACCCGCATGTCATTGCCGACAGAAGACGGATCGATGTGGTTGTACAACAACGGATCCACCTTGATCGCGCTCGCGTGCAGTCCCGCCTTGTGAGCGAAAGCCGACGCCCCTACGTAAGCCTGGTGGGAGTAGGGGGCGAGGTTGGCGATTTCGGCAAGGGCATGGGAGACCCGGGTGAGTTCGGCGGCGCCTCCGGTCGGGAGGACGTCCATGCCGAGCTTGGTCACCAGGTTTCCCGTCACGGCGAAGAGGTCGGCGTTGCCGGCCCGCTCCCCGTAACCGTTGGCGGTGCACTGGACGTGCGTCACGCCGGCCTGCACCGCGGCGACGGAGTTCGCCACGGCGCAGGAAGTGTCGTCCTGACAATGGATCCCGAGCCGGAACCCGGTCTTGTCCTTGACGGTCCCGACGGTCTCGGCGAGCCCCAGCGGCAGCTGGCCGCCGTTGGTGTCGCAGAGCACGAGGACGTCGGCCCCCGCGTGGCCGGCGGCGTCGAGGACCCTCAGTGAGGTTTCGGGGGAATACGCGTAGCCGTCGAAGAAGTGCTCGGCGTCAAGGAAAACGCGGCGACCCTCCCTCACGAGGAATCCGACGGTGTCCCGGACCATCGCGCAGGCCTCGTCGACGTCGACGCGCAGGGCACGTTCGATGTGGCGCAGATCGGACTTCGCGACGAGCGTGATGACCGGAGCTTCGCTGTCGAGCAGCGCGCGCACCTGCGGATCGGCGTCGGCGGTGGTGCCGGCCTTGCGGGTCGCGCCGAACGCGACGAGCGCCGCGTGCTTCAGCGTCAGCTCGCCTTTCGCGGCACGGGCGAAGAACTCCGTGTCCTTGGGCAGCGCGCCCGGCCAGCCGCCTTCGATGAACCCGACGCCCAGTTCGTCCAGCAGCCGCGCGACGGCCAGCTTGTCCTGGACGGAGTAGGAGATGCCCTCACGCTGCGCACCGTCGCGCAGGGTCGTGTCGTAGAGGTGGAAGGCATCGCCGAGGGGGGTATCGGCGGGCTCCGTGCGGGTCACGGTCGGTCTCCTCGATGCGGTGGGGCTGTTTCAGGCAACAAAAAAACCTCCCGCAGGGTGCGAGAGGTTGCGCGCCGGGAGCTCTTGTGGAGCTATCGTCCGGCGCGCTCGATGATAATGATCGCGAAGCTGGTCATGGTCGCATCATGCCACAGGCTTTCGACGGAAGTCCACAACCTGGGCCAAGCTCCCACCATCCGGGACACAACCGGGCCGGCCAGTGCCACGCTCGGGTCGTCCGCGACGCCGAGCACCGCACGAACGGACCGTTCGCGACCGAACCCACACCGACGGCCCATTCGCGGCACCACCACGACATCGTCACCGGGCACCCCCACACACATCGTCCGCCGCAAGGCGGTCTACGAGCCTGGCGGGACGCGATCGTGCGCACAGACGGCTTCGACGTCGTACAGCGCTCGGCAAAGCCCCACCCGACCCCCGTAACCGACAAGCGCGACGCTCACCCCTCGCCTACCGCTCGTCGCAAGTCCGTGAAGGCCTCCTTGAGGGACTCTATGTCCCTCAAGGAGGCCTTCACGGACTTGCCTGCACCACCACGAAACGCGAGCAGCACGGCGGCGGGGCGGCTGGGGCGGCGCGGTCACGGCAAAGCCGTGAATGGCACATTGAGGGACTCTGAGTCCCTCAATGTGCCATTCACGGCTTTGCCCGGGTCAGCTGCGGGCCGTGCGTTCAGCAGGGGCGGACTCGCGTCCAGAGCGCGATCGTCGACGTCCGCTCGGCAGCCCTGGGCGATCTTGAACTCCCTGAGGCCGTAACCCGTCGCCGCCAGGTCGAGCTCCGGCGGGATCCCGCGTCGGCCAGGCGGTCAAGGCACGCCTGACTGGCGCCCCGAGGCGGCCGCACTCCCCAGGCGCGGGGCGGACCAGATCAGCGCCAGCGGCCCGTTCACCATCACCTGAGCACGACCGGACCGCTCGCGCCGCCGAGCACACCACGACCGGCCCGTTCGCCATCCAACCCGCACCACCAGAGCCCGCCCCCGCCACCAGCGCGCGAAAGGGACATCCCCAGGCACGAAAAAGCCCCGCACCACCAGGGTGCGGGGCTCCTCCAAGAGCAGAAAGCGTTCTCAGCCGGTACGCACGTTCGACGACACGAGCGCCGCCAGCCGGTCACCGATCGCCGTCGTGGCACCCGGCGACGCCTGGTCCCGCGTGGCCAGGTCAAAAGCCACCGAAGCCTCGATGCGCCGCGCCGCTTCCTTCTGGCCCAGGTGGTCCAGCAGCAGCGCCACCGACAGCACCGCGGCCGTCGGGTCGGCCAGGCCCTGGCCCGCGATGTCCGGGGCCGAACCGTGGACCGGCTCGAACATGCTCGGGTTGCGGCGGGTCATGTCCAGGTTGCCGCTCGCCGCGAGGCCGATGCCGCCGGTCACCGCGGCCGCGAGGTCCGTGATGATGTCGCCGAACAGGTTGTCCGTCACGATGACGTCGAACCGGGACGGGTCGGTCACCAGGTGGATCGTCGCCGCGTCCACGTGCGAGTAGGCGACCGTCACCTCCGGGTGCTCCAGCGAGACCTCTTCGACGATCCGCGACCACAGCGACCCGGCGAACGAGAGCACGTTGGTCTTGTGCACGAGCGTCAGGTGCTTGCGCGGCCGCGCCTCGGCGCGGTTGAACGCGTCCGCGACCACACGACGTACGCCGAACGCCGTGTTGACGCTGACCTCCGTCGCGATCTCGTGCTCGGTGTCCTTGCGGATCAGGCCGCCGGTACCCGCGTACGGGCCTTCGGTGCCTTCGCGCACGACGACCATGTCGACGTCACCGGCGTCGGCCAGCGGTCCCCGGACACCCGGGTACAGCCGCGCCGGGCGCAGGTTGACGTGGTGGTCCATTTCGAACCGCAGACGCAGCAACAGGCCGCGCTCCAGGATTCCGCTCGGCACCGTCGGATCGCCGACCGCGCCCAGCAGGATGGCGTCGTGCTGGCGAAGCTCGCCCAGCACCGACTCCGGGAGCAGCTCACCGGTCGCGTGCCATCGCGCGGCGCCGAGGTCGTAGTTCGTGATCTCCGCCGTAGGTGCCACTTCACCGAGCACCTTCAACGCCTCGGCGACCACCTCGGGCCCGATCCCGTCTCCTGGGATCACCGCGAGCCGCATCCACACACCTCCGTCGACCAGGCCACCGGACGCACCGATGGCCCACCGCAACAAAACGCCAGCAGCCGGAAGGTTACCGGCCGTAGACAAATGGCCGTAGCCGCACCACCCTTATGCCGCATCCTCCCGCAGGGTGAGACACCCGATTGGGTGAATAACAGTGGGGCGCCCCCGGCGGATACCCGCCGGAGACGCCCCTGAACCTGCACAGATCGATCTTCCGACCCGCTACGAGCGGCCCGCCCCGATCGGCTGACGGTCATTCCCCGGCCGGGCACCCTGGGCCGCATCCACCTTGACCACGTTGGCCCGGTTCCCCGCGGCGTTGTGGTGCTCGATGGCGAGCAGCCCGAGCGCGTTGTCGGCCGCGGCCGACGCCGCGTTCCGGGTGACGACCAGCGCCGTACCCGGCTTCGCGACGTAGCCCAGCGCGGCGTCGCCGCCACCCTGGACCGCGTAGCCCGGCGCGAGCGCGTCGAACGACAGCGGCGTGCCGACGTAGTCGATCAGCCCGTTCGTCGTGCCCGGAGCGACGTAGTAGCCGCTGACGCCCACCGTGTAGGAGATGCGGTGGGTGTCGGCGGTCGCGTCGATGCCCAGCGCGGCCAGCGAAACCGGCAACGTGATCACGTTGGTGTCGAACACGTTGGTGTCGACGTCGCCGAGCTGCCCGTTGACGGCCTGGATGTCGACGGTCGGGAAGCCCGGGGTCAGCGCGACCGTGACCGCGATCAGGACGTCGGTCGCCGTCGCCTTGGTCACGTAGGTCTCGAAGTCCGGCGTGCCGTCCCCGGTCGTGTCGATGTCGACGAACGGCGACGTGTTGCTGCCGATGTTCGCCCAGTCGCTCCAGGTGGACAGGCCGAACGCGAGGATCGCGTTCTCCGGCTCACCCTGCGCCTTCGCCAGCGGCGCGGTGGAAGCCGCGCCGATGTAGCGGAGGTCGCCGCCCTTCGCGGTCCGGTTCACCGTGCAGTCGGTGATCACGTCCGCGTCGCACTCGGCCAGCTGCGGGGACTCCGCCTGCAGCTCGAGCACGCTGATCAGCGAGCGGTAGCGCTGCGCGCCCGTTCCCTGGTCCACACCGCGACCGGTCAGGTTCAGCACGGCCTGGGTGGCGTCCGGCCCGAACTTGACCGACGCCGGCGTCGAAATCGCCGAGACCGGCTTCGGCGCCGCGTAGACCGAAACCCGCAGCGGCACCTTCGCCCCGCTCTTCGGGGTGAAGGCGACGCGGCCGGAGGCGTCCGCGACGAACTGGCGGGCGAGCCCGGCCTGGACGGCCTGCATGGTCGGGTCCATCACCTTGCGCAGGGCCTTCGGGTCGGTGATCTTCAGCGTCACCTTGACCTTGGCGGTGCCGCGCGGCGAGAGCTTCACCGACGGCGTGTCCACTGTGTACTCGACGCCCGGCAGCGCGTTGACCGCCTGGTAGGCCACCGAGTACTCGACCGGCGTGACACCCTTGTTGACCAGCTTGATCGTCTTCGACAGCGTGACGGGGCCACCGGCCTCGACCGTGCCGAAGCTGACGCTGACCGCGCCCGGGTCGTCCTGGACGTAGGCGAGCACCTGGTTGTCCAGCGCCGCCTTGGCGTCGATCCGGCCGCTGCCGACGCGCTGCGGCGCGAAGGTGTGGCCCGCGCCGTCGGTGACGTCGTGGCCGGCGGTGTCGATGACCGAGGCCTTGACCTCCTCGACCGACCAGTCCGGGTGGGACTGGCGGACCAGCGCCGTGATGCCCGTGGTGTGCGGGGCGGCCATCGACGTGCCGGACAGCACGGTCCGGCCGTTGCCGCTGCCGCGGAACGCCGAGGTGATCGTGTCACCGGGGGCGGCCACGTCCGGCTTGAGCGCCGGGCCGCGGGTGCCGCGCGAGGTGAACGAGCTCGGGGTGTCGACGATCTTCTTGTCGTAGGTCTGGATCGACGCGCGACCGGTGCCGTAGAGGCGCACCTGCAGCGTGCCCGCGGTCAGCGACGCGCGCAGCGGCGCGGTCGCGGAGCCGGTGAACTGGAACATCGGGATCGCCGCGTTGCCCGCGATGCCCGCGCTGAAGTGCTCCAAAGTGGACGACAGGAGCACGCCCTTGGCGCCGGCGGCCTGGGCGTTGTTCGCCCGGACGGCCGAACCGCACGCGCGGGTCGAGTCGTTGTCGTCCCACTCCAGCCAGACGAACTTGCCGGCCGCCTTCGCCTTGTCCGCCGCGGAGTACGCCGCGCAGCCCGCGTTGTTCGCGCCCGCCAGGGCGACGACCGGGGCCGTCAGGTTCAGCGTGTCGTAGCCGGTGTAGCTCTGGCTGTACTGGCCGGTCTTCGGGCCCTTGACCGCGCTGGGCGCGGTGACGTCGGCGGCGTCCCGCAGGACACCCGCGTCCCGCGTGCTGGCTACAGTGAGCGCCTCGGGCGTGTTACCCGGGGAGCCGGCGATGTCGTTGATGTCGCCGCCGTTGCCCGCGGAGATCACCGGGAGCACGTTGTTCGCGGCGAGCTTGCGCACGAACAGCGAGTCCGGGTCGTCCGGCGCGCCGAAGTCGGAGCCGAGCGACAGGTTGACGATGTCGAGGTGGTCGGTGAAGTCACCGTCGCCGTCCGGGTCGAGCGCCCAGTCCAGCGCCTGCGAGGTCACGTTGGTCGAGCCTTCGCAGCCGAACACCTTGATGGCGTAGAGGAGCGATTTCGGCGCCGTGCCCGGGCCGATCTGCATCGCGTCGACCTTCTTGGCGTCGAGCTTCTTGTAGTCGCCCTTGAAGGTCTTGCCGTCGGCGGTGACGCCGAAGCCGCCGATGGTGCCGGCGACGTGCGTGCCGTGCTCACCGCAGGCCAGCGGGTTCGGGTCCGGCGCCGGGGTGGTCTTGCCGGGCGTCGCGGCGTCGTAGTCGTTGCCGACGAGGTCGGTGCCGCCGACCACCTTCGCGCTCGGGAACAGCGGGGTCGGCTTGGTGCTGTCGACGCTCTTGTAGGCCGCCTGCGTGCCGGGGCCGCCGAAGTCGGCGTGGGTGTAGTCGATGCCGTCGTCGATGACGCCGACGCGGACGCCGTCGCCGAACTTGCCGGTCTGCTGCCACGCGGCGAGCGTGTTGGTCAGCTGCTCGGCGCTGGCGTTGGTGCGGGTCTTCGGCACGACCGTCCGCACCGAGACGACGTCCGCGCGCTTCGCGACTTCACGCAGCTTCGCGGCGTCGGCGGTGACGACCACGCCGGGAACGGCGTTGGCGGTCTGGGTGACGACCTGCGGCTTGGCGTCGGCCGAGCGCAGCTGGCCGAGCACGGAGGTCACCGCGGCGGCGGTGTCGTCCTTCGCGGCGCGGGCGGCCCGCTTCGCCTGGTCCTTGCCCTGCGGCCGGGCCGCGGTGAACGCGTCGACGGCGGGCTTCTTGGCCAGCTCGACGAACGCGGTGACGCGGCCCTGCGCGGCGGCCAGGCGCGGCGCGACCTTGCCCTGCAGCTTGGCGTCGTCGATCTTCGCCGGCGTGACGCCGTCGGCGAGCGGTGCCTCGGCCGCGGTCGCGACCGGCGCCCCGAGCGCGGCGACCAGCACGACGGCGAACGCCGCCGTCATGGCTCGCGCGGGTAAGCGGGATCTGCTCATGAGTGGGCCCCTTACTCGAGGTCTGGACCCGAACCTGCCTGCCGCTCCTGGCACCCCCGACGGTGAAGCACGGCAACCGCGCCGTGCCCTCGACGACGCGTGGTTCAACCTCGCGGGGAGAACTTAATGCCCCAAAACACCTACTTAGGTAGGCAAAGAAGTCCGTTATGTGAATGTGATTGCGGTTCCGGACCCCGCGGTGGCCGGGCAAACTGAATCCTCGCCGGACGCACGAAGGCCCCCTCGCCGAATGCGGCGAAGGGGCCTTCAGGGCCGGAGACGTCAGTTGAAGTCGACGGCGCGGATCGTGTGCGCACCCACCGCGGCGCCGATCGGCTCCAGCAGGTGCGCGTCGATGTGGCGGTCGACGCGCAGCAGCATCACGGCGTCGGAGCCGTCGGTGGTCTGGCTGATCTGCGCGGCCTCGATGTTGATGCCGGCTTCGCCGAGCAGCGTGCCGACGCGGCCCATCACGCCCGGGCGGTCCGGGTACTCGACCAGCAGCACGGTGCCCTCGGCGCGCAGGTCGAACCCGCGGCCGTTGACCTCGACGAGCTTCTCGGCCTCGTCCTTGCCGGTGACCGAGCCGGACACCGTCAGCGTCGCGCCGTCGGCGTGCACCGCGCGCAGGGTGACCAGGTTGCGGAACTTCGGGCTCTCCGACTCCGTGGTCAGCTGCACCTGGACGCCGAGCTTCTCCGCGAGCTGCGGCGCGTTGACGAACGTGACCTGGTCCTCGACCACGCCGGTGAACACCCCGCGCAGGGCGGCCAGCTGCAGCACCGAGGTGTCCTCGGCCGACAGCTCGCCCTTGACGACGACCTCGACCGACGTCGGCGCCTTCGGGTTGAGCGCGGTGAGCAGCGTGCCGAGCTTCTGCACCAGCGACAAGTACGGGCGCACGTGCTCGCCGACCGCGCCGCCGCCGGAGACGTTCACCGCGTCCGGCACGAAGTCGCCGCGCAGGGCCAGCAGCGTCGACTTCGCGACGTCGGTGCCCGCGCGGTCCTGCGCCTCGGCCGTGGAGGCGCCCAGGTGCGGGGTGACGACGACGTTCTCCAGCTCGAACAGCGGGCTGGACGTGGTCGGCTCGGTGACGAAGACGTCGACGCCGGCGCCGCCGACGTGGCCCGAGCGCAGCGCGTCGGCCAGGTCCTGCTCGACGATCAGCCCGCCGCGGGCGGCGTTCACGATGATGACGCCCGGCTTGGTCTTCTTCAGCGCCTCGGCGTCGATGAGGCCCTTGGTCTCCGGCGTCTTCGGCAGGTGGATGGAGATGGCGTCGGCGCGGGTCAGCAGCTCGTCGAGGGTGACGAGCTCGATGCCCAGCTGCGCGGCGCGCGCGGCCGAGACGTACGGGTCGTACGCGATGAGCTTCGCGTCGAAAGCGGCGAGACGCTGCGCGAACAGCTGGCCGATCTTGCCGAGGCCCACGACACCGACGGTCTTGCCCTGCAGCTCGACACCGGAGAACGAGCTGCGCTTCCACTCGCCGCCGCGCAGGCTCTGGTCGGCGGCCGGGATGCGGCGCGCGACGGCCAGCAGCAGCGCCACGGCGTGCTCGGCGGCGGAGACGATGTTGGACGTCGGGGCGTTCACGACGAGGACACCACGCTCGGTGGCGGCGGGCACCTCGACGTTGTCCAGGCCGACCCCGGCCCGGGCGACGACCTTGAGCTGGGTCGTGGCGGCGAAGACCTCGGCGTCGACCTTGGTGGCGGACCGGACCAGGAGCGCGTCGGCGCTCTTCACCGCCTCCAGCAGCGCGGCTCGGTCCGTGCCGTCGACGTGCCGGACCTCCACCTCGTCACCGAACACACTCAGCACGGAGGGGGCGAGCTTCTCCGCGATGAGGACAACTGGACGTTGGAGACTGGGCTTGCTCACGATGCTGCTCCCACTATCTGGTCACTTCCAGGACGTTCATATGTGTCGACAGACGGTCTCAGCACGTCGTTGTGCGGCAGTCGAGCGGGAGTTTAACGCGCAGGAGCACGTCCTGGCTTCCCACGGTGTTAACTCGCTCGTAATCCCTCGAAAACAAGAGCCAGCAGGCGCTGCATGCCCGCGTCGCCGGGCAGGTGCGGCCCCGCCCAGGATGCCGCGTGCAGCAACAGAAGCAGTTCGTGCGTGGTGACGTCCGCGCGCAGCTCCCCCGCCGCCTTCGCGCGTTCCACCAGCTGGGACGCCGCGTCCCGCATGGCGTGACACGAAGCGTACAAGCGGGACGTCTCGTCGTTGAGCGCGTCGGCCGTCAGCTCGGCCAAGCCTCGGAAGGTGCCGGTGGTGTCGCCGAGCCCGAGCAGCCACGCCTGCAGCGCGTCAAGGGGCGCCGGGTCGGTGAGCAGCTCGCGGGCCCGCTCGGCCTGGCCGTCGAACCGGGCCCGCAGGAGGGTCTCGAGCAGGGCGTCGCGGGTCGGGAAGTGCCGGTAGAGCGTGCCGATGCCGACGCCGGCCCGGCGGGCGATGTCCTCCAGCGACGCCTCGACGCCGTGTTCGGCGAAGGCGCGCTGCGCCTCCTCAAGGAGGCGTTCGTAGTTGCGGCGGGCGTCCGCGCGCATCGGCTTGACTTCGGTCATCGCCCCGCCGAGCTTACCGGGTAGCCAATCGGAGGCTGCCTCCGTATATTAACCGGAGGCAGCCTCATATTACTGGAGGGACGAGGATGACCCTGATCGAAGAAACCCGGGCCCGGCTCGGCGCCATCGGCGCCTGGCTGCCGAGTGCCCCGCTGGCCCCGCCGCCGGACGTCGAGCGCGCGGCCACCCGCCGGCTCGCCGAGCTCGGCTACCGCTCGGTCTGGAGCGGTGAAGGTCCCGGCTCGCGCGAGGTGTTCGCCCACTTCGGCGACCTGCTCGCGTCGGTGCCGGACGTCGTGCTCGGCACCGGCATCGCCAACCTCTGGGCCCGGCCCGGGGTGACCGCCGAGAAGGGCGGCGCCACCCTGGCCCAAGCGCACCCCGGCCGGTTCGTGCTCGGCGTCGGCGTCGGGCACGCGTTCCAGGCGGCGAAGGCCGGCGAGGAGTACCGGCCACTCGACCGGATGCGCGCCTATCTGTCCGAAATGGACGCCATTGCCGCGGAAAACCCTTCACCGGTGGCGTTTCCGCGTGTGCTGGCCGCCGTCGGGCCGAAGATGCTGGAACTGTCGCGCGACCACGCCGACGGCGCGCACCCGTTCGCCCAGCCGGTCGGCCACACGCCGTACGCCCGGGAGATCCTCGGGCCGGACAAGCTGCTGATCCCGCAGCAGACGGTGCTGCTCGGGAAGCGCGAGGACGCCCGCGAAAGCGTCCGGAAGCGGGTGGCGCTCTCGCGTGAGCACCACGTCAAGGCGTATCTCGCGGGCTGGAAACGGCTCGGCTACAGCGATGCCGACATCTCCGGCCCGAGCGACCGGTTCGTCGACGACCTCGTTTTGTGGGGTGACGCGGGAACCATCGCGAAACGCCTGGACGAGCTGCTCGACGCGGGCGCGGACCACGTGCTGCTGACGCCGGCCGCGGCCACCTTCGACTCCACAGTGGACATCCTGGCCGAACTGGCCCCGGCGGTGCTCCGATGAGCGTCGGGATCTGGCAGTTCTTCGACGGCGACCCGATCGACGAGCTGCGGCGGACCGCCACCGAGGTCGAAGAGCTGGGCTTCACGCAGCTGTGGTTCGGCGAGTACGCCGGGCGGGAAGCGTTCACCCAGGCGGCGCTGCTGCTCGCGGCGACGTCGGAACTCGTGGTGGCCACCGGGATCGCCCGCTTCGACCAGCGTTCCCCGCTCGCGGCGGAGGGAGCCGTCCGGGCCTTGGGCGAGGCCTACCCGGGCCGGTTCATCGCGGGCATCGGCGGGCACCGCCCGGGCACGCGGCCGCTGGCCGCGATCCGCGACTACCTGGACGGCATGGACGCGGCCGAGCTGCCCGGGCAACCGCAGCCGTCTCCCCGGCCACTCAGGCTGCTCGCGGCGCTCGGCCCTCGCGCTCTCGACCTGTCGGCCGAGCGGGCGGACGGCGCCCACCCGTACTTCGTCCCGCCGGAGCACACGGCGCTGGCCCGGGAGCGGCTCGGCCCGGGCAAGTACCTGGCCGTCGAGCAGGCCGTGGTCCTGGACAGCTCGCGGGAGGTGGCCCGCGAGCACGTCGCCGGGTACGTGAAGCTCGCCGCGCACCACCGGGCGAACCTCCGCCGGCTCGGCTTCACCGACGAGGACCTGGCCGACGGCGGCAGCGACCGCCTGGTCGGCGCCCTCGTCGCGGTCGGCGGGCAGCAGGCGGCGGACCGGATCCGGGCCCACCTCGACGCCGGCGCCGACCACGTCTGCGTCCAGGTCCTGGCCCGCACCAAGGACTCCTACCGCAGATTGGCCGACCTCCTCCCGTGATCACAGGGTCGACACGCGTGATTGGGGAGTCGACACGGCACCGAATGTCCCCTTTCGCCGTGTCGACCCTCCAATCACGCGTGTCGACCCTCCCATCACGCGTGCTGACCCTTCCATCACGCCGAGGTACGCTGGCGGGACGCGGTGAGGGCCGCGTCCCGTCCGCGGAAAGGGCCGAGCCCACCCCCGCAGCACCGCACCACCAGCTCCGCACCTTCTTTCCTGCCCGGTGCCGGCGGACCACGGGCGACGAGGGAAGGAAGGCACCATGGGCACCTTGCCCGCCAACCCCAGCCTGGACCAGCTCCGAAAGCGCGCGAAGGACCTCGCGCGCGCCGAAGCCGTGAAGCTGTCCGAGGCGCAGTTCCGGATCGCCCGGGAGCACGGTTTCCCGAGCTGGCCGAAGCTGCAGGCGTACGTCCGTCGCGTCGCCGAGCACGGCGAAACCCTGCAGCACCCGTACCACCAGGACGTCCACTACTACGCCGGGCGCGCGCTCGGCCTGCTCGCGTCCGCCGAAGACGGGACGCCCGGGGCGCGGGAGCCGTTCGACCGCTGGAACCAGCCGTTCACCCGGGACGGCGCCCGCGCGGTCGTCGCCCGCGAGCACGGTTTCGTTTCCTGGAAGGCACTTCGCGAGCACATCAAGTCGCTTGTGGACAGTGGTGAGCCGTTCGCCCGGGCGTACCGCGCGGTCGAGGCGCGGGATCCCGGCGTGCTGGCAACACTGCTCGCCGGGTTCCCCGGGCTCGTCACCGCCCGCGGCACCAACGGCAACGACCTGCTCGGCATGGCCGGCGCGACCGGCGACGAGCGGCTCAGCCGGGTCCTGCTGGACCACGGCGCGGACCCGGCGCGCGGCAACGTCCACGGCTGGACGCCGCTGCACCAAGCCACTTACAGCAACCAGGCGCGGCTCGTCGACCTCCTGCTCGACGCGGGCGCGCCGGTCGCCGTCTCCGCGCGCGGAGACGGCGGCACTCCCCTGGTCGTCGCCTTGTTCTGGGGCCACCGCGAGGCTGCGGAGAAGCTGGCGGCGCGGGATCTCGCCCCCGGCAACCTGCGCGTCGCGGCCGGGCTCGGCCACGCCGCGCTCCTCGACGAGCTGCTGAAACCGGACGGGACGCCGACTGCGGCGGCCGGCGCCCATCGCGGGTTCTACCGCCCGCACAGCGGCTTCCCGGCCTGGCGCCCGGGCGACGACCCGGCGGAGGTCCGCGACGAGGCCCTGGCCTGGGCGGCGCGCAACGACCGCGCCGACGCCCTGCGCACGCTCGTCGCGCGCGGCGCCCGCCTCGACGCCGACGTCTACCGCGGCACGGCCCTGACCTGGGCGGCCGCGTCCGGCAAGCTCGCGGCGGTCCGGACGCTGCTCGACCTCGGCGCCGACGTGAACCACGCGGGCACGTTCGGCGGGCCGAACCACGGTGAAGGCGCCACCGCCCTGCACCTGGCGGCGCAGTCCGGGCACCTCGACGTGATCCGGGTGCTCGTCGAAGGCGGCGCCGACCTCACCGCGCGGGACGCGCTCTTCGACAGCACACCGGAGTCCTGGGCCGAGCACTGCGACCAGCCGGCCGCGAAGGAGCTGCTGGCCGACCTGTAGACAACCGGAGTCTGTAGTCCGTATCGTCGAGACGGACTACAGACTCCGTTTTGTCCCTGGGAGGATTTGTGACCACACCCCGCGACGTGTTCGCCGCGCTGTCCGACGGCATCTCCGAAGGACGGTTCGGCGAGCTTTCCGCGCTCTACGCCGAGGACACCGTCGTCGAACATCCCCAGGCCGTGCCGCGGCCGACCCGCCTCACCGGCCGCGCGGCGGTCCACGAGCGGTTCGCCGGCACGCTCGCCGGGATGGTCCGGCTCAAGCGCAAGAACGTCGTCGTCCACGAGACCACCGACCCCGAGGTGATCGTCGCCGAATACGACTACGACGCCGAGTCGGTCGAGACCGGCAAGACCGACGTCACGGCCAACATCCAGGTCCTGCGGATCCGCGACGGCCTGATCGTCGGATCCCGCGACTACCACGACTACCTGCGGCTCGCCGCGATCCGCGATGGCGTCGAACAGCTGCCGAAGGCCTACGAACAGGCGCCGCCACGCGAACTCT
Organism: Amycolatopsis sp. NBC_00355; assembly: GCF_036104975.1. Classification (GTDB taxonomy): domain Bacteria; phylum Actinomycetota; class Actinomycetes; order Mycobacteriales; family Pseudonocardiaceae; genus Amycolatopsis. The sequence goes on along the minus strand of NZ_CP107982.1, from coordinate 8,569,666 downwards.
CGCCGGTCACCCAGGAGAGCGCGGGCACCGTGTTCGAGCGGCTCGTGTTCGGCGTCGCGGGCGCGCGGTGGGACGAGCTGCCGGAGCTGTACGCCGAGAAAACCCACGTGACGCACCCGTTCCTGCCGGGCTCGGGTGTGGTGCGGACCCGCGACGAGCTGCGCGCGCACTTCGAGGCCGGGAAGGCGCTCAACCCCGGCTTTTCAGTGGCGGACCTGGTCACCTACCAGACCACCGACCCGGAGGTGCTGATCGGCGAGTTCGCCTACCAGGGCGAGCACGGCGGCCGCCCGGTGCGGATCGCGAACATCTTCGTGATGCGGATCCGCGACGGCCTGATCGTCGAGTCCCGCGACTACGGCGACCACCTCGCCGTCGCGGGTGACACCGGGACGATCCCCGCGTTGGCCGCCCGCCTGGGTTCCTAAGCCTCTTCGAGGTCTTGGGGCAGCGTGAACTCGCCGTCGCGGACGCCCTTGAGGAACGCGTCCCACTCCGACGGGGTGAAGACGAGGATCACGCCCTCCGGATCCGGCGACTTCCGCATCGCGGTGTAGGTGACGCCGTCGGTGTGCGAGATGAACACGTACTCGACGCACTCGTCGAGGGTGACACCCTCCGGCTCGGCCCGGATCCACTCGGCGTCGGTGAAGTCCAGCTGGTCCCGGAGGTGCGCCTTGTCGTCGGCCGGCTGCTCACTCATGCCATCAGCGTAACCACCCAGGCACCGAACGCAGTGAAGGGGACGTCCGGCTCGGACGTCCCCTTCACGGTCTACGAAACTCAGGCGGTCTCGGTGATCGGCCGGTCCACCCACGACATCAGGTCGCGCAGCTTCTTGCCGGTCGCCTCGATCGGGTGCTGGTTGCCCTGCTCCTCGAGCTTGGTGAAGTTCGGCCGGCCGGCCTCGTCCTCGGCGACCCATTCGCGGGCGAACGTGCCGTCCTGGATCTCGCCGAGGATCTTCTTCATCTCTTCCTTGACCGCTGGCGAGATGACGCGCGGGCCGCGGGTCAGGTCGCCGTACTCGGCGGTGTCGGAGATCGAGTAACGCTGGCGCGCGATGCCGCCCTCGTACATCAGGTCGACGATCAGCTTCAGCTCGTGCAGCACCTCGAAGTAGGCGATCTCCGGGGCGTAACCGGCCTCGGTGAGCACCTCGAAACCGGTCTGCACCAGCGCGGACGCGCCACCGCAGAGCACGGCCTGCTCGCCGAAGAGGTCGGTCTCGGTCTCCTCGGTGAAGGTCGTCTTGATGACACCGGCGCGGGCGCCACCGATGGCGGCCGCGTAGGAGAGGGCGAGCGCCTGGGCGTTGCCGGAGGCGTCCTGCTCGACGGCGATGAGCGCCGGGACGCCCTTGCCGTCGACGAACTGGCGGCGGACGAGGTGGCCCGGGCCCTTCGGGGCGACCATCGCGACGTCGACGTTGGCCGGCGGCTTGATCAGGTCGTAGCGGATGTTGAAGCCGTGCCCGAAGAAGATCGCGTCGCCGTCCTTGAGGTTCGGCGCGATGTCCTGCTCGTAGATGTGGCGCTGCTTGGTGTCCGGCGCCAGGATCATGATCAGGTCGGCTTCGGCCGACGCCTCGGCCGGGGTGAGCACGCGCAGGCCCTGCTCCTCGGCCTTCGCCCGCGACTTGGACCCCTCGGGCAGGCCGATGCGGACGTCGACGCCGGAGTCGCGCAGGCTCAGCGAGTGGGCGTGGCCCTGGCTGCCGTAGCCGATGACAGCGACCTTGCGCCCCTGGATGATCGAGAGGTCGGCGTCGTCGTCGTAGAAAATTTCCACTGCCATGGGGGTACTGCTTCCTTTCCTGACTTACTTCGTTAACGCGGTGAAGTGGCGGTGATGGAACGGGCGCCCCGCCCCACCGCGACCATGCCTGACTGCACCAGCTCGCGGATGCCATAGGGCTCCAGCATCCGCAGCAGCGCACCGATCTTGTCGGACGTCCCGGTGGCTTCGACGGTGAGTGCCTCCGGGGAGACGTCGACCACCTTGGCCCGGAAGAGCTGGACGGTTTCGAGGACCTGGCTGCGCACGGTGTTGTCGGCACGCACCTTGACCAGCAGCAGTTCGCGCTGCACGGCGGTCGACTGCTCCAGCTCGACTATTTTGATCACATTGACCAGTTTGTTGAGCTGCTTGGTCACCTGCTCGAGCGGTAGCTCTTCGACGGCGACCACGATCGTCATGCGGGACACCTCGGGGTTCTCCGTGGGCCCGACGGCGAGGGACTCGATGTTGAAACCGCGGCGGGAGAACAGGCCCGAGACGCGCGCGAGCACACCCGGCTTGTTCTCGACCAGGACACTCAGCGTGTGGACGCTCATCTCAGCGCTCACCCTCCCCAGCGGCTTCCGCGGCGGCCTCGGTCGTCTCCACCGAAACCTCATCGTCGTCGAACAGCGGCCGGATGCCCCGGACCGCCATGATCTCGTCGTTGCCGGTGCCGGCCGCGACCATCGGCCACACCTGGGCATCCTTCCCCACGACGAAGTCGATCACGACGGGGCGGTCGTTGATCTCCATCGCGCGGCGGATGGTGGCGTCGACGTCTTCCTTCGTCTCGCAGCGCAGCCCGGCGCAGCCCAGCGCCTCGGCGAGCAGCACGAAGTCCGGGATGCGGTGCTTGTGCGTGCCGAGGTCGGTGTTGGAGTACCGCTCCGAGTAGAAGAGGTTCTGCCACTGCCGGACCATGCCCAGGTTGCCGTTGTTGATGACGGCGACCTTGATCGGCGCGCCCTCGATGGCGCAGGTGGCCAGCTCCTGGTTGGTCATCTGGAAGCAGCCGTCGCCGTCGATCGCCCACACCTGGGTGCCGGGGACGCCGAACTGCGCGCCCATCGCCGCCGGCACCGCGTACCCCATGGTGCCGAGGCCGCCGGAGTTGATCCAGGTGCGCGGGTTCTCGTACTTGACGAACTGCGCGGCCCACATCTGGTGCTGGCCGACACCGGCGGCGTACACCGCGTCCGGGCCGACGATCTGGCCGATCCGCTCGATGACGTACTGCGGCGACAGCGAACCGTCGTCCGGCCACTCGTAACCGGCCGGGTAGTTCTTGCGCCAGCCGTCGGCCTGGGTCCACCAGTCGGTGAGGTCGGGCTTGCCGCCGTGGTCGAATTCGGTCTGCACGGCCGTGATCAGCTCGCCGATGATCTCCTTGCAGTCGCCCACGATCGGGACGTCCGCCTTGCGGTTCTTGGAGATCTCGGCCGGGTCGATGTCGGCGTGCACGATCGCGGCGTCCGGCGCGAACGACGACAACTGGCCGGTGACGCGGTCGTCGAAGCGGGCGCCGAGCGCGATCAGCAGGTCGGCGCGCTGCATCGCGGCGACCGCGGCGACCGTGCCGTGCATCCCCGGCATGCCGAGGTGCTGCGGGTGCGAGTCGGGGAACGCGCCGCGCGCCATCAACGTGGTGACGACGGGGATGCCGGTCAGCTCGGCGAGCTGCTTCAGCTGCTCGTGTGCTTCCGCCTTGATCACGCCGCCACCGACGTACAGCACCGGGCGGCGTGACTTCGCGACGAGCTTCGCGGCTTCGCGGACCTGCTTGCCGTGCGGGCGCAGCGTCGGGCGGTAACCCGGGAGCCGCAGCTCGGTCGGCCAGGAGAACGAGGTCATCTCCTGCAGCACGTCCTTGGGGATGTCCACCAGGACCGGGCCGGGTCGGCCCGTCGACGCCAGGTGGAACGCCTCGGCGATGGTCCGCGGGATGTCCGCGGGGTCCGTGACGAGGAAGTTGTGCTTGGTGATCGGCATGGTGATGCCGCAGATGTCGGCTTCCTGGAATGCGTCGGTGCCGATCAGCGCCCGGCTCTGCTGGCCGGTGATGGCCACGACCGGGACGGAGTCCATGTTCGCGTCGGCCAGCGGGGTGACCAGGTTGGTCGCGCCGGGACCGGAGGTGGCCATGCAGACGCCGACCTTGCCGGTGGCCTGCGCGTAGCCGGTGGCGGCGTGGCCGGCGCCCTGCTCGTGGCGGACCAGGATGTGGCGGACCTTCGTGGAGTCCAGCAGCGGGTCGTAGGCGGGCAGGATGGTGCCGCCCGGAATCCCGAAGACCACCTCGGCGCCGACCGCCTCGAGCGAGCGCACGAGCGACTGCGCGCCGGTGACGCGCACCGGGGTTCCCGCCGGCGGCGCCGGCTTCGGACGTGCTCCTGGCGCGCCGGGCGCCGGGCCCGGCTTCGTCGGGTTTGTGGCACTGGTCATCGGTTCTGCCTCGTGGGTCTCGGTGTCACTCGTTCGGGTCGGTTTTGTGCGGTGGGGCCGGGAATCGCTTCCCTCGGGCAACAAAAAACCCTCGCCGACCGTAAGGTCGCACGAGGGTCGCGCGTCGACGCAGCGGAAAGACTTCCCTAAGCGTCGACGCGCTTGGGAAGTACGAGGCCGGTCAGCGGTGTCACGACGCTGACGCTAGTCCGAAGGTCTCTCGAGTGTCAACTCTGCGGGACGGTGAGTCCGCATGGTGGACACCGGCGCGGCGCGTGTCACGTCCGCGCGGACCCGGTTCCCGGTGCTCGCGCCGGGCGGTGCACCATTTCGGCGTGGCCGAAAAAGAGCAGGACGAAGGCCGGAAGGCCGTCTTCCGCATCCCCCGCACGTCGTTCATGGCGATCGCGCTCCTGACGATCTGCGTGACGCCGATCGCCCTCGGGGAGATCCCGTACCTGCAGTGGCTCTACGTCTTCCCGATCGCGCTGGCGGTGTTCGTGATCCGCACCCGCACCGTCGCGACCCGCAAGGGCCTGGCGACGCGCACGATGTTCGGCCACCGTGACGTGCCGTGGTCGGCGTTGAAGGGCCTGGCGATCACCAAGCGGGCCCGCGTCCAGGCGGTGCTGACCGACGACACGAAGGTGCCACTGCCGACCGTGCGGACCCGCCACCTGCCGGTGTTGTCGCTGGTCAGCGAAGGGCTGGTCGCCGACCCGAGCGGACTGCTGGACACCCAGGACGTCGAGCCCGCGAAGCCCGAGACGTCGCCCAGCGAGTAACCCCGGCGGCGAAGCAGCCTCGTGAAGGTCTAAATTGGTAGGACCAGTTTCGCCGGAGCGTCCCGAACCTCCGCCTGGCCACCATCCGACCTGGGAGTTCGCCGTGCCGCCTCTCCGTTCCCGGACCACCACCCACGGCCGCAACGCGGCGGGCGCCCGCTCGCTCTGGCGCGCCACCGGCATGACCGACAGCGACTTCGGCAAGCCGATCGTCGCGATCGCCAACTCCTACACGCAGTTCGTGCCCGGCCACGTGCACCTCAAGGACCTCGGCGAGATCGTCGCCGGCGCGGTCAAGGAAGCCGGCGGCGTCGCGCGCGAGTTCCACACGATCGCCGTCGACGACGGCATCGCGATGGGCCACTCCGGCATGCTCTACTCGCTGCCCTCGCGCGAGATCATCGCCGACTCGGTCGAGTACATGGTCAACGCGCACCAGGCCGACGCGCTCGTCTGCATCTCCAACTGCGACAAGATCACCCCGGGCATGCTCAACGCCGCGATGCGGCTGAACATCCCGGTCGTGTTCGTCTCCGGCGGCCCGATGGAGGCCGGCAAGGCCGTGGTCGTGGGCGGCGTCGCGCAGGCCCCGACCGACCTGATCACCGCGATCGCCGCGTCGGCGAGCCCCGAGGTGGACGAGGAAGGCCTCGACATCGTCGAGCGTTCCGCGTGCCCGACGTGTGGTTCGTGCTCCGGCATGTTCACGGCGAACTCGATGAACTGCCTCACCGAGGCCCTGGGCTTGTCCCTGCCGGGCAACGGCTCGACGCTGGCCACGCACGCCGCGCGTCGCGCGCTGTTCGAGGAAGCCGGCCGGACGGTCGTCGAGCTCTGCAAGCGCTGGTACGAGCAGGACGACGACTCGGCGCTGCCGCGCTCGATCGCGTCGAAGGCGGCGTTCGAAAACGCGATGGCCCTCGACATGGCGATGGGCGGCTCGACGAACACGGTGCTGCACATCCTCGCCGCCGCCCAGGAGGGCGAGGTCGACTTCACGATCGCCGACATCGACGCGATCGGCCGCCGGGTGCCCTGCCTGTCCAAGGTGGCGCCGAACTCCGACTACCACATGGAAGACGTCCACCGCGCCGGCGGAATCCCGGCGATCCTGGGCGAGCTGTACCGCGGCGGGCTGCTCAACACCGGCGTCCACTCGGTGCACTCCCCCGACATCGAGTCCTGGCTTTCCGCCTGGGACATCCGCGCGTCGTCGCCTTCTGAGACCGCAGTGGAGCTGTTCCACGCGGCACCGGGCGGAGTCCGCACGACGCAGGCGTTCTCGACGGAGAACCGCTGGTCGTCGCTGGACACGGACGCCGCGGGCGGCTGCATCCGCGACGTCGAGCACGCGTACACGAAGGACGGCGGCCTGGCGATCCTGCGCGGCAACCTCGCCGAGAACGGCGCGGTGATCAAGTCCGCGGGCATCGACGAGGAGCTGTGGCGCTTCGAAGGCCCGGCGCGGGTGCTGGAGAGCCAGGAGGAGGCCGTGTCGGCGATCCTCAAGAAGGAGATCCAGCCGGGCGAGGTGCTGGTCATCCGCTACGAGGGCCCCGCGGGCGGCCCGGGCATGCAGGAAATGCTGCACCCGACGGCCTTCCTCAAGGGCTCGGGCCTGGGCAAGAAGTGCGCCCTGATCACCGACGGCCGCTTCTCCGGAGGTTCGTCGGGCATCTCGGTGGGCCACATCTCCCCGGAAGCGGCGGCGGGCGGCCTGATCGCGCTGGTCGAAAACGGCGACCGGATCCTGCTGGACGTCCACGAGCGCCGGCTGGAACTGCTGGTGGACCCGGAGGTCCTGGCGGAGCGCCGGTCGAAGATGGAGACGTCCGAGCGCCCGTGGCAGCCGAAGGACCGCGAACGCCCGATCACGGCGGCCTTGCGCGCGTACGCCCGCATGGCGACATCGGCCGACACGGGCGCGGTCCGCGACCCGAACAAGTAACCGCGCCAAGCGCGAGCCGGCGGAGGCGCGGGGCGTTATCGCCATCCTGCGCAAGAAGGCCAAGACGGGCGCGGAAGAGCGGGATCGCACGGCGCGCGAGGTGAAGGCGCTGCGCGGCCGCATCGAGGAGCTGTCGGCGGTCGACGTCGCCTGCCTGCAGGAGCCTGGCTTGAGCTAACGATGGCCTCTCCCGTTCCGTCGGGGCGGTCGACGTCGCCTGCCTGGATTGAGCCAACGAAGGCCGCCCCCGTTTCGTCGGGGGCGGCCTTCGCGCTGTCGGAGTGTCGCCTTCGCCGTTCACCTGGCCGGCCTTCGCCCGTCGGCTACGCCTTTGCGGTACCCCGGAGATGGCCTTCGCATCGGCGAGAGCGTTCTTCACCGCTCCCGGCGGCAACTTTCGCGCTGTCGCGGACGGCTTCAGCCATTCCTCGCGGCCGGCCTTCGCGCGATCAGGCACTTGCCCAGTCGGTCACCGCATATTCGAACCGGCGGCCACCACTCCCAGCCGACCGTCGCCGATCCCAGGATGTCCTCCTACCCACCGGAGCCGACCTCCGCGGAACCGCCCCCGTCGCAAGATCGCGTTGAGCTCCCCCCGCCTGCGGGGGTACCCCCGTTTTCCACGCTACCGGCGACCACCGACAACTCCCGGCCCACACAGCCAAGTTGTCCACAGCCCGCAAACCGGATCAGCAGTTGTCCACAGTCCGCGATCCAGGCCAGGACGTCGTCCCCAGGGTCTTCAGCGGGTCAGCACGATGACCACGACCGAGGCCGCCGCGGCCAGCAGCAGCGAGACCAGCCCGAGCGGCAGCGGCCGCCGTCGCCACGGGGTGTTCCGCTCCAGCGAAATCGGTCCGGCCCCGGTGAACAGCAGGCTCAACGCGGAAAGACCGAGCACCAGCTCGAACTCGAAGCCCTGGCCCTGCCCCTCGAAGAACCCGCCGTGGAACTTCGCGTACACGGCGTTCGCGGCCACCCCCAGCAGCCCCGCCGCGGCCAGCGGCGTGAACAACCCGACGACCACGAGCACACCGCCGGCGAGCTCCGTGACGCCGGTGATCCACGACAGGAGCGTCGTCTGCTTGTGGTAGCCGAACGTCTCCAGCACCCGCGCGAACCCACCGATACCGGGCCCGCCGAACAGGCCGAACAGGTGCTGCAGGCCGTGCGCCCCCATGGTCACGCCGAGCGCCAGCCGCAGGATCAGCAGGCCGAGCCCGAGCCCGCCCTGGCGGGGGCCGTCGTCGGCCGGCCCGTTGTCCTCGACACCCGACAGGACGCTGGTGGGCTGCTGCGAGAAGTCGTCTGCACTGGTCACGCGCGAAGGGTAGGGGATCCGCGCGGGCCTGGCGAGGCAGCGCGCCGCGCTCAGTACTCCCCGTGCACCAGGTTGTCCGGCAGCTCACCCCCGGCGTACCGCGCGATCTCGGCCGCGGCGACGGCGTACGACCGCCCGCGCACGCCACGCACGGTCCCGCCGACGTGCGGGGTCAGCAGCAGCCCCGGCGCGGTCCACAGCGGATGACCGGCAGGCGGCGGCTCAGGATCGGTGACGTCGAGCGCGGCCCGCAACCGGCCCGTGGTCAGTTCGGCGACCAGGGCGTCGGTGTCCACGACGCTGCCTCGCGCCACGTTGACCAGCACCGCACCGTCCCGCATCTCGGCCAGGAACTCCGCGTCGACCATCCCGCGGGTACGCGAGGTCAGCGGCACCATCAACACGACGGCGTCGTGCAGGCCGAGCAGCCCAGGCAGCTCCTGCACGCCGTGCACGCCGTCCCGGGCGGTCAGCCCGACCATGGTGCAGCGCGTGTCGAACGGTTCGAGCCGCCGCCGCAGGTGCTGCCCAAGGTCGCCGGCCCCGATCACGAGGACGCGCTTGCCCTGCAAAGTGTCGGCGGTCTGCCGCGCCCAGCGGCCCTCGCGGCGCGCGTCGGCGAAGACGTCGAGTTTGCGATAAATCGACAACAGCACGGCGACGACCCACTCGGCGGTGCTGCCGCCGTGCGCGCCGCGGCAGGTGGAGAGCAGGACGCCGTCGGGCACCTTGCCGACCCAGTCCTCGGCGCCGGCGGACAGCAGCTGGATCAGCTTCAAGTTCGGCAGCGCACGCCACAGCTCGTCGCCGGCGCGGTGTTTGCCGGGGATGAGCACCTCGGCCTTCGCGGCCTCGGGCGGCACCGGCTCGCCCGCCTGGTAGCGCACCGGGAGCACCCGCGGCACCTCGGCCAGCACGGACAGCCCTTCGTCGTCGGGCACCAGCACGGTCAGCGTCATGATCGCCACGGTAATGGAGGAGTACTCACCCATGGTTCACGTACCGGCCCCTAGGCTGGGGGATCATGCGAACCCGGTACCGGTCGGCTCTGCTGGCGATCCTGGCCTGCGGCGTCGTGCTGCCCGCCGGCTGCGCGCGGTTCGACGACACCGCGGCGGGCCAGACGTTCAGCCCCGCACCCGTGGCCAGCCCCGAATCCCCGCCCGAGATCCAAGGCCCCGGCTCGGACTCCGGCGGCGACGGCCAGCAGAGCCGCCCAGGTCAGCAGGCCACGACAATCCCGCCGCCGCAGGGTTGCAAGGATTTCGACCAGACGGTGATCGCGACCTGCCTCGACACGGTGGCCGCGGTCGCCGGTCTGCCGGGCGACGGCTCCACGCCGAGCGCGCTCGCGGGCGAGCGCAAGAGCGGCCGCGTCCTGCTGGCCACGGCGGGCAAGGACGCCACGGAGTTCGCGAAGCTCGACGTCCAGGCGGCCGGCGACGGCGGCCTGACCGGCCTCGCGCTGTCGCCGTCGTACGTCGAGGACCAGCTCGTGTTCGCTTATGTGACGACGGCGACGGATAACCGGGTCGTCCGCTTCGCGAAGGGCCAGACGCCGAAGCCGGTGCTCACGGGCATCCCGAAGGGCGCGACCGGCAACCGTGGCTCGCTGGGCACGGACAACCGCGGCGCGCTCCTGGTCGCGACGGGCGACGCGGGCAACCCGAACGCGGCGGCCGACCCGTCGTCGCTGGCGGGCAAGGTGCTGCGGATCGACACGTCCGGCAAGGCCGCGGCGGGCAACCCGAACGGCGCCATGGCGGTGGCGTCCGGCCTCCACGCCCCGGGCGGCCTGTGCGCCTCGGCCGACGGCGGCCGCGTCTGGGTCACCGACCGGCTGGCCGACAAGGACGCGCTGTACCGGATCCAGAGCGGCCGGCCACTCACGGCCCCGGCGTGGACCTGGCCGGACAAGCCGGGCGTAGCGGGTTGCGCGGATTTCGTCGACGCCAACGGCTCGGTCTCGGTGGGCACGTCCTTGGCCGGAAACCTGCAGAACCTCCCGGTCACGGCGGAGGGCGCGGTCAGCGGCAAGCCGACGGTCAGCCTCGACGGCAAGACAGGCAAGCCCCCGATCACGTACGGCCGCCTCGCGGGAATCAGCATGATCAACCCGCAGCTGGCGGTCGCGGGAACGGTCAACAAGGACGGCGGCACCCCGGTCTCGAGCGACGACCGAGTGGTCCTGATCACCCCAGCCACCTCCGGCGGCGGCAACGGCAAGGACTGACCAGTCCCGCTGACCTGACCACTTCTCAACTGGAGCCGCGGTCGTTGTCGCTCCCGCTACAACACCACCTGGACCGCGCCCGGCAATCCGCTGACCTCGGGTCCAGCCATGTCGTCGTCCGGCCGACCACGTCATCGGCCTCTGCGCAGAGAGTCAGGCCGTCGCCTGTTCGCGGGCGACGATGTGGTCGATGAATCCCTAGGCGAGGCCTCGTCCGCGTCGAACCAGCGGTCCCGGTCGGCGTCGTTGCCCCAGCCGGCGGCCGTCCCGACCCAACCGAGCGGCCTCGCCACGCAGCCGACCACGCCATCGGTGCCCATCAGCGGCCCCAGCCGATGACTCGTCAGTCCCGGCTCAACCCGCGTGGTCGCCCATCGACTACGGCCCAGTACCCGCGCCCGCACGCCCGTCTGGTGGCCCGCCAGCCCCAGCCCCAACCGCGTAGTCGCCCAACAGACCACGTCCCCCATACCCGCGCCCACCCACCTCAGCCAACGCCCACCGGATCCCAGCCCATCCGCCTTGTCGCCCAACAGACCACGGCATCGGTGGCGGGTCCACTCGCCTCGGCCGGCGACCGGCCAGGTCCGGGTCAGCCGCATAGTCGCCAACCGACCACATCACCAGCAGCGCCCCCTCGCCTCGGCCGGCGACCCGCCGATACAGATCAGCCGCGTCGTCGCCCCACAAGCCACGTCGCCGGCACCCGCCGCTCACCTCAGCCGGCCGTCGTCACTTCACCGCCCACAATCCCCGCGGCATCCGGTCAGGTCAGTGGCTTCAACTCGACCCGCCGTCCCTCCGCGGACGACGCCAGTCCAGCCTCCGCGAGCTGCAGTCCCCGCGCGGCCGAGAAGAAGTCGTAGCGGTGTTGCCGTCCGGCGACCACGTCCCGGACGAACTCCTCCCACTGCGCTTTGAACCCGTTGTCGAACTCGGCGTTGTCCGGCACCTCGGCCCACTGGTCCCGGAACGCCTCGGTCGCCGGCAGGTCCGGGTTCCACACCGGCTTGGGCGTCGCCGACCGGTGTTGCACACGGCACCGCCGCAGGCCGGCCACCGCGCTGCCCTCGGTGCCGTCCACCTGGAACTCGACCAATTCGTCGCGAAAGACCCGCACCGACCACGACGAGTTGATCTGCGCGATCGCCCCCGACTCGAGCTCGAAGATGCCGTACGCGGCGTCGTCCGCCGTTGCCGCGTACGCCTCTCCCTGCTCGTCCCAGCGGCGCGGAATGTGCGTTGTCGCTTTCGCGGTCACTGCCGAAACCCGGCCGAAAAGGTTCTCCAGCACGTAGTTCCAGTGGCAGAACATGTCCAGCACGATTCCGCCACCGTCCTCCGCACGGTAGTTCCAGCTCGGCCTCTGCGCATCCTGCCAGTCGCCCTCGAAGACCCAGTAGCCGAATTCGCCGCGAACGGACAGGATCCGCCCGAAAAAGCCGCCTTCCACCAGTCGCCGCAGTTTTCGCAGGCCGGGCAGGAACAGTTTGTCGTGCACGACGCCGTGACAGATCCCGGCGTCCCGAGCGAGACCCGCCAGTTCCAGCGCCGCCGTCAACGTGTCGGCCAGCGGCTTCTCTGCGTAGACGTGCTTGCCCGCGGCGATCGCCGCCCGCACGGCCGGCTCGCGCGCCGACGTCAGCTGCGCGTCGAAGTAGATCTGCACGTCCTCCAACGCCGTGTCGACGTCGGTGGTCCACGACGTCAGGCCGTGCCGCTCGGCGAGCTCTTTGAGCTTGACGGCGTTGCGCCCGGCGAGGATCGGCTCGAGCTGCGCGCGGGTGCCGTCCGGCAACGAAACTCCGCCCTGTTCGCGGATCGCCAACACCGACCGCAGCAGGTGCTGGCGGTAGCCCATCCGGCCGGTGACCCCGTTGAGTAGCACTCCGATGGTCTGGTTCATCAACTACCGGCCTTCCACGTCGAGATTTCGTCCCCGCCGTACGGCGCGGTCACCCCGGGGATGTCGTATTCGGCGCGCCGACCGCACATGCCGTAGCCGTCGGGGTTCGACGGCGTCGCGACCCGCACCTCCGACCGCTCGAGATGACTCCCATCGCCGTCGGCGAGCGCCTTGAGGTGGGCGCCGGTCAGTTCCGCGGCTTTGAGTGCCCCCGCTTGCCACCGCGGCACCCACTCCCCGACCTTCGGGGCGACGAGCCCGACCGCCGCCCGGTGGAACGCCCGCAGTGGCTCCGGGTCGCCGTCGAGCAGCGCCTCCCGCAGCGGCAGGTAGCCGCGAATCGCCAGGTCACGGCGCTGCCGGGCGGCGTCGTCGGTTTTCGGCGACGCTGCGGCCTCGGCGTACGCGGCAGGGTCGTCGAGCACCGTGGGCGGAAAAGTGAACACGGCGTCACCGGCCTCGGGCAGGCCACTGTTCTGCATGAGCACGGTGACGCGCAGGTCGCCGCCCTGCACCATCCGGTGCACGGTGCCCGGCGCGAACCACACGATGACCCCGGCCTCCAACGGCGTCTCGGCATAGCCGCCGACACTCAACGTCTGCACCGCGCCGCGCCCACCTGTGACGACGTACGCCTCGGTGCAAGCGAGGTGCAGGTGCGGGCTGCCACCGCAGACGCCGTCCGCCGCCGCCCAGTCGTAAGCGCGCAGGTGGGAGACACCAATGCCACCCGGAAGAGGGAATTCGTCCATGGCTTGCCCTTCAGAACCCGTGCGTGCCGAGGTAGGCGGTGACGCGCTCGCGGTCCCAGGCCCCATCGGCGACGACCACCCGGTAGCGGTAGGAGAAGCTCTCCCCCGGTGGCAGGGAGAATTCTTCGAAGAACGCCCACGAGATCGCCACGGTCGGTGTGTCCCGGGAACGGACGAACCAGTGCGACTCGTGGATCGCGCCGTCGTTCTCCGGCGCGTGCGCGAACACGAGCGTCGAATGCGCGTCGACGTCGTCGTGTTCGCCGACAAAGGCCAGCCAGGGCGCCTGCAGGCCCATCATCTCCTCGCCGCCCAGCTCACCGGGTCCGAGGATGCGGCCACCGCTGAACTCGCGCGGCCCACGCCAGTGCAGCCCGGTGTACCCGGCCATCTCGCGGCCGGCGGTGGTCGGGCTGCCGAACGCGAGCGGGGTGTCACGGATGTTGGTCAGCTCGATCGCCCAGTCGATGGCCCAGGCGCCTTCGTCCGGCTCGACCGAGTGGACGACGATGTCGCGCCGCTCCCGAGCCCACTCCTCACCACTGTTGGCGACCCAGGTGAGCTGCTCGGTGAAGGTCAGCCGGTCACCGTCGACGGTGAATCCGGCGAACGCGTCGTGCCGCATCGAGCCGACACGATCGGGCAGGTCCTGGTACCAATCGCCGGGTACGTAGGTGTGGCCGCCCCAGAAGTTCTGGCCGGACAGGTGGCTCGACGTCATCTGCAGGCCCTTGTGCCAACGGTGGTCGGCGGGGCGGTACCCGCTGACGCGCCGCCCACCGAGGGTGCGCAGCGGGTGGGTGTAGGGCTTGCGGGACTCGTAGGCCACCGGGTCGGGCTTGTACACATAGGACATCAACTGGACTCCGCCGGCCTCGACGGCGACGTGGTCGCCGTGCCGGTGGGTGACGGTGATCGCCGCGCTCATTTCGTCTCCACTCCCTGGCTGACGCCGGCCATCGACCGGTAGTAGTCGTCACCCGGCCCGATCTCGCCCCGGCGCACCCCGGTCCCGGTGGAGGCCGACTTGTAGAGCGCCGCGACGAGTTCCAGCACGCGCCGCCCGTCATCCCCGCTGCACGGCGGCCGCCGACCGGCCCGGTACGCGGCCAGGACGGGCGCGAACGCGGCGGTGTGCGAACTGGCGACGTCGCCGGGCGGGCTGGACCAGCGCGTCGTCCGATCGGCGACCACGTGCGGCGCCGGGGTGTAGCGCCAGTCCTTGCCGCTGTAGCCGTAGAGGTGGGTGAGCTCGACGGTCGCGTTTTCGCAGTCGATCCGGATCCGGCTCACTTCGTCCGGGGACAGCACGCTGTTGACGACGGTCGCCAGCGCGCCCGACTCGAACCGGACGAGCGCGGTGGAGACGTCCTCGGTCTCGACGTCGTGCACCAGCCGCGCGGTCATCGCCCGCACCTCGGCCCAGTCGCCGAGCAGGTGGAGCAGCAAATCCATCTGGTGGATCCCGTGCCCCATGGCCGGACCGCCGCCCTCGCTCGCCCACTTCCCCCGCCACGGCACGGCGTAGTAGTCGGCGTCGCGGTACCAGGTCGTCTGGCAGTGCGCGACGAGCGGACGGCCGAGCTCCCCGTCCGCGAGCAACGTCCGGAAGTGCCCGGCGGCCGAACCGGACCGTTGCTGGAAGACGAAGGAGGCGTACGGCCCGCCATCCCGTTCGACGGCGGCGATCTCGTCGTACTCGGCGAGCGACCGGCAGGGCGGCTTCTCGCACCACGCCCAGGCGCCGCTCTCGAGAACCTTCCTGACCTGCTCGACGTGCAGTCCGGGCGGAGTACAGATCGAGACGAGGTCAGGTTCCTGCTCAGCTAGCAGTGTGTCGAGGTCTTGATACGGCTTGGCGCTCGCGGCCTCGGCACAGAACGCGGCGGCGCGCGCTCCATCGACGTCCGCGACGGCCACCACTTCGACGTCATCGCGATGGGCTTCGTATGCGGCCCAGTGACTTTTCGCGATCCCGCCGGCTCCGACGACGGCCACCCGTAAGCGCTTTCCGCTGCGCAATCCCGGACCCCCTCCGCTCGCCGGCGATGTCCACAAGACGACCTCCGCGCGCGCCGATGCCCCGAGCGCGACTTCTCGACCGTCGCAGAAAGCGCTTTCTCGCGCAACAGGCCGCCGCGCTGTCAACGTTGTCAGCGCCGGGGGCTCAACCGGAACGGACGAGATCTCGCACAAAGGCGGCCAGCCCGGCCGCTGCACGTAGAGACTCTTGCCACCGCAGGCAGCATCGCGAACCAAGACCAGCAGGCTTTGCTGTCACGCATCACGTCGAGCGGGCTTGGCCACAAACCAACGTCGGTCAGACCAGCGAACCTCGCCGCCACAGGCCGACTGCAGACAGATCAGCGCCCTCATCACCGCAAACTGAAGTCAGGTAGATCAGCTGATCTTGCACTCGCCGACCGCCCGACGTTTCGGCGTTCAGCGCCGCGACAGCCAACTCGTGATCGGCAAGACCAGCCGACGAGGCGATGTCACCGGTCGGCCTTCCACCAAATCAGCGGTTCTTGTCTCGCAGACTGCGCTTCCGCGGCTGCTTGCCTTCGGCGCGCATCGCCCGCACGTCCAGGAAGGCGACCACCCCGGACCCGAGCGCGGCGAACATCCCCAGGAACCGGCCGAAGCCCGGGCCGATGGCGATGCCGGCAGCTTCGAAGATGCCGCGCTGGTCGGCGTCGAACTCCCAGTCGAGCGTGAGCCAGCCGATCACCATCAACAGCACCGACGCCGCGGCGACCACCAGCCACAGGTGCGGCAGGCCACTGACCCGCACGGTCCGGACTCGCCCGAAAGCGACCACGACCAGTCCGGCCAGCAGCAACGGCAGCGGCGGGCACCAGGCGAAGAAGCTCGAGTCCCACGCGTCGCGGACGACCTGGTCGTGCGGCAGTTGCGAAAGGATGACCTCGATGTCCGGCTTGTTGGTGCTGAGCGTGGTCCACGGCAGGAACGTCGAACCCAGCGCGAGCAGCCCGGCCGCCAGGCCGAGCCACTCGCGCCAGGTGACGCTCTTGACGGAAAACGGCTGTGTCATGAAAGCGGTCAGGAACCGACGCGTTCGATGATCAGCTCGCGGACCCGCTTCGCGTCAGCCTGCCCCTTGGTCGCCTTCATGACCGCGCCGACGATCGCGCCGGCCGCCGCCACCTTGCCGCCGCGGATCTTCTCCGCGACGTCCGGCTGCGACGCCAGGGCCTGGTCGATCGCCGCGAGCAGAGCCGAGTCGTCCGAGACGACCTTCAGCCCACGCTTCTCGACGACCTCGCGCGGCGAGCCCTCGCCGGCGAGCACGCCCTGGACGACTTCCTTGGCCAGCTTGTTCGTCAGCTCGCCGGACGTCACCAGCCCGATGACCTCGGCCACCTGGGCCGGACTGATCGCCAGGTCGGCCAGTTCGACCTCGCGGGCGTTGGCCTCCTGGGCGAGGGTGTTGACCCACCAGCCACGCGCCTCGTCCGGCTTCGCGCCGGCCTCGACCGTGGCCGCGACGAGGTCCACCGCACCGACGTTCAGCAGGTCACGCAGGGCTTCGTCGGAAAGGGACCACTCCTGCTGGATCCGTTTGCGACGCTCGGACGGCATCTCCGGCAGCGTCCCGCGCAGCTCCTCGACCCATTCGCGCGACGGCGCGATCGGGACCAGGTCGGGCTCCGGGAAGTACCGGTAGTCCTCAGCGGTCTCCTTGGTGCGGCCGGGCGACGTCGAGCCGTCGGCCTCCTGGAAGTGCCGGGTCTCCTGCTTGATCGTGCCGCCGTCGGCGAGGATCGCCGCCTGCCGGGTCATCTCGTACCGCACCGCGCGCTCGACGCTGCGCAGCGAGTTGACGTTCTTCGTCTCGGTGCGGGTGCCGAACTCGGTCGCGTCCTTCGCCATCAGCGAGATGTTCGCGTCGCAGCGCAGCGAGCCCTGGTCCATCCGGACGTCGGACACGTCGAGCGCGCGCAGCAGATCACGCAGCGCGGACACGTACGCCCGCGCGACCTCGGGAGCCCGCTCGCCGGTGCCCTCGATCGTCTTGGTGACGATCTCGATCAGCGGCACGCCGGCCCGGTTGTAGTCGAGCAACGAGTGCTCGGCACCGTGGATCCGGCCGGTGGCGCCACCGACGTGCAGCGACTTGCCCGTGTCCTCTTCCATGTGCGCGCGCTCGATCTCGACGCGCACGACCTCGCCGTCGTCGAGCGTGACGTCGAGGTAGCCGTTGAAGGCGATCGGCTCGTCGTACTGCGAGGTCTGGAAGTTCTTCGGCATGTCCGGGTAGAAGTAGTTCTTCCGGGCGAACCGGCACCACTCGGCGATCTCGCAGTTCAGCGCGAGGCCGATCCGGATCGCGCTCTCGACGGCCTTGCCGTTCACCGCCGGCAGCGCGCCCGGCATGCCGAGGCAGGTCGGGCAGACCTTCGTGTTCGGCTCGCCGCCGAACTCGTTGGCGCACCCGCAGAACATCTTGGTGTTCGTGCTGAGCTCGACGTGGACCTCGAGCCCGAGCACGGGGTCGAAGCGCTCGATGACGTCGGCGTAGTCCATCAACTCGGCCACGGCAGTCACTTCGTTCCTCCCAGCTCCGGGACCTTGTGGACCAGCGAGCCACCGGCAGCGGCGTCGCGGGCGGCCTCGTACGCGGCGCCGACCCGGTAGAGCCGGTCGTCGGCGAGCGCCGGGGCCATGATCTGCAGGCCGACCGGCAAGCCGTCCTCGTCGGACAGGCCGCTCGGCACGCTCATCGCGGCGTTGCCGGCCAGGTTCGACGGGATCGTGCACAGGTCGGCGAGGTACATCGCCATCGGGTCGTCGACGCGCTCGCCGATCTTGAACGCCGTGGTCGGCGTGGTCGGCGAGACGAGGACGTCGACCTTCTCGAAGGCCGAGGCGAAGTCACGCGTGATCAGCGTGCGGACCTTCTGCGCCGAGCCGTAGTAGGCGTCGTAGTAGCCGGACGACAACGCGTACGTGCCCAGCATGATCCGCCGCTTGACCTCGGCGCCGAAGCCCTTTTCGCGCGTCAGCGACATGACCTCTTCGGCGCTGTGCGTGCCGTCGTCGGCGACGCGCAGGCCGTAGCGCATGGCGTCGAACCGGGCGAGGTTCGACGAGCACTCGCTCGGCGCGATCAGGTAGTACGCCGGCAGCGCGTAGGTGAAGTTCGGGCAGGAAACCTCGACGACCTCGGCGCCAAGCGCACGCAGCTGGTCGACCGCGGCCTGGAAGGACCGCAGCACACCCGGCTGGTAGCCGTCGCCACCGAACTCCTTCACCACGCCGACGCGGACGCCGGACAGGTCGCCGTTCGCACCCTGGCGGGCCGCCGCGACGACCGGCGGGACCGGCGCGTCGATGGACGTCGAGTCCATCGGGTCGTACCCGGCGATGACCTCGTGCAGCAGCGCGGCGTCGAGCACCGTGCGGGCGCACGGCCCGGCCTGGTCGAGCGACGACGAAAACGCGACGAGGCCGTAGCGCGACACGCCACCGTAGGTCGGCTTGACGCCGACGGTGCCGGTGACCGAGCCGGGCTGCCGGATCGAGCCGCCGGTGTCGGTGCCGATCGCCAGCGCGGCTTCGAAGGCCGCGATGGACGCCGACGAGCCACCGCCGGAACCGCCCGGGATGCGGGCGTGGTCCCACGGGTTGTGCGTCGGGCCGTACGCCGAGTTCTCGGTCGACGACCCCATGGCGAACTCGTCCATGTTGGTCTTGCCGAGGATGACGACACCGGCCTCGCGCAGCTTGCGCGTCACCGTCGCGTCGTACGGCGGGATCCAGCCTTCGAGGGTCTTCGACCCGCACGTCGTCGGGATGCCCTCGGTGGTGAGGACGTCCTTCAGCGCGAGCGGCACGCCGGCCAGCGGCGACACGGGCGCCTGGCCTGCGGCGATGCCCTCGTCGACGGCCTTGGCCGCGGCCAGCGCGCCCTCGGTGTCGACGTGCAGGAACGCGTGGACGTGGTCGTCCACCTCGGCGATCCGGTCCAGGTGGGCCTGGGTGACCTCGACCGCGGACACCTCGCGCGTGTGGATCTTCTCCGCCAGTTCCGCGGCGGTCAGCTTGATCAGCTCGGTCACTGCTCTTCCCCCAGAATCCGCGGCACCCGGAACCGGCCCTCTTCGGCGGCCGGCGCACCGGCCAAGGCCTGCTGCTGGGTGAGCCCGGGACGGACAACGTCCTGCCGGAAGACGTTCGTCAGCGGCACGGCGTGCGACGTCGGCGGCACGTCCTCGGCGGCGACCTCGCTCACCTTGGCCACCGAGTCCAGGATCTGGTCGAGCTGGCCGGCGAAGACGTCGATCTCGTCGTCGGTCACGGCCAGCCTGGCCAGCTTCGCGAGGTGCGCGACCTCGTCTCGGGAAATGTTGGGCACGCGGGTGACTCCCGGGTTGTGCTGTGCGGGTTGTCTCGGAAGCTGCAAGTCTATGGTGGCGGCGTGGGCGGACTCGACTGGGTTACGCCCGGCGCAAACCGAGTGCCGTCCGGCGACACCGACGTCCCGCCCGGCGGACAGTGGGTCCCGCGAGCCGGGTGGGTCTGTCACAATCGGCGACCGGCATCGAGCGTCCCACGGCAAGGATGGGACGCCAGAGGTGAGAGGGGCGCGTGGTGTCGTTCCTGATCCGGGTCCTCCTTCCGGACAGCCCGGGAACCCTCGGCGCGGTCGCCACGGCGCTCGGCACGGTAGGCGCCGACATACTCAGCGTGGACGTCGTCGAACGCGGCACCGGAGTGGCGGTGGACGACCTGGTCGTCGAGCTCCCCTCGGGCCGTCTCCCCGATGCGCTGATCACAGCGGCGGAGAGTGTCGAAGGCGTCGAAGTCGACGCGGTCCGCCCGTACGCGGGCGTGCTCGACACCCACCGCGAGCTCGAACTCGTCGAAGAGATAGCCGCGCGGCCGAAGACCGGTCTCGACATCCTGGCCGAGGGCGTGCCCCGCATCGTGCGCGCGGGCTGGGCGATGGTCGTCGAATACGCCGAGACCGGCGCCGTCCGGCTGGCGTCGTCGAGTGCCGCCCCGGAGACCCCCATCACAGACCTGCCCTGGCTGCCGCTCGGGCGCGCGACGGTGCTCGACAGCGAGGAAGCCTGGATCCCGGAAACGTGGAAGGAACTGGGCACCGAGCTGGCCGCGACCCCACTGGGCAAGCCGGGCAGGGCGCTGCTGGTGGCCCGCCCCGGCGGACCGAACTTCCGCGCCGCCGAAGTCGCGCGGCTGGCTCACCTGGCCGGAATCGTCGCGGTCGTCCTCGACGGCTGACCGCGTAGTCCGAAATCCGACGACGGCATCCCACCCGGCCGGGTGGTCTTGCTCTGCCGTCGACAGCAGGCGGCCTGATCGCCCTTCGGCCGATTTCGGCGACGGCATTCCGTGCCGGATCCTCGCGGCGATCCCATACCGGGCCGACCGCGCAATTGTCGAAAAGGGGCGACGTCTCCCTCGAGACGTCGCCCCTTTCGGCAACGGACCCGCGTCGCCCACGACCTAGCGGACGAACGCCCGGTCAGACGTCGATCTGGTACGCGATCAACGTGATGTGCGGGAACGGCCGCCAGTCGCGTTCGGGCAGGCGTGTGAACCCGAGGCGTTCATAGAGCCGGTGCGCCGCGCGCATCCCGTCCAGACTGCTCAGCACCACCCTGCGGAGCCCCAGCGCCCGCGCGCGATCGAGCACGGCCCGCGTGAGCGCCTCCCCCACACCGCGGCCACGCGCCGACGGCGCCACGGCGAGCATCCGGAACTCCAGCTCGCCGGGGCGCGAAATCTCCGCATAAGCCGAGCCCGGCTGGACGATCGTCACGCAACCGAGGACGTCCCCGGCCTCATCGACGGCGAAGAGCACTTCGGCCAGCTCGACCCGGCGCGCGATGTCACGCAGTTCCGCGTCGTAGCCGACGTCGTCGGCCAGATGACCATCCACGTCGTAGGCCTGGACCGTGACCTCGCCCGCCGCGAAGTACTCCTCCGGCCGCGGTGGCCGGATTTCGACGTCACCCATCCGTCTCTCCAGACTCGTTCTCGGCGGTTTCGTCGCCCACCGGCAGCGCCACCTCCCGCGCCGCCTCGGGCCCCTGCGCCAGCAGGACGCGGAAGCCGGCCTCGTCGAGCACGGGCACCTTCAGCTGGACCGCCTTGTCGTATTTCGAACCAGGCGAGTCCCCGACGACGACGAACGCCGTCTTCTTCGACACCGACCCGGCCGCCTTGCCGCCGCGGGCCATCAGGACCTCCTTGGCCTCGTCGCGGGAGAACCCGTCGAGCGAGCCCGTCACCACGATCGACAAGCCTTCGAGGTTGCGTGGGATCGACTCGTCGCGCTCCTCTTCCATCCGCACGCCGGAACGTCGCCACTTTTCGACGATCTCGCGGTGCCAGTCGACTTCGAACCACTCCTGGGTCGCGCGCGCGATGGTCGGGCCGACGCCGTCGACCTCCGACAGCTCCTCTTCGGTGGCCTCTTCGATCCGCTCGACCGAGCCGAACTCGCGAGCCAGCGCCTGCGCGGCGGTCGGTCCGACATGCCGGATCGACAGCGCGACGAGCACCTTCCACAGCGGCCGGTCCTTTGCCGCGTCGAGGTTGGCGAGCAGCTTTCGCGCATTGGCGGACAGCTCGCCCGCCTTGGTGCGGAAGAGCTCGACCTCGGACAGGCTGTCCTCGTTCAGGTCGAAGATGTCACCCTCATCGGCGACCACCCTCGCGTCCAGCAGCGCGACCGCCGCCTCGTAGCCGAGGACTTCGATGTCGAAGCCGCCGCGGCCGGCCAGGTGGAAGAGCCGCTCCCGCAGCTGCGCGGGGCAGAACCGGGTGTTCGGACAGCGGATGTCCTTGTCGCCTTCCTTCTGGTAGGCGAGCTCGGTGCCGCATTCCGGGCAATGGGTGGGCATGACGAACTCGCGCTCGTCGCCCGTGCGCGCGTCCACCACCGGCCCGAGGACCTCGGGGATGACGTCGCCGGCCTTGCGGATGACGATCCGATCGCCGATCAGCACACCCTTGCGTTTGACCTCTTCCCCGTTGTGGAGGGTGGCGCGCGCGACGGTCGACCCCGCGACCGTGACCGGCTCGGTGACCGCGAACGGCGTCACGCGCCCGGTGCGGCCGACGCCGACCTGGATGTCCAGCAACGTGGTGATCGCCTCTTCGGGCGGGTATTTGTACGCGATCGCCCACCGCGGTGCCCGCGATGTCGTGCCCAGCCGCCGCTGCAGCGACACCTGGTCGACCTTGATGACGACGCCGTCGATCTCGTGCTCGGCGTCATGCCGGTGCTCGCCCCAGTAGGCGATGTGCTCGGTGAGTTCCTCGGCCGTCGTCAGGACCTTGCTGTGCGGCGACACCGGCAGGCCCCACGCGGCCAGCGCGTCGTACGCCTCGGACTGGCGCCCCGGCTCGAACCCCCGGCGTTTGCCGAGCCCGTGGCAGATCAGCCGAAGCCGGCGTTCCTTCGTGATCTTGGGGTCCTTCTGCCGCAGCGACCCAGCCGCCGTGTTGCGCGGATTCGCGTACGGCGGCTTGCCTGCTTCGACCATCTTCGCGTTCAGCTCGAGGAAGTCCTCGACGCGGAAGAAGACCTCGCCACGCACCTCGACCAGCGCGGGCACCGGGAACTGATCGGTGCCCGTGAGCGTCTCGGGAACCTGCTCGAGCGTGCGCATGTTCAGCGTCACGTCCTCACCCGTGCGGCCGTCACCCCGGGTGAGCGCCCGGGTGAGGTGGCCGTTTTCGTACAGCAGGTTGATCGCCAGGCCGTCGATCTTCAGCTCGGCCAGGAACTCGGTGCGCCCGACCTCCTTCTCGACGCGTTCGACCCACGCCAGGAACTCGTCCCGGTCGAACACGTTGTCCAGGCTGAGCATGCGCTCGAGGTGGTCGTACGCGGTGAACTCGGTCGAGAACGTGCCCCCGACCCGCTGGGTCGGCGATTCGGGCGTGACCAGCGCCGGGTGCGCGTCTTCGATCGCCTGCAGCTCTCCGAGGAGCTCGTCGAACTGCCCGTCGGAGACGATCGGCGAGTCCAGGACGTAATAGCGGAACTGGTGGTTGCGAAGTTCTTCCGCGAGCGCGCTGTGGCGCTCACGCACGTCGGCCGGGACGTCGGTGACGTCCTCGGCGGCCTCCGGGGCGTCCACCGCCGCGATCTGGTCCTGGGGAAGGTCTGTGCTGCTCACAGGTGGTGAGCCTAGTCGGCGGCACCGACATTTCCGGGCGTCCCGGCGTCGAGCCCGCGAACCAGTTCACGGAACTCCAAAAGGGTGATCGCGCCCGACGGCTCGGTCTCCGCAGTCTCGACACGCCGTAGTCGTTCAGCCGCCAGCCGTTCGCCCAATGTGGCGTCGAGCGGCAAGAACGTCATGGTCAGCCGCGCGGCCTCGTCGAGATCCCGGAACCCGGGGTGGAAGACGGCGACGTCGACGACGTCCTCGTCCACCTGCGCGACGACCCGGACGTCGGCCAGCGAGATCCGGTGCTCGCCGAGGTTGACGGTGACCTCGGTCGGATCGGGCACCGGCGGGACCGAGTCGTGGTACTCCCAGATGGCGTCGTCCGGCGGCGCGGCGGCCCGCCACGCGTCGGTGTACGGCCGCACTTCCGGGTCCTCCTGACCCGTCACGACCAGGGCGTAGATCGACCGGCGACCACGTTCGAGCGAGAAGTGCAGCCGCGGGTGCAGGGCCTCGACCAACTGGCAGAGCTCGTGTTCGACCCGGTGCGGCTCGCCCTCGCCGAGCGCCGCGCTGACCATCGGGAGCAGGTCGTACCAGCCCTGCCAGAACGTCTCCGCGGCGACCGCCGGGTCCTCCGGCACGCGCTGCTCCGGCCACGCGGTGCGCGGGTCGGGCGGATCGGCGGCGGTGCTTTTGCGGCGGAACAGGCGCATGGCTATCGGTGATCCTCGTTCGGTCGGCTTCCCCGACACGCTACTTGGCGTGCCGCGCCGACGTCGGCGAGTTGCCGGATTCCGTCACCACCCTTCCGGTGGCTCCACGAAGGCCTTGCCCAGGTCGCGCGACAGCGCGAGAGCCCGGCGCATCCAGTCCGGTGTCGCGCCGGCGAGACCGCAGGCGGGGGTCGGCACGGCGCGTTCGGCCAGGACGCTGTGGTTGAAGCCGAGCCGGCTCGCCAGCCGGAACGGCGCTTCACCGACGTCCTTCAGGCTCAGCGGCGCGGAGGGGGCGGTGGTCGGGATCGCGCCCATGAACAGCGTCGCCCCGCCGTCCCACACCTCGCCGATCTCGTCGAGGAACGCGGCGGACGAGCCGTCGAGAGCCCGGAGGTCGAACGCCAAGGCGTCCGCGCCGGCCTCGCGCAGCAGCCCGAGCGGTGGTTTCGGGGCGCAGCAATGCACGATCACGCGCTGACCAGTGATCGTGCGCGCGCCTTCGATGACAGTGGCGAGCAGGTCACGGGCTTCGGGTTCCGGCACAGCCGCGACGTTCCCGTAGCCGGACGGCGTCGACAGCCCACCGGCCAGCACCGTGGGCAGCGACGGCTCGTCGAACTGCACGACCACGGGCGCGCCAGTCCTGGACCGGACCTCCGCGACGTGCTCGGCGAGGCCGTCGAGCAGGGACGACGTGAAGTCCCGCAGCGCGCCGCGATCCGTGAGCACCCGGTGGCCGCGGGGCAGCTCGATCCCGGCGCCGAGCGTCCACGGCCCGGCGACCTGGACTTTGAAGACCGGTGGCGTGACCCCGGCCTTCTCCTTGGCTTCCTGCACCGCGTCCAGGTCCCAGCGGAGCAGGTCGACGGCCCGGCGGTGTTCGTGCCCCGGCCGAGCCGCGACGCGGTAGCCGCTGGGCACAACCTCGACGGCCAGGTCCACCAGCAGCGCCGCCGTCCGGCCGAGCATGTCCGCCCCGACGCCGCGGGCCGGCAATTCCGGCAGGTGCGGGAAGTCCGGCAGCTCGCCGAACACGACCGCCGCTGCCTCCACGGGGTCCGTGCCGGGCATCGAGCCGATCGCCGTCGCGGCGCCGCTGGGCCAAACTCGTTCGCTCACAACCCCGGATTGTGGTCGACCATCGGCCGCCGACGCCGACCGGGCCACCGCACAGCACCCCGCGGAGGCAGACATACGCCGCATTTCCCGTTACCTGGCCCGTGGGCGCGTCCGCGCGGATAGGCTGCCCGGTCATGACGAGTTCGCCACCGCAACCGGGTTGGTACCCCGACGCGCGGGACCCGCGGCTGCACCGCTGGTGGGACGGTCAGGCCTGGACCGCCAACACACGTCCGGCCCACCAGCCACTGCCAAGCGACTCCGAGCCGATCGAGCTGGACATCGAACGCGCGCACGACCCGTCGCGAATCCAGAACCAGGTCAACCGCGCCACCCGCGGCCGCGACGGCAGCACGCGCAACGGCGGTGGGACGTTGTTCACCGAGCCGGTCTTGGTCGTGAACCAGCGCGCCAAGCTGATCGAGATGGCCAACGAGTTCGGCGTCTTCGACCAGAACGGGACCCGGATCGGCGGCGTCGTCGAGGTCGGTCAGAGCACGCTGAAGAAGGCGATCAGGCTCCTGACCAACTACGACCAGTTCCTGACCCACAAGTTCGAAGTCCGCGACGCCAATCACAGCACGGTGCTGAAGGTGACGCGGCCGGCCAAGGTGTTCAAGTCCCGATTCCTCGTCACCCGGGCCGACGAGTCCCCGATCGGCGAGATCGTCCAGGAGAACGTCTTCGGGAAGATCCGTTTCGGCTTTGTCGTCGACGGACGTTCGGTCGGCGGGATCTTCGCCGAGAACTGGCGGGCCTGGAACTTCTCGATCCGGGACCACGCCGGCACCGAGGTCGCCCGGGTGACCAAGACCTGGGGTGGCTTCATCAAGGCCGCCTTCACCACGGCCGACAACTACGTGGTCGAGATTCCTCATCCGTTACCGGATCCCCTGGCCAGCATGGTGGTCGCCGCGGCCCTCACGATCGACACCGCCCTGAAGCAGGACACCAACTGATCTAGTGACCGGCGTCTCATCTTCTCCAGGTGGACAGCGGGCCCGGCACAGCTCAGGGTGAAGAAAGGCCGGGACGCCGGAGTCTCGCCGGGACGGAGGTCACCGTGGAACCGTTGCCGGAAAGCAGCGACCGGATCTGGACCGAACCCGGGATCTACGAGGTGTCTTCGGGCGTCTACCGAATCCCGCTGCCGCTGCCCAACGACGGTCTGCGCGCAGTGAACGTCTACGCGGTCACCGACGGCAAGAAGCTGGTCCTGGTCGACTCCGGCTGGGCCCTCGACGTCGCCCGCCAACAGCTGACGGACGCCCTCGGCGGGATCGGCGCCGAACTCGCCGACGTCAGCGAGTTCCTCGTGACCCACATCCACCGCGACCACTACTCGCAAGCGGTAGTACTCCGCCGTGAGTTCGGTTCGAAGATCGCGCTCGGCCAAGACGAAGAGCCATCGCTGAAGGTTTCGGGCAACCCCGACCGGCTGCCGATGGAAGCCCAGGTCGACCTCCTGTTCAAGGCCGGCGCCGGCGAGGTAGTCGAAGCACTGGGCCGCGAGTTCGGCACCAACCGGCGCCACCGGGAAGCCGATCTCTGGGAAGCACCTGACGAGTGGCTGACGCCGGGACGTCGATCGATCATGCCGGGGCGCGAGTTCGACATCGTCGCCACACCGGGACACACGAGCGGACACGTCGTCTTCGTCGACGATACGGCCGATCTGCTGTTCTCCGGTGACCACGTCCTGCCGCACATCACCCCGTCCATCGGATTCCAGCCGGTGCCGGCCGAATTACCTCTGAACGACTTCATGGATTCGCTGCGTCTGGTGCGCTCCATGCCTGACCGCCGCATGCTTCCCGCTCATGGCCCGGTGTCGGAGAGCGTGCACACTCGCGTCGACGAACTGCTGGAACACCATCGTGAACGCCTCGAAACCATGGGCGGGCAGATCGCCGCCGGCGCGAGCACGGCGTTCGAGGCCGCGCACCGAGTCGGCTGGACCCGCCGAAAGCGCAAGCTGTCCGAAATGGACTCGTTCAACCAGATGCTCGCGGTCCTGGAAACCGCGGCACATCTCGACCTGCTGGCTTCGCAGGGCAAATTGACCGCACAGACCATCGACGGAGTCCTGCACTACACGGTGCCCTGAGTACTTCCTGCATACTGGGTGCAATGGATGTCATCAGGCGTGCCAGGGCGGCGGACATCGAGGCGCTCGCGCGCTTGTTCGACGCACCAGGCGGACCGCTGGCAACCGCACTCCACGAGCTCACGAGCACCCCGCACGTCACGCTGGTCGTCGCCGAGGCCGACAAGGGCATCGTTGGATCTGCTCAACTGACGGTGATGCGTGGTCTGGCCTGGGACGGCGCCACCCGTGGTCTGCTGGAAGGCATCCGCGCCTCCCGGCGAGGGGTGACGAGCGCGCTTCTGAGCTGGGGTGTCGACGAGGCCCGCCGACGTGGTTGCACCCGCCTCCACCTGGACTCCGGGCTCGCCCGCGCCGACCTGCGAGAGTTCTACGCGCGTTTCGGGTTCGAACACAGCTATCAAGGGTTCACGCGCGCACTGTGATACTGGCGGCGTGACCGACTACACCATCCGCACAGCACGGCGTGACGACGTCGAAGCGATAGTGCACATGCTGGCGGACGACCAGCTCGGCGCGACCCGCGACGACCCAGCCGATCTTGCCCCGTACCTGCAGGCATTCGACGCTATCGATGAGGACCCCAGCCAGCTCCTGGTCGTTGTCGTGGCCGATGACGAGGCTGTCGGAACCCTGCAGCTGACCGTCATTCCCGGCCTGGCGAGGCGCGGAGCACTTCGTGGCCAAGTCGAGGCCGTCCGGGTCCGGGCCGATCATCGGGGCTCCGGCCTCGGTGCCGACCTTCTTCGCTGGGCGATCGACGAGTCGCGGCGGCGCGGGTGCGCCCTTGTGCAGCTCACGTCGGACACCTCCAGAACGCAGGCACACCGGTTCTACGAGCGCCTCGGTTTCGAGCCGAGCCACACGGGGTTCAAGTTGAACCTCTGAAAACCGGACGACTCGACCATCCACATAGGACAAAGTGCGGGTCACTGCTCCTTCGACGCCGGCACACCATAGGTCAACATACGTCGACCATTCCCGAATCCCTCTCGGCAAGTCAAGCCACGGAGGGCACGAACGGCCCGTTCGTGCCCTCCGCCGCAATTTCGCCGAAAACTGCCGTACGGTCCGCTCATGTCACCTTCGCGCCCACTTCGCAAACTCGACCCTGCAACCGATTCCCGGAATGCCAAGGACAAGCCTCCCTTCATGCTGCAGTCGGTTCGTGCGAACCCGGATACGTTGCAGTGCTTGAAAGACGACCAGGTCGTCGACCTGATACGCGACACCGATGCCGAGATCTCCAAGCTGCAAGCACTTCAACTGAGAGCGATCGCGGACCTCAGCGTGCGCCGGAGACGGTCACCCAGCACGGCTTCCGAAGTGGCCTTGGCCCTGTCCATAACGGAACACCGTGCCGGCACCATTGTTTCCGCGGCCAACGCGCTGATCGCCCGGCTTCCCCGCATGCTCAACCTCATGGACGACGGCAGGCTGGACCTCTATCGCGCCATGAAGGTCACGGACGCGACCGCTTGGGTTTCCGGTGACTACGTGCGCATCGTCGACGAAGCACTCGAAGACCGGGTTCCCGGACGGAACGCCACCCAGGTCCGTCGGGCGGCTGCCTATGCCGCTGCGAAAGCCGACCCGGTAGGTGCTGCGAGCCGCACCGAGCAGAAACTCACCGAACGACGGTTCGCCCTGCACCACCAAGACGCCGCGGTGACCCATCTGTCGATCAACAACGCTCCAACCGAGAAGGCGACCGCAGCCTACGCCCGCATCGATCGGGCGGCTCGCGCTCTGAAGACTCCCGAAGAAGCACGAACGCTGGACCAGCTCCGAGCTGACGTCGCAATGGATCTGCTGCTGAGCGGCACAGGTGGGCCGAGCGTGCGGGCCGAGGTGTTCTTGCACATCGACCTGGCCACCTATCTGAGCTTGAACGATCTCCCGGCGACCTTGGCCGGCCGGGGCCCGATCGCCCCCGCGGTCGCCCGCAACATCATCAGCGGGCCCGACACGACGTTGCGGCGAGTTCTCACCGACCCGCGCACTGGCCAAGTGGTCGAGCTCTCGCCGACGCGTTATCCGCTCGAACAGGCGCAGGACGAGTTCATCCGCGTCCGCGATCAGGAATGCCGACAGCCCGGGTGCACGCGGCCTGCCCAGAGTTGCGGGATCGAACCGACTCGCGCGTCAGGCAAGGCTGAAGCGGTCGCGCACCAGCCAGTCACCTTCTGCTCTCGCCACCGCAAGCTGAAGAGCCAGCCGGGGTGGGCCTACGAGGTAGCTCCCGACGGGACCGTGAATGTTGCGACGCCGACCGGCAGGGTTCGCTCGACAACACCGCCATCAATGCATCCGATCCACCGACGAGCGAACCGGTCCTCGAAAAAGCCGCGGAAATGACGAGGTCAGCGCGTGCCTGAGATCTTCGCACTACCCAAGACGATATCGCCGCCGTCAGAGTCCGGTCGGTAAAGCACGACGACCTGACCAGGAGCGACTCCACGCAAAGGTTCACGCAGCTGCACCGTCATGGTGTCCGAGTCCACCTCGGCGACCGCGTCGACGATTCCGCCGTGAGCCCGAACCTGGACCACACACTCAGTCGGCTCCGTCAGCGGACGACCACTGGGCCAGATCGCGCGGTCGGCGTCGATCACGTCGATCCCGAGGTCGGCCACGGAACCGACCTTGACGGAACCGGACACCGGCTCCAGGGACAGGACGTAGCGAGGACGCCCGTCAGGCGCCGGAGCTTCGATACCAAGGCCCTTGCGTTGCCCCACAGTGAAACCGTGTACACCGGTGTGCCGGCCGAGTACCGCGCCGGTTTCCGCGTCGACGAGCTCGCCCGGACGCTGCCCCAGCCGGTTCTCGAGGAATTTCTTGGTGTCGCCGTCCGGAATGAAGCAGATGTCGTGACTGTCCGGCTTGTTCGCGACGGACAATCCTCGCTGTTCTGCCTCGGCCCGCACCTCGGTCTTCCAAGAGTCGCCGAGCGGGAACATCGCGTGGCTGAGCTGCTCCGCAGTAAGAGAGGCAAGTACGTATGACTGGTCCTTACCGCTGTCCGCGCTGCGGCGCAGCTCCGGCACACCATCAACTACGGACAGACGTGCGTAATGGCCGGTTGCGACCGCGTCGAAGCCGAGTGCCATCGCCTTTTCGAGGAGAGCTT
This sequence comes from Amycolatopsis sp. NBC_00355, assembly GCF_036104975.1. Lineage (GTDB taxonomy): Bacteria > Actinomycetota > Actinomycetes > Mycobacteriales > Pseudonocardiaceae > Amycolatopsis. The sequence continues at coordinate 8,539,244 of NZ_CP107982.1, read as the reverse complement.
CGAACTTGATCTTCTCATTGCAGGTGACACATGGGTTCGGCGTGCGGCCGGCGGCGTACTCGCCGACGAACGTCTCCACGACTTCTTCGGTGAATCGCTCGGCGAAGTCCCAGATGTAGAACGGGATACCGAGGATGTCAGCAGCTCGCCGGGCATCGTGCGAGTCTTCGATCGTGCAGCACCCGCGCGAACCGGTGCGCAGGGTGCCAGGTTTGGCCGACAGGGCCAAATGCACGCCGACGACATCGTGCCCGGCATCAACCGCGCGCGCCGCGGCGACCGCCGAATCCACTCCCCCGCTCATCGCGGCCAAAACCCGCATTGCCTTACACCTCTTGCTTCTGGGTCTGCTTGCGCATTCCGGCAAGTCCGGCTTGCCTCGCGCGTGTAACTACTCCGCCGATCTCGGCTGCGACTGCCTCGACGTCGGCGGCGGTGGACGTGTGGCCGAGAGAGAATCTGAGCGAACCGCGAGCAGCGGCAGGGTCAGCGCCCATGGCGAGAAGCACGTGGCTCGGCTGGGCGACGCCTGCAGTGCACGCGGATCCTGTCGAGCACTCGATGCCCTTGGCGTCGAGCAGCATCAGCAGGCTGTCGCCGGCGCATCCGGGGAACGTGAAATGAACATGGCTGGGGAGCCGTTCGCCCTTTTCACCGTTGAGGACGGCGTCGGGCACCTCTCGGCGGACCGCTTCAATGAGCCCTTCGCGCAGTTCCTCGACGCGCTTCGCATATTCGGCCCGGGCGGAGATGCTGGTCCGGACAGCAGTCGCGAACCCCACGATCGCCGGGACATCCAAGGTGCCGGAGCGGACGCTGCGTTCCTGGCCGCCACCGTGCAGCAGAGGCACGCATGTCACGTCGCGACCGAGCAGGAGGGCTCCCACACCGAACGGGCCACCGAGCTTGTGGCCCGTGAACGTGAGCGCAGCTGCGCCGCTGGCGGCGAAGTCGACCGGGACAGCGCCGACCGCCTGGACCGCGTCTGTGTGCAGCGGGATGTCGAACTCGGCGCACACGGCGGCCAGTTCGGCGATCGGGTTGATCGTGCCGACCTCGTTGTTGGCCCACATCACCGTCACCAGCGCGACACTTTCGGGATCCGCGGCGATGGCGGCGCGCAGGACGTCGGGCGACACCCGGCCCTGGCTGTCCACATCCAGCAAGGTGATCTCGGCATCGCAGCGGGCCTCGAGCCACTCGACCGTGTCGAGCACCGCGTGGTGTTCGGCGGCACCGCACAAGATGCGACGGCGCTGCTTCTGCTCGTCGTGACGAGCCCAGTAGATGCCCTTGAGTGCGAGATTGTCGCTCTCGGTGCCGCCGCCGGTGAAGATCACTTCGGATGGGCGGGCGCCCAGTGCGTCGGCGATGGTCTCTCGGGCTTCCTCGACCATCCGGCGGGCTCGACGGCCCGAGGAATGCAGCGCCGAGGCGTTGCCCACGGTGGACAGCGCCTCGGTCATCGCCGCTATGGCTTCGGGCAACATCGGTGTGGTCGCCGCGTGGTCGAGATAGGTCATCGCCCCTTCAGGGTAGTCCGCTCCAGCGCGTGACGAAGCGCACCCTGACCCTCGAAGTGGGCTGTCACACCTTCGACGGCCAGCGCCCGGTCAGCCGGACGCCCAGGAGGGCGAGCCCTACCGAGGCGACCGTGAGCAGGGCCATCGCCGGCGACGGGTCGAGAACGGAGCCGACCACGCCGAGAAGGACGCCACCCAGGCCGATGAGCAGCGCCGAGCCGACCCAGTCCGCGAGCTGCATCGCCGAGGTGTTGAACCCCCGCTCGCCCTCGGGCGAGTAGCGGAGCAGGAGGACCGAGGTCGCGGGCATCGCGATCCCCATTCCCGCGCCGCCGACCGCGCAGGCCACGAAGGCCGTCCAGCCGGGGAACCAGGGCTGTGAGACCAGCCCGAAGCAGATTAAGCCGGCCGCGACGAGCCAGAATCCGGTGCGTAGGGATGCCTCCCTCGACCAGTTGACATAGCGGCCCTGGGCGGCAGATGCCGCGGACCAGCCCAGTGCCGTGATCGTCAGGGGCAAGCCGGCGAGGGCCGGGCTGTAGCCGTGGACCGCGCTCATCGTCAGGGGCAGGTATGCCTCCATCCCGGCGTATGCGCCCGCGATCAACGCGCGGGAGACGACGACCGTGGGGAGGCCTCGGCGAGAGGTCAGTGCCCCCGTCGGGAGCAGTTTGCGGAGGGCGTAGCCGAGGGCTACCAGCCCGACTGTGCCGTAGCCGAGGGCGAGGAGGGACTGGTGCTGCGCGGCCCAGGTCAGGGCGGCAATGCCCAGGGCGGCGATGAGCGCTTGGAAAACGCCTGCGCGGGGGCCGCCCGCGGCGGGGACGTGCGCGGGCAGGCGGCGGACGACCACCAACAACATGGCCACGCCCACGACCACAAGCGGGACCAAGCCCAGGAACACCCAGCGCCAGCCGACGCTGATGGTCAGGAATCCGGCCACGGACGGGCCGATGACCGCGGGCAGGACCCAGGCAGCGGCGTTCGCGGCGTAGATCACCGGGCGTTCGTGGTCGGTGAACGTCAAGGCGATCAGGAGCGAGACCGAAACCAGGAGCAGTCCCGATCCGAAGCCCTGCAGGGCGCGGCCGAGCAGGAGAGTTGGCATACCCGTCGCCGTTCCCGCGACGAGGAGGCCGGCTGCGAACAATGCCGGGCCTGCGAGCAGGGCCGGTGCTGGGCCGCGGCGGTCGCCGATGCGGCCCGACAACACCGTGGCGACGACGCTGGAGATCAGGAAGATCGTGAACGGCCACGAGTACAGGAACAGCCCGTGCAGGTCGGCGACCAGGGTCGGCATCGCCGTCGCGACGCCCATGTTCTCGAAAGCGACCAGGGTGACCACGAGCAGCAGCGCGATCGTCGTCAGCCGGTGTTCCGGGCTCCAGAGCACACTGCGGCGGACGGGCGCGGGGTCGATGGTCGAGGTCATGATCAGCAGCGTGCAACCTCCAGCCCGCTGGAGGTCAAGCCGATTTCACGCGGAGTGGCGCGTCGCCGGCTCCAGGCGCAGGTCGCGAGCGAGGGCGGCGGCCTCGCCGCGGGAGGTCACGTCCAGCTTGTCGAGGATGTTGCGGACGTGGAACTTCACCGTGTGCTCGCTGAGCTGCAACTGCTCGGCGATCTGCCGGTTGCGCAGGCCCTGGGAGATTCCCGACAACACCTCGATCTCGCGCGGGTTGAGCCGGTCGAGCGGGCGCAGTTCCGGCGGTTCGGCCACGCCGAGGGGCAGGACGGCGGTGACCGTCGTCCCCCAGCCCGGGACGGCGTCGACCTCCCAGTGACCACCCAGCGTGGTGAGCCGTTCGGTCAGGCCGCCCGCCGGGACAGCCGCGGCGACCTCGGGGCTGTCGTCGCGGACCGTGATGCGGACGACCGAGCCGTCCAGGCGCCAGGACGCCCGCAGGCGCGTGGTCGCCGGGCGGTTTAGGGCGGCGAGCACCAGGCCGCGGGTCAACGTCCGGGCCGTGTGGGCGATGTCTTGCGCGAGCGAGCCCTCGCCGACCGGACCGACCAGGTCGACGTGGACGTCCGTGTGGCGCGCCAGGTCGGCGAGCTGGTCCTTGAGCACGGCGAACGCCGCGCCCGCCGACTCCACGGACATGGCCTGGTCGCGGTCGACGACGCCCTTGAGCTCGAGCAGCGCGTCGGCGGCCAGGTCGACCGCCGTCCGGCGCGCGGCGGCGTCCGGGAGCCGGCCGGATCGGAGCACCGCCAGGAGGGTCGACAGGGTCGTCGCGTGGGTCTGGCCGAGGTCGGTGATCGCCTGGGCCCGCGCGGTCGCCGCGGCGAGGTTGCTGGCCAGGACCTCCGGACCCGGGTCGGTCGCACGCTGGCCCGCGTCCGTGCTGAGGATGTGCCACAGCCGGGCGGCCAGCTCCAGCTCGGCGGCCGGTGGCTCCGGGGCCGAGAGCGCCACGGCCAGCACCGCGCCCTTGCCGACCGGTGGTGACGACGCGAGCAGGACGAGAGGGCATTCGATGCCGCCCAGGACGCCCTCGACAACCAGCGCGGTGCCCGGCTCGCTGCGGTCGACCAGCCGTTGCAGCTCGACGCTCGTCACCGCTTGGGCGATTGCCGGGTCGCCGACGACCTTGAACGGGCTGCGCGGGCAGTCGCCCGTCTGCATCGCCGCGGCGCGGTGCGGGATCAGCTTCCCCAGCTCGATGGAGAACTGGGTGAGCAGCTGGGGGCGCGGCGCCGACAACAGCCGTTCGACGACGTCGAGCACGTGTCGCGGATCCGACCAGGAAGCGTCCATGGCTCCAAAGTAGGCGCGCTCGCACGTAGATGGCCTGCTCGTCCGGCTAGTGAACACTGCTCGTCCGAGTGGTTCGGTGTGCCCGGCGGGCGAGTTGACTCGGTGACGAGGACATTCGAGCATCGAAGGTCCCGAAAACGAGGAGCGCAGACGACACCATGCGAGCGATCACCTTCGCCGAGTACGGCGGACCGGACGTCCTGAAGCTGTCCGAGGTTCCGGTGCCGGAGCCCGGTCTCGGGCAGGTGCGGCTGGCTGTGCGGGCCGCCGGGATCAACCCGATCGACTGGAAGATCCGCAGTGGCGGGATGGCGCAGAACTTCCCGGTCGACTTCCCCCACACTCCGGGGCTCGAGGTGGCCGGGGTCGTCGACGCCGTCGGCGAGGGCGCCGGCTTCTCCGTGGGCGACGAGGTCTTCGGCTGGTCCGAGACGGGCGCCTACGCCGAATACGCCTTGGCGAAAACGCTTGCGCCGAAGCCCACAGGCCTCTCGTGGGCAGACGCCGCGGCATTGCCGGTCGCTGGTGAGACGGCCCTTCGCGTCCTGAACCTGCTCGATGTCCGCGAAGGCGAGACGCTGCTCATCCACGGCGCCAGTGGCACGGTGGGCCGGTTCGCGGCGCAGGCCGCCGTCGCGAAGGGGCTGACCGTCATCGGCACCGGTGGCAGCCGGAGCCTCGACGACCTGAAATCGCTCGGCGTCATCCCGGTCCCGTACGGCGACGGCTGGGTGGAGCGGGTCCGCGAAGCCGCATCGGGCTCGGTCGACGCCGTTTTCGACACCTCCGGGCACGGCGTCCTGCCGGGCTCGGTCGAGCTGCGGGGTTCGCAGGAGCGGATCGTCACGATCGCCGACGCCGCGGCGTTCGAGCTGGGGCTGACCTTCTCCAGCGGCGGCGAGCAGTCGCGCGAGGTCCTGGAGGGGATCGCCGGCTGGGTGACCGACCGCGGGGTGACCATCGCGCAGGGCAAGAGCTACCCGCTCGCCGACGCGGCCGCGGCCCAGATCGAGAGCGAAGGCGGGCACCCGGGCGGGAAGCTGACGCTCACCGTCGGCTGATCGCGGACGAGCCTGTCGCCGGAGATCGGCAACACACGGAGCAGGCCCGCCGACGGCCTTCGGCAATGCGCGGAACGGGCCTGTTGCCGGCAATCGGCGACACGCGGAACGGGCCTGCCGCCAGCAATCGGCGACAGGCCCGTTCGCGAGCCGACCAGGGCCTGTCGCCGGATCGCGGCGACAGGCCCGGATCACTTCGCGGGAGGCGAAGCTAGGGAAGGCATGGCCTGGTCGGCCACGACCTGGGTCGGCGCAGTCTGGACGGCCCCGGCCTGAGGAGGCATCACGTCGGGCGGTGTTGTCGCACTGCGGGGAGCCGCTGATTCCGACGACGTGGCCGCAACCCGGCGAGCCGCTGGCTCGGACGGCGTGGCTACAACCCCGCGAGCCACCGACTCGGACATCATGGCCACAGCCCGGGAAGCCACCAGTTCGGACGTCATGGCCGCGGCCCGGAACGTCGTCACTTCGGACACCGAGACCTCTGCCGCGACAGCCAGCGTCGGCACGACCTGCGGGCGCGGGGTCCGTCGGCGCTGCTGAGCCGGGATCTGCACCGTTCCCAGTGCGGAATAGACCGCCGCCTCGGCCAGGGCGGCCAGTTCGCGGCGGGTCTCCGCGCGGCCCGGCGCGATTTCCGGGCAGATGTGGATTTCGAGCACCAGGCCCCGCAGCGCCGCGACCCGGCGCAGGGACGCGATCAGCGACTCCGGGCCGATGAACGCCGGGTGGCTGGTCTCACGGCCGTCGGCGAGGCGGTAGCGCAGGGCGACCGGGCGGACCGGGACGCCGCCGTCGATGGCCGCTTGGAACGTCGCGGTCGTGAACCGGCCGGACGCCAGGCCGCACCACGTCGTCCCTTCGGGGGTGACGCTCACCAGGGACCCCGAGCGCAGGGCGTCGGCCAGCTCGGCCATCGTGGCGGGCAGCGTCTTGAGCCGCTCGCGGTCGAGGAAGATGCTGCCGCCGCGACGGACCAGCCCGCCGAGCACCGGCCAGCCCGCGATCTCCTTCTTGGCCAGCGCGCGCATCGGCCGCAGCGCGTTGATCGCGACGATGTCCAGCCAGGAGATGTGGTTGTTGACCACCAGCGCACCACGGCCGGCGGGCGCGGTGCGGAAGTCGTCGCCGCCCCGGATGTCCAGGCGGACGCCGAACGCGCGCAGCACGCCCCGGAAGATCAGGCGGACCAGTCGCTCGCGGCCGCGGGTGACCAGGAGCAGCGGCGAAGCCAGCATTGCCGCGCCAACGACCACGATCGCCGCGGCGAACCGCAGCACCCGGCGTGGGAGGCCGACCACCGGGTCGCCCTCGGTGAGGCAGCCGTCGCCACACGGCGACGTCGGCATCCAGGCGTGGCTCATGCCTGGGCTCCGAGGAAGAACTTCAGGTAGCGCTCGTCGACGTTGTGCAGGTCGAGCACGACGAAGAAGTCCGCGACGCCGAAGTCCGCGTCGAGCGCCGGCGGGCCGTGGACCTTGGCACCGAGCCGGATGTAGCCCTTGATCAACGGCGGCAGCGTGGCCCGCGCCGGGCGCTCGATCGTGGAGGTGTCCCACGGGATCAGCGGCGAGACGCGCGTCGCCTCGTCCGAGTAGTGCTTGGTGCGCAGGACGTCCCAGACGCCGGCCGCGAACGAGCCGCCGTCCACCAGCGGGACCGACGCGCAACCGGCGAGGTAGCGGTGGCCGGACAGCAGCATGTACCGGGCGATCCCGGCCCAGACCAGGCTGACGACGGCGCCGCTGCGGTGGTCGGGGTGCACGCACGAACGGCCGGTTTCGACCAGGGAGGGCCGCCGTGCGTCGAGCGTGCTCAGGTCGAACTCGCTGTCGGCGTAGAGCTTCCCGGCCTGGACGGCGCGGTCCGGCGGCAGCATCCGGTAGCAGCCGACGATGTCGCCCGTGTTGTCGTCCCGGACGACGAGGTGGTCGCAGAACTCGTCGAACTCGTCGACGTCGAGGCCGGGGCGCGGGGAATGCAGCCGCGCGCCCATCTCCTCGGCGAAAACCTGGTGCCGCAGGCGCTGCGCCGCGACCACTTCGTCGTTCGCGTGGGCGACCAGAAGGGAGTACCGAGGGGCGTCCGCGGGGAGCGCGGAACCCGCCTGATCAGTGCTGACGAGGAGCTGTGACGTCGTCATGGTCAAGGTGTACCCGTGCGCAGGAAACCGCGGAGAGTGCCATCCGATGACCGATTAGTGCACGTTCAGTTAATTGCGGGTTCTCAGGCTTCTCTCAGGTCCTAAAGACGCACGAAGGGCCTTCCGGGAACATCCCGGAAGGCCCTTCGGGAGAGCGGATCAGCCCTTGCGCTTCGCGACCGCTTCGGTCAGCTGCGGCGCGACGTTGAACAGGTCGCCTACGATGCCGAAGTCGGCGATCTCGAAGATCGGAGCCTCCGGGTCCTTGTTGACGGCGATGATCGTCTTCGACGTCTGCATGCCGGCGCGGTGCTGGATCGCGCCGGAGATGCCGAGGGCGATGTACAGCTGCGGCGACACGGTCTTGCCGGTCTGGCCCACCTGGAACTGCGCCGGGTAGTAGCCGGAGTCGACGGCGGCACGGGACGCGCCGACGGCCGCACCGAGCGAGTCGGCCAGCTTCTCGACGACGTCGAACTTCTCCGCCGAGCCGACACCGCGGCCACCGGAGACCACGATCGAGGCCTCGGTCAGCTCCGGACGGTCACCGCCGGTCACCGGCTCGACGCCGGTGATCTTGGTGGCCTTCGCCGCGTCGGTTGCGGGGATCTCGACGGTCTCTTCGGCCGCCGCGCCTTCGGCGGTCTCGGCCTCGACGGCACCCGGGCGGATGGAGACGACCGGGACGCCCTTCGACGACTTGGACTTCACCGAGAACGCGCCGCCGAAGATCGACTGGTCGATCACGCCGTCACCGTTGACGCCGACGGCGTCGTAGATCAGGCCGGAGCCGAGCCGGACGGCCAGGCGCGCGGCGACCTCCTTGCCCTCACCGCTGGCGGTGACGAGCACGGCGGCCGGGGAGGCCTGCTGCGCCAGCGCGGCGAGCACGTCCACCTTCGGCGTGACCAGGTAGTTCGCGGCGTCGTCGCCTTCGGCGACATAGACCTTGGCGGCGCCGTGCGCGGCGAGGGACTCCTTGGCCTTGGCGGCGGTGCCGGTCGGGCCGACGACGACGGCCGACGGCTCACCGAGCGCGCGGGCCGCGGTCAGCAGCTCCAGCGTGACCTTCTTGACCTCACCGTCGACGTGGTCGACGAGGACGAGTACTTCAGCCATGTTCTTGTTTCCTCCTCGAAGAGCCGTTGTCAGATGAGCTTCTGGCCGACCAGGTACTCGGCGACCTTGGTGCCGCCGTCACCCTCGTCCTCGGTCTTCTCGCCGGCGGTGCGCGGCGGCTTCGGCGAGGCCTCGGTCACGGTGGACCAGGCGTTGGCCAGGCCGACCTCGCCCGCGTCGACACCCAGGTCGGCGAGGGTGAAGGTCTCGACCGGCTTCTTCTTGGCGGCCATGATGCCCTTGAAGGACGGGTAGCGCGGCTCGTTGATCTTCTCGCCGACGCTGACCACCGCGGGCAGGGTCGCCTCGAGGTGGGTGAGGCCGTCTTCGGTCTCCCGGACGGCCTTGATGGTGGTGCCGTCGACGGTGACCTCACGCGCGTAGGTGACCTGCGGCAGGCCGAGCAGCTCGGCGAGGATCGCCGGGACGGCGCCGCCGCGGCCGTCGGAGGACTCGTTGCCGGCGATGATCAGGTCGTAGTTCTCGACCTTGGCGATCGCGGCGGCGATGACCTTCGCAGTGGCGATGGCGTCGGAGCCGTGCAGGGCCTCGTCGGAGACGTGGATGGCCTTGTCGGCGCCCATGGACAGCGCCTTGCGGATCGCGTCGGTCGCGCGGTCGGGGCCCACCGAGAGCACGGTGACCTCGCCCTCGCCGGCTTCCTTGATCTTCAGGGCTTCTTCGACGGCCTTCTCGTTGATCTCATCGAGGACGGCGTCGGCGGATTCACGGTCAAGGGTGTGGTCGGCCCCGCTGAGCTTTCGCTCCGAGTAGGTGTCCGGTACCTGCTTGACCAGGACGACGATGTTGGTCATGGGTCTTCTTCGACCTCCCGGTTGTGGCCCGCGGGCGCGCCACGGGTCAGTGCTCTACTGGCCGGTAGATTAGGGCCATTCCGCCGCCAGGACCCGCCGAGGTGACGCCATTCACCTGGATGCGCAAACTACTGGGACCATCGTCCCGGTAGTCGACCGGTTACCCCGTCTGAACCGCCGTTCGTCCGATCGGACCAACTACGGCCTACTCCTGGTGGGTCCGAGGGGTTAGCCTCCGGCACCATGCCAGCGCGCATCGCCGTCATCACCGACTCCAGTTCGTGCCTTCCCGACCTCGTCGCCGCCCGCTGGGCCATCGGCGTCGTGCAGATCCAGCTCAACACGGGAAGCCACTTCGACGACGAAAACCGCTTCGACCGCGGCAAGGTCATCGACACCATGAGAGCCGGTCAGCTGATCACCACGGCGCCCCCGGACCCGGGGGCGTTCTTCTGGACCTACCAGGAGGCCGCGGCCTCCGGCGCCACCGCGATCGTCAGCATTCACCTCTCCGGCCGGATGTCCGACACCGTCCGCGCGGCGCGGGAGGCCGCCCAGCAGGTCCGCATCCCGGTGCACGTCCTCGACAGCCGCACCACGGGGATGAGCCTCGGCTTCGCCGCCATCGCCGCGGGCCGGGCGGCCGCCGCCGGCGGGGACGCCGCACGCGTCATCGAAGCCGCCGAACGCCGGTGCTTCACGAGTACCGAGTTCATCTACGTCGACACGCTGGAGTACCTCCGCCGCGGTGGGCGGATCGGCGCCGCGCAGGCGACCATCGGCACGGCGTTCTCCATCAAGCCGCTGCTCACGGTCAAGGACGGCGAGGTCGCGCCGCTCACCCGCGTTCCCGGCACGCGGCGGGCGCTGGCCAAGATGGTCGAGCTCGCCGTCCGGAAGTCCGGCGGCTTCCGCGTCGACATCGCCGTGACGCGGTTCGGCGCCAGCGATCACGAGCTCGAGATCGGCCGGCAGATCGAGCGCCGCGTGTCCGGGATGGCCGAGAGCATGGTGGTCGAGGCGAGCACGGTCATCGGCGCGCACCTCGGCCCGGGCGCGCTCGGCATCACCGTGTCGCCGGTGGACTGACCCGGCGTCCGGGGATCAGCAGCAGCGCGATCGGCACCACCGCGCCCAGACCGGTCGTCGCGAGGATGAGAACCTGATCAATTTGATCAAAATGCGACACGTGGCCGAGGTGGTAGAGGAAGTGCGGCAGGCCGAACAGCAGCGCCGCGACGCCGGCCAGCCGCGCCACGGCTGTGGTGCCGATCACGGCGGCGCCGATCAGGAGGGCCGCGAGGGCCAGGTTGAGGCCGCCGAAGTCGCGCAGGAGGTGCTCGTTGAAGGGCCCGTCCATCGAGACCCAGCCGGCGCGGAAACCGGGAAAGTCCTGGTAGAAGCCGGTCGGGGTGACCAGTGGCCAGATTCCGATCACGGCTTCGACGACGCCGGAGAACACGAGGAGTACGCGGGTGATGGTCCGTTGCATGACCACGGAACGAGACGGCCGTGCCGGACGTGACACCGCTAGGGTCGCGGAGGTGACCACCCCAGCCACCCGGGCCGAGGCGCTGCACCTGACCGGCGAACGGACCGTCCCCGGCATCGACGTCGAGAATTATTGGTTCAGGCGCCACGAAGCCGCGTACGTCGCTCTGCTCCCCCACTGCGCCGGCGCGACGGTGCTCGAAGCCGGTTGCGGCGAGGGCTACGGCGCCGGTCTTCTCGCGACCACGGCCCGCCGGGTGCTCGCACTGGACTACGACGTGCCGACCACCGAGCACGTCGCCCGCCGCTACCCCGAGGTCGCCGTCGCGCGAGCCAATCTGGCATACCTGCCACTGCGGGACGCCTCGGTGGACGTCGTGGCCAATTTCCAGGTCATCGAGCACCTCTGGGACCAGGCGGGGTTCCTCGCCGAATGCCGGCGAGTGTTGTCGCCAGGAGGAAAGCTGCTGGTCACGACCCCGAACCGGCTCACTTTCACCCCGGACAGCGACACTCCGCTGAATCCGTACCACACCCGGGAGCTGGCGCCGGCCGAGCTGGCCGGGCTCCTCACCGACGCCGGTTTCGAGGTCGAGACGCTGCACGGCCTGCACCACGGCGAGGCCGTCCGCGCGCTCGACGTCCGGTACGGCGGCTCGATCATCGACGCGCAATTGGACGTCGTCATGGGTGAGCTGCCCGGGCAGGCCGTCTGGCCGGCGGAGCTGCTCTCCGACGTCGCCGCGATCGAGGCCACGGGGTTCGACATCCACGGCGACGACCTCGACGCCAGCCTGGACCTGATCGCCGTGGCGGTGCGCCGATGACCGACGGCTACGAGGGCACGTTCTGCCTCGTCCTGCACAGCCACCTGCCGTGGCTGCCGCACCACGGGACCTGGCCGGTCGGCGAGGAATGGCTCTACCAGGCGTGGGCGCATTCGTACCTGCCGATGGTCGACCTGCTCGAACGGTTCGCCGCCGAAGGCCGCCGTGACGTGCTGACGCTCGGCATGACGCCGGTGCTCGCCGCGCAGCTCGACGACCCGTACAGCATCCGCGCCTGCCACGACTGGCTCGGCCACTGGCAGCTGCGCGCCCAACACGCGTCGACGCTGTGGCGCGGCGACCCGATCCTGCGCGAGCTGGCCGCGGCCGAGCACCAGAGCGCGGTCCGCGCGGCCGAAGAACTCGGAACGCGCTGGCGGCACGGCTTCTCCCCGATCCTGCGGTCCCTGGTCGACAACTCGACCATCGAGGTGCTCGGCGGACCGCTGGCCCACCCGTTCCAGCCGCTGCTGGACCCGCGGGTGCGGGAGTTCGCGCTGAACGCGGGACTCGCCGACACGGCGTTGCGGATCGGCTCGCGGCCCGAGGGGATCTGGGCGCCGGAGTGCGGCTACGCGCCTGGCCTGGAAAACGACTACGCGGCCGCGGGCGTTCGCCGGTTCATGGTCGACGGGCCGTCGTTGCGCGGCGAGACCTGGGCCGCGCGGCCGGTCGGCGACAGCGATGTCCTCGCCTTCGGGCGCGACCTCGAGGTCACCTACCGCGTCTGGTCGCCGAAGGCCGGCTACCCCGGCCACGCCGCGTACCGCGACTTCCACACGTGGGCGCACGAGGTCGGCCTCAAGGCGTCGCGCGTCACCGGCAAGACCGTCGAGCCGGCCGACAAGGCGCCGTACGATCCGTCGCTCGCCGCGGACGTGCTGGGTCTGCACGTCAAGGATTTCGTCGACACGGTCGTGACGCGGCTGCGGTCGCTGAAGGCGCAACACGGGCGCGAGTCGCTCGTGGTCGCCGCGTACGACACGGAGTTGTTCGGGCACTGGTGGCACGAAGGACCGGCCTGGCTGGAGGGTGTGCTGCGCGCGCTACCCGAGGCCGGGGTGCGGGTGACAACGCTCAAGGGCGCACTTGAAGCCGGGCACGTCGGGCCGTCGATCGACCTGCCCTCGTCGTCGTGGGGGTCGGGCAAGGACTGGCGCGTCTGGGACGGCGAGCAGGTCCAGGACATGGTCGAGGCCAACACGGCGTTGCAGAAGCGGCTGCTGGACCTCGTCGCCGATTTGCCGACCACGGCTCGGGACGCCGTCGCCGACCAGGCCGTCGCCGAGGCGATGCTGGCGCTGGAAAGCGACTGGGCGTTCATGGTCACCAAGGACTCCGCCGCCGACTACGCGCGGCGCCGGGCCGCGGTGCACACCGAACGCTTCGACGCGCTGGCCGGGGCGTTGCGCCGCGGCGACCGCGCGCGGGGTGAGGAACTGGCCGCGGCCTACCACGCCGAAGACGGACCGTTCGGGCACCTCGACGCCCGGGCGCTCAAGCACTAGAGAGAGGACCCATCGGATGGGGATCCACGAAATTCCGGTCAAGACGCTCGACGGGCAGGACAGCTCGCTGGCCTCGCTGGCCGGCAAAGCGCTGCTGGTGGTCAACGTCGCGTCGAAGTGCGGCCTGACCCCGCAGTATTCCGGCTTGGAGCGGCTGCAGGAGCGTTTCGGCGCCCAGGGCTTCTCCGTGGTCGGTTTTCCGTGCAACCAGTTCGCCGGGCAGGAGCCGGGCAGCGCGGACGAGATCCAGACGTTCTGCTCGACGACCTACGGCGTCACCTTCCCGCTGTTCGAGAAGATCGACGTCAACGGCGACGACCGGCACCCGTTGTACTCGGAGCTGACGAAGACGGAGGACGCCGAGGGCGCGTCCGGCGACGTCCAGTGGAACTTCGAGAAGTTCCTCGTCGGCGCCGACGGCGAGGTCCTGGCGCGGTTCCGGCCGCGCACCGAGCCCGAGGACGAGGCGGTCGTCAAGGCCATCGAGGCGGCCCTGCCCGCGTGACGGCGGCCCGGGACGTGCTCCCCCGGCGTCCCCGGAATTCACCGGATCGACGGGTTTCAGCGGCCGTTCGGGTATCACGGAAACGCGCCTGAAAACGGTTGCCGTGATCCGGACGGTCGAACCCCGGGTGATCAGCCTGCCGCTTTCCCCTCTCCGCACCGAATACTTTTCACGACGCCCATTCCGGCGTCGTCGTGTGCGAGGAAGGGATCACCGATGAGCACCTCCAGACGCCGGGCCGCGCTGGCCGCGTTCCCCGTGGCACTCGGGCTGCTGCTGGCCGGACCGGCGGTGGGCACCGCGTCAGCCGCGTCGGCCGCACCGGTCGCGTCGCAGTCCGACGCGGCCGGCCAGGCGCGCCACTGCCTGCTGTGCGTCGGCCACCACCATCACCACGGGCACATCAACATCCTGGGCATCCACCTGGGACTCTGGTTGCATCTGTAGATCCCGGCTCCGCCGTGCCGGGGCGGTGGCCGCCCGCCCCGGCACGTTTCACAACCCGAGCTGGGCGCGTCCGACATCATTGAGATCGTCGACCGAGGCGCGGCCGGTCCAGTTCACTTCGTAGTCTTCCGGCGCGAAATCGCCCGGGCTCTTGCCGGCCAGGAATGCGCGGCCGCACCTTTCGGCGTACGCGGCGTTCTTCGCGCAATGCGGGCTCGCCGGGATGTACATGACGTTTCCCCAGCGATCCGGATTGGTGCCATCGGCGACGGCGTGGATGACGTCGCCGTGCCACCAGACTGTGTCGCCCGGTTCGACGGCGGGGATCGAGGTCAGCGCGGGCAGCAGGTCGTCGTGGTATTTGTCGCTGACGGGCAAGGCCTGGCCGTTGGCCGCGCCGCAGAGGTCGTCGTCGGGGATGTCGTCCTGAAGGGCGCGAAGCAGGACGTACGCGATAGCCGACGGGATCGGCACCACCTGCAGGACGCCGTCGCCCGGTCGCATTTCCGACAACGCCGTCCAGCCCTGGAAGGTCCGGAAAGCCGAGCACATGACTGTGGACGGGAACTCGTCGACTTCGGTGCGGTGGGCGCCGTCCCACGGGTCGTACTTCTGCCAGTTTCCGGCGAAGACGTGGCGGAACACCTGCTGGTAGGCGGGCAGTAGCCAGCGTTCGACCGAACCGGAGTCGGTGTGGGCCGACAACCCGAGCGACGCCGAGCCTGGCGCGCGGCGGCGGATGCGGTCGGGGTAGGTCGTGTCGCGATCGGGGTCGAACCAGATGCGGCCTTCGGATTCGTGCCGCCAGAAGGAGTTGAGGAATCGCCGGACGGCGACCATGTGCTCGTGCTGGCGAGCTTGGATCTGCGGCTTCGACCAGTAGACCGGGTAGATCTGCGGCTGGCCGGACGCGAGCCCGGCGAAGACGTCGTCGGCCGGGCCTTGGTAGGTGCCCGCGAAGTCGTTGCCGGCGAGGTACGCGGCGAGCTCGGCGTCCCAGCCTTCGGCCGTTTCGCGCGCGAAGGTGCCCTTGACGACGGCGCAGCCGCGTCGCCGGACAGCGTCCACGGTTCGCTGCGGCACGGTCTCGTCGGCGATGTCGCGGAACCGGACAACGGGGAAGGCTTCCTGGTCGGCGGCCACGGCGTCGACCTCCCGCCGCATCCACTCCCGGACTTCGGCGAACGCGCCGGCGACGTCGCCGACCCGGGCGCGCAGTTCGCTCTTGGTCCGCGTGATGGCCTCGGACATGTTCGCCGGCAGTTCTGTGGTGGTCATCGGTGCCCTCCGCGATCTTTTGGTTAGGGCTCCTTACTAGAATGTCCTCGCTACGGTAACCCCGTCCCTTCCCGGCCACAAGAGGTGCGATGTCCGACCCCGACCGGCCGCTCCCGCGCCTGGCGATGCTGCGGGCCATGACCGACCGCGCGGTGCTCGACCACGTCTTCGTCCACCAGCGGACCACGCGCGCCGAACTGGCCGCGACCACCGGGATCTCGAAGCCGACCATCTCCGAGTCCGTCCGCCGGCTGGAGACGGCGGGTGCGCTGCGGGCCACCGGCACCGACCAGACCGGCCGCCGCGGGCGGATCGCGACGTTCTACGAACTGGCCGAGGACGCCGGACGCGTCGTCGCCGCGGAGGTCAACCAGCAGGGCATCCGCACGGTGACGGCCGACCTGACGGGTGCGGTCCTGGCGACCGGCCACCACTCACCGGATGGTCGCCCGATGACCACGGCGGTCCGCGCGGCCGTCGCCGCCGCGAGCGACGGCGGGCCGGGGCCGATCCGCGCGACGGCGGTCTCGGTGGCCAACCCGGTCGACCCCGTGACGCACGAGGTCGTCGCGCTGCCCGGGTCGCCGTTCCCGGAGGGGACGATCCGGGCCGGCGAGCTCGGCCGGGACGTCCTGCTCGACAACGACGTCAATTTTTCGGCGCTCGCCGAACGCCGGGAAGGCGCGGCGCGGGACGCGAAGAGCTTCGCCTACGTCTATGTCGGGGCCGGGCTCGGCGTCAGCCTGTACGTCGGCGACCAACTGGTGCGCGGCGCGCACGGCCTGGCGGGCGAAATCGGCTACCTGGACAGCTCCGGCGCGACGCTCGCCGAGGCACTGGCCGGCCAAGGTTTCGGCAGGCCGGACGCGCCGTCGCTGGACGTCGACAGAATTCTGACCACACTCGACCGGGCGGCCGAGGGCGATGCCGTGGCCGTCGAGCGGCTACGGCTGCTCGGCGCGACGCTCGGCCGGGCCGTGGCCGCGATCTGCACCATCGTCGACCCGGACGTCGTCCTGCTGGGCGGCCCGGCCGGCAGCCGCCCGGGACTCGTGGCCGAAATCCGGCGGACGGTCACCGCGGCCGCGTCGGGCCCGGTCCGGGTGGAGGCGGGCGCGGTGACGGACTCGGCGGCCCTGCGCGGGGCGCTGTTGTCCGCCCTCGACAACGGCCGCGACGCCCTGCTCGCGGTCGTCGCCGAGACCTAGCCACGATCGCGGCCTCCGGTTGCCGAAAAGCGGACGACCGCCGACGACATCCGGACAGTCCGAAAGTCGGACGTCGGCCGGGGACGGCACGGCGGGCAGGCAGGCAGGCATTGCCGAATGGCGGACGACCGCACGGCGGGCAGGCGGCACGACGGCACGACGGGCCAAGACGAACGACAGCTCGGCGGCGGCACGGTGTGCGGCCGTTGCCGGAAATCAGCCGGAACCCGCGTCGATCACCGCGCGGACGCGCTTCGCCACGATCGCCGGGTCGACTTTCAGCACCTGGCGGTCGTACGTCAGCAGGCCGTTGACCTCGTTTTCGACGTCGGTCATCTGGGTGTAGATCGCGCCGGACAGGCCGCGCTCCGCGACTACTCGCTCCAAGCGGACGCTCACCTCCGCGTAGCACTCGGTGAGCCGCTCCGACGTCAGTGTCATCTCGTACGCGTTCGGCGGGCCGGGCCAGCGGTGGTCGTCGAGGACCAGGCCGAGGCCGCCGTACTCGCCGTCGACGATCGCGCGAGCGTCGTGGACCGTCGGCTCACCCGGGCCGACGTACGTGTGGTCGTCGTAGACGTCACCCGCGCCGGTGTCAGGACGTGAGAAGCAGCAGTTGACGCCGCTGTTCGCGATCACCAGCCGGGACGGGTCGAGGGTCTTGACCAGTTCCGCGACACGGGCCGTGTCGTACTCGCCCCAGCCCTCGTTGAACGGCACCCAGCCGACGATCGACGGGACCGCGCGCAGCTGTGTGATCATTTTGATCAGTTCGGCTTCGAACCGCTCGCGTGCCTGGGGGACCGGGTCCGGCGCGATGCCGGGCGGGCCGTCGAATGACACCGTCAGCGACGGCATGTCCTGCCAGACGACCAGCCCCAGCTTGTCGGCCCAGAAGTACCAGCGGGCCGGCTCGACCTTCACGTGTTTGCGGACGAAGTTGAAGCCCAGCTCTTTCGTCTTTTCGAGGTCGAAGCGCAACGCGTCGTCGGTCGGGGCGGTCGAGATGCCGTCGGGCCAGTAGCCCTGGTCGAGCGGGCCGTGGAGGAAGGTGATCCGGCCGTTGAGGGCGATCCGCGGCCGGCCATCGGCGTCGGGGACCAGGCCAATCGTCCGGAGGCCCGCATAGGCGCCGACCTCGTCCAGGACCGCGCCGTGGTGGTCGAGGAGCCGGACTTCCAGGGTGTAGAGGTGCGGGTCGTCGGGCGTCCAGAGGCGTGGTTCGGGAACGTCCACGCGCACCGACGTCCCCGCCGCGCCCGAGCCGCGCGCCACCTCGCCGCCTGTGGACGAAAGGACGACCACGACCTCGTCGCCGCCCGTGACCTGCGGGAACACCGTCACGCCGGTGAGGTCCGGGGTCAACTCCAGCCGTTCGACGCGGGCCGCGGGCACCGGCTCGAGCCAGACCGTCTGCCAGATGCCCGACGACGCCGTGTAGCAAATTCCGCCAGGCGCGTTGCGCTGCTTCCCGACCGGGAAGGGCTCGATGTCGGTGCGGTCCTCGGCGCGGACGGTCAGCTCCTGTGGGCCCGCCGACCGCAGGACGTCGGTGATGTCCGCGCTGAACGCCGTGTAGCCGCCCTCGTGGGTCGCGACCAGCTGGTTGTTGACCCAGACCTGGGCATTTTGATCGACCGCGCCGAAGTGCAGCAGGACACGGTCGCCGCGCCAGTCGTCCGGGATCTCGACGAGGCGGCGGTACCAGAGGACCTCGTCGCGCCGGCCGATTCCGGACAACGCCGACTCCGGCGGGAACGGGACCAGGATCCGCTCGGCGTAGCCCGACGGCCGGGGCTCCGTCGCGGCCGCCGGCCAGCCCGCGTACTCCCAGACGCCGTTGAGGTTCAGCCAGCGAGGCCGGGTCAGCTGGGGTCGCGGGTACTCGGGCAGCGCGTTGTCCGGGCCGACGTCACCGGACCACGGGGTCGGCAGGACGGGGTCGAGCCGCCGCCAGCCGGTGTCTTCGGGAGCAGTCATCCCGGCCGATGATGACAGAGCCGCGCCCGCGAGCCAGTGATCGATGTCACATCGAAGTGGGCTCGCGGGGCCGCGTTCCCCGGGCTCCGTCGAGGCCATGCGACTCGCGAGTAACCTCTGCCCATGCGTGTGCTGATGCTGTCCTGGGAGTACCCGCCCGTGGCCATCGGTGGCCTGGCCAGGCACGTGCACGCGCTCGCCTGTCACCTGGCCGAGCAGGGTCACGAGGTCGTCGTCCTGTGTCGGCACGCCGCCGGGACCGACGCCGGGACGCACCCGCGCACCGACCGCGTCGTCGAGGACGTGCGGATCATCCGGGTCGCCGAAGACCCGATGCATGTGACCTTCGAGCGCGACCTCGTCGCCTGGACCCTCGCGATGGGGCACGCCATGGTCCGCGCCGCGCAGGACCTGCTGCGGAGCTGGCAACCGGACGTCGTCCACGCGCACGACTGGCTGGTCGCGCACCCGGCCATCGCGATCGCCGAGGCCGCGCGGGTGCCGCTGGTCGGCACGGTCCACGCCACCGAGGCCGGCCGGCACTCCGGCTGGCTGTCGCACCCGCTGAACCAGCAAGTTCACTCGGTCGAGTGGTGGCTGGCCAACCGCGCGGACGCCGTGATCACCTGCTCGCAGGCCATGCGCCGCGAGGTCGCGCACCTCTTCGAGATCGAGGCCGGCGACGTCACGGTGATCCACAACGGCATCGAAGAACGCGGCTGGCAGGTGCCGGCCGACGAAATCGCCCACGCGCGCAAGGCCTACAGCCCGGCCGGCGCGCCACTGTTGCTCTATTTCGGCCGGCTCGAATGGGAAAAGGGCGTCCAGGACCTGCTGGCCGCACTCCCCCGCATCCGACGTCGCCACCCTGGCACGCGGGTGGTCGTCGCCGGAAAAGGACGACACTTCGACGAGCTGGTCGAGCAGTCGCGGAAGCTACGGGTGCGGCGCGCGGTCGACTTCGTCGGGCACCTGTCCGACCGGGACCTGCGTGCGGCGCTGGCCGCGGCCGACGCCGTCGTCCTGCCCAGCCGGTACGAGCCGTTCGGGATCGTCGCGTTGGAGGCGGCGGCCGCGAAGGCGCCGCTCGTGGCGTCGACCGCCGGCGGGCTCGGCGAGGTCGTCGTCCACGGCGAGACCGGGCTGGCGTTCAGTCCCGGCGACGTCGGCGCGCTGGCCGACGCGGTGACAGCGGTGCTGAACGACGCGGACGCCGCGGCGCGGCGGGCCCAAGCCGCGCAGGCACGGCTGGCCGCCGACTTCGACTGGGGCCGGATCGCCGAGGCGACCGTCGAGGTCTACCGGCGCACGAAGCCGGGCGAGCCGGTGGAGCTGCCCCGGCCGAAGATCGCCACCGGCAACGCGTTCGAACCGGTCGCGGCCGGGATCCCGGAACTGTAGGTACCGGCCGGCTCAGAAGTGGCGGACCTGGACGCGGTCCGGGCGCGCGGCGGGCGAGGCCGTAGCCGCGGCGGCGACGGACGCGAAGGCGATAAGGGCCACTAGAGCGACGAGGACGGCGCTCAACCTGCTGGTCATCGGGACTCCTCGGGGAGCAGTGGCGCGATGGGCACCACGCTGCGAGCATCCGCGCCACCTCCCGGCGAAACAATAGGGAGAACACCACGGGCGGCTACGCAATCGCCTTCCGTGACCGGTTCGCCGTCAGCGGACGCCGGTCAGGATCCGGACCCGGACGCGTT
This sequence comes from Amycolatopsis sp. NBC_00355, assembly GCF_036104975.1. Classification (GTDB taxonomy): domain Bacteria; phylum Actinomycetota; class Actinomycetes; order Mycobacteriales; family Pseudonocardiaceae; genus Amycolatopsis. The sequence continues at coordinate 8,518,875 of NZ_CP107982.1, read as the reverse complement.
CACGCAGGGGGCCGTGGGGCTCGATCGCGCGCCGGACGCGCTCGGTGAACTCCGGCCTCGCCGCCGGGGCCGGGAGCTGCTCCGGGCTCATCGCCGAAACACGCCACCCACGATCTCCTCGACGGTGAGCGTGGCCGAGTAGTCGACAACCCGCAGGTCGACGGCATATCCCGCGGCCGAGAGCGCCTCGCGGTAGCGCTCCTGGCTCGACGCGTCCGTGCCGCACGTCCGGTGCAGCGGGACGCCGACATGGTCGGCCATGAGCTGTCGTAGCGCGGCCGACCACGGGGTGTCCTGGAGCCACAGCGGCTCGCCGTTGGTCACCACGGCGACACCGCCGCCCGCGCGCAGGAGCGGGCGCGCCGCCGCGAACAGCCGCTCGTGGTCCATCCAGTGCAACGCCTGCGCCACCGTCACCGCGCCCAGCCGACCGGGACCGAGGGCCTTCGTCAGGGCACCGAGGTCGGTGTCCGCGCCGAGCACCCAGCCGATGTTCGGCTCGGCCGTCGCCCGGCGGGCTTCGGCCAGCATGTCCGGTTCCGGGTCCATGCCCAGCACGGCGCCGACGCGCGGCGCCAGGACCCGTGAGGTGGCCGGTGCCGCAGCCGAGGTCGAGAACGACGTCGTCGCGCATGAGACCAAAGACCCTGACCAGGGCATCTGCGACTTCGGGCGGGTAGCCGCGGCGGAACCGCTGGTAGTAGTCGCTCACTTCGCCGCCGAACGCCGGTGCCGTCATGACCCCGAGGATGCCGACGGAACCGTCCGAGCGGGCGAGTTCCGCTCACGGCGGACCGTGGGCGAAAGACGGCTAGAAGACCGGCAGCAGGACGCCGTGCTCGGACTCGGGGCGCGGGCCGAAGATGCGGCGGTCGGCCTCCGCGATCGGGACGTCGTTGATGCTCGCCTCGCGGCGGCGCATCAGGCCTTCGTCGCTGAACTCCCACAGCTCGTTGCCGTAGCTGCGGTACCACCGGCCGTCGGCGGTGCGGGACTCGTACTGGAAGCGGACGCCGATGCGGTTACCGCGAAACCCCCACAGCTCCTTGCGCAGGGCGTAGTCCAGTTCACGCTCCCACTTCGCGGTCAGGAACTCGACGATCCGCGCGCGGCCGACGACGTGCTGGTCTCGATTGCGCCACACCGAATCCTCGGTGTAGGCCAGCGAGACGCGCTCCGGGTCGCGGGTGTTCCACGCGTCCTCGGCCGCCTGGACCTTCTGGCGGGCGGTGTCCTCGTCGAACGGCGGGAACGGCGGGCGCGGGGCCATGGACGTCTCCTTCCGGGACCGGAACCGAGAGAACGTCCGTTCTCCCGGCCTCCCGCTAGAATAGAGAACGCCCATTCTCCGCACCAGAGGCAGGTGACATGGATCCCACGGAGGCGACCGACCGGCTGCTGGAAGCCGCCGAAGAACTCTTCTACGCCCACGGCGTGCAGGCCGTCGGAATGGACGCCATCCGCGCGCGCTCCGGCGTCTCGCTCAAACGGCTCTACCAGCGCTTCCCGGCCAAGAACGACCTGGTCGAGGCCTACCTCCTGCGCCGAGATGAACGCTGGCGGCGGTCGTTGCGCGAATTCGTCCACGCCCGCGGCGACGACCCGCTCGCCGTCTTCGACTGGCTGCACGACTGGTTCCGCGAGCCCGGCTTCCGTGGCTGCGCGTTCGTCAACTCGTTCGGCGAGTTCGGCGAACCGGCGCCCGGGATCGCCGCCGCGATCCGCAAGCACAAGGACGAACTGCGGGCCTACCTGCGTGGTCTCGTTCCTGACCACGGCGTCGCCGACCAGCTGTTTTCGCTGGTGGAGGGCGCGACCGTGCTCGCCGCGATCACCGGTGACCCGGGCGAGGCGAGCACGGCCCGTGCGGCCGCGAAGGTCCTCCTCGCCGCTCAGGGGTAGAGCGTCAACCCCGGGTCGAGTGCCACCTCCGTCAGCTGGGCGAGGCTCAGCGGCGGCGCCGGCATCTCGGGCTCGCCGTCCAGTTTCGCGCTTCCGGCGACGTTCTGTGCCTCCACGATGACCCCGGTCCCGTCGGGCTTGGTGACCGTCGAGCGGTCGACCGTGGGACCGCCGGGGCTCGTCATCGTCGATTCGACGACGATCTCGCCGTGCGGCCCGGTCGTCTTGGAGCACGACCCCGTCATGTCGTTCGGCGGGTTGGAGCACTCGGTCGGGGGGCCGTTGACGCCACCGAGCCGGGTCACCATGGCCCAGACGTTGCCCCTCCGCGGCCCGTCGGCCGTCGTCGCCGCGGCCATGAAGTAGTCCTCACCGCCGCTGCACACGCCGCCGTCTTTCAGCACCGGCGCGGAGAACACGTGGTAGAAGGTCAGCGGCCCGTGCTGGGTCCCCTTCGGGTATTCGCCCTCGGCGTGCGCGGTCAGCTGCGTCCCCGCGGCGACTCGCTGCTGGACGGCCGCCTTCAGCACCGGCGTGAGCCGGGTGGCGACCACGGCCGGGTTCTGGCTCAGCGGCGGCCCGGTCGGCCGCGGGTCGAACCCGCACGATGCGGGGGTCTGCGGCGCCGACGGCGTGCCACTCGCGCCGGGGACCACCGCCGTCCCACCGGCGCCGCCGGGCACGAACACCAGCGCCGCGCCGACGGCCACCGCCGCGACGCCCGCACCGGCCGCGGTCCACGGGTTCGCCACCCTGCGGACCCGCGCACGGCGGCGTTCCCGGTCCAGCACCGCATCGACGTCCACAGTGGACAGCGGGACGGCGCCGATCGCCTCGTCGAACAGTTCCTTGCTCATGTGCCCTCCCTCAGTTCCGGCCCGCGGCGATCAGCACGCGCAGGGTGTCGAGCCCGCGCGCGGTCTGGCTCTTGACCGTCCCGGCGGAGCAGTCGAGGACCTCGGCCGTCTCCTCGATGGAGAGGTCGCAGTAGTAGCGCAGGACCACGGCCGCCCGGCGCCGCGGCGGCAGCGCGTCGAGCAGTTCGAGCAGGCCGAGGCGGGCCACGACGTCGTCGCTCGGCAGCACCGCGGGCTCGGGCACGGTCTCGGCCGGCTCTTCGCGCCGCCACGCCCGGCCCTTCTCGTCCAGCCACGTCCGCACGAGGATCCGGCGCACGTACGCGTCGAGGAACTCCATCTGCCGGGCCCGCGGCCAGTGGCGGTACAGCTTCCCGATCGTGATCGACACCAGGTCGTCCGCGAGGTGCCAGTCCCGGCAGAGCAGGTACGCGGTGCGCCGCAGGCCCTCCATCCGGGCCGTGACGTAGTCGCGATACCCCGTTTCGTCCGAACGTCTCACTCGTCCTCCTCGTCGCCTTCCACTCTGTCCAACCGGGCCGGACGCCGGTGGGGTTGCCCCGGATCGCCGCGAATTCCGTGAGCGGACAACTTCCGCTCACGCCGGCCCCGTTCCAGGAGGCGGAAAGTCCATCGACCGCGAGGATCGATCCGATGAGAAAACCGATCACCGCGTGCTCGGCGCTCCCGCCGCCGAGGCCGCGACGCCGGTCAAGATCACGTTGCTCACCGGCGACCAAGTGCTGGTCAGCGGCCCGGACGTGCGGGTGCTGGCCGCGCGGCGGGAACACGGTGCGGCAGACCGTGCTCCGGGCGTACGCGGTGCAGTGACGTCGTGAGCGGTGCGACCGGGCCGGTCGCACCGCTCACTCGTGGCAGCAGCTGAGCTGTTCGTCCCAATCCGGACCACGGCCGCGCGGGGTGAGGTCGAACAGGCTCCACACCGGCTCGATCGTCCCGGCGTGGCGCGGGTCCTGGCCCGGTTCGGCCGGCTCGTACAGCAGCTCAGAGCCCCAGAAGTGGCGGATCCCGTCGTCGCCGCGGTGGAAGACATTGAGCACCGGCCGTGGGCTGCCGTCCTCGACTTCGGCGTGATAGTCCCGGCTGAAGGTGGTGCCCACGCACGAGAACAACCGCAGTCGGCGCCAGCCTCGTTCGGCGGCGAACGTCAGCAGGTGCTCGATGGGTGCTCGTGCGACAACGGCGAAATCGGCGTGGGGCGAAAGCTGCTCCATCGCGCCGTCGAGCTGGTCGAGCAACGCCGTGCAGGGCGGGCACGGACCTTGCACGAGGGTCAGGCGCGCGCTGTCTCCCGATTTCGGACCAGGGCGGTCGTCGGTGGGGTCGCGCGGGAACATGTAGTGGTAGACGACCAGGGTGTCGTTGCCTGGCGAGAACAGGTCCGACAGGCGCACTTAGGGTAGGCCGAAACAAACGAAACCGGTCCGACGGCGGGGAGCCACCGCCGTCGGACCGGTTCCGGACCACACCATCCCAACAAGGGTGTGGTGCCGACGGTCCCTCGTCAGGTAGGGACCGTCGGAGCCCTGCTACCGGGCGTCCGTGAGGTACCGCGCGTAGGCACCGGTGGTGAGGAAGCTCGGCAGTTTCTCGCCGAGCGCGGTCTCGGTGAAGATCTTGTACGCGTCACCCAGGCGATTGCCGTCGCCGAGTTCCGCGCGCACCGACGCCAGCTCGTCGTCCAGGAACTCCACCGCCAGTTCGCGGGTGAGCGCGGTGCCGTCCTCGAGCTTCGTACCGTTGCGGATCCACTGCCAGATCTGGCAGCGCGCGATCTCCGCGGTGGCCGCGTCTTCCATCAGGTTGTGGATCGCCGCCGCGCCGGTGCCGCGCAGCCACGCGTCGACGTAGCGCAGCGCGACGTTGATGTTCGCGCGGACACCCGCTTCGGTGACCTCGCCGCCGGCACTCGCGACGTCCAGCAGGTCTTCCGCGGTGACGTCGACGTCCTCGCGCAGCTTGCCGAGCTGGTTCGGCCAGCCGCCGAGCACGCCGTCGAAGACCTCGCGGCAGACCGGGACCAGACCGGGGTGCGCGACCCACGAACCGTCGAAACCGTCGCCGGCCTCGCGTTCCTTGTCGGCGCGGACCTTGTCGAGCGCGGTCGCGGTGACCTCCGGGTCCTTGCTCGGGATGAACGCGGCCATACCGCCGATGGCGTGCGCGCCGCGCTTGTGGCAGGTCCGCACCAGCAGCTCGGTGTAGGCCCGCATGAACGGCACGGTCATGGTGACCTGCGCGCGGTCCGGCAGCACGAAGTCGGCGCCGTGCTCGGCGAAGTTCTTGATCATGCTGAAGATGTAGTCCCAGCGCCCGGCGTTCAGGCCCGCCGCGTGCTCGCGCAGTTCGTAGAGGATCTCGTCCATCTCGAACGCGGCGGTGATCGTCTCGATCAGCACGGTGGCGCGGATCGTGCCCCGCGGGACGCCGAGTTCGCGCTGCGCCAGCAGGAAGACGTCGTTCCACAGCCGCGCTTCGTGGTGGTTCTCGAGCTTCGGCAGGTAGAAGTACGGGCCGACGCCGCGGGCCACCAGCTGGCGGGCGTTGTGGAAGAAGAACAGGCCGAAGTCGACCAGGCTCGCCGACACCGGACGGCCGTCGATGCGGATGTGCTTCTCCACCAGGTGCCAGCCGCGCGGCCGCGCGACGATCGTCGCGGGGTCGTCGCCGATCGTGTACTGCTTGCCGGCTCCAGTCGTGAAGTCGATGTTGCGGCGGATCGCGTCGATCAGGTTGAGCTGGCCGTCGATCACGTTGTGCCACGTCGGCGACGTCGCGTCTTCGAAGTCCGCCAGCCACACCTTCGCGCCCGAGTTCAGCGCGTTGACCGTCATCTTGCGGTCGGTCGGACCGGTGATCTCGACGCGGCGGTCTTCCAGGCCCGGCGCGGTCGGCGCGACGTTCCACGACTCGTCGTCGCGGATCCGGCGGGTCTCGGGCAGGAAGCCGAGCGGGCGCTCCCCCGACTGCAGCTCCTCGCGGCGCACACGGCGGGCGTCGAGCAGCTCGCGCCGGCGGCCGGCGAACGTGTTGTCGAGCTTGGCCAGGAAGTCGAGTGCCGCCGGGGTGAGGATTTCGGCGAACCGGCCCTCGACCGGCCCGGTGACCTCGATGCGGTAGTTCAGTCGATCAACCATGGGGTGCCTCCGCGAGCAGAGCTGTGCAGGGAAGGGAAGTGGGGGGTCGCGGGCCGGCGGCGCAGGGGGACGCCGCCGGCCCGCGAAGTGCGTCAGAACTGGGCTTCCTCCGTGGAACCCTTCAGCGCCGTGGTGGAGCTGGTCGGGTTCAGGGCGGTCGCGACCTGGTCGAAGAAGCCGGTGCCGACCTCGCGCTGGTGCTTCGTGGCGGTGTAACCACGGGCCTCCGACGCGAACTCGCGCTCCTGCAGGTCGACGTAGGCGGTCATGCCCTCGCGGGCGTAACCGTGCGCCAGGTCGAACATCGAGTAGTTCAGCGCGTGGAAGCCGGCCAGCGTGATGAACTGGAACTTGTAGCCCATGTGCCCGAGCTCGCGCTGGAACTTCGCGATCGTGGCGTCGTCCAGGTGCTTCTTCCAGTTGAACGACGGCGAGCAGTTGTAGGCCAGCATCTGGTCCGGGAACTTCGCCTTGATCGCCTCGGCGTACTTGCGCGCCACCTCGAGGTCCGGCTTCGAGGTCTCCATCCAGAGCAGGTCGGCGTACTGGGCGTAGGCCAGGCCGCGCTCGATGCACGGGTCGATGCCGTTGGTGACCTCGTAGAAGCCCTCGGCGGTGCGGCCGCCGGTGAGGAACTTCTGGTCACGCTCGTCGACGTCGCTGGTCAGCAGCGTCGCGGCCTGCGCGTCGGTGCGGGCGACCACGAGGGTCGGCACGTCGAGGACGTCGGCGGCGAGGCGGGCGGCGTTCAGCGTGCGCTCGTGCTGCTTGGTCGGGATCAGCACCTTGCCACCGAGGTGGCCGCACTTCTTCTCGGACGCGAGCTGGTCTTCCCAGTGCACACCCGCGGCGCCGGCGGCGATCATGCCCTTCATCAGCTCGAACGCGTTGAGCGGGCCACCGAAGCCCGCTTCCGCGTCGGCGACGATGGGGGCGTACCAGTCGATGTCGGTGTTGCCCTCGGCCCAGTTGATCTGGTCGGCGCGGCCCAGCGCGTTGTTGATCCGGCGGACCACGGCCGGCACGGAGTTGGCCGGGTAGAGGCTCTGGTCGGGGTAGGTCTGGCCGGCCAGGTTGGCGTCGGCCGCGACCTGCCAGCCGGACAGGTAGATCGCCTGCAGGCCGGCGCGGACCTGCTGGACGGCCTGGTTGCCGGTGAGCGCGCCCAGCGCGTGGATGTAGTCCTCGGTGTGCAGGAGGTCCCACAGCTTCTCCGCGCCGCGACGGGCGAGGGTGTGCTCTTCGACGACGCTGCCGCGCAGCTTGACGACGTCCTCGGCCGAGTAGGAGCGCTGCACGCCCGCCCAGCGGGGGTCGTTCGCCCACTTCGCGGTCAGCTCCGCGGCCGCCTGCTTGGCCTGTTCGGTCATCGGACTCTCCCGGTGTTGCGAAGTTTGCGATTGCTCGCCTTGCTTGGCCTGACCCTTGCACGGCAGGGGAAATCCGATCCAGTCGTCCAATTTGCCAATTTGTGCGAAGGGTACGTACGCTCTTTGCAAAGGTTGCGAATCGCTGGTTCGCAACAGCCACGAAAATCCGCGTTCTTGACCGTTCACGTAACCGTTCAGGGCAGGAAACCTTCCGGAAAGGCGGGCACGGATGGAGAAGACTTTCGCCGGAGCGCGGCTGCGGCACCTCCGCGAAAGCCGGGCGATGAGCCAGGCCGACCTCGCCCGTGTGCTGGAGATCTCACCGAGCTACCTCAACCAGATCGAGCACAACTCGCGCCCGCTGACCGTGCCCGTCCTGATGCGGATCACGCAGGCGTTCGGCGTGGACACCGAGTTCTTCGCCAACAACGACACGTCCCGGCTGGTGGCCGACGTCAAGGAAGCGCTGCTCGACGAAGCCCTCGGCGTCGACGTGACGACGAGCGAGCTGAACGAGCTGGCGACGAACCTGCCGGCGATCGCCCAGGCCCTGGTCAAGCTGCACCGCAGCTACCGCAACGCCGTCGAGAACACTGCCGCGCTGACCACCGAAAACGGCCTGGGCCTGCACGGAAGCGCGGCGTCGGCGTTGCCGCACGAGGAGGTGCGCGACTTCTTCTACGAGCGCGAGAACTACGTCGCCGAGCTGGACGAACGCGCCGAGAAGATGGCGGCCGACATCCCGTTGCAGCGCGGCCAGGTGCTCAGCGCGCTGAAGGACTGTCTTTCCCAGCGCTACGGCGTCGAAGTGACCAGCGACGGCATCGACGAAGCCGCCGGACAGCAGCACCGATACGAGCCGCTGAGCCGGACGCTGCGGCTCGCGCCGAGCCTGCGCGTCGGGCAGCAGGCGTTCCGGATGGCTTCGCAGATTGCCCTGCTCGAGTACGACGACCTGATCACCGAACTGGCCGACTCGTGGGCGTTTTCCGGCCCCGCCGCGCGCTCGCTGGCCCGCGTCGGCCTGGCGAACTACTTCGCGGGAGCGCTGATCCTCCCCTACGGACCGTTCCTGGCCGCGGCCGAGCGCTTCCGCTACGACATCGAGCGGCTGTGCGACCACTACGGCGTCGGCTTCGAGACCGTTTGCCACCGGCTGTCCACCTTGCAGCGGCCCAAGCACCGCGCGGTGCCGTTCTCCTTCGTGCGCGTCGACCGGGCCGGGAACATGTCGAAGCGGCAGTCCGCGGCCGGCTTCCACTTCTCCCGCGTCGGCGGCGCCTGTCCACTGTGGAACATCTACGAGGCGTTCACCCAGCCGGGCAAGATCCTGACGCAGATCGCGACGCTGCCCGACGGCAAGAGCTACTTCTGGATCGCGCGGACGATTTCGCGCAACATCGGCGGCTACGGCAGCCCGGGAAAGACGTTCACCGTCGGCCTGGGCTGCGAACTGCGGCACGCCGGGCGGCTGATCTATTCGACGGGCCTGGACCTGGACGAACCGGCGGCGGCCACGCCGATCGGGATGGGCTGCAAAGTCTGCGAACGCCCGGCCTGCTCGCAGCGCGCGTTCCCGACGATCGGCAAGCAGCTCACGGTCGACGAGAACACCAGTACGTTCGTCCCGTATCCGGCCGTGCCCAAGGGGTAGGGGCACCCGGTCGGGTTCCGCGCGCGAGTCGTAGATTCAACCAGGTGCACGACATCGACACGGTGACCGCGGCGACCATCGAGAAGGCCGCCGAGCGGCTGGCCGGGGTGGTGACCCGCACGCCGCTGGAGCCGAGCGCGCGGCTGTCGTCCCGGGTGGACGCGCAGGTCTGGGTGAAGCGCGAGGACCTGCAGACCGTCCGGTCGTACAAGATCCGCGGCGCCTACAACTTCATCGTCCAGCTCGACGACCCGACGCGCGCGCTCGGCGTCGTCTGCGCGAGCGCGGGCAACCACGCGCAGGGCGTCGCGTACGCGTGCCGCCGCCTCGGCGCGAACGGGCGCGTGTACGTCCCGGGGACCACGCCACGGCAGAAGCGCGAGCGCATCGCGACGCTCGGCGGCGCGCACATCGAGGTCATCGTCGTCGGCGAAACGTACGAAGACGCCTTCGCGGCCGCCACCGAGGACGCCCTGCGCACCGGCGCGACGCTGGTGCCGGCGTTCGACGACGTCCGGACCGTCGCCGGTCAGGGGACGGTGGCGCTGGAGGTGATCGAGCAGCTCGGCTTCGTCCCCGACGTCGTGGTCGTCCCGGTCGGCGGCGGCGGGCTGCTCGCGGGCGTCGGCAGCTTCCTGCGGGAGCGGCACCCCGAGGTCCGGATCGTCGGCGTCGAACCGGCGGGCGCGGCCTGCATGGCGGCGGCGCTTTCCGCGGGGCACCCGGTGCGGCTGCCCGAGCTCGACACGTTCGTCGACGGCGCCGCGGTGCGCATCGCCGGCAGCGTCACCTACCCGCTGATCCGTGAGAGCGGCGCCGAGCTGACGTCGGTCGCCGAAGGCGCGATCTGCACCGAAATGCTGGCGATGTACCAGTCGGACGGCATCATCGCCGAGCCCGCGGGCGCGCTCGCCGCGACGTCGCTCGGCACGGTCGTCGAGATCGAGCCCGGCCAGACGGTCGTGGTCGTGGTCTCCGGCGGCAACAACGACGTCAGCCGCTACAGCGAGATCCTGGAACGCTCGCTGATGCACGAAGGGCTGAAGCACTACTTCCTGGTCGGGTTCCCGCAGGAGCCGGGCGCGCTGCGGCGGTTCCTGGAGCAGGTGCTCGGCCCCGAGGACGACATCACGCGCTTCGAGTACGTCAAGCGCACCAACCGCGAGATGGGGCCGGCGCTGGTCGGCATCGAGATCCCGCGCTCGGCCGACCTGTCGGGACTGCTGGAGCGGATGGACGCGAGCCCGCTGCAGGTGGAGCGGATCGAGCCCGGGAGCCCCCTCTTCCACTTCCTGCTCTGAGCCCTGTGGTCCACTAGACGGATGGTTGTGAAGGTCGACGGTGTCCGCAGTATCGAAGCGTTGCGCGAAAAGGTCCACGAGGGTGCGGAGCCCGAGTACCTGCTGTTCTACGGCCACGCGCCCTCCAAGACGGGGCGCGCAACAGCGAGCTGCCTGAGCCAGTGGTGGGTGGACCCGTTCGAGGCCGGCGGCGTGCGTTACCCGTCCGCCGAGCACTACATGATGGCGGGCAAGGCCGAGCTGTTCGGTGACCACGAGAAGGCCGAACTGATCCGGCAGGCACCCGACCCGAAGACCGCGAAGGTGCTTGGCCGCGAGGTCTCCGGGTACGACAACGAGACGTGGGAACGGCACCGCTACGACATCGTCGTCGACGGCAACCTCGCCAAGTTCGGCGCGCACCGCGACCTGCGCCGCTTCCTCCTCGGCACCGGTGACGCCGTGCTCGTCGAGGCGTCGAAGAAGGACCTGGTCTGGGGCAGCGGGCTCGCCCGCGAAGAGAAGAACGCCGAAAAGCCGGACTACTGGCGCGGGCTGAACCTGCTCGGCTTCGCGCTGATGGAGGTCCGCGAGCAGCTGCGCAACCGCTGACCCTCAGGGAGCGGGGATCGGCGCCCCGGCGCACGACGCCGACGTCGTCATGCCCGTGTCGAAGAACGTGACCGCGGCGTCGGCGCAGGGCAGGGACGACAGCGAGCCGTGGGCGTCGTCCTCGATCGTCATCAGCGCGCCGCCGATCCGGCCCCGCATCGCCAGGGCCCAGCCGATCGGCGTCACCGGCTCGTAGGTGTGGCCGACGAGCTGCAACGGGCTGGTCCCCGGGGTGAACGCCCACGGCCGGGCGGGCAGGGGCCAGCCGACGCAGAGTTGCTCGTAGAGGCCGTAGCCGCCGGCCACGGGGAGGCGTTTCTTCCGGTCGAGGCGGTGCTGCCAGACGGTCTCGAAATCGCGGGGACTCGGCGACTCGGTGCAGAGCAGCGCCGTCTGCTGGAAGTGGTTGAACGCGTACGGCTCGCCGTCCCAGCCGAGGCGCGGCTGCGGCTTTCGGCTGGTTGCCGGTGTTCCACCGGCGCGGATGAGGGCCAGCTGCTTCGCCAAGTCCGCCCAGTCGCGGCGGGGGTTGGCGAGCATGCCGTTGACGGTCGCGCCATCGACGTCGCCGCGCGGGTGTGCGGTGAGTTCGGCCCGCAGGCCGAGCAGGGCTTTGGCGACCTCAGGCTCTGTGGTCCCGAAGTGGTAGACGGCGTCGTAGCGGGCGATCCACGACGCGAAGTCGTGGAAGGTGTTCTCGCCGGCGGTGGTCTGGCCGTCGTCCATCGCCGTGACGTTCAGGTCCGGCGGCATGACGGAGTCGAGCAGCATCTTGTCGACGTGGGCGTCGAACATGGTCCGGTATTGCGCGCCGAGCGCCGTGCCCCACGAGACGCCGTAGTAGCCGATCTTGTCCTCGCCGAGGGCTTCGCGGATGCGGTCCAGATCGCGGGCGATGGTGGGCGTGGTCAGGTTCCGGACGAACGCGGGATGGGCGTCGACGCACGCGCGGTTCGCCGCGGCGGCGCGTTCGGCGGCTTGCCGGGCTTGCTCCTTTTCCGGCAACGATGGGTCGGGCTCGGTGGTGTCGCCCGGGCACGGCAGGTCGGCGCTGTACCCGACCCCGCGCGGATCGAAGCCGACCAGATCGTGGTGGACGCCGATGCCTCCGGCGCGGCTGTCGGCGAGGTCGCCGGGCATGCCGAGGCCGGATTGCCCGGGCCCACCGGGGTTCAGCAGCACGGCCGGCCCGGTCCGGTCCCCGCTGGCCCGGACGCGGCTGACGGCGATGTCGATTTTCGGCCCACCGGGATCGGCGTAGTCGAGCGGCACCGGCACCTGCGCACATTCGGTGCGGTGGTCGCCGGGATCCCACCCCTTCGCGACGGCCGAGCAGAGCTGCCAGGAGAGCCCGTCGGCAGCGGCGATGGCGGGAGCGACGGGAAGCAGCACCGCGGCGGCGAGCACCGGGACGGCGAACCGGGAGATCGACATGAGCCCAGCCTCGCGGGCGACGCGGCTGCCGATGATCGGCCGATCAGCCGATGATCACCGCCGAACGGCCACGGGTTCGCGGTTCTGGCTTGCGGGCTTCTGGTGTGATCGGACGCCGACCACATGGCATTCGTCGAACTGCGGCCATGGCCGTCCTCCTCGCTCAGCCTGGTCAGCCAGCTGCCTGGCTCGAGCGCCGCCTCGTCGGCCGCCACGCCGGCGGTGACGATCTCCAGCGTGACCGGCTGGGACGTGGCCGATTCCCGACCACGCCGAGCGCCGACCGGTTCCGGACCGCGGCCGCATGCGCGCTGTCGTCGGTCCACGGCCACGGCCGGGTTCTCGACCACCGCCGCACGCGCCGTCGTCGGTCCACGGCTAGAACCGGATTTCGACCACGGCCACGCGCGCCGTCGTTGTCCACGACCACGACGGGTTCCCGACCGCAACAACACGCGCCATCGTCAGTCCACGACAACAGTTCGATTCCGATCGCAGCCACACGCGCCGTCGTCGACCACGGCAACAGCTGAATTCCGACCACTGCCACACGCGCCGTCGTCGTCCACGGCTAGAGCCGGATTTCGACCGCGGCCACGCGCGCCGTTGTCGTCCACGACCACTGTCGGGTTCCGACCGCGGCGAGCTGATGTCGTGGTCAGTCGGCGACCTCCGCCTCGGCGGCCGGCCTTCGCCGAAATCCGGTGCACTTCAGTTCTGGGCGATCCTCGAACACGATGGTCTCAAGACCGTGGTCATCACCCTGACCACGAGGGGATCCCCAGGTCAGGTGAGGCCGACGAACATCGTCTGGTGCAGCCCGCTCACGTGGTCGCGGGTTATCCGGGTCGCCGCCTCTCGGTTTCCCGAGGCCAGGGCCTTCACCAGCTTTGCGTGCTCGCCGTTGGACTCGCGCAGCGTCGCCAAGGGGTACGGCAGGTAGAACCGGTACAACTCGGTCAGCACCGCTTCGTACTGGCGGACCGCTGCGGGCGGGCCCGGCGCGGCGACCGTCCGGTGAAACTCCGCGTCCAGCTCGTGGAACTCCGCCCAGCCCGTCGCCGTGTCCATTCGGGCGACCAGTTCCCGAAGGCGCTCGACGTCCGGGCGGCGTCTGGCCACCAGCTGGACCAAGCCTGTCTCCAGCACCAGGCGGTGGTCGATCAACTCGCGGACCTCGGCGGCCGACTCGAAGTAGGCGACGACCTCGTTGACCCGCTTCCCCGGGGGGTGCTCGGCGACCAGGGTGCCGCCGCCGCGGCCACGGCGTCGCTCGATCAGGCCGTCTTCGGCCAACGTCTCCAGGGCGCGGCGGACCGTGATCTCGGCGACGCCCAGGGCGCGGGCGATGTCGCCGTTCGGCGGCAGCCGCTCCCCCGGCTTCAGCAGGCCCAGCTCGACGGCGAGGGCGATCCGGGCGCGGACCGTGTCCAGTGCCGACAGCCGCCGGATGCCGGTCAGCTCGGGGGCGTCCAGGTCTGCCGTGGCCATGAACCCGACCGTACCGCACAAATTGCTCATCTTGAGCACTCTTGTTTAAGTGTTCAAGATGGACTATTTTCCGTCCATGCCGCGCCCACTCCCGATCGCTCTGGTGCAAGCGCCGCCCCGGCCCGGCTCGGCCGGGTTCGCTCGCGAGGTCGAAGCCGTCCTGAGCCGGTTTCCGGACACGCGCCTGGCCGCCTTCCCCGAGCTGCACCTCTGCGGTGTCGACGGCGAGGGCGACGAGCGCACCGCGCAGCTGCGGGCCGCCGCGGAGCCGTTGCACGGACCGCGGACCAAGGAGCTCGGCGAACTGGCCGGTGACCTGGGGATCTGGCTCGCTCCGGGCACGGTTTGCGAAGATGGCGACCACGGCGAGCTGTTCAACACGGCCCTGGTCTTTTCGCCGCAAGGCGAGCTGGCCGGCTGGTACCGCAAGGTCTTCCCCTGGCGGCCGCACGAACCGTACGACCCCGGCAAAGAGTTCGTTGTCGCCGATCTGGCCGACGCCGGGCGCGTGGGCTTCTCGATCTGTTACGACGCGTGGTTCCCCGAAGTGACCCGCCACCTCGCGTGGATGGGCGCCGAGGTGGTGCTCAACCCCGTCCAGACCACGACCCCCGACCGCGCCCAGGAACTGGTCCTGGCCCGGGCGAACGCGATCGTCAACCAGGTGTTCGTCGCGAGTGTGAACACGGCCGGGCCATTCGGCATGGGCGACAGCCTGCTCGTCGGGCCGGAAGGTGACGTCCTCGGCGCGCTGCCCGGGCCCGGCGAGGGCGTCCTCGCGCACACGATCGACCTCGACGAGGTGGCGCGCGTGCGCCGGGACGGCACCGCGGGCACCAACCGGATGTGGGAGCAGTTCACTCCGGCCGACATGCCGCTGGCCCTGCCGCTCTACCAGGGCCGGATCGACCCTGATCGCTGGCGTCCACGAGAAGGAGACGACCGATGACCTCCACGGCCGCGGCCCCGGCCGCCCTGCAGCGCCGGCTCGGCCTGCCCGGCGTCGTCCTGTTCGGGCTCGCCTACATGGCGCCGTTGATCGTGCTCGGCACGTTCGGCATCGTCGCGACGACGACCGAGGGCACGGTGCCCTCGGCGTACCTGCTCGCCCTGGTCGCGATGCTGTTCACCGCGGCCAGCTACGGGAAGATGGCCGCCACCCACCCCGTCGCCGGCTCGGCCTACACCTATGTCCGGAAAGCGGTCGACGCGCGCGCCGGGTTCCTCGTCGGCTGGGCGGTGCTGCTCGACTACTTCTTCCTGCCGATGGTGATCTGGCTGATCGGCGGCGCCTACCTGTCAGCCGAGTTCCCGGGCGTGCCCAATTGGATCTGGTTGATCAGTTTCATCCTGCTGACGACGATCCTGAACGTCCTCGGCATCCAGATCGCCGAGAAGGCGAACTTCGTGCTGATGGCGTTCCAGATCCTGGTGATCGGCTTTTTCGTCGTTCTTTCGATCAAGCAGGTGCTGCACGTCGGGGACGCGCTGGCCAGCACGCAGCCGTTCTTCCATCCCGGCACCACGCTGGGCACGATCTCCGGCGGCGCCGCCCTCGCGACGTACTCCTTCCTCGGCTTCGACGCCGTGACGACGTTGACCGAGGAGACGACCGAGCCGCGCAAGACGATCCCGCGGGCCATCCTGCTCACCGCGTTGATCGGCGGCGGCATCTTCATCGTGCTGGCCTACTTCACCCAGCTCGCCCACCCGGGCAGCTCGTTCACCGACGAGTCGTCCGCCGCGTTCGAAATCGCGACGACGATCGGCGGCAACCTCTTCGCTTCGTTCTTCCTCGCCGGCCTGGTCGTGGCGCAGTTCGCGTCGGGGATCGCTGCACAGGCGAGCGCGTCGCGGCTGATGTTCGCGATGGGCCGCGACGGCGTGCTGCCGCGGGTCTTCGGCAAGCTCCAGCCGAAGTTCGCGACGCCGGTGTTCGGCATCGTCCTGACCGGGATCGTCGGGCTGGTCGCGCTGGCCCTGGACGTCAGCACGTCGACGTCGTTCATCAACTTCGGCGCCTTCACCGCGTTCACGTTCGTCAACGTCAGCGTGATCGCGACCTGGCTGCGCGACCGGTCCGGGAAACGGGCGCTGACCTGGGTGGTCTTCCCGGTGATCGGCGCCGTGGTCGATCTTTGGCTGCTGGTCAACCTGGACGGCATCGCGCTGATCTTCGGACTGGTCTGGCTGGCGATCGGCGTCGTCGTCCTGGCGGCGATCACCCGCGGGTTCCGGCGGCCGCCGCCGGAGATGACCTTCGAGGAGTAGTCACGGGCAATCGCTCTCGCCGCCGCTCCACTCGACGCCCGCGCCGAGCCGGCTCGTCCAGGTGAAGGTCGCGCTCGCCGAGGCCGGATGGCCGGGGGCCGGTCCGATGCCGTACGCGGTCATCGCGCCTTCGACGAACATCAGCGGGCCGACGATCAGCCACACCACCGAGCCGATGGACAGCAGTGCGAAGGCGACCACGTCGCGGCGTCTCGCCACACGGTCAGCCGCCCGGGCACTGGTTGCCGCCGCCGCTGTGCTCCATGCAGTGGCGCGGCCATGGCGTGGGTGACGGCTGCGGCGCGTGGCGGACGTGGTCTACCCAGTTCATCCCGGCGACCGCGATGGCCACGAAAAGGCAGATCCCGAAGAACCACGTCCAGCCCCGGCGGCGCGTGGCCGCCGAGACGACCACACCCACCAGTGGCAGCCCGGCGCCGAGCCAGGCCGCCCAGGTCAGGTAGCCGTCGCCCTCGTGCGTGCCCGTGCCGAAGACCGGGAAGCTTGCCACGAACCCGAGGAACGCCAGGAACGGGACGACGAGCACCAGCCCCACGGCACACAGCGCCAGGACGACCGAGGCCCACAACGCACGGACTTCCCCCACCCGGTCAGTATGGCCGGGCGACGGGCGGCAAAGCCTGAGTAGATCTACTGCTCGCCGAGGGTTTTCTGCAGCGCCTTGTTCGCCTTGCGGGCCATGTCCGCGACGGCCTCGCGGCGCGCGGCGTCGGCGGCGTAGTCGTCTTCGCGGTTACGCACCACGCGGGCCGGCATGCCGACCGCGATCGAGTAGTCCGGGATGTCGCCGCGGACGACCGCGTGGGCGCCGAGTACGCAGCCGCGGCCGATGCGGGTGCCCTTCAGGACGCTGACCTTGGTGCCGAGCCAGGTGTCCGGGCCGATGCGGACCGGCGTCTTCACGATGCCCTGGTCCTTGATCGGGACGTGGATGTCCGAAATGACGTGATCGAAGTCACAGATGTACACCCAGTCGGCGACCAGCGTGGCCGCGCCGAGCTCGATGTCGAGGTAGCAGTTGATGACGTTCTGGCGGCCGAACACGGACTTGTCGCCGATCCGCAGCGAACCCTCGTGGCAGCGGATGGCGTTGCCGTCGCCGATGTGCACCCAACGGCCGATCTCCAGCCGGCCGTAACCCGGACGGCAGTGGATCTCGACGTTCTTCCCGAGGAACAGCATCCCGCGCAGGATGATGTGCGGGTTGGCGAGCCGGAACTTGAGCAGCCGGTAGTACCGGACCAGGTACCAGGGGGTGTACGCGCGGTTGCGCAGCACCCAGCGCAGCGAATCTCCGGTCAGGAACTTCGCCTGCCGCGGGTCGCGGCGCGCCTGCCGCCAGGCTCGCACCCGCGAAAGAGCGGGCGCACCCCACATCGACGTCATGCCGGTGACCGTAACCTGTGTGCGGGACGGGTTCACAGGCAAGGGGAGCTGGATGGGCACGAAGCTGATCATCGACACCGACCCGGGCGTCGATGACGCGCTGGCGATCGCGCTCGCCGCGGTCTCGCCGGACGTCGACCTGCTGGGCGTGACGACGGTCTTCGGCAACGTGCCCCTGGACAAGACCACGGCGAACGCGCGGCGGCTGCTGGAGCAGTTCGGCCGCACCGACGTGCCGGTCGCGGCCGGCGCGGCCCGTCCGCTGGTGTACTCGAAGCCGCGTGACGCGAAAGAGGTCCACGGCGGTGACGGCCTGTCCGGCCACGGCGACACGCTGCCCGACGCGACCCGGCCGCTCGACGAGCGGGACGCCGTCAGCCTGATGCTCGCGCTGCTCGACGCGGCCGACGAGCCGGTGACGATCGCGCCGATCGGGCCGTTGACGAACATCGCCGCGCTGCTGGCCGCGCACCCGGGCGCGCGGGAGAAGATCGCCCGGCTGGTGATCATGGGTGGCGGTGTCACCTTCGGCAACAGCACGACGGCGGCGGAGTTCAACATCTGGAGCGACCCCGAAGCGGCCCGGCGGGTGCTGGTCGAGGAGGACGTCCCGGTGGTGCTGGTGCCGCTGGACCTCACGCACCGGTGCGCCGTCGACGCCGACTGGCTGGCGAAGCTCGCCGAGTCCGGCCCGATCGGCGCGACGCTCGAGGGGCTCACCTCGACCTACCGCCGGCACTACACGCGGATCTTCGGCGAGGACCGGATGGTCATGCACGACGCCGTCGCGGTCGCCGAGGCGATCTCGCCCGGGATCCTGCACACCGAGACCTACCGGGTCGACGTCGACTGCGGGCTGGGCCCGGCGCGCGGCCAGACGCTGGTCGATCGGCGACGGCTCGGCGAAGAGGATCCGCAGTTCTCCCCCGGCCGGCTGATCGAGGTCGCGATGGACACCGACCTCGACGGCCTGCGCGGCTTCGTACTGGACCGGCTGACCGGGGCCGCGCGGTGAGCGACGAGCCCGTGGTCGTCCCGGAGGACACGCCCGAGTCGGCGCCACGCCGCCGCCGCGCCGGGATCGTCGTGGCCGCGGTCGTCGTGATCGCGGCCGCGCTCGTGGTCGCGATCCAGTTCGCGCCGAAGCAGGAGACGGCCGAGAACGCCGCGGCGACGGCCGTGCCGACGCTGTCGACGACCGTTGTCCCGAAAACGACCACGCCGCCGGCGACGCAGCCGAAGGTGCCGCAGGCGAGCGAGTTCGACGAGTGGGCGTCGAAGACCAGCCAGTGGCTCGACATCCCGCTGCGCGCGATGACCGGCTACGCGAAGGCCACGGTGACGCTGACCAAGGAGATCCCGGGCTGCCACCTGTCGTGGGTGACGCTGGCGGCGATCGGGAAGGTCACGTCGGATCACGGTCGCGCGCAGGGCGGGCAGCTGGGCACCACCGGTGTGCTGACCAAGCCGCTCGGCACGATCGAGGTGCGCGACTTCTACAACAAGGTCGTCTCGACGGCGAACGCCGCCGGGCCGATGCAGCTGTCGCCGGCGCTCTGGGCGAAGTACAAGACGAGCGCGTCGGGCGGCAACCCGGACGTGCAGAACATCGACGACGCCGCGCTGGCCACCGGCCACGCGCTGTGCGCCGACGGCCACGACCTCTCGCAGGGGCAGACCTGGTGGGACTCGGTGAGCGCGCTGCAGTCGGCGCCGCTGTTCCTGCACCGGACGCTCGCGACCGTCAACGTCTACGGCACGGTCGGCCAGGGCACGGCGGCGCCGAACGCGGCGGTGCTGAGCGCGGTCAACTTCGCCATCGACAAGATCGGCCTCCCCTACATCTGGGGCGGCAACGGCACCGGCGGCCGCGACCCGGGCTTCGACTGCTCAGGCCTGACGACGGCGGCCTACGCGAGCGCGGGCGTCAAGCTGATGCGCACGGCCGACACGCAGTACCGCAGCGTGCAGCACGTGACCGAGCCGCAGCTGGGCGACCTGATCTTCTACGGCGAGCCGACGACGAAGATCCACCACGTCGGGCTGTACATCGGCAACCAGCAGATGATCGACGCGCCGCAGACCGGCCAGGCTGTACAGGTCCACACGTACCGCAAGGACGGCGACGACTACGCGGGAGCGGGCCGGCCGACCGCCTGATCCGCGAGCCGGAGTGGAGAGCGCGGCGCGGGAGTGTGACGCCTTGTCCGCGATCGTCGGACCAGGAGTGCGGCACGGGTAGCGGGCGCCTGATCGGCCATCGCCGGACGGAGCCGGGCCCGCACGGCCTTCTTCGCGAACCCACGGCGCTGGATGCGAAGACGCGGCGCGGCCCACGCGATGCGAAGCCGGACCGAACCAGGCCCGACCGGCCCTCTTCGCGAACCCAGCGCCACCGGATGCGACACGCGGCGCAGCCCACGCTATGTGGGACCAGGCCCGGCCCGATCGCCGAACCGGGCCGGGCCGGGCCGCGCGTCGCTGGGTGCGATGCGCGGCCCAGCCGTGCCGTCACGGACGTTTCTTGCCCGCGACCTCCAGGAGCGTCTTCGCGGCTGCCGTCGCCCCGTCGTCGCGGATCGTGCCGGCTACCGCCTGGGCTCGCGTCCGCATCCCGGGTGCCAACGCTGTGGCGAACGCGGCTGACAGCGACTCGACCGTCGGTGTCGAACCTTCGTGCGCCACGCCGATGCCCAGCTCGGCGACCCGGGCCGCCCAGTAGGGCTGGTCCGCGATCCGGGGCACCACCACTTGGGGCGCGCCGGCTCTTGCGGCCGTGGTGGTGGTGCCCGCGCCGCCGTGGTGGACGACCGCGGCCACCTTGCGGAACAGCGCCTGCTGGTTGACTTCGCCGACGACGAAGCAGTCGTCGGCGTCGTCGATCGCGGACAAGCCGGCCCAGCCGCGGCCGAGGACCACCCGGCGGCCCTGCGCGCGGGCCGCCTCGGTGGCCACCTGGGCGATGCCAGCTGGGGCGTACGCGGCCATGCTGCCGAAGCCCACGTACACCGGCGGTTCGCCGGCGTCCAGGAACGCCTCCAGGTCTTCCGGCAGCGGCCGGTCGTCGGGCAGGATCCACGCCCCGGTCTGCACGAGGTCGAAGTTCGTCATGCCCTCGGACGGGCACAGCGCCGGGTCCGCCGCCAGCCACGGCCGGTCGGTGAACACGTGGTCGCGGACGTTGTCGACCGGTGGCAGGCCGATCGCCGCCCGCCCGCTGTTCAACGCCGGGCCGTACAACGCGTTCACCCGCTCGGCGTCCTGCGCCCACCGCACCTCGAGGTCGGTCTCCTCGTCCGGGGACGGCGTTCCCGGCCGGATCCCCGGCGCGAACTGCCGCGACGGCAGCCCGAAGATGTGGAAACACGCGTACACGTACGGGATGCCCGCCTTTTCGGCCACATCGCGGGCACCGGCCGGCAACAGGCCGGTCGCCAGCAACACGTCGCATTCCTCCGCCACCGCGCCGAGCGTTTCGAACCGCGCGGCGACCAAAGCCGGAGCGAGTTTGAACGCGTCCTCCCCCGTCGGCGGCTTCGGGTTGGCGACCACCGAACGCACCGTCGGGCCGAGCGGCACCAGCGGTACACCGGCCCGCTCCAGCAGCGCCCCGAAATCGTCGTCCGGCGGCGCCGCCACCAGCGCCTCCGCCCCCAGTTCCCGCACCGCCACCGCGAGCCCCACCAGCGGTTCGACGTCCCCGCGCGATCCCCACGTCGTCAGCAAAACACGCACTGCAGAATCCCCATTTCCCCTGTTCCCGGCTTACGGCGGGCCATTGTGGAGCAACACCCCGGCCTTGCCGCAAGCCCCGGGGTCGGCTATAAATTGAAGGGGGCGAGGAAATGAGTCAACGCCACTGCCGGTCAGCCGAGGTGGTCGTTCGCCCCGCTCACCCAGCCGATGTAGCGCTCCGCGGATCTGCGCACCGCGCCTTTGGCGTCCCCGAGGACCGTGCCGCCCAGCAGGCCGTAAACGCGGTCGAACTCGTACGGTTCGAGCCGGTCGACGATCCGCCGCACCAGTCCCGCGGAAAGCGGGATCTTGTTCGGGTAGCTGCGCATGAACGTCACCCACCCCGCGTCGGCGACAGGCACGATCGTGTCGCCCGTCAGCAGCACGCCGCCGGTGTCGTTCGCGACGTGAGCCACCGCGGCGCCGGGGAAGTGGCCGCCCGCCTCGACGAGCGTCACGCCGGGCAGGATCCGCTCGGTGCCGGACCACTCCCGCAGCACCGGGTCCTCCCGCCGCACCCACTTCCGGTCGGCGCGGTGCACCAGCACCGGGACGCGGCCGAGCCGGTGGCTCCAGCTGACCTGCGAGCCGTACATGTGCGGGTGGCTGGCCACGATCACCGCGGCCCCGCCCAGCTCCTCGATCTTCGCGACCAGCGCCGGATCGAGGTGGTTCGGCGGGTCCCACAGCAGGTTGCCTTCGGCGGTCCGCACCAGGTGCGTCCACTGGTTGATGCCGAACGGCGGTTCGCGGTTGAACCGGTGCAGGCCCGGTTCCAGTTCGTGGTGCACCCCTTCGCGGCTGTCGGCCGCGAGCTTGTCCAGCGTCGTCCACACCTGACCGGAGGCAGGCACCCATTGCCGTTCGTCCGCGCAGATCGCGCACGCGCCGGCCGGGGGTCGTTCGGTGTCGGGGTGCTCGACCCCGCAGGTTCCGCAGATCCAGATCGTCATGGTGCCAGTCTTGAAGCTCCAGCTAGGTCGAGGTCAAGGAACGACGTCAGCAGCGGCGCGAGAACATCCGGGCGGTCCAGCGGGACGATGTGGCCGCAGTCCTCGACGAGGTGCTCCGTGAGATCTTCGGCGATCGGCCGCAGCTGCCGCGCGAGGGTGTCACCGACCGGATGGGCACCGATCGCCAAGGCCGGCACCGTGAGACGACCGGCCCCGGCGATTTGCGCGGCACTCGCGGGCATGGCGCGGTAGTGCTCGAACGCGCACCTCAGGGATTCGCGGCCGGTGTACGCGGCGGCGAAGTGCGTGCGGATTTCCGGTGGTACCTCACGGTCTCGCGTGCCGGCGTCGAGGAACCAGCCGATGTAGTCCGCTTCGTGGCCGGCCAGGACCGTCTCGGCGAGGCCGGGCACGGCGTGGAAGCCGAACCACCACGGCGGCCCGCCGGCGAGGAAGGCTTCGGCGCCGGGCAGGCGCCCGAGCAGCGACTCCATCAGCACGAGCCGCCGGACACGTTCGGGGCGTCGCGTCGCCAGCAGGAACGCGGGCGGGGCGCCCGCGTCGATGCCGACGACCGCCGCCGTCGGCTCGCCCAGCGCGTCGAGGAGGGCCTCGGCGTCCGTGGCGAGGTTCGCGGCGTCGTAGCCGCCGTCGGCGCGGGTGGTCGCGCCGAGACCACGCAGGTCCGGCGCGAGGACGCGGTGGTGGCGGGCCAGGTGCGGGATGACCGCCGACCAGAGCCGCCACGTATGCGGGAAGCCGTGCAGCAGCAGGACCGCGGGCCCTTCCCCGGCGTCGGCGACGTTGATCTTGATGCCGTTCGCCTCGACCCGATACTCGCGCACGCTGCCTCCTCGGCGGTTACCATTGGTTACCAGCAAACGGTAGGTAACAGCGTCCGCAGAGCCAAGAAGGCACTTTCACGACAGGTGGTGAGCTCCAGGTGACCCCCTCCGGGAGAGGCGACCTCTTCGACCCGAAATGCCCGACGCGCCGGCTGCTGGACCGGATCGGCACGAAGTGGACGTCGATGGCGGTCAAGGTGCTGGCCGAGGCCGAGCCGGACGAGGTGCGGTTCGCCGAGCTGCAACGGCGGATGCCGGGCGTCTCGCAGAAGATGCTTTCGGTGACCCTGCAGAGCCTCACGCGTGACGGCCTGGTCGCGCGCCGCGTCGAGGCGACAGTGCCGCCGAAGGTGCACTACCGGCTGACGGACCTGGGCCGGTCGCTCGAAGTGCCGCTCGCCGCGCTGCGGGACTGGGCGGAGGAGAACATGATGGCCATCGACCGGGCGCGGGACCTCGATCCGGGATAACGCAAGGCTTTCCGGCCGCCCATGACTTGCCGGAAATCGTGATGATCGTCTCCGCGCGGTCCCGGGTGGACGTCGGATCGGTGACGCGCACGGCATGCACCCTTGCCCCTGACGTCAATGTCAGGTTTTAACGTAGCTCGCATGACCGACATCCACGGAACGCACGACGACCGCTTCGACGACGTCCGCGCCGCGCTCGAGAAGAACGTCGACTCCGGCGAGGAACTGGGCGCGTCCCTCGTCGTCGACCTCGACGGCGAAGTCGTCGTCGACCTCTGGGGCGGCTTCCGCGACCAGGCCCAGACCCGCACGTGGGACGAGCACACCATCACCAACGTGTGGTCGACGACGAAGACCGTGACCAGCCTGGCCGCACTGATGCTCGTCGACCGCGGCGACCTCGACGTCCACGCGCCGGTCGCGAGGTACTGGCCCGAGTTCGCGGCCAACGGCAAGGAGGACGTCGAGGTCCGGCACCTGCTGTCGCACACGTCCGGCGTCTCCGGGCTCGACCGGCCCGCGGTCGTCGAGGACCTCTACGACCTGGAGACGTCGACGGCCCGGATGGCGGAGCAGGCGCCGTGGTGGGCGCCGGGCACGGCTTCGGGTTACCACGCGGCGAACTTCGGGCACCTGGTCGGCGAGGTCGTGCGGCGGGTGAGCGGGAAGCCGTTGAAGGCGTTCGTCGCCGAGGAGATCGCCGGGCCGCTGGGCGCGGACTTCCAGATCGGGGCCGCCGAAGCGGACTGGGGCCGGATCGCGGACGTCGTCCCGCCGCCACCAGCGCAGTTCGACCTCGACGCGCTGGGCCCGGACAACGTGCTCGTCAAGACGCTGACCGGGCCGGTCATCGACGCGAACGTCGCCAACACGCCGGCGTGGCGCCGCGCGGAACTCGGCGCGGTGAACGGGCACGGCAACGCGCGGTCGGTCGCGCGGATGCTGTCGGCGCTCGCCCGCGGCGGCACGGTCGACGGCGTCCGCCTACTCGGCCCCGACACGATCGACGTGATCTTCGAGGAGCAGGCGAACGGCGTCGACCTCGGGCTCGGCGTCCCGCTGCGCTGGGGCATCGGCTACGGGCTGCCGCTGCGCGAGACGGTGCCGTGGATCCCGGACGGCCGCGTCTGTTTCTGGGGCGGCTGGGGCGGTTCGATGATCATCATGGACCTCGACCGGCGGCTGACGATCTCCTACATGATGAACCGGATGGGTCCGGGCGTCATCGGCTCCGACCGCAGCGGCACGTACGTCCGGGCGGTTTACGACGCCCTGGGATGATCCCGGCATGGACTCGGGGACGACCACGCAGCTGATCACCGTCGGCGCGACGCTCGGCGGGGTCGTGCTGACCCTGCTGACCACCACGTTCGTGGAGGGCCGCAAGCTGAAGGCGACCCAGCGGGCCGAAGC
The DNA here is from genome assembly GCF_036104975.1 of Amycolatopsis sp. NBC_00355. Classification (GTDB taxonomy): domain Bacteria; phylum Actinomycetota; class Actinomycetes; order Mycobacteriales; family Pseudonocardiaceae; genus Amycolatopsis. The sequence goes on along the minus strand of NZ_CP107982.1, from coordinate 8,494,023 downwards.
GCAGAAGCGAGCGACGGACCAGGCCAACTGGCTGCGCGACGAGCGCGTCAAGGCGTACGCGAGCCTGTCGACGGCGAGCGAGGAGGCGTTCCAGCTGATCCGGGCGGAGTTCCCCGAGCTGCTGGAGAACCGGAAGGTGGTCGAGGCCCGGTGGCGCGAACGCCGTGGCGAGCTTCGCAAGGCCTACAACCAAGTCGAGCTGTTCGGCACCGAGGAACCCCGCCGGCGCGGCAAGGAACTGTGGAAGGCGGCCCGCAACGGTGTGAACGGCGTCCTCGCCGAGCTGGACGTCGAGGAACCGGTGGTGCGGCGGGAAAGTCTCGACCGGGTGCTGACGGGGATCAGCGAAGCGGGTGAACGGTTCCTGGAGGCCTGCCGGGCCGACGTCCAAGGCACGGCCGAGGAGGACTGAGCTCGGTCAGGCCGGGCCGGCGAGGCCGATCAGGTTGCCTTCCGGGTCGGTGAAGTGGGCGACCACCAGGTCGCGGTCAGGCGCGCGGTCCGGGCCCATCCGGCGCGTGCCGCCCAGGCGTTCGGCTTCCGCCAGCGCCGCCGCGACGTCCGGGACGCCCACGTAGAACACCGTGTGCCGCGCGAAAGACGCGCCGCCACCCACGCCGCCGGGGATGCCGTCCGTTTCCGCGAAACCGTAGTTGCCCGGCTCCGAAACCTGGTCCGACACCGGGCCCGACGTGTCGAACTCCCAGCCGAACAGCTCGCCGTAGTACCCGCGCAGCCCGGCCGGGTCGGTGCCGATGATCTCGAAGTGCACGACCGGAGCGGCCATGATCGGTTCCTTCCGTTCGACGTCCAGAGCCCCACCGTAGCCTGCATCAGTTGTTAAAAACAACCTCATGGTGGTAAATTTGCGCCATGCCGACCAGTCGCAGCTACGGAGACGCGTGCGCCACCGCCCGCGCGCTCGACGTCGTCGGAGAGCGGTGGGCGTTGCTCGTCGTGCGCGAACTCTTGCTGGGGCCGCAACGGTTTTCCGACGTCCGCCGCGCGCTCCCGGGCGCCAGCTCGAACCTCGTCACCGACCGGCTCCGCGAGCTCGAAGGTCGCGGCGTCGTAACCCGCCGGACGCTGCCGCCGCCCGCGGCTTCGACGGTCTACGAGCTGACCGCGTGGGGCCGGGAGCTGGAGCCGATCGTGCTCGCGCTGGGCGTGTGGGCCGCGAACGTCCCCCTCCCCGAGCCCGCGACGCTCGGCGCGACGTCGGTGCTGCTGTTCCTCCGCGGCTCCGCCCGTCCACACGGGATCGCCTGCTATCACGTCGAACTGGACAGTCGCGTGTGGACGGTCCGTACCGAACCGGGGCGCCTGACCGTCGAACCGGGCGAACCGGCCGGTCCGGACGCCGTCGTCCGGACCGACCCGCGCACCCTCAACGCGCTGCTCGAAAAGCCCGCCGGCCTCGACGCCGCGATCCGCGACGGCCGCGTCCGGATCGAAGGTGACCGGAAAGCCGTCCACAGGCTGCTGCGCGAACACGAAGCCTGAGCACTCAGGTGAACGCGGCGACGTGGTCCTCGGCCCACGCGGCGAAGCCACGCGCCGGGCGGCCGGTCACCGCGAGGACCGTCTCCGTCGTCGGCTGCGGCCGGTCGACCAGCGCCGCCAACCGCCGGATCCGCGCCTCGACGACGTCCGCCGAGCCGGCCGTGCCCAGGCCACGGGCCTCGAACGCCGTGGTCAGCTCGCGGCGGTAGTCATCGAGGTCCTGGACTTCGACGCGCACCGGCCGGCCGGTGGCGAGCCCGATCAGCTCGGCCTGGCGCCGCACCGTCAGCGACTCGGGACCGGTCAGCGTGTACTCCGCGCCGGAGTGCCCGGACGCCGTCAGCGCGCAGACGGCGACGGCGGCGATGTCGGCTTCGTGGATCAACGCCGAGTGCGAGCCGGGGAACGGGTCGCGCACCACGCCGGCCGTCCGGATCGGCTCGCTCCACAGCAGCCGGTTGGCCGCGAACCCGCCGGGCCGCAGGAACGTCCACGGGATTCCCGAGTCACGCACGGCCTGTTCGGCTTCGCCGTGGGCGCGGGTGATGGCGTCGTCCGACGCGGGGTCGGCGCCCGCCGCGGACAGCAGGACCACCTGCGCCAGGCCGCCCGCGCGGGAGAGGAAGCCGCCGAGCCCGGCCGTCCCGGCGTAGAGGAACACCTTCGTGACGCCGTTCAGCGCCGCGTCCCAGCTCCCGGGCCGGGCCAGGTCCGCCGCGACCACCTCGACGCCGCCGGGCAGCCGGGCGCGGCCCGGGTCCCGACCGGCCGCGCGGACGTCCTGTCCCGCGTCGAGCAGTTGTCCCACCAGCGCGCGGGCGATGTTCCCGCGGGCTCCGGTCACCAGAATCGTCATGTCATCAGGCTGGTCCCGACCAGGGCGATCGGGGTAGGCCGACCGGTACCACCCCGGGCGGGGTGATGATGGCACGGTGGACAGCGTGGAACTGAGCGGTTTCCTGCGCAGCCGCCGGGCGCGGCTGCAGCCGGGCGACGTCGGGCTCGTGCCCGGCCCGCGACGCCAGACGCCGGGGTTGCGGCGCACGGAGGTGGCGCTGCTGGCCGGGATCTCCGTCGACTACTACGTGCGGCTCGAGCAGGGCCGCGGGCCGCGGCCGTCGGAGCAGGTCCTCGGCGCGCTCGGGCGGGCGCTGCGGCTGACCGGCGACGAGCACGCCTACCTCCGGCGGCTGGCCCACCCGGCGCCGGCGGCCCCGCCGCGCGAGGTGCCTGCCAACGTCCTGCGGCTGCTCGACCGCCTCGGCGACGTGCCGGCGATGGTGATCGACGCCGGTTACGACATGGTCGCCTGGAACCGGATGCTCGTCGCGCTGATCGGCGACCCGGCCGGCTGGCCGCCGCGGCGCCGCAACCGGTTGCGCCGGCTGTTCGACACCGGCGACACCATCACCGGCAACCGGCTGGACCTGGCCCGGCGGTGCGTCGCGGACCTGCGCGCGAGCGGGCGGTACCCGGCCGATCCGGCGGTCCGGTCGCTCGTGGACGAACTGCGCGAAGAGAGCCCGGAGTTCGCCCGGTTGTGGGCCGCGCGGGAGGTCGTGGTGCAGCGGACGCTGACCAAGCGGACCGTCCACCCGGTGGCCGGCGCGCTGGAGCTCGACTGCGAGATCCTCGCGGTGCCGGGCCACGAGCACCGGCTGCTCGTCTACACGGCGGCGCCGGGCAGTTCGTCGGCCGAAGGGCTGCTGCTGCTGGCTTCCCGCAGTGACGGCGCCAGTGCGAAGATCCCGAGCGTCACCACGACCGCCGACGACAACGCCCAGTGCAGCCCGACCCGCGTCGCCAACGCCCCGACCAGCACCGGCTCCACCAGGAACCCCAGGTAACCGCACGCGGCGACGGCGGCCACCGCCTGGCCCGGCTTGTCCGCCTGGTTGCGGCTCGCCACGCTCCACGCGATCGGCACGATCCCGGCCACACCGAGCCCGACCACCGCGAATCCCAGGATCACGGCGACCGGCCAGGGCGCGAGCAGGACCACGGCGAACCCCAGCACCGCGACCGTCGTCGCCGCGCGCGCGAACCGCACCGCGCCCGTCCGGGCCACGACCCGGTCGGCGACCAGCCGGATCGCGATCATCGTGGTCGAGAAGGCGAAGTAGCCCAAGGACGCCAGCGCGGGCGTCGCGCCGGTGACGTCGGCGAGGTACACCGCGCTCCAGCTGTTGACCGCGCCCTCGGCGACGAACCCGCAGAACGCGATCACGCCGAGCGGCACCAGCGCGCGGCTCGGCCACGCGAACGCCGCCTCGCCCTGACCGCGGTCGGCGCCGGTGAGGAACCGCGTGCGCGCCGCCCACAGCGCGAGCGCGAGCAGCACCGCGCCGGCGATCGGGAAGTGCACCGACACCGGGACGTGGGCCGCCTCCATCAGCGCGTCGACGCCGGAGCCCGCGAGGCCGCCGATGTTCCAGAAGGCGTGGAACCCGGCGAAGATCGGCCGGCCGTACCCCTCCTCGACCCGCGCCGCGTGCGCGTTCATCGCGACGTCGAGGAGGCTGTTGCCGACGCCGAGCACCACCAGCGCGGCGACGAACACCGGCGCCGACCAGGCGAACGCGACCAGCGGCAGGCCGGCGCACAGCACGACCGCGCCGAGCACGACGGCCGCGCGGCTGCCGATCCGGGCGAGCAGTGCCCCGGCTCCGAGCAGCGCCAGCACCGACCCGGCGGCCAGCCCGAACAGCCCCGTCGCCAGCTGCCCGGTGCTCAACCCCAGCTGCGCCTGCACCGCCGGCACCCGGGCCAGCCAGGTCGCGAACGCCGCGCCGCAGACCGCGAACACGACCGAGACCCCCAGGCGGGCCCGTTTCAGCTCCCCCGTCATACGGCCACCGTAGGAGATTACCCTGACGTCCATGGCCGGTTGGGACGACGTCGGCCGGATCGCGCGCGGGCTCCCCGAAGTGCTCGAGGAGAACGGCCGCGGGTATCTGGCCTGGCAGGTCGGGAAGAAGGGCTTCGCCTGGGAACGCCCGCTGCGCAAGGGCGATCTCGAAGCGCTCGGCGAGCGGGCGCCCGCCGGGCCGGTGCTCTGCGCGTACGTGCCGGACGTCGGCGTCAAGGACGTGCTGATCGCCGACGACCCGGCCGTTTTCTTCACCACTGCGCACTTCAAGGGCTTCCCGGCGATCCTCGTCGAGCTCGACCGCGTCGACCTGCCGACGCTCGACGAGGTGCTCACCGAAGCCTGGTTGTGCCGGGCGCCGAAACGGCTGGCGAAGGCGTGGCTCGAAAGCGGCTGAACTGCGGCGTTCGCTCCGCCCTTGCGGCGTTGAAGGTCGACTGCTGTCCACTGTGGAGGATGGTGCCGCGCCGCGGGTCGGCCTACCGGATGTCCGCCCTGCCGCTCGCCTGCGTCGGCGACCCGACTTGACCGGACCCGTATAGTCGGAACCGACTAATAGGGAGCGACTGACGACCATGGCAGCCCGCAAGATCCGCAACACCCTGGCGCTGGCCCTGCTGGGCCTCCTGCTGGAACGCCCGATGCACCCGTACGAAATGGCGTCCACGCTGCGCGAACGCCACAAGGACTCCAGCTTCAAGATCAATCCCGGGTCGCTCTACGACACGGTGGAGTCCCTGGCCAAGCACCGCTGGATCGAGCCGGTCGAGACGGTCCGGGAGGGCAACCGGCCGGAGCGGACCGTCTACACGCACACCGAGCTCGGCCGGCAGGAGTTCGTCGCCTGGCTGGACGAGCTCGTGCGCGTGCCGGTCGACGAGTACCCGAAGTTCGTCGCGGCGGTCAGTTACCTCGGCGCGCTCGGCCCGGACCGCGCCGCCGACGCGCTGGAAGAACGCGCCCGCCACCTCGCCGAACGCGTCGAAGGCGCGGAGACGGCCCTGGCGGACACGGTCGGCCAGGGGGCGCCGCGGCTGTTCATGATCGAGGTCGAGTACATCCGGCACGCCTGGCGGGCCGAGCTCGACTGGGCGCGCCGGACGGCCGCCGAAATCCGCAGTGGCTCCCTGCCCTGGCCCGAAACCTTCTGAGGGGAAGACCGTGCCCGATCTCGAAACCGACGTCCTCGTCACCGGCGCCGGCCCCGCCGGCCTGCTGCTCGCCGCCGAGCTCGCGCTGGCCGGCGTGGGCGTCACCGTCGTCGAACGACACCCGGAAAAGCCGCCGTTCTGCCGCGGGTTCAACCTGAACTCGCGCTCGCTCGACCTGCTGGCCCGCCGCGGGCTGGCCGCAGGCCTGGTCGCCGAAGGGCACCAGGTGCCGCACGCGCCGGCGACCGGCCTGCCGGAACCACTGCTGCTCGACGGCACCGCCACCGACCACCCGTTCTCCCTCGGCATCCCGCAGACCCGCGTCGAGGAGGTCCTCGAAGCCCGCGCACTCGAACTCGGCGCGGAACTCCTGCGCGGCCACGAACTGCGGAGCTTCACGCAGGACGCCGACGGCGTCACCGTGAACATCCACAATGGACTCACCGTCCGGGCGCGGTACCTCGTCGGCTGCGACGGCGGGCGCAGCACCGTGCGCAAGCACGCCGGGATCGGCTTCCCCGGCGTCGACGCGCGATGGTTCGCGCTGCTCGGCGACGTCGAATGCGAGCTGCCGTACGGGATTTCGTCCGGGCCGGACGGCCGGACGCTGTTCGTCATCCCGCGGCCGGAGTACGTCCGGATCGTCGTGCGGGAGGACGATCCGCCCGCGGACAAGGACACGCCCGTCACGCTCGAGCTGCTCCAGTCCCAGGTGGACGGGGTGCTCGGCCGGCACGTCGAGCTGCGCGCACCGCGCTGGCTGACCCGCTTCGGCGACGCCGCGCGGCTGGCCGAGCGCTACCGCGAAGGCCGGGTCCTGCTGGCGGGCGACGCCGCGCACATCCACCCGCCGGCCGGGGCGATCGGCGTCAACGTCGCGCTCGACGACGCGTTCAACCTCGGCTGGAAGCTCGCCGCGACGGTGCGCGGGACCGCACCGGAAGGCCTGCTCGACACTTACCACGCCGAGCGGCACGCGGCGGGCGAGCACATCCTGGCCAACACCCGCGCGCAGGTCGCGCTCTCGGAGGCCGCGGCGGCGGAACCGCTGGCCGACCTGATGCGCCGCGTCGCCACGCACCCCGCGGGGCAACGGGCGCTGGCCGAGATCATCACCGGCCTCGACGCCCGCTACGAGCCGGCCGGGCACCCGTGGCTCGGCCGCCTCGCCCCGGACCTCCCGTTGCGGGGCGACGTGACCCACCTCGCCGCGCTGCTGCACCCCGGCCGTCCGGTCCTCCTCGACCTGACCTCCGAGCGCGCGTTCGCCGCGTGGGCACCGGGAATCGACGTGGCCGCCGCACAGTCCACTTCGGACGTCGGGGCGCTGCTGCTGCGGCCGGACGGGCACGTCGCCTGGCTGACGACGGGTACGGACGACACGGGCCTCGCGGAGGCGATCCACCGCTGGGTCGGCGACATCCCGGTCCCGGCTTCCGCTTGACCAACGCGCCCCAAGGCCAGATTGGGGCGGTCGGGGCCTCAGCGCGGGCGGTTCAGGATCGCTCGTTGCTGCAAGCGGCCGGCGACCGGGAACGTGCTGTGCGGCGCGAACCCGAGTTTCGCCACCACCCGGGCCGACGGCGCGTTCGCCGGCTCGTAGATCGCCAGCAGCCGATCGGTGAAACCGGACGAGAAGACGTGGTCGCGCACGGCCGTCGTCGCCTCGGTCGCGTAACCGCGGCCCCAGCACGGCCGGGCGATCCACCAGCCCATCTCCACCGCGGGGTGGCCGAGGCCGGACTCGATGTTGTCACGGCACACCAACGCCACCACGCCGTCGAACGAGCCGGGCGCCGCCGACACCGCGAACCAGCCGAAGCCGTGCTCGGCCCAGTGCTCGAGTGTCGCGCGGTGCTTGGCGAGCGTGTACTCGCGGGTCCACGGCTCGCCGGTGCCGACGTACCGGACCGTGTCGGGCACCTGGGCCAGCGCGAACAGATCGTCGAAGAAGGCTTCGGACCACGCGTGCAGCGTGAGCCGTTCCGTGGTGAGCAGCACCACGGTGAGTCTAGGACTCCCCCAGCAGCGCGGCGATTCCGTCGAGCTGGACCCGCAGCCCGAACTCGAACGCCTCGTCGAGGTCGACGTCGGCCAGCCCGGTGATCGTGTCCGCGAGCGCCGGGAACCGGCCCGACTCGAGGTGCCCGGTCAGCAGGGCCATGTCGGCTTCGAGACGCTGGGAACCGGTGATGCCGGTGTCCTGCTCGGCTTCGACCTCGATGGCGTGGCTCACCGCGAGGCCGCCGACCCAGCCGTTGAGCGTCATGATCACCTGCAGCCTCGTCCGGCGGTGCAGCCCGGTGCCGGTCAGCGCCCGCAGCATCCAGTCGACCAGCCGCAGCCCGCTCGGCACCACCGGCGGCCGCACCAGCGAGTTCAGCATCACCGGCGCGAGCCACGGGTGCCGCCGGTAGGCCCGCCACTGCGTCCGCGCGGCCAGTTCCAGCCGCGGCCGCCACCGAGCCGGGCCCGGCTCGGGCAGCTCCTCGGCGCCGAGCGCGGCGTCGGCCATCAGCCGGACCAGCTCTTCCTTGTCCGGGACGTGCCGGTACAGGGTCATCGGGCCGACGCCGAGCTCGGCCGCGAGCCGGCGCATCGACAGCGCCCCGCGGCCTTCGGCGTCCGCCAGCGCGATGGCCGCCCGGACGAGCCGCGCCCGGCCCAGCGGCGGCTTCTGCGGCGTCCGGTCGCTCACCACCGTGCCGCTGCCCGGCACCGCGCGGACCCAGCCCTGCTCACCCAGCACGGTCAGCGCCTTCGCCGCGGTCGCCATCGCGACGCCCCATTCGCGCACCAGCGACCGGGTCGACGGCACGCGCTCGCCGGGCCGCAGCTCACCGGCGGTGATCCGGCGCCGCAGGTCCGCCGCGATCCGCAGATACGGCGCCTGCTCGGCCACGAACACCTCGATCCGTACTAGAACACTTCCCCCGGCCACCTAGAACGGTTTCAGGGTACTCCCCCATTGTCACCAGCAAGGATTGCCGCGTCCTCCCGCAGGTCCATACGGTGCCGGTACAGCGTAAAAGACAGGGGGACGGCATGACCACGACAGAGAAACCGGCGAGCCCGAGCGGGACCCGGCGCGCCACGCCGTGGTGGCGCCGGCCGTGGGTGTTCCCGCTGGGCCTGATCGTCACGGTGTTCCTGGTGTTCTCGCTCCCGCCCTACCTCGGGCTGGACCCGGCCCAGTCGCGGATCCCGGCCCCGGACGGCGTCGCCTGGTACTACCCGGTGCTGGTCACGCACATCGGCTTCGCGACGGTCGCGATGGTGACCTGCGCTCTGCAGATCTGGCCGTGGCTGCGGCGGAAACACCCCGTCGTGCACCGCCGCACCGGCCGCGTGTACGTCTTCGCGGGCGCCATCCCGGCGTCGATCGCGGGGTTCGCCATCGCGGTCGCCGCGCCGTTCGGGCCGGTCGGCGCGGTGTCGAACGTCCTGCTCGCGACGCTCTGGTTCGGCTGCACCGTGCAGGGCTACCGGATGGCGCGGACGCGGCGCTTCGGCGACCACCGGCGCTGGATGATCCGCAGCTTCGTGCTGTGCATGTCCATCATCAGCAACCGGATCTGGGCGATCGTCTGGTCGCTCGTGCTCCCCGGGCAGCTGGACACGACGTTCGGCGGCAGCGAACTGGCGCTGGGCCAGGCGATCGCCGGGCTGACGACGTGGACCGGCTGGGTGATCCCGTTCCTGATCGCCCAGTGGTGGCTCGACCGGGGACGCCGGCGCGCGACGGCGTGAGAACGGGCGGAGCCGGCCGTGGGGCCGGTTCCGCCCCATCACCCGCTGTCATGCCCCGAACGGCCTATGGTCCGGACCACATTAATGGTCTATACCAATTAGGTCCGGAATTCCCGCCGCCGCGCTGGTTGTCGTGGAGGTCCCCCATGCGTCTCCCCCGTCTCCGTTCGCTCCTGGCCGCTTTGGGCGGTTCGGCCGTGCTGGCCACCGGGTTCGCGGCCCCTGCCGGCGCCGCCGCCGGCTCGCCGATCCCGGTCGGCCCCTACGTCGACATGGGCGCGTGGCCGACGCCCAGTCTGTCGGCGATGTCCGCCGCGAGCGGCGTCAAGGGCTTCACGCTCGCCTTCGTCAACTCCTACGGCTGCAAGGCCAGCTGGTTCGGCGCGTACGACCCGCGCACGGCGTGGCAGAAGGACGAGATCACCAAGATCCGCAACGCCGGCGGCGACGTCAAGATCTCCTTCGGCGGCGCGTCCGGCATCGAACTGGCCCAGGCGTGCAGCACGTCGGCGCAGGTCGCGGCCGAGTACGACGCGGTCGTCAAGGCGTACGGCCTGAAGTACGCCGACTTCGACATCGAGGGCGCGGCCGTCGCCGACCCGGCGTCGATCACCCGCCGTTCCCAGGCACTGAAGACGTTGCAGACCAACAACCCGGGGCTGAAGATCTCACTGACCCTGCCGGCGCTGCCGACCGGCCTCGACGCGAACGGGCTCAACGTCGTCAAGGCGGCCAAGGACGCCGGCGTGAACCTGGACCTGGTCAACATCATGGCCATGGACTACTACCAGGGCGCGGGTGACCAGGGCGCGAAGGCGATTTCCGCGGCGAAGGCCACGCAGGCGCAGCTGAAGTCGCTGTACGGACTGAGCGACGCGGCGGCCTGGAAGAAGGTCGGCGTCACCCCGATGATCGGCGTCAACGACTCGCAGAACGAGATCTTCTACCAGAAGGACGCCAAGGCCTTGGTCGCCTTCGCCAAGTCGGTCCACCTGGGCATGCTGTCGTTCTGGGAAGCGGGGCGGGACGCGAACGCGTGCACCGGGGCGCTGTACAAGTGCACGAACGTGCCGCAGGCGAAGTACGAGTTCGCGAAGATCTTCGCCGGCTACACGGGCTGATCCGTCGCCGGGCGGGGTCTGCGGACCCCGTCCGGTGGGCCGGATGGTCCGGTGGACGAACACGCCTCCTCCTTCGGCGCCGTCGCGTACGCCGAGCACCGGCCCGGTTACCCCGAGGCCGCCGTGCGGTGGGCCGGGTTGTGGAACGTGGTGGACGACCGGGTCGGCTGGGTCGCCAGGCTCGCGCGAGCCGGTGGCAACGCGGCGATCGGCCCGCGTGACACCCCGCCGGCCGGCGGACCGAGACCGCCGGGTTCGGCTCCGAGGAGCGGGCCGAGTTCCCGCACGGGCAATGCCGTACCGCTGAATCCCTCGTGGCGGCACTGGCGACGCGGGCGGGATCCCGGTCATGCCGGAGCCCGAGCGAGAAGCCACGCTCGGGCGGATCCGCGCCTACCTGGCGAGCCGGCCCGAGACCGCGGCAGGTGAGTTCACCCTTCCGCTGCTGACTGCGTGCTGCGGGTCACCAGCTGACGGCGTCGGCGAGCAGGGCGTCCCGCACCGCCGCGGGCCCCGCCCGGCACGGCTCGGTCCGCGTGACCACGAACAGCGTGTTGATCGGCGGTTCCGCCGGGTCCAGCAGGGCGACCAGGGAACCCGACGCCAGCTCGGCCGCGCACAGGTACCGCGGCAGGACGCTGACGCCGAAGCCGGCGAGCACGCACGTCAGCACGCCCCGCAGGTCCGGGACCACCACCGCGGGCCCGGCCGGCGGCCGGACGCCCAGCACCGTCCGCCAGTAGCGGCGGATGATCGGGAGATCCTCCGCGTACGCCACCAGGGGCGCCGTCCGCGGGTCGCCGGTGAAGCCTCGGGGGCCGACCAGGACGAACTCCTCGTCGGTCAACGGCGTCGCCGCGAAGCCGCGGCCGCGCGGGCGGATCGTCGAGACCACCAGGTCGAACCGGCGCTCCGCGAGGCCGGCCAGCAAGTCGTCGGCCAAGCCGAAGCTCACCCGCAGCTTCAGGCCGTCGGAAACCAGGCCCGCCAGCGCGGGCAGGACACGAGCCGTCGTCAGCTCGGCCGGTCCGGCCAGGTGGACCGGCACCGCGAACCGATCGGCGGGCCCCAAGGCGACGTCCAGTGCGTCGACGTGCGGGGCGATCCGGGCCGCGAGTTCGTCGGCGACCGAGGTCGGCGTGACGCCGCGGGCGCGCCGGACGAACAACTGCTGCCCCAGCTGCGCTTCCAGGGCCCTGACCTGCGCGGTCACCGTCGGCTGGGACAAGCCCAGCGACGGTGCCGCACCGGTCAGCGAGCCCGCGCGGTGGACCGCGAGGAACGTGCGCAGCAGGTCGAGGTCCAGCTCAGTCCTCGATCAGCTCGATCGAGTCCACGACGTTCGGGTAGAACGCGACGTGGTCCTTGATCGCCGCGACCGCGTCGTACGGCTTCTCGTACGTCCAGATAGCGTTTTCGGCCTGCACGTCGCCGGCGTTCAGGCTGTAGTAGCTGCTGTCGCCCTTGTACGGGCAGTACGTCTCGTGGTCGGTCCGCTCCAGCACGCTGAAGTCGACGTCCGCCCGCGGGATGTACTGCGCCGCCGGGTAGTTCGATTCCTGCAGTGTCAGCGCGTTGCGGCTGTCGGCCACCACGCGCCCGCCCGCCTTGACCACCACGCGTGCCTTGGTCGGCTCGACGGTGATCGGGTGGTCCGGGCCCGGGACCAGCACCTTCTTCTCCGGCATGTCAGCTCCTCGAAAAAGTCGTGTACTGGGACCAGCACCCGGGACCCGGCGGTTATTCCGGCCTCAGGGCAGGTAGTACATCGGGTTCGGCAGCTTCACCGGACGCAGCCCGTAGCCGCCTTCGAGGTCGCTGAACTGGTCACCGACGTTCAGCACGATCTTCGCGCCGGTCGCCTCGATGTGCGCCCGCGTGCCCGACTTGTACTGGACGGTGGTGCAGGTCAGCCCGCACGGCAGGTAGTCGGGCGCGGTCACCTTCGGTTTGAAGAACGCGCCGGCCGGGGCCGGGTACCCCTCGTTGGCGAGGTTCTTCAGCGACTGCGGGCCCTGCAGCTCGTTGCGGCCGGTCAGGAAGTACACCTTCACGCCGTGCTGCGCGGCCCAGTTGCTCAGCTCCAGCACCGGCTTGTTGGCCGTGAACGTGCCGTTGTCGATGGCCTGCTGCTGCTTGACCGGGTCGAAGCCGAAGTCGTTGTCGGCTTCCCAGCCGTAGGTGATCTCGGAGGTGTCGTCGACGTCCAGCACGATCGCCGGGTTCTTCACCCGGCCCAGCTGCTGCTGCAGGAAGCGCTTCGCGTCGGAGACGACGTTCTTGGTGTCCTTCACGAACTTGCTCGTGTCGGAGTAGTGGTGCTTGCCCGCGGCGTCGAGGTAGTCGCCGTAGTAGGCCTTGACGTCGTTCTTGACCTGGCCGATGTTGGCCGGTTCGTGGGCGCGGGCGGCGGTGGCGGCGTCCGACCCGGCCAGCGCGGTGGCCCCCGAGGCGACGGTGGCACCGATCGCCGCGGCGGCGGCGAGCTTGACGAGACCTGACCATTTTCCGGACACGGCGACCCTCCAGTGAAGACTTGACGACTCGGGGAACCTACGTCACGTTCACCCGGAGTTCCACCCTTCGTTGGTTCCTGTTCACTTAAACCCGCTCGGCGCGGCACACGAACGCCACCGGCGCGCGGCCGATCCGCGTCAACACCACCGAAGCTTCCGCCGGCCCGCGTGGCTTGAGCCTGCGACGCAACGCGTCCGGGTCGACGTCGAGGCCACGGATCAGGATCTCCAGCCGGCCGACCTCGTGTCGCTTGAGGACGGCCTTCAGGGACTTTTCGCTGTACGGGCCCTGTTCCAGGACACGGAACGCGCGCACACCCGGTGGCGGCGTGTCACCGGTCAGGTACGCGATGCGTTCGTCCAGCTGCCACAACCCGTGCCGCGCCGCGTAGTGCCGGACCAGCCCGGCCCGCACGACCGCGCCGTCCGGGTCGACGATCCACTCCCCCGGCTCGCGCGCCGGCAGCTCGTCCGGCTCGGCGTCGGTGACCGTCCACTGTGTCCCGTCCGAGCGCAGCACGCTCGCCCGGCGGGTGACGCCCGTGCCCAGGCCGCGCCACAGGCACGACTCGCGCACCTGGCCGTCGAGGGACACCAGCTCGACCTCGTCGGCCCACGGCGCGATCGCGAAGTCCAAGCCGGGCGCGCACTTCACCGACAGCGGACGGCCCGGGTACGCCTCGACCAGCCCGTCGAGCGGCGGGGTGAAGTCCGCGGGTTTCCATGCCCGGCGTCCGGCCGAGTCGCGACGGGCCGGGTCGGCGACGACCACCGCGTCCCGGCTGACCGGCCGCAGCGCATCGGCTCGCGCGAGTCCGAACGAGACGCCGGCGGTGAGGCCGTTGTGCCGGGCCATCGCGAGCCGCACGGGGTCCACATCGGACCCGAGCGCGCGCTTCGCCACCCGGGCGATCTCGACCAGGTCCGCGCCGACCGAGCAGGTGACGTCGTGGACGTCGAGGCCCGCCAGACGCTGGGCCCGGTGCCGGGCGACGAGCGACGCGCTGGCCTGCTGAAGCGCGTCCGAGGTAAACAGCCAGTCCACACCGGACAGTTTGCCGACGGCTTTCCGGCGCAGCAGCACGGTTTCCAGCACCGCGGCCGCGTGGTCTTCGCCGACGAGACGGCGCACGGCGGCGACGTCGGCGATGTGGTCGGTCAGCGGCCGTGCCGAGACCTCGGCGAGCGCCGCCTCACCCGCGCCGGAGCGCAGGTGGGCGACGTCGCCGAGGGTGAAGGAATAGCCCACTCAGGACGGCCGCTTGGTCCCGGTGATCATCACGTTGTAGAACAGCTCGCGCGGCAGCACCTTCGACAGCAGCTTCTTGTCCACAGCGGACAGCCGCAGCCACAGCTTGTAGGCGAACAGCCGCCAGCGGACGGTCAGCTTCTCCTGCGGCACCGCGGCTTCGAACGTCCGGATCGGCCAGCCGGCCAACGCCGCCGCGAACTCCTCGGTGACCGCGCGGACGTCCTGGGCGCCGGCCCCGCGGGCCCACGACTCCAGCTCCGACGGGTCGAAGGTGTGGATGTCCACGACAGCTTCGAGCGCGGCGGCGCGCGAGGACTCGTCGAGCTCCTCCTGCGGCCGGCGCCAGCCGCTCAGCGCGGGCAGCTTCGTCACGTTGGTCGTCAGGAACCAGGTGAGCTGGCCGAGCTTGCGGGCGTAAGTGTCGCCGATCTTGGTCGGCTCGCCGGCGAACACGAACCGGCCGCCCGGCTTCAGCACGCGCAGCACCTCGCGGAACGCCGCCTGGACGTCCGGGATGTGGTGCAGCACCGCGTGCCCGACCACCAGGTCGAACGTGTTGTCCTCGTACGGGATCCGCTCGGCGTCGGCGACCCGGCCGTCGACGTCGAGGCCGAGGCTCTCGGCGTTGCGCAGCGCGACCTGCACCATGCCCGGCGAGAGGTCGGTGACCGAGCCCTTCTTGGCGACGCCGCCCTGCATCAGGTTCAACAGGAAGAAGCCGGTACCGCTGCCCAGCTCCATCGCGTGCTGGTAGGGCTGGCCGTCATCACCCGCGACGGCGTTGAACACGTCCGTCGCGTAGGAGATGCAGCGCTCGTCGTAGGAGATGGACCACTTCTCGTCGTAGGTGCCGGCTTCCCAGTCGTGGTACAGCACGTTCGCCAGCTTGGGGTCGGCCCAGGCGGCCTGGACCTCTTCGGCGGTGGCGTGCGGGTGCGGGGCCGGGTCGTTCACGTCGGTCAAGGCGTCATTTCCCTTCGAAAGTGGCCTTGCCGGGCCCGTTTTCGATGAACGACTTCATGCCGTTCTTCTGGTCTTCGGTCGCCCAGAGCGCGGCGAACAGGTGCGATTCGAGCTTGAGCCCGTTCGCCAGGTCGGTGTCGAGGCCGCCGTCGATGGCCGCCTTCGCCGCGCGCAGGGCGACAGCCGGCCCGTTGGCGAACTGGGACGCCCACTTGTGCGCGGCCGCGTAGACGTCGTCGGGGGCGACGACCTCGTCGACGATGCCCAGCGCCAGCGCCTCTTCGGCCTTGACGAACCGTCCGGTGTAGACGATGTCCTTGGTCTTGCTCGGGCCGATCAGCCGGGCCAGGCGCTGGGTGCCGCCGGCGCCGGGGATGACGCCGAGCTGGATCTCCGGCTGGCCGACCTTGACGTTGTCGCCGGCGACGCGGCGGTCCGCGGTCAGCGCGAGCTCGAGGCCGCCGCCGAGGGCGTAGCCGGTGATCGCGGCGACGACCGGCTTCGGGATGTTCGCGATCGCGGCGAGCGTGCCGGTGAGGGTCGCGCCGAACTTCGCGATCTCCGGGTAGGTGCGGGTGGCCATCTCCTTGATGTCCGCGCCGCCGGCGAAGGTCTTCTCACCGCCGTAGAGGATCACGGCGCGCACGTCGTCGCGCTCGGAGACCTCCTTGGCCAGCTCCGCGAGCTCGGCGGTGACCTGGGCGTTCAGGGCGTTGACCGGGGGCCGGTCGAGCCGGATCGTGCCGACGCCGTCCTTGACCTCCAGCGATACGAACTCTCCCACGCCCATCCTCCTCGGTCGACGAGTTGCCTTCGGCTCGAACCACTCTTTACCGGTGAGAGCCCATTCAACAGAGCCTACCGGCGGGTAAGGACAGCCTAGCGACGGCGGGCGAAGAAGCGATCGCCGGAGCGCTCCAGAACCAGGTCCTGGTCGAACGTCTTCGAAAGGTTTTCGCTGGTCACGACGTCGTCGACGAGGCCGGACACGACCGCGTGACCGTCGCGGAGAAGCAGCGCGTGGGTGAACCCCGGCGGGATCTCCTCCACGTGGTGGGTGACGAGCACCATGGCCGGCGCGTCCGGGTCGAGGGCCAGCGCGGACAGCCGCGCGACGAGGTCCTCGCGCCCGCCCAGGTCGAGACCGGCGGCCGGCTCGTCGAGCAGCAGCATCTCGGGGTCGGTCATCAGGGACCGGGCGATCAGCGCCCGCTTGCGCTCGCCTTCGGACAGCGTGCCGAACGTGCGGTCGGCGAGGTGCCCGATACCCATCGCGCCCAGCAGCTCGGTCGCGCGCTCGGTGTCGAGCTTGTCGTACTCCTCACGCCACCGGCCCACCACCGCGTACCCGGCGCTCACCACGACGTCCTTCACGAGCTCGTCGCCCGGGACGCGCTGGGCGATCGCGGCGGAGGTGAACCCGATGCGGGGGCGCAGCTCGAAGATGTTGACCTTGCCGATGCGCTCGCCGAGCAGGTCGAGCTCGCCGGTGCTCGGGTGCAGCTCGGCCGCGGCGAGGCGCAGCAGGGTGGTCTTGCCCGCGCCGTTCGGGCCGAGCACCACCCAGCGCTCGTCCAGTTCCACGGACCAGTCGAGGCCGGCGAGGAGGTCGTTGGTCCCCCGGCGGACGCCGACACCGGCCATCCGGACCACGAGGTCGTCAAGTTCGCTGGGCTGGATCGGCTCGCTCACGAACCCCATTCTGTCTGCCGTCGCGCGCGCGTGCGCACCCGCCCGGGTGAGACGGCGAATCGGCAGGTGGAAGACGTCCACGACGTGGAACGCCGCACGCCGGAAGTGCCGGGCGCGACGGGGCTGTGGCAGGATCACGGGCATGTCAGCCGACGCGCCCGTGACCCCGGTGACCCGGGGCTCGTTCTGGCGCCGTCGCGCGATCGACCTGCTTCTCGTCGCTTCGGCCGGGTGTACCCCGGCGCGGCTCCGCTGACCCCCGCACGTCCTTTTCCCGACGTGCGCCCGGCGCCGCGCTAGCCCCCGCGTCCGATCACCGTCGCGTCCGAGGAGCCTCCGTTGACCACGTCCATCGCCCGTCCCGCCGTCGAGATCCACCCGCAGCTGACCGACCCGCTGCTGCCCGAGCTGCTGCACCCGTCGCGGCTGCTGTGGACGCCGCGTGAGCTGGCGGACCTGACCGCCACCGTGACCACCGAACTGACCGCGAGCGTCCGGGACATCCTGCGGTTCGACGAAGATCGCCGCTGGTGGGCCCGGCTGGCGCTGACCGACGGCGTCGAGCTGTGGCTGCTGTCGTGGCTGCCGGGCCAGCAGACGAAGCCGCACGACCACGGCGGCGCGTCCGGCTCGTTCACCGTGCTGCAGGGCGAACTGGGCGAGGAGTACCGCTACCCCGGCGGCCCGATCCGGCGCCGCACGCACACCGCGGGCGACGGCATCGGCTTCGGCGCCGGGCGCGCCCACCAGGTCACCGGCCTCGGCGACCGGCCCGCGGCGAGCGTCCACGCGTACTCGCCGCCGCTCGTGGCGACCCGGGAGTACACGACGCTCGCGGACGTCCCGGCCGAAATCCCGCCGCTGCCCGCTATCGTCGGTCGATGAGCGCCATCGACACCGTCCTGGCCGCCGCCCGATCCGGCCTGGACCGGGCGACGCCGGCCCGGGCCCACCAGCTGCAGGAGGCGGGCGCGCTGCTCGTCGACATCCGGCCCCTCGCCAACCGCGAGGCCGAGGGCGAGATCCCCGGCGCGGTGATCGTCGAGCGGATCCACCTGGAGTGGCGGCTCGCGCCGGACAGCGAGTGGCGGCTGCCTTCGGTGACGCCGGACTCGACGGTGATCGTGCTGTGCAACGAGGGCTACTCGTCGAGCCTCGCGGCGGCCGACCTGCAACGGCTGGGCCTGCCGCGCGCGACGGACCTCGAAGGCGGCTTCCGGGCCTGGGCGTCCGCCGGCCTGCCCGTGCAGACCGGCGGAAGCCCCGCGGTTCCCTAGTTTTCCGTCAGCTCAGCGCGGGCGCGACCTGCGAGGCGAACAGGTCGATGCCGGCGCGGTCGTACGCGGCTTCCGGGAAGTTGAAGATCGCGTAGGACATGCCGAGCTCGCCCATCGCGGCGAGCTTCTCGGTGACCTGCTCGGGCGTGCCGGTGGTCGGGCTGTTCACGAAGTTGCCGTACCAGCGCTCCGCGGCGTCTCCCGGGACGTACTTGCCGAGGTGGGACTTGAGCCAGGCCAGCTTGTCCTGGACGTCCTTTTCGGTCTCCCCGAGCACGACGTTGTGGTTGACCGAGCGGACGATCGCGTCGAAGTCGGTCCCGACGTCCTTGCAGTGCTGCGCGAGGATCTCCGACTTCCGGGTGAACGTCTCGGCGTCGCCGCCGAAGTTCGTGTACTTCGCGTACTTGGCCGCGATCTTCAGCGTCTTCTTCTCACCGCCGCCGGCGATCCACAGCGGGATCCCGCCCTCCTGCGGCGGCAACGGACGCAGGATCGCGCCGTCGGTCCGGTAGTGCTTGCCGTCCAGTGTGGACTTCCCGGTGGTCCAGAGGTCCCGCATGATCTGGACGCCTTCGTCGAGCTGCCCGAGCCGCTCGCCGGCGCCCGGGAAGCCGTAGCCGTAGGCCCGCCACTCGTGCTCGTACCAGCCGGCCCCGATCCCCATCTCGACGCGCCCGCCGGCGATGGTGTCGGCGGTCGCGGCGACCTTCGCCAGGTAGGCGGGGTTGCGGTAGCCCATGCAGGTGCACATCTGCCCGAGCCGCACGGTCTCGGTCGCGGCGGCGAACGCCGAGATCAGCGACCAGGCCTCGTGCGTGGCCTCCTCGGTCGGCACCGGCACGGTGTGGAAGTGGTCGTAGACCCAGATCGATTCGAAGGGCCCGGCCTCCGCGTGTTTCGCGAGGCCGAGCATGGTCTTCCAGTGGTCCGCGGGCTCGATGCCGGCGAGGTCGATCCGCCAGCCCTGCGGGATGAAGAGTCCGAAGCGCATACCCCCAACCTAACGCGACGGACGCCGGGACGCGGTGTGGTTTTCCGGGCTGTCCAGCTGGAGTTGCTCCAGGTCAGCGGCAGGCTTTCCCGGTGCGGGCGAGAAAGCCGTGAAGGACTCCTTACCGGCTCTTACGGCCGGGAAGGGGGCCTTCACGGCTTTCGTCAGGCCAGGATGACCCGGGCCAGCTCCGCGGACGTCGCCAGCAGGCCGTGCTTCGGCAGCACTCGCACCGTGTAACCGATCGCGCCCGGCTGGGGCAGCTTCAGCCGCGCCGCGAACGCGCCGATGCCGTCGCCCTCCATCGGGACCGTGACCGGGTCGCGCAGCTCGTCGTCGTCGCCGACCTTGCCGACCACCGCCTGGATGTCCACTTCGGACGGTTCCAGGCCGGCCAGGTCGATGCGCGCGCGGATCGTCACGTCGGTGCCCACCACCAGCGGCTCGGTCGCCTCGACCTGCAGCTCCGAGTCGAAGATCTTCACCCGCGGCCAGGACACCTCGATCTTGGTGCGGTAGTCCGCCAGCGAGAGCGCGCCGCGGTAGCCGTCGCCGGTGGCCGCGGCGACCGTGCGGGACGCCGGGAGGTAACCGTGGTCGACGTACTCGCGGACCATCCGGGACGCCTGCACCCGCGGGCCGAGCGTCTCCAGCGTGTGCCACACCATCGACAGCCAGCCGGTGGGCACACCGTCGGCGGAACGGTTGTAGAACAGCGGGCCGATCTGCTGGCCGAGCAGGTCGTACAGGGCCGCGGCCTCGAGGTCGTCGCGGCGCAGCGGGTCGGCGACGCCGTCCGCGGTCGGGATCGCCCAGCCGTTGCTGCCGTCGTAACACTCGTCCCACCAGCCGTCGCGGATGGAGAGGTTGAGCCCGCCGTTGAGCGCCGACTTCATCCCCGACGTCCCGCACGCCTCCAGCGGCCGCACCGGGTTGTTCAGCCAGACGTCGCAGCCGCGGTAGAGGTAGCGCGCCATCGACATGTCGTAGTCCGGCAGGAAGACGATCCGGTGCCGGACGTCCGCGCCGTCGACGAACCGGACGATCTGCTGGATCAGCTGCTTGCCGTTCTCGTCGGCCGGGTGCGACTTCCCGGCGACGACGACCTGGATCGGCCGGCGCTCGTCGAGCAGCAGTGTCCGCAGCCGCTCGGAGTCGCGCAGCATCAGGGTGAGCCGCTTGTACGTCGGGACTCGGCGGGCGAACCCGACGGTCAGCACGTCCGGGTCGAACACCGAGTCCACCCAGCCCAGCTCCAGCGGCGACGCGCCGCGCTGCAGCCACGCCGCGCGCACCCGGCGTCGCACCTCGAACACGAGCTTCTCGCGCAGCTCGCGCCGCAGCCCCCACAGCTGGGCGTCCGAAACGCCCTCGCGCAGCGGCTTGTCGCCGGAGTCGAGGCCCCACTCACGGCCGAGCAGGGTGCTCAGCTCGCGCGCCACCCACGTCGGGCCGTGGACGCCGTTGGTCACCGACGAGATCGGCACCTCGTCGTGGTCGAACCCGGGCCACAGCCGGGAGAACATCTTGCGGGTGACGCGGCCGTGCAGTTGCGAAACGCCGTTCGCGCGCTGCGCCAGCCGCAGGCCCATGTGCGCCATGTTGAACAGCCCGGGGTTGTCCTCGGCGCCGAGCGCGAGCACCCGCCGCGGGTCGATGTCGGGCACCAGGCGCCCGTCATTGAAGTAGCGCTGCACCAGGTCCACCGGGAACCGGTCGATGCCCGCGCTGACCGGGGTGTGGGTGGTGAACAGGGTGCCGGCGCGGACCGCGGGCATGGCCTCGTCGAACGCGAGGCCGTCGGCCTGCACGATCTCGCGGGCCCGCTCCAGCCCGAGGAACCCGGCGTGGCCTTCGTTCGTGTGGAACACCATCGGCTGCGGGTGGCCGGTGATCTCGCAGTACTTGCGGACGGCGCGGAAGCCGCCGATCCCGGCCAGGATCTCCTGCCGCAGCCGGTGGTCGGCGTCGCCGCCGTAGAGCCGGTCGGTGACGCCGCGCAGGTCGTCGTCGTTGGCTTCGGTGTCCGTGTCGAGCAGCAGCAGCGGCACCCGGCCGACGCGGGCCTGCCAGATCTGCGCGCACAGCTCGCGCCCGCCCGGCATCGCGACGCCGATCAGCACCGGCCGGCCACCCACGGTCAGCAGTTCGAGCGGGAACGCGTTCGGGTCGATGACCGGGTAGTGCTCGACCTGCCAGCCGTCGAGCGAGAGCGACTGCCGGAAGTAGCCGTTGCGGTAGAGCAGCCCGACGCCGACCATCGGCACGCCCAGGTCGGACGCGGCCTTGAGGTGGTCGCCGGCGAGCACGCCGAGGCCGCCGGAGTAGTTCGGCAGGGCTTCGGTGACGCCGAACTCCATCGAGAAGTAGGCGACCGCCGGCGGCAGCTCGGCGTCGTCACGCTGCTGGTACCAGCGCGGCTCGGACAGGTAGTTCTCCAGGTCGGCGGCGGCGACGCGGGCGCGTTCGAGGAAGTCTTCGTCGACCGCGAGCTCGTCGAGGCGGGCCGGCGGCAGCGCGGTGAGCATCCGCAGCGGGTCGCGCACGGCGTTGAACAGCTCGGCGTCCATCGACGCGAAGAGGTCGCGCGTCGGCGGGTGCCACGTCCAGCGCAGGTTGGTGGCCAGCGCGCCGAGGCCGGAAAGGGACTTCGGGAGGCTGGCGCGAACGGTGAACCGGCGGACTGCACGCATGGACAGCGACGATATCGGGCCGCCCCGCGCGCTGCTCGGGGAGTACTTCGGGGATTACGCGCACACGCCCTGTTAGCCCTGGGTATGGTCCTGCTCGTCGGGTACGGGCGTGGTGGGAGTGGAACGAGTGAAGATGATCCGAGGGGGACGCGGGCTGGTCGCCTTGCTCGCGATCGCGGCGGTCGCCGTGAGCGGGTGCAGCGGCAAGAGCGGTGGCTCCGGGCCGGTCGCGGACACCGGCGCCGGCTCGGTCGCCGGGCTGCCGGTGACGCACTTCGAAAGCGGCCTCAAGTCCGACGCGCCGACACCGAGCCTCGACGTCCGCAACGCCGACGGCGGTGAGGACGACAAGCTCGCCACCGCCGCGATCGACGACGTCCAGACGTACTGGGGCGAGATGCTGCCGTCGGACTTCGGCGTGCAGTTCGAGCCGGTGAAGTCGCTGCTGTCGTACGACGCGAACACCGACACCGAGGAAACCGGCTGCGGCAGCGTCAAGAAGCTCGTGAACGCGTTCTACTGCCCGACCGACGACTCGGTGGCGTGGGACCGCGGCGTGCTGCTGCCGATGCTGCGCAAGCGGTTCGGCCCGATGTCGGTGGTCGTCGTGCTCGCGCACGAGTTCGGCCACGCCGTCCAGTACCGCCTCGGCGACAAGGCCGGGATCACCAAGAGCACCCCGACCGTGGTGAAGGAGCAACAGGCCGACTGCTTCGCCGGCGGCTACTTCCGCTGGGTCGCCGAGAACAAGAGCAAGTACTACCAGGTGTCGACGTCCGAGGGCCTGAACCAGGTGATGGCGTCGATGTTCCTGATCCGCGACCAGGCGGGCACCAGCGCCGCCGACCGCGGCGCGCACGGCACCGCGTTCGACCGCACGTTCGCGTTCCAGGCCGGGTTCGAGAAGGGCCCGAAGGAGTGCGCGGCGATGAACACCGACAACGTCAAGGCCCGGCTCACCGAGCGCCCGTTCGACAAGGGCGACAAGGGCAAGGGCGACGCGAAGTTCAACGACCAGGCCGTCGAGCTGCTGAAGAAGAGCCTCGACGAGGCCTTCAAGGGCGCGGGCGTCGCGGCGCCGGAGATCAACGACGGCGGCAGCTGCTCGACGACGGCCCCGGCGTCCTACTGCCCGGACGACAACACGGTGAGCATCGACCTGGCCAAGCTGGCCGAACTGGCCCAGCCGATCGACCGTGAGGCCGAGATGAAGGGCGAGGACCCGGGCGGCATGGGCGACTTCGCCGCGTTCTCCGAGGTCGCGTCCCGGTACGCGCTGGGCATCCAGAAGGGCGTCGGCGCGTCGATCGACAACCCGAACGCCGGCCTGCGCACGTCGTGCCTGGTGGGAGCGTGGGCGGCGTTCACGAACCGCCCGGGCGACCTGCGCCTGTCGGCGGGCGACCTCGACGAGGCGATCGCGGACCTGCTGCAGCCGGAGAGCCTGGTCTCGGCGGACGTCAACGGCAAGCGCCCGGACAGCGGTTTCGACCGGGTCGAGTCGCTGCGTCGCGGGTATCTCGAAGGCTCGTCGGTCTGCTCGAAGCAGTACGGCTGATCTCCGGCTACGCGCGAGAGGCCCCCACTGGGAGGTGGGGGCCTTTTCGTGTCCGGGGCCAGTGGGTTCAGGCGCGAACGGGCCACTCGCGCTTGTTTCGGCGTGAACGGTCCTTTCACGCTCGTCACGCGAGGGCACGAACGGTCCACTCGCGCCCCCACCGGCACGAACGGCCCACTCGCCCCCCAACCGGAACGAACAGATCTCTCACGCACCTGCCCGAACGGACCGGACCACTCGCGCGCACCTACGCGACGGCCGCCTCGCGCCCGGCCACCGCGTACGAAGGACTCCGCACCGCGAGGTGGGCTTTCGTGTCCAGGCCAGTGGGTTTCGACACGAACGGGCCGCTCGCGCTCGTTGCGGTACGAACGGTCCTTTCGCGCTCATCACGTGAGGGCACGAACGGTCCACTCGCGCCCCCACCGGCACGAACAGACCACTCGCACACCTCTCCGCGACGGCCACCACGCGCGCGAAAGGCCCCCACCGCGCGGTGGGGGCCTTCTCGCGTCACGCTCAAGCCAAACGCCGTGAGGGGCACCCTCAGGAACATAAGAGCCAGGAGGGTGCCCCTCACGGCATCGGCTCAGAAGAGGGCGGAAGCCAGGTCGCGGCGTGCCTTCATGACGCGGTCGTCGGCCGGGTCGAAGAGGTCGAACAACGCCACCAGGTGCTCGCGGGCCTTGTTGCGGTCGTCGCCCGCGGTGCGGCGGACCACGTCGATCAGGCGCTTGAAGCTCGCCTCGACGTCGTTCTCCGCGATGTCCAGGTCGGCCGCCGCGAGCTGGGCGTCCAGGTCGGCCGGGTCGGCGTCGGCCTTCGTGCGGGCGTCCGGGTCCGCGGCCTCCGCGCGGGCCGTGAACTTGACCTGGGCCAGGGCGTTCTTCGCCAGCTCGTTGGCCGGTTCGACGTCGAGGATGCGCTCGTAGGCGGCCTGCGCGGCGGCGAAGTCGCCCCGCTCGAAGGCCTCCTCCGCCTCGGTGAAGCGCGGGTCCTCCGGCTCCTCGACCGGGCCGCCGCCGTTGGCCTCCGCCTCGCGGATCGCCGGCAGCTTGTCGCGCAGGGCGTCGAGCAGCGCGTTGATCCACTTGCGGATCTCGGGCTCGGGCAGCGCGCCGGAGAACGCGTCCACCGGCTGGCCGCCGCCGATGGCGACGATCGTCGGGATCGACTGCGCACCGAACAGCTGCGCGATCCGCGGGTTGGCGTCGACGTCGACCTTCGCGACGATCCAGGCGCCGCCGGACTCGCCGGCCAGCCGCTCCAGCACCGGGGACAGCTGCTTGCACGGGCCGCACCACTCGGCCCACAGGTCGACGATCACCAGCTGGTGCAGGGACCGCTCCACGACGTCGGTCTGGAACGTCGCCTCGGTGACATCGATCACGGCCCCGGACGACGGGGCGGGCGGGGGTGCGTCACCCTCCGGGCCGGGGCCGCTCGCGGGCGGGGCCGGCGGCCGGCGCGCCGTTTCGGCACGGGCCTTGAGCGCGGACAGGTCGACCGCGCCGGACAGGGCGGCGGACAGGGCCGCTGACTTCGCTGCAGATCCGCGTGGTTGTGTCACGGTTCCATCCTGGCACGCGCGCCGGAGTGTTTCACCGGGTGCCCGGCACGTCCGCTTGGCAGGACGCCGTGGCTGGGGCAGGCTCGGCCGCGTGCACATCCGGCGGGACGTCAAAGTGGGGCTGTCGATCGCCGCCGCCGTCACCTGGATCGGCGCGGTGACGCTGCTGATCGTGCACCAGCCGGACCCGGGCGCGGCCTCCCCCGCCGAGCTGCGCGACCGCCTGGCCACGGCGCTCGCCGCGCACGATTCGGACGCCCTCGCCGGCCTGCTCGACTACCCCGGCTCCGGCGCGGACGACTTCGCCAAGGACTACGTCGCGGTCCTGGCCGGCAACGGCGTCCACAGCGTCACGGTCGGCCTGGCCCCGGACGAGCGCGAGCCGACCCGCGCGACGGTCGAGGGTGTCCTCGCCGACGGCCGGCCGTTCAGCTACCCGCTGACGGTGACGACCGACGAAGGCCGCTGGACGGTCGCCTTCACCCCGCCCCTCCCGTAAGCCCGTCGTGAGTGTTTAGGGCGGTTAGAACCGCCCTGAACACTCACGAGCCGTCGCGGAGGTGGGCTTCGATCCGGTCCACCTTGGCCTCGAGCTGGCCTTCGAAGCCGGGCCGGATGTCGGCCTTCAGGACGAGCCCGACGCGCGCCGAGCCCGCCCCCGCGGCCTCGACCGCGCGCTTGACGACGTCCATCACCTCGTCCCACTCGCCTTCGACGTTGGTGAACATGGCGTTGGTCGAGTTGGGCAGCCCGGACTCGCGGACCACCTTCACCGCGCGGGCGACGGCTTCGCTGACTCCGCCGTCGGGATCCCCGCCGGCCGGGCTGACACTGAACGCGACGATCATGCTCGGAAGTCCCTTCTTCGGTGCTCTTTCCGCCGGTCGGGCGACACGCGCCGGTACCCGCTGGTAACTTCGCGTGTCATGAACCGTCCGCTGCCGTTCGACCCGATCGCCCGCGCGGCACAGCTTTGGGAGGCCCGGATCGGGCCCTCCGGCACCATGGCCGCGGTCACCGGCGTGATGCGGGTCCAGCAGATCATCCAGTCCGCGGTGGACGGCGCGCTCAAGCCGCACGGCCTGACCTTCGCCCGGTACGAAGCGCTGGTGCTGCTCACCTTCGCCCGCAGCGCCAGCCTGCCGATGCGGGTGATGGGCGAGCGGCTCCAGCTGCACCCCACCAGTGTCACCAACATAGTCGACCGGCTGGAGCGCGACGGGCTCGTGAAGCGCGTCCCGCACCCGACCGACCGCCGCACGACGCTGGTGGAGATCACCGACGAGGGCCGCAAGCGCCGCGAGACGGCGACCGCGGCGGTCACCGAGATCGACTTCGGGCTCAACGGACTGACCGAACGCCAGACCGAGCAGCTCACCGACCTGCTGACGAAGGTCCGCCGCGCGACCGGGGACTTCACCGAGTAGCCGTTCGGATACGAGAAAGGCCCGCGTCGACGACGCGGGCCTTTCTCACGTACTGGGAATCAGGCGGCGACGGGCTCCCGCACCTGGAACAGGCCGACACCGCCGTGGGTCAGCCGCTGCGGGCCGTCGAGCTTGCCGTTGCGCAGCGCCCACTTCTCGAACAGCCAGGTGAACAGCGGCGGGATGCTCGCGAGCAGCGCGAGGACCAGCGTCTTCGGGCGCCAGCCGAGCGGCTTCGCCACGGACAGGGAGACGACCACGTACAGGACGAAGATCACGCCGTGCACCATGCCGATGACGGGCACGCCGCCCTCACCGGAGGAGTGCACGACGTACTTGAGGAACATCCCGACAAGCAGCGCGGCCCAGGAAAGGGCTTCGGCGACTGCGGCCACGCGGAACACTAGAGCGGCCTTGCTGGACACTTCTTCCTCCTGTGGGGTCTCACCACTTTGGTCCTGACACAGAAAAGCCGCCCGACACACCATCCAAAGCGGACTGCCTCGGACGTCAACGGCGTTGTCGGACGTGCTGGTACCCAGTGTGAGGCGTGACGGCGCTCACCGGAACACCGGGGCCCGTGACCCTGCTCACGAACGTGGCCCGGGCACCGGTCCATTGTGGTCCGGACCACGTTCGTGAGCGGCGCTATCTAGTCAGAACACGGGGAAATCGGTGCTGCGGACGGCGAAGTGCCCCACGTCGCCTTCGCGGCATCCGTGGTGAGACCGAAGTCCAGCGTCGTGCCACTCTTCAGCTGCTCGAAACCGACGTAAACCTTGTCACTGCGCTTCGAGCCGACCTCGAGGCCCGAGATGTACTGCAGCTTCGAGCCGTCGGCGCCGCGCGCCTTGATGGTGACGTCGCGCCCGTTCTCCAGGTGCAGCACGGACCGCTCGAACCGCGGCGCGTTGAGCACGAAGTTCCCAGTCCCTGGGACGGCCGGGTAGAGCCCGAGCGCGCTGAAGACGTACCAGGCCGACATCGTGCCGAGGTCGTCGTTGCCGGTGACGCCGTTGGGCGCGTTCGTGAACAGCGTGTGCGCGGCCCGCACGACCCCGGACGTCTTCGCCGGCTGCCCGGTGAGCGCGTACATCCACGGCGAGTGCAGGTCGGGCTCGTTGTTCGGGTTGTAGCGGAACTGGTCGTAGTAGTCGTACGGGCCGACCACCCAGTTCTCGCGGACGGCCGCCGCCGGGTCCTTCACCAGCTCGTCGTAGGCGAAGAAGTCGTCCAGGCGCTTGCCGGTGGCCGCCGGGCCGCCCATCCGCTGGACCAGGCCGGGGACGTCCTGCTGGACCAGCCACTGGTACTGCCAGGCCGTGCCCTCGTGGAAGCCGTCCTGGCTCTGCGGGCTGTACGGCCCGGTGGCGGGGGTGAACCAGTCACCGCCCGCGACCTTCGGCCGGAAGAAGCCGGTGAAGCCGCGGTCGGTCTGCGACGCGTCCCAGAGCGTCCGGTAGGTCCGGGCCTGCTCCGACAGCGCCGCCGCGTCGGACTTCTTGCCGAGCGCCGCCGCCATGACCGACAGGGAGCAGTCGCCGAGCGCGTACTCGAGGGTGGCCGACGCGCCGTGGTTCGGGTCGGTGTCCTGCCCCTTCTTCGGGAAGTCCGGGTCGTACTGGACGAACCCGTCCTGCTGGTAGCTCGCGTTGCCCGAGCGGCCCTGGAACGACGACGACGCGGGCGGGATTCGCGTCGAGTTCTGCAGCAACGCCTGGTAGGCACGCATCTCGTTGCCCGACAGCGCGCCGAACCGCCAGAGGTCCACCAGGAACGGCGTGACCGGGTCACCGGTCATCGTGTTCGTCTCCTGGCTGGCGTACGCCCACCGCGGCAGCCAGCCACCCTGGTCGTGGATGGCCAGGATGCTCTTGGCGATATCCTTCGCGCGGTCCGGCCGCAGCAGCGCCAGGAGCTGGTTCTGCGTGCGGTAGGTGTCCCACAGGGAGAAGAAGTCGTAGTACGTCCAGCCGACCGCGCGGTGGACCTTCTTGTCGAAGCCGTAGTAGCGGCCGTCCGCGTCGTTGGCGGTCAGCGGCTGCAGCAGCGTGTGGTAGAGCGAGGTGTAGAACACGGTCCGGTCGTCGGTCGTGCCGCCCTTGATGTCCACACTGGACAGTTCCCGCCGCCAGGTGCGCTGGGCGTCGGCCTTCGCCGCGTCGAACGACCGGATGTGCTCGGCGGCCAGGTTGCCCCGCGCGCCCTGCGCGTCCACCTGGGAGATCGCGGTGGTCGCGGTGACCTGGCTCGAGCCGCCGAACGTCAGCCACGCGCCGCGCAGGCCCGCGCCACCGCTCGACTCCTTGCTGCCGGGAGTGCCGCCGGTCGGCGACCACGTGCCGGACGCCTTGAACGGCTTGTCGAACTTCGTCGTGAAGTACGTCGTGTAGGACTTGCCGCCGCAGAACGCCTGCGACTCCACGGTGCCTTCGACGGTCCGGTCGTCGACGACGCGGATGCTGCTGCCGGTCACCGGTTCCTTGTCGTTGGCCTGCCCGACGTTGACGAAGACGTTGTTGTCACCGGGTTTCGTGAAGGTGTACCGCTCGGCGCCGGCCCGGGTCGCCGCGGTCGTCTCGACGTCGACACCGCCGTAGCCGGTCAGGTGGACCTTGTAGTAGCCGGGCTTGCCGACCTCGCCGTCGTGGGTGAACGGCGCCGCGTACTTCGTCTGGTCGAAGGTCGCCGGCTTGGTCGTGTCGAACGCTTTGCCAGGCCCGATCTCGCCGGTCGTCGGCAGCGTCGAGACCAGGCCGCCCTGCTCCCAGCAGCCTGCGCCCGACAGGAAGAAGTGGCCGAAGCCGCGGATCGCGGTGTCGGTGTAGCGGTAGCCGGCGTAGTGCGAGGTGATGGGGCTGACCTGCGTCATCCCGAACGGCGCCGACGCGCCGGGGAACGTGTTGCCCTCGTCCTGCGTGCCGATGAACGTGTTGACGGCGTCGAGCGCGTCCCCGCCGGCCGCTTCCGCGACGACAGGGCTCACCCCCGTCGCCACGACGGCGAGCGTCAGCGCACCCGCCAGGACCTTGCTCCTCATCGAGCTTCCTCCCTGAAACGACGAAAGCCGTGAAGGCCTCCTTACCGGCCATAAGAGCCGGTAAGGAGGCCTTCACGGACAACAACAACTGCTAACCGATGGCGATGGCGAAGACGTGCAGCACGCCGCCGCTGACGTTGGACGGCAGCGTCACGCTGGCCACCGTCTTGCCCGCGTCGAGGGTGATCGGCGCCGTGCCGAAGATCATCGTGCGGATCTGCTGCGGGTCGCTGCCCGCGGCGTTGCGGTACGGCGTCGACAGCACGATCCGGTTGCCGAACGACGGCTGCGCGCCGCCGCCGCCGAGCGTCCAGTCGGACGTCCCGATCGTGGCGGTCGACTTGCTGCCGTCGGTGTAGGTGATGGTCAGCGTGCCCTGCGCGTTGCCGTTCGAGCCGGCGCCGAGCAGCGCGAGCCGGGTGCCCGTGCCGGTGACGTTGACCGTCTGGCCGTTCGCGACCGCGTTGTCGGGGTCGCCGGCCGGGAACGACGGCCAGGTGAACTTGATGCCGTCACTGGTCACCGTGCCGCCCGGGGTGGCGCCGGCCGCGGCCAGCGCGTCGGCCGAGTAGCTCCAGCCGCCGCCGTCGAAGTTGGCCGCCGACGAGTCGGAGTCCGGCGAGATGCCCGCGTTGTTCACCGTGGCCAGCCAGCTGTTCGGCTGCGCGACCAGCACCGTGAGCACCGCTTGCGTCGAAGCCACCCCCGGCGACGAGAACGTCACCGGGATGCGGCGGGCGCCGTCGGCCAGCCCCGCCGGCACCGAAACCGTCAGGTCGGCGTGCGCCTTGCCGCCCGCCGGGACGGCGATGCTGCCCGACGCCGGGGTCAGCGTGATCCCGTCGACGCTGCCCGCGCTGTAGGTCCAGGTCCGGGCGGTGCCGGAGAGGTCCTGGACGCCCACCGAGGCCTGAGACGTCGACCCCGCGGGGGTCACCGCGCGGGCCGGGTCCACAAAGGACAGGCTCGGCTTCTCCTGCTCGCGGAACGACGGCGGCGCGTCGGCCGCGGCGCTGCCCCACGAGGTGGCCGTGGCGGAGCGGGTGTAGTCGAGCGTGCCGCCGCTGGTGATGAGCGCCTCCGGCAGCCACGCCTTCGAAGCCGCGCCACCGTTGACCTTCAGGCTGCCCACGTAGTCACCGGTGCCCGGCGCGTTGATCGTGATCTTCTTGCCCGCGCCGGTGGTGAGCACGGTGTGCTCGAAGCGCGGGGTGACGAGCAGCGTCTCGGCGCGGCCCGGGATCTCCGGGTAGATGCCCAGCGCGGACCAGACGTACCAGGCCGACATCTGGCCGAGGTCGTCGTTGCCGATCAGCCCTTCGGGATTCGGGTTGTACAGCTCGTCCATCGAGCGGTGCACGATCGACTGGGTCTTGGCCGGAGCGCCCGCGTAGGAGTAGACGTACGGCGCGTTGGAGTTCGGCTCGTTGCCCATGAAGGCGTACGGCTCCTGCGTGCCCGCGTTCAGCTTCGTGAAGAAGGTGTCCAGCCGGGACTGCGTCGCCGCGGGACCGCCGAACGCCGTCACGACGCCGCCGAGGTCGTAGGGCACCATCCACTCGTACTGCGCGCCGTTGCCCTCGACCCAGCCCTGCGAGCTGGCGGGGTCGTAGGTGCCGGCGAACGAGCCGTCCGCGTTGCGCGGCTGCAGGTGACCGGTGCCCGGGTTGTAGAGGTTCTGCCAGTTCTGCGCGCGCTTCATGAACGTCGTGTATGTCGCGTTGTCCCCGAGCCGCTTGGCGAACTCGGCGATGGAGAAGTCGGCGCTGGTGTACTCGAGCGTGTCCGCGCCGGCGCCCGGCACGTAGCCGAGCTTCTGGTAGTCCTCCAGGCCCGGCCGCTCGGTGTAACCCTGCGTCGGCTGGGTAGCGCCCTTGATCATGAGCAGCAACGCCTTCTGGGCGTCGAAGTCACGCGCGCCGAACGCGTACGCGCTGGAGACGATGATGTGGTACGGGTCGCCGTTCATCACGCCGGTGTAGTCGTTGGCCACCGTCCAGCGGTCCCACGACCCGCCCTGCTCAGCGTAGGCCATCATCGACCGGACGATGTCCGAGGTCTCCTTCGGGTCGATCGTCGCCAGGAGCGGGACCTCCGAGCGGTAGATGTCCCAGCCGGAGAAGTTCGTGTACATCGCGTGGCCCTTGTCGGCCTTGTGGATCCGCCCGTCGAAGCCCGGGTACTGACCGTCCACATCGGAGAAGACGTTCGGCTGGATCAGCGAGTGGTACAGCGAGGTGTAGAACGTCGTCATATCGGCGTCCGAGCCACCGGAGACGGCGATCTTGCCGAGCTGGTCGTTCCACGCCTTGCGCGCGGCCGCGGCCACAGTGTCGAACGACTTCTTGGTGTTCTCGGTCTTGAGGTTGGCCTTCGCGCCGTCGACGGACACAAAGGACAGTCCGACCTGGACGTTCACCTGCGCGCCGTTGAGGTTGGCGAAGGTGACGTACCCGCCGCTGCCCGGGCCGGACACGGTGGTGTCCTGCTGCTTGGCCTTGGCCGGGCGCGCGATCGAGGCGTTGACGCCGTTGGGCTGCGCGACCTTCGCCTTGGCGCCACCGGTTTCGGCGGACTTACCGGGCGTCACGGCGCCGTTCTTCCAAGTGCCGATCGACTCGAACGGCGTGTCGAACTTGGCCGAGAAGTAGACGCGGTAGCTGTTCTGCGCGCCGCAGAAGCGGCCGCTGGTGGCCCAGCCGCTGATGGTGTCCTTGCCGATGGTGATCGACGCGTCGTCGGTGCCGTTGACCGAGCCGGAGGTGTTGACCAGCAGCGTCGAGGACGCGCCGGCCGGGTAGGTCAGCCGCGCGGAGCCGGTGCGCTGGGTCGCGCTCAGCTCGACCTTGGCGCCGCTGTCGAGGGTGACGTCGTAGGCGCCGGCCGTCGCGTGCTCGTTGGCGTGCGAGAACTTCGACGTGTAGTGCCCGGGATCGGTCGCCGGGGACGACGACACCTCACCGACGTACGGAATGAACGGAATGTCCTGATAGGTCGAACAGCCCGCACCCGACAGGTGCGTCAGGCTGAAGCCGTTGAGCGCGTTGTCGTCGTAGAAGTACCCGCCGGGCTGGGACTTCACGGTGTCCGGGCTCCACTGGACCATGCCGAACGGCGCGACCGCGCCCGGGAACGTGTTGCCGGCGCCACCGCCGGTGCCGTGGTCCTCGCCGCCGGGGCGGGTGCCGACGAAGGGGTTGACCCACTTCGCGAAATCGGTCGCGGGGGCCGCCGCGGCGGGCATCGCGGGAGCCACCGCAGCCGTCACCGCCAGGGCTAACAAGATCGAACCGGCTCTCCAGCGCGCTCGCGCCATCGCCATCGCCTCTCCACCACATCAGCGCGACCAGAGGGTGAATGACAACCTTGTCGCGCGCTCGGTCGAACCGGGCCACCTTGGGCAGCGGCTCACGAGACAGTCAAGGGTGCTGTCAACACCTGTCCACTTCCGGACAAGCTGATCAGCCGTCTGACCTACAACTTCCGTAGTCGAATCGGCACAATCCGCGCCCAAGGCGTTGACAAGCACCGGGACCTTGGCGTTCAATCCCGTGCACTATGACAACGTTGTCTCCACCCGGCCGGGACCGGGACGGCAGCACGCGCACCGCGAGCCGCCGGGCCACGATGAGCGATGTGGCCAGGCTGGCGGGCGTGTCCATCAAGACCGTCTCGCGCGTGGTCAACGACGAACCGGCGGTGCACCCGGACACCGCCGAGCGGGTCATGGCGGCCATCGAGCAGCTGGGCTTCCGGCGCAACCTCGGCGCGCGGAACCTGCGCCGCGGGTCGACCACCGGGACCATCGGGCTGATCGTCGAGGACGTCGGCAACCCCTTCTACTCCGAGCTGAACCGCGCGGTGGAACGCATCGCGACGTCGTTCGGCCGGCAGGTGCTCACCGGCTCGTCCGAGGAGAACTCCGACCGCGAGCGCGAGCTCGTGCTGGAGTTCTGCGCGCGGCGGGTGGACGGCATCCTCGTCGTCCCGGCCGGTCTGCAGCACGGCTACCTGGTGCCGGAGATGCGCGCGGGCACGCCTGTGGTGTTCATCGACCGCCCGGCGGGCGACATCGTCGCCGACACGGTGCTCGTCGACAACCTCGGCGGCACCATCGAAGCCGTCACCCACCTGGCGAAACACGGTCACCGGCGGATCGCGTTCCTCGGCGACAGCCCGGACATCTTCACCGCGGCCGAGCGCCTGCGCGGGTTCCGTGAAGGCTGCGTGCGCAACGGCATCTCCTACGACGAGTCCCTGGTCTCCATGCACACCCCGACGCAGGAGTTCATCGGCGACGCCGTGAAGCGCCTGCTGCACGGGCCCGACGCCGCCACCGCCGTGATCGCGGGCAACAACCGGGTCGCCGTGCACCTGCTGCGGGCCCTGGCCCACGCGGAGTACCGCCCGGCGATGGTCGGCTTCGACGACTTCGAGCTGGCGGACCTGCTGGACCCGCCGGTCACCGTGATCGCGCACGACGTGAGCGCGCTGGGCCACGCCGCGGCCGAGCTGCTCTTCGCCCGTGTCCAAGGAGACCAGTCCCCGCCGAGAAAGGTAGTCCTGCCCGTGCATCTCGTCGCCCGTGGTTCCGGTGAGGTCGCCCCGTGACCCTCGAACCGATCCGGCTTCCGGCCAACCAGCCGCCGCAGTTCTACCGCGGGGGCGACGCCATCGCGGCGTTGCGCGGCGCCTCATCCGACAAGAAGTTCGGCCCGGAGGACTGGGTCGCCTCGGTCAGCACCATGTTCGGCCAGGAGACCGACGGCCTGACCCGGCTCCCGAACGGCGCCTGGCTGCGCGACGCCGTCGAGGCCGACGCCCCGGGGTGGCTCGGCGCCAAGCACGTCGAGGCGCTCGGGACGTCGACCGGCCTGCTGGTCAAGCTCCTCGACGCGGGCCAGCGGCTGCCCGTCCACTTCCACCCGGACGACGCGTTCGCGAAGCAGCACTTCGACTCGCACTTCGGTAAGACCGAGGCGTGGATCGTGGTCGGCACCTACGGCGACGACCCGCGCGTCTACCCCGGCTTCAAGGAGACGCTCTCCAAGGCGACGGTGTCCGAGTGGACGCGGGAGCAGGACGTGCCGTCGATGCTGGGCGCGTTGAACAGCGTCCCGGTGACCGCGGGCGACACCGTCTACATCCCCTCCGGCCTGCCGCACGCGATCGGCGAGGGTGTCTTCGTCGTCGAGCTGCAGCAGCCGACGGACTTCTCGCTGACCATCGAGTGGCGTGACTTCCTCGCGTCGCCGGAAAAGGGCCACCTCGGGCTCGGTTTCGACACCGCGATCGAGGCGCTGGACACGTCCGGCTGGGACGCCGGACGCCTCGAAACCATCATCAAGCGGACCGCGGGCGACACCGCGGCCACGGTGGATCTGCTCGCCGCCGGCTCGGAGCGGTTCTTCCAAGCCGAGCAGCTTCGCACGACCGAAGTGACAACGTTGTCACTCGACCCGTCGTTCGCGGTGCTGGTCGTCCTCGACGGCGAAGGCACCCTGCGCACCGAGCACGGTGGCGAACACGCACTGGCCAAGGGCGACACGTTCGTCGTCCCGTTCGACGCGGGCCAGACCGAACTTTCCGGCACCGCGACGGTGATCCGCTGCCGCCCGCCGGCCCTCGAAGGGCGGACCGGATGAGCGAAATCCTGCTGGACGCGATCGACCTGACAAAGCACTACGGGTCGGTCGAAGCACTGCGAGGAGCGTCGTTCCAGGCCCGCGCGGGTGAGGTCACGGCGCTGATCGGCGACAACGGCGCCGGCAAGTCGACGCTCGTCAAGTGCCTCTCCGGCGCGGAGCAGCCGACGTCGGGGAAGATCCTCCTGGACGGCGCGGAAGTGCACTTCGACTCCCCGACGACGGCCCGGCGCCTGGGCATCGAGACCGTCTACCAGGATCTGGCCGTCGCACCGGAGCTGGATCCGGCCGCGAACCTGTTCCTGGGCCGGGAAATCCACCGCAAGGGGATCCTCGGCAAGCTCGGGATGCTGGACAAGGCCGAGATGCGCCGCCGGGCGATCGAGGAGTTCCAGCGGCTCGGCGTGACGCTGCAGAGCACCGACGTCCCGATCGGCTCGCTGTCGGGCGGGCAGCGGCAGAGCGTCGCCGTGGCACGCTCGGTCGTGTGGGCGTCCAAGGTCGTGTTCATGGACGAGCCGACCGCCGCGCTCGGCGTCGTGCAGCGCGAGCGCGTGCTCGACGTCATCAAGAAGGTGCGCGACAAGGGCATCGCCGTCGTGCTGATCAGCCACAACATGCCCGAGGTGCTGTCGGTCGCCGACCGCGTCGAGGTGCTCCGGCTCGGCAAGCGCGTGGCCCGATTCGCCGGCGCGGGCACCAAGCTGGAAGACCTCGTCGCCGCGATGACCGGCGCCCTCGTGCAGGAGGAGGCGGCGTGAGCGCCCCGGCCCCGGAAATCCAGTCCACTGTGGAGGAAGGCTTCGGCAAGCGCCCCCTGGGGAAACGCCTGATCGGCGCCAACACGTTCTGGATCGCGCTGGTGCTGGTGGCGCTGATCGTGGTGTTCAGCGTGCTCGCGCCGGACGCGTTCCCGACGGTCTACAACTTCCAGCTGCTGCTCATCGAAACGGCCGTGCTGCTGGTGCTCTCGGTCGGCATGACGTTCGTGATCATCACCTCGGGCATCGACCTGTCGGTGGGCTCGGTGCTCATCTTCGCCGGCATGGTCGGCGGCAAGACGATGGAAGCCATGTCCGGCGGTGACGCCGGCGGCGCGGGCTGGGGCGTGATCATCGTCGGGCTGGTCGTCGCCATCCTGGCCGGCACGGTGTGGGGCCTGGTCAACGGCTTCCTCATCGCGGTCGCGGGCATCCCGCCGCTGATCGTCACGCTCGGCACGATGGGCGCGGCACTCGGCGCGTCCCTGCTGATCAACAACGGCAGCGACGTGCGCACGGTCCCGGTCGTGCTCAACAAGCAGCTCGGCTACGGCACGTCGTTCGGCGTCGTCCCGAACCTGGTGCTGATCGCCGTGGTGATCACGCTGATCGGCGCGTGGCTGCTGCACACCACGAAGTTCGGCCGCTACACCTTCGCCATCGGTTCCAACGCCGAAGGCGCGCGACGCGCGGGCATCGGCGTCACCGCCCACCTGATGAAGGTCTACACACTGACCGGCGTGCTGGCCGGGCTCGCCGGGTTCCTGTCGCTGGCCTACTACAACTCGACCACCATCACCGGGCACACCAGCGACAACCTCAACGCCATCGCGGCGACGGTGATGGGCGGGACGAGCCTCTTCGGCGGTGTCGGCTCGGTGCTCGGCACCGTGATCGGCGTGTTCATCCCGGCGGTGCTGAAGAAGGGCTTCAACATCACCGGCGTCCCGGACTTCTGGCAGATGATCGCGGTCGGCGCCGTGCTGATCGCGGCCGTCTGGTTCGACCAGCGCCGCCGCCGCCAGCGCAACTCCCGCTGACTCCCCGAGTTCCCCGAGTACAAAGAGGTGCTTCCGATGAACTTGACCAAGACGCTCGTCGCGGCCGGGGCGCTGGCGTCCGCCGCCGCGCTGCTCACCGCGTGCGGTTCCGGCACGGTGGGCGACACCGGCGGCGGCAGCAGCCAGGCCAACTCGGCCAACGCCAAGAAGCTCGCGCTGATCCCGGGTGTGCAGGCCGAGCCGTTCTACATCTCGCTGCAGTGCGGCGCGCAGGCCGAGGCGAAGAAGCTCGGCTACGAGCTGACCACGCAGGCGCCCCAGAAGTTCGACGCGCCGCTGCAGACCCAGCTCGTCAACGCGCTCGGCACGAACCCGCCGGCCGCGCTGCTCATCGCGCCCACCGACGACACGGCGATGCTCGCGCCGATCCAGCAGGTCAAGGCGCGCGGCACGAAGATCGTCGAGGTCGACACCTCGCTCAAGGACACCAGTGTCGCGGAGTCGTCCGTCTCCTCCGACAACGCCGCGGGCGGCAAGCTCGCCGCGCAGACCATGGCCAAGCTGGCCGCCGGCAAGAGCGGCTCGGTGCTGGTGCTCGACACCATCGCCGGCACGTCGACGACGGCCGCCCGCGTCAAGGGCTTCGAGGAGGAGCTGAAGAACACGCCGAACCTGAAGTCGGTCGGCGTCCAGTTCACCCAGAACGAGCCCGACCAGGCCGCGTCCAAGGTGACCGCGGCGCTGGCCGCCACCCCGGACCTCATCGGCGTCTTCGCGACCAACCTCAACACCGGTGAGGGCGCGGCGACCGGCCTGCGCAACTCCGGCAAGGTCGGCGCGGTCAACCTGATCGGCTTCGACGCCAGCCCGTCCGAGGTCGAAGGCCTCAAGAACGGCCAGTACCAGGCCCTGATCGCGCAGGACCCGGCGTCGATCGGCACCCAGGGTGTCGACCAGGCGGTCGCGGCGCTCGAGGGCAAGCCGGTGACCCGGAACCTGACCGCGCAGCTGCACTCGATCACCAAGGACGACATGGCGGCCAACTCTCAGTACTTCTACAAGCAGAGCTGCTGACCCGTCCGTCAGAGGCCCCGTGAGAGGTGTGCGCGCCTCTCACGGGGCCTCTGAACTGGGCTTTCCTCACTGCCGGTCACCGTGGCAGGGGAACCACTCACCGCATGGGTCATTCCCCCGGACGGGCGTCTTACGTCACACTGACTGCACATGCATCGGCACATGCACGAGCCGCCGGGGAGGGTGCGATGGGGTACGAGAGGCCGGCAGTGCACCGGACGATCTTCGCAGTGGACGTGGAGGGGTACGGCGATCCGCGCCGGACCACGCCCCACCGGCTGGCGCTGCGCGAAGGGCTGTACAGCGCCCTGCGCCGGGCGTTCGACGACGCGGGCGTCCCCTGGGCGGACTGCCGGAACGAGGACTGCGGCGACGGGGTGTTCGTCCTGGTCCC
Source organism: Amycolatopsis sp. NBC_00355 (assembly GCF_036104975.1). Taxonomy (GTDB): domain Bacteria; phylum Actinomycetota; class Actinomycetes; order Mycobacteriales; family Pseudonocardiaceae; genus Amycolatopsis. Next base: position 8,455,772 of record NZ_CP107982.1, on the reverse strand, counting down.
GCCGGAGATCCCCAAGGGGCCGTTCGTCGAGTTCCTGCCGAACGCGCTCGCCGTGGCGCTGCACCGGCACAACCTGACCCACGACGCCGGGGCGCGGATCCGGCTCCGGATGGCGCTGCACGCGGGCGAAATCGCCTACGACGACCACGGCGTCACCGCGCCGTCGATCAACCACTCGTTCCGGCTGCTGGAGGCACCGCCGCTCAAGGAGGCGCTCAAGACGTCGCGGGGAGTGCTGGCGCTGATCACCTCGGCGTGGTTCTTCGACGAGGTCGTCCGGCACAGCGACGGGCTCGACCCGACGACGTTCCGGCCGGTGTCGGTGGCGGTGAAGGAGACCCGGACGACCGGCTGGATCTCACTGCCCGACCGGCCCTTCCCGGCCGACGCGGAGCTGCTGGCCACGGCCGGACCTGGCGGGACCGTGGCACCGTAGGATCTACTGCCCTGGACACCGTCGCCGAGGGGAGGCCCGATGACCGCGCTGCGCCTGGGGGCGGCGTCCCGCGCCGACCCGCTGCCGGTGCTCGCCGCGGCCCGCCGGATCACCGACGACCTGCGTGACGGCCTGTCCGGCACCCGCGCCCGCCGCGCCGCGCACGGCCTGCGGCGGCTGTTCGGCTTCCCCGGCGTCGGCCTCACCGACCTGTCCGGGGTACTGCACTGGTCGGGCCGTCCCGGGCCGGACGACGTCGTCGCGACGGTGCTGGACGGCGTGCTGCACAGCGAGGAACCGGCCTCCGCCGACGACGTCCTCGTGCTGCCGCTGCACGCCCACGACGAGCTGGCCGGGGCGCTGCTGGTCGTCGGCGACGTCCGGGATTCCGTCGCCGGCCAAGCCGCGGACCTGGTCATCCGGGCGCTGGAACGCGGCCGGCTCGAGGCGTCCGCCGAACAGGCCGCCCAGGCCGAACTGCGCGCGCTGCGGGCCGAGATGTCGCCGCACTTCGTCTACAACGCGCTCACCGTCATCGCGTCGCTGGTGCGCTCGGACCCCGACCGCGCGCGGGACCTGATGCTCGACTTCGCCGACTACACGCGCTACAGCCTGGCCCGGCACGGCGAGTACACCGTCGTCGCCGAGGAGTTCCGCGCGATCGAGACGTACCTGGCGCTGCAGCGGGCGGTGCTCGGCGAGCGGCTGCGCGTCCAGGTGCGGGTCGCGCCGGAGATCCTCGCCGTCGCGGTGCCGTACCTCGTGCTGGAACCGTTGGTGGAGAACGCGATCCGGCACGGCATCGAGCCGCGCCCGGAGGCCGGGCTGGTCCAGGTGCACGGCCAGGCGGAAGGGAACGACTGCGTGATCGTCGTCGAGGACGACGGGGTCGGCATGGACCCGAAGCGGGCCGCGGACCTGCTCGCCGGGCGCGTCGGCGACGACGACGCCGCGGGTCTGGGACTGGCCAATGTGGACAGACGACTGCGGGACGTCTACGGCGCCTGGTACGGCCTGACCGTGGAGACCGAGGTCGGGGCGGGCACCCGGGTGATCGTGCGGGTGCCGCTGTTCCAGCCGGGAGTGCTGCCGTGACCGGCCTGCGCGTGCTCGCCGTCGACGACCTGCCGCCCGCGTTGGACGAACTGTGCCGGATGCTGCGCGAAGCGCCCGAAGTCGGCGAAGTCGTCGGCGCGGGTGACGCGCTGAAGGCGTTGAAGCTGCTTCAGGCGGACAGGTTCGACGCGGTGTTCCTCGACATCTCGATGCCCGGTCTCGACGGGCTCGAACTGGCGTCGCTGCTGGCGAAGCTGAGCGAGCCGCCGGTGATCGTGTTCGTCACGGCGCACGACGGCCACGCCGTCACGGCGTACGGCATCGGCGCGGTCGACTACCTGCTCAAACCGGTCCGGGCCGAACGCCTCGCCGCAGCGCTGGCGAAGGTCGGCCGGATGGCGACGCCCGCGGGCCGGCCGACGCCGGACGCGATGGCCGCGCTCCCGGTCGAGTCCGGCGGCCGCACCCGCTACGTCCGCCGGGACGACGTCCTGTTCGTCGAGGCGCACGGCGACTACGTCCGGCTGCACACCCGCGGCGGTGTGCACCTGGTGCGGATGCCGATCTCACGGCTCGAGGAGTACTGGGAGGGCACCGGGTTCAGCCGGGTGCACCGCGGGTTCCTGCTCGCCGTCGGCGCGGTGCTGGAGCTGCGCAGCGACTCCGCCGGCGGGCTGCTCGCGCACACCGAGGCGGGCGACGTCCCGGTCAGCCGGCGCCACGCGCGTGACCTGCGGGACCGGTTGCTCGAAGCCGCCCAGCGCGGCCGGCTCGGGCCGGGCGCGCGATGAGCAGGATCCGGCGGGTCGCCGTGACCAGCCCGCAGACGCGCCTCGCCCACGCCCGACGTCGCTCACGCGGCCGCTGGCGGGTCCCGCGGCTGCCACCGGCGGAGACCCAGCGCGCCACCGCGCTGTACCGCGCGCAACGCCGGCACGGCATCCCCGCGCTGGTGCTGATGTTCGCGCTGCTGCTGGGCCTGCCGGGGGTGTTCGCGCTCTTCCCCGGCCTCGATTCGGTGCGGCTGCTGGGGATCCCGGTGTCCTGGCTGATGATCGCGGTCCTGCCGTACCCGTCGATGGCGCTGCTGGCGCGCTGGCAGCTGCGCCGAGCCGAGCGCATCGAGGACGAGTAGTGGGCGTCGCGCTCGCCGTCGCGCCGGTCGTGCTCATGACGCTGCTGATCGGCGTCCGCGGGGTCGCCGCGATGCGCACGACGTCGGACTTCCTCGTGGCGTCCCGGCGGATCTCACCGCTGGTCAACTCGGCCGCGGTGTCGGGTGAGTACCTGTCGGCGGCGTCGTTCCTCGGCGTCGCGGGGCTCGTCGTCAAGGACGGCATCGGTGCGCTCTGGTACCCGGTCGGCTTCACCGCCGGGTACATCGCGATGCTCGTGCTGGTCGCCGCGCCGATGCGGCGCTCGGGCGCGCTGACGGTGCCCGACTTCGCCGAAGCCCGGCTCAACTCCCCCGCCCTGCGCCGCCTCGCCGCCGTCGTGGTGCTGGTGATCGGCACCATCTACGTCGTCCCGCAGTTCCGCACCGCGGGACTGGTGCTGACGGCGGTCGGCGGCACGCCGTACTGGGTCGGCGTCGTGCTGGCCGGCGCCGCGGTCAGCGTCACCCTGGCGCTGGGCGGGATGCGCGCGGCGACGTACGTCCAGGCGTTCCAGTTCGTGCTGAAGCTGCTGCTGTTCCTGATCCCGGCCATCTGGCTGGTGCTGCAGGCGGGCGCGGTCAACCGGGCCGACGCGCTGAACCCCGTCGAGTTCACCCACTTCACCCGCGAGACGCCGGTGAAGTTCGAGGTCGACGTCACGATGGTGATCCGCGAACCGACCGCCGTCCGGCGCAACGGCCTCGCGGAAACCCTGCCGCCAGGCGAATTCACCGCGCACAGCCAGGACGTCTTCGTGTTCGGGGAAGGCACGGCCGTGCCCGCGGTCCGCGGTGGCGCCCCGCTCGGCGGCCCGGACTGGCGGCGCCCGCTGCTCGACCTCGGCGACCAGGGTTACCCGCTGCTGGGCACGTGGTCCGTGCTCATCGCGACGATGCTCGGCACGATGGGCCTGCCGCACGTGCTCATGCGCTTCCACACCAGCCCGGACGGCCGCGCCGCGCGCCGCACCGCCGCGATCACCGTGGCCCTGCTGGGGATCTTCTACCTCTTCCCCGGCATCTACGGCGTCCTCGGCCGCGTCCTCGTCCCCGGGCTCTACCTCTCCGGCGCGACCGACACGGTCGTCGTCGCCCTGCCGTACCAAGTGGACAGTGGCTGGGCCGGCGGGCTGTTCACGGCGTTGCTGACCGCGGGCGCGTTCGCCGCGTTCCTGGCGACGTCGCTCGGACTGCTGCTGGTGATGTCCGGGGCGCTGGCGCACGACCTGGTGCCCGGTGGGCTGCGACGGCTGCGGTTCGCCGTGTTCGGCGTCGCCGGGGTGATGGTGCTGCTGGCCCTGCGCTCGGCCGAACTGGACGCCGGGGTGCTCGTCACGTGGGGCTTCACCGTCGCCGCGTCGACGTTCTGCCCGCTGCTCGTGCTCGGCATCTGGTGGCCGCGGCTGACCGCGGCCGGCGGCATCGCCGGTGTCCTGACCGGGCTCGTCGCGTCGTCCGGCTCGATCCTGTTCGCCCTCGCCGGCCCGGCACTGCACGGCTGGGTGGCGATCTTGGTGCAGCAACCGGCACCCTGGTCGGTACCGCTGGCGTTCGGCGTAATGGCGTTGGTCTCCCTGCGCGGCCGGCCCCCGCTCTGGGCGACGTCCGCGATGCTCCGCCTGCACCTGGACGAACCCCGTTCGGCCAGGCCGCGCGACCGTTCGTCAACCGTTCGTCGTCTCGCGAGGCTGTTGAGCCGCTGATTCTTCACGCGGGCCTTACCGCTCCCTACGGTGACGCGGACCACTTTTTCTGGGGCCAAGCCCCAGACCCCCTAGCCAGGGGCAAGCCCCTGGACCCCATTCGAATCCGCAACGTCGCGAGGGAGCAGTATGAGCACGACGGAACCCGGCGGACCCCCGGACACGGCTGACGCCGTCTGGGAACGCGCGCACAACAGCACCGAGTTCCGGGAGCTGCGCAGCCGCCTGCGCCGGTTCGTCTTCCCGATGGCGGCGTTGTTCCTGCTCTGGTACCTGCTCTACGTCCTGCTCGCCGACTACGCGCACGGCTTCATGAGCACGAAGGTCTTCGGCAACGTCAACATCGGCCTGATCTTCGGTCTCCTGCAGTTCGTCTCGACGTTCGTGATCACCGGGCTCTACGTCCGCTACGCGAACCGCCGTCTCGACCCGATCGCGGAGAAGATCCGCGAGGACATCGAAGCCGACAGCACGAAGGGGGAGCAGGCGTGATCACCACCATCGCCGCGGGAGTCGAAGGCAGCAACCCGCTCCTCAACATCAGCATCTTCGGTGTGTTCGTGATCATCACGCTGGTGATCGTGTTCCGGGCCAGCCGCAACAGCAAGACGGCGTCGGACTACTACGCCGCCGGCCGCGCGTTCACCGGCCCGCAGAACGGCATCGCGATCTCGGGTGACTACCTGTCCGCGGCGTCGTTCCTCGGCATCGCGGGCGCGATCGCCATCTACGGCTACGACGGCTTCCTCTACTCCATCGGCTTCCTGGTGGCCTGGCTGGTCGCGCTGCTGCTGGTCGCGGAGCTGCTGCGCAACACCGGCAAGTTCACGATGGGCGACGTCCTCGCGTTCCGGATGAAGCAGCGGCCGGTCCGCGCGGCGGCCGCGACGTCGACGATGGTCGTGTCGTTCTTCTACCTGCTGGCCCAGATGGCCGGCGCGGGCGGCCTGGTCGCGCTGCTGCTGGGCATCGAGGGCAAGACCGGCCAGTCGCTGGTCATCGTCATCGTCGGCGTGATCATGATCGCCTACGTGCTCATCGGCGGCATGAAGGGCACCACCTGGGTCCAGATCATCAAGGCCGCGCTGCTGATCGTCGGCGCGCTCGTGATGACGCTGTGGGTGCTCGGGAAGTACGGCTTCAACTTCTCGTCGCTGCTGCAGGGCGCGGTCGACAAGGCGGGCAAGACGGGTGAAGCGCTGCTCGGCCCGGGCAAGCAGTACGGCGCCACCGGAACGTCCAAACTGGACTTCTTCTCCCTCGGCATCGCGCTGGTGCTGGGCACCGCGGGCCTGCCGCACGTGCTGATGCGCTTCTACACCGTGCCGACCGCCCGCGACGCGCGTCGCTCGGTGGTCTGGGCGATCGTGCTGATCGGCGTGTTCTACCTGTTCACGCTGGTGCTGGGCTACGGCGCGGGCGCGCTGGTCGGCCCGGACAAGATCAAGGCCGCCCCCGGTGGCGCGAACTCGGCGGCACCGCTGCTCGCGCTCGAACTGGGCGGGCCGGTCCTGCTGGGCCTGATCGCGGCGGTCGCGTTCGCCACGATCCTCGCGGTGGTGGCGGGCCTGACGATCACGGCGTCGGCGTCGTTCGCACACGACGTCTACGCCAGCGTCATCAAGAAGGGCAAGGCGACGCCGGGTTCGGAGGTGAAGGTCGCCCGGATCACCGCCCTGGTGATCGGCGCCGTCGCCATCCTCGGCGGCATCCTGGCCAACGGGCAGAACGTGGCCTTCCTGGTCGCGCTGGCGTTCGCGGTGGCGGCGTCGGCGAACCTGCCGACGATCCTCTACTCGCTGTTCTGGAAGCGGTTCAACACCCAGGGCGCGCTGTGGTCGATCTACGGCGGCCTGGCCATCACGATCATCCTGATCGTGTTCTCCCCCGCGGTCTCGGGCAAGCCGATCGACCCGAAGACGCACAAGAGCGCGTCGATGCTCCAGGGCGTCGACTTCCACTGGTTCCCGCTCGACAACCCGGGCCTGGTCTCGATCCCGATCGCGTTCTTCCTCGGCTGGCTCGGCACGGTCCTGTCGAAGGAGCACAACGCGAAGAAGTACGCCGAGATGGAGGTCCGCTCCCTGACCGGCGCGGGCGCCGAGAAGGCCGTCTCCCACTAGCGGTCACCGACACCGAAGGCCGTCGCGAGGGTGTTCCCGATCCCCTCGCGGCGGCCTTCGGCCATTCCCCGGTCAGTACGGCAGGGTGCCCTCGGCGACCTCGGCCAGGGTGTCCGCGAGGAACTTCCTGGTGTGGCCCCACAGACCGCCGCCCAGCGAGATCCGCGCCACGCCCAGCTCGGCGAGCCCGGCGATGCCGGGGCTGCCCGGCCACGCGGGCGCGTTGACCGCACCGCCGACGCCCTGCACGAACTCCGCGAGCACGTCCGCGGTCCGCAGGTGGATCGGGTAGACGCAGTCGGCGCCCGCCTCGAAATACGCCTTCGCGCGAGCGACGTTGTCGGCCAGCACCTCACGGGGGTCGCTCGCGCCGCGGAACGAGTCGACGCGCGCGTTGATCACCAGGCCGTCACCGGCCGCTTCACGCAGGGCGGCGATCCGCCCGGCCTGCACAGCGACCGGCCGGACCTGCCCGGTGACGCTGTCGGTGTCCTCGAAGTTGAGGCCGGCCGCGCCGGCGTCCAGGAGGCGGGCAGCCAGCTCGGCGCCATCCAGGCCGTAGCCGGACTCGGCGTCCACCGTGACGGGCACACCGACGGCCTTCACGATCCGCGCGGCGGCCGCGAACATCTCGTCGACAGGCGCCTTCTCCCCGTCGGGGAAGCCGAGGGAGGCCGCGACGGCGACCGAACTGGTCGCGATCGCCGGGAACCCAGCAGCCTCGACGACCTTCGCGGTGTCGGCGTCCCAGGCGTTCGGCAGCACCAGCGGCTTGCCCGGGACGTGCAGGGCCTTGAGCGCGGCGGCGCTCACGCGTCGCGCTTCGGCAGCGGCGAGTGGCTGGTGACGGCCACCCGGTTCCAGCTGTTGATCGCGATGACCTGCCACGCGACGGCGCGGTACTGGTCTTCGGTGAACACGCGCACGGCCTCGTCGTAGACGTCGTCGGGGACGCTCTGGGTCGCGGCCAGCTTGGTCATCGCCTCGGTGAGGGCCAGGGCGGCCTGCTCCTGCTCGGTGAACAGGGTCGTCTCGCGCCAGCCGTCGAGCACGAACAGCCGCCGCGGCGACTCGCCGATCTCGAGCGCGTCGCGGCTGTGCATGTCGAGGCAGAACGCACAGCCGTTGAGCTGCGACGCGCGCATCTTCACCAGGTCCAGCAGCTTCTGCTCGATCCCCGCGTTGGCTGCGGCCTTGTCCACCTCGGCCTGCACGTTCGCCATCGCCTTGTAGATCTCGGGCGCGTGCCCGAGTCCGATTCGCTTCGTCATGGTGTCCACGCTAGCTCGCACTGGCCCACGGGTATGGTCCAGTCGTATGGCAGATTCGTGGACCAGTTCGGGCCTCGACGTCCACCTCGGCTGGCAGCCGGAGACCGGCCGCACCGGCCTGGCCGCGGCGATCCGGGCGGCCATCCGCGAAGGCCGCTGGCAGCCGGGCGCGGCCGTCCCGTCCACCCGGGCACTGGCCCAGGACCTCGGCGTCGCCCGCGGCACGGTCACCCGCGTCTACGCCGACCTCGCCGCCGAGGGCTACCTGCGCACTACCCAGGGCGCGCCGACCCGCGTCGCGACGGCGGGCGCGCTCCCCCAGTCCGCGCCCCGGCCGGCGCCCCGCGACCCGGCCCCGCGCTGGGACCTGCGGCCGGGCCGGCCGGATCTGACGGCGTTCCCCCGCCAGGCCTGGATCACGGCGACCCGCCGAGCCCTGCTGCGGACCCCGGCGGCGGCGTTCGGCTACGAGTCGGAACTCGGCGCCCCGGAGCTGCGCGACACGCTCGCCGCGTACCTGGCGCGCAGCCGCGGCGTGGTCGCGGACCCGGCGCGGATCGTGGTGTGCCACGGGTATTCCCACGCGATCGCCGTCCTCGCCCGGGCCCTGTCCGGCCTCAGTATCAACGAGATGGCGTTCGAAAACCCGTCCCTGCACATGTACCGGGACATCGCGGCGGCTCAGGGAACGCGAGTCGTCGGCGTGGAGGTGGACGAACACGGCCTCGACGTGTCCGCATTGGACAGTCCGGCGGTGGTCGTCACGGCGGCACACCAGTACCCCACCGGCGTGACTCTCGCCCCGCACCGCCGAACCCAGCTGGCCCGTTCGGGCGCCCTGGTCCTGGAAGACGACTACGACGGCGAGTTCCGCTTCGACCACCAGCAGGTCGGCGCCCTGCAGGCGCTCGCACCGGAACGGGTGATCTACGCGGGCACGGCCAGCAAAACCCTCGCCCCGGCGTTGCGCCTGGCCTGGCTGGTCCTCCCCCGTTCCCTGGTCGAACCGGTCCGAGCGGCCATGGCGGACAGCGGCTCCCACCCGGCGATCCTGAACCAGCTGGCCCTGGCCGAGCTGATCGACTCGGGCGGCTACGACCAGCACGTCCGCCGCAGCCGGGCCGAGTACCGCTCCCGCCGAGCCCGCCTCCTGGCGGCCCTCCCGGAAACGGTCCGCCCCCACGGCATCGCGGCGGGCCTGCACCTCCTGCTGATGCTCCCCCCGGACGGCCCCACGGAAACAGAAGCGCTGGCAGCCTGCCGCCGCCGCGCGATCGGCATCGAAGGCCTGGGCAGCTACTGGATGGACACCAACCGCCCCGGCGGCCTGATAGTCGGCTACGCCGCGCCACCCAGCCACGCCTTCCCCAGCGCCCTCCAAACCCTGCTGGAGGCCCTCTGGGAAATCAACACCTAACCCACCTCACCCCACTCCCCCAAGGCAAACAACTCGACTCGCCCGGCACCCGAACCGACCCTCCAGACACGCAACCGGACTCCCAGGCACAAGCCGGCCCCTCCAGACACGCGAGCCGACTCCCCAGGCACGAACCGACCCTCCAGGCACGCGAGCCGACTCCCCAGGTACGCGAGTCGACCCTCCAATCACGCGTGATGCCTCTCCAATCACGTGTGATGCCCTCTCAATCACACAAGATGCCTCTCAGCGCGCACGAATCCCGCCGCCATGCAAGCAAGTTCCGCCGCCGATCACCCGAATCCCGCCCCGCCCGCACTGTCCCGGCCTTGATCACGCCGGCCCCAGCCTCAACCGCGCGACTACCAACCTCACTGCGCCAGTCCGACCCCCATCACGCCGGTCACGCCCTAGCCACGCACATCCCGGCCGCAATCACACAAGTTCCGGCCGCAATCACACAAGTTCCGGCCCCAATCACACGAGTCCCGGCCCCGATCACGCCGGCCCCGCCCTCAATCACGCGCGTCCCCGCCCCAACCACGCCAATCCCGCCCCTATCAAGCGAGTCTCCTACCGAGCCCGCGGGCCACCCCGTCGAGGCGGCCCGCGGCACCCGTCAGAACCAGCAGTCGGGCCGAACCCGGAGCAGTTCCGTCTTCAGCACCGGCGTCCCGTCGACCGGCGCCGGGTCATCCGCGGTCGGCTGAACACCGCCCGCGGCGACCTTGTCGAGCGTCCGCAAGCCCGCCGCGCCGACCGTGCCGAACACCGTGTAGTCCGGCCGCAGCGCGGAATCGCCGTACACGACGAAGAACTGCGAGCCGTTCGTGGCCGGACCCGCGTTGGCCATCGCCAGCAATCCCCGCGCGTAGACGCGCCGCGCGCCGGTCGGGTCGGTGGGCACCGGCGGCAGGTTCACCGGCAGCTCGTCCTTGTACTTGTAGCCCGGCCCGCCCTCACCGGTCGCGGTCGGGTCGCCGCACTGCAGGACCTTCAGCGTCGGGTACGACGTCAGCCGGTGGCACACCGTGCGGTCGTAGAACCGGTGCTGCGCCAGGTGCAGGAAGCTCTGCACCGTGCATGGCGCCTCCGCGCGGTCGAGCCGCAACGGCAGCGCGCCCTGACTGGTCGGGACCGCGACGTCGACCTTGCCGCGATCCGGTGTGTGCCGCGGGTCGGGCGGCAGCGGCACCGGCCGCGAAGCCGGCTCGTCCGGCGTCTCGGTGTACTGGCAGGGGCCGTGCGTGGTCTTCGGCGGTGGCGGGGTGTCGTCCGCGGTGGCGACACCACTCCCGGCCGCGAACATCGCGCCTACCGCCAGCGCGGTGACGAGTGCCTTCTTCATCTTGCACGTCCTCCCAGTGATCGCCCGGTTCCGGAGCGTCCGCAGTCTAGGACCCGGCACCGACAGGAAGAACCGGCGAAAGTCGCCCATGTCATCCACTCGGGTGAACCCCGGCGCCGGAACCCGGAAATTGTCGGACCCCCGGAGCACGATCTCGATCACGCGGCAAAGCGCCGCCGACGAAGGGGGAAGTCATGGCGGTCCACGTGGTCAACCGGCGAAGAAACACTGTGGCGGCAAGCCATCCCGGCGCGCTGATCGCGGACGTGACGTCGCGCGGGCCGGAGCCCTGGGTGCGGTTCAGCCCGTTCTACCCGCACGGCGGGATCCCGGTGCCGTACTCGCCGGGCGTCGAGAGCGCGTCGGTCGAAGGGATCTGGCAGGCGCTGAAAGTCTTCCGCGGCACGGGAATCGACGTCGGGAAGCTGGGCGTGACGTCGATGAAGGGCCTGAAGCGCACGGTCCGCAAACACGGCGAGGTGGTGGGTCACCGCACCGGCGTCGAGGGCTCGGAGCTGCTGGCGTACGAACAGGCCCGAAGGCGGATCTACCTGCCGTCCTACCGCTGGGTCCTGGAGAACCGGCTGGCCGACCTGGTCGGCGAGCTCCGCGAAGCGAGCGCGGAGCGGGACATCGTCCTGCTGGACTACACGACGAACGGTGATGTCGAGAACCTGTCGAAACCGTTGTCCCACGCGGCATTGCTGCGAACGCACCTGACCGGGGAGTGGCCGTGTTCGCTCTGAGCCTCCGGATATTCGCCCGGCTCGTCAACGGCGCACTACGCCTGGTCGCCGAGCACGGGAAACCTCCGCGATTCGGCGCCGCTCCTGAAGCGGCGTCAGCCCCGCAGGTCCGCGATCAGCGCGTCGGCGGCGGCGAACGGGTCCAGCTCCCGGGCGACGACCCGTTCGGCCACGCCCGCCAGCCGGCCGCCACCACGCAGGTCGGTCAGCTCGGCCCGCAACCGCCGGAGCGCGATGGCCTCCACCTCGTCGCGGGCCCGCGCCACCCGGCGGCGGCCCAGCTCGTCGTGGGCGACCAGCCAGTCGTGGTGGTCGGCCAGCGCGCGCACGAGGTCGTCGACACCCTCGCCCTTGGCCGCGACCGTCCGGACGATCGGCTGGCGCCAGCCCGGTCCCCGGATCTCCCGGCGCGCCAGCGAGATCATCTGCTTGAGGTCGTGCACCGTGGCGTCTGCGCCGTCGCGGTCGGCCTTGTTGACGACGAAGACGTCGGCGATCTCCAGCACGCCGGCCTTGGCGGCCTGGATCCCGTCGCCCATGCCCGGCGCGAGCAGCACCACGGTGGTGTCGGCCAGTTTCACGACGTCCACTTCGGACTGCCCGACCCCGACGGTCTCGATCAGCACCACGTCGAAGCCGGCCGCGTCGAGCACGCGCACGGCCTGCGGGGTGGCCCACGAAAGTCCGCCGAGGTGGCCACGCGTGGCCATCGACCGGATGAACACGCCGGGATCGGTGGCGTGCTCGGTCATCCGGATCCGGTCGCCGAGCAGTGCCCCGCCGGAAAAGGGCGAAGACGGGTCGATCGCGAGCACGCCGACCCGCATGCCTTCCGCGCGCAGGGCGGTGAGCAGCGCCGACGTCGAAGTCGACTTGCCGACGCCGGGCGGTCCGGTGAGCCCGACGATCCGGGCCCGACCGGTGTGCGGCGTCAGCGCCCGCGCGATCTCCGCGACGCGCGGGTGGGCGTCCTCGACGAGCGAAAGCAGCCGCGCGACGGCACGGGGTTGCCCGTCCCGCGCGCGGCCGACCAGGTCGTCGAGGTCGAGTGGGCCGGTCACTTACGCGGACGGCACCCGCAGCAGCAGGGCGTCGCCCTGGCCGCCGCCACCGCACAGAGCGGCGGCACCGAGCCCGCCGCCGCGGCGGCGAAGCTCGTGGATCAGGTGCACGGCCAGCCGCGCCCCGGACGCCCCGATCGGGTGGCCGAGCGCGATGGCGCCGCCGTTGACGTTGACCTTCTCCGGGTCGATGCCGAGCTTGTCGGTCGACACCAGGCCGACGGCGGCGAAGGCTTCGTTGATCTCGATCAGGTCGAGCGCGTCGGCGGTGAGCTTCTCCTTCGCCAGCGCGGCGAGGATGGCGTTCGACGGCTGCTCGTGCAGGCTCGCGTCCGGCCCGGCGACGACCCCGTGCGCGCCGATCTCGGCGAGCGGCGTGAGGCCCAGTTCCTCGGCCTTCGCCTTGCTGGCCACGATCACCGCGGCGGCGCCGTCGGAGATCTGCGAGGCCGAGCCCGCGGTGATGGTGCCGTCGGAGGCGAAGGCGGGGCGCAGCTTCGCGAGGCCCTCGGCGGTGGTGTCGGCGCGGACACCCTCGTCGGTGTCGAAGACCACCGGGTCGCCCTTGCGCTGCGGGATGGAGACCGGCGCGATCTCGTCGGTGAAGTAGCCGCTCTTGATGGCTTCGGCCGCGCGCTGGTGGGAGCGCGCCGAGAACGCGTCCTGCTGCTCGCGGGTGACGCCGTAGCGGGCGTTGTACTTCTCCGTCGACGAGCCCATGGCGACCTGGTCGAAGGCGCAGAAGAGACCGTCGTAGGCCATGTGGTCGACGAGCGTGGTGTCGCCGTACTTGAAGCCGGAGCGGGACTTGGGCAGCAGGTGCGGCGCCTGGGTCATCGACTCCTGGCCACCGGCCACGACGAGGTCGAACTCGCCCGCGCGGATCAGCTGGTCGGCGAGCGCGATGGCGTCTAGGCCGGAGAGGCAGACCTTGTTGATCGTCAGCGCGGGCACGCTCATCGGGATGCCCGCGGCGACCGCGGCCTGGCGGGCCGGGATCTGGCCGGCGCCGGCGGTCAGCACCTGACCCATGATCGTGTACTGCACCGCGTCCGGGGCGACCCCGGCGCGTTCGAGGGCCGCTTTGATCGCGACCCCGCCCAGCTGCGCCCCCGTGAGGTCCTTGAGGGACCCCAGCAGGCGCCCGATCGGTGTACGGGCGGCACCCAGGATCACGGAACCGGACACGGCGTCCTCCAAGCTTCGGCGCATGGGCAGTTCGCTCGACCATACCCGGGAGGTGACCTTCTTGATGGAGCCAGTGTGAGGCGGGGCACGCCACGATTCCGGCTGGACGCCGTACCGCGGCCCCCTATCCTGCCTCCATGAATGACGCCCTGAAGCCGTTCGTGACGGCCATCGACCACGTCGGCATCGCGGTCCCTGATCTGGATGCGGCCATCGAGTTCCACCGCGCGCACTTCGGCCTGGAAGTGGCGCACGAGGAGGTGAACGAGGAGCAGGGAGTCCGCGAAGCGATGCTGCGCGCGCCCGGCACGGCGGGCACGGAGACGCAGATCCAGCTGCTGGCCCCGCTGCGCGACGACTCGGCGATCGGCAAGTTCCTCGCGAAGAGCGGCTCCGGGCTGCAGCAGCTGGCGTACCGCGTGTCCGATGTGGACGCGGCAGCGGCGGCCCTGCGCGGCCAGGGTCTGCGCCTGCTGTACGAGGAGGCGAAGCGCGGCACGTCCAACAGCCGGGTGAACTTCGTCCACCCGAAGGACGCGGGCGGCGTCCTCGTGGAGCTGGTGGAGCCGGCCAAGGACGGCGCCGCGCACTGAGCGCCGACGCCCAATCCTGACCGGCACCACAGGGTCAACGCGGAAGCCACTGTGCAACAGAGCCGCGAAGCAGGGGCGGGGCGGGGCGGGGCGGGGCGGGGCGGGGCGGGGCGGGGCGGGGCGGGGAAGCCTGACCCGCATCGGCCGGCGGCGTCCAGCCCGGCTTGTCACCGTCACCTGCGGGGCTGAGCCCCTGCGGCGCTGGACCCTCCGGCGCTAGGCGGGCGCAGCCTTGGCGGCGAGCGACTCCGCGATGAAGGTGAGCTCGCCGTCGAACTCGGCGGGGAGGTCGTCCTCCGAATGGCGGGCCGTCGCGTGCCGGTGGCTGACCGCGCGGGCGAGCAGGCCCGACGCGCGGTCGACGTCGGCGCTCGGCAAGTGGCCGACGGTGGCCGCCAGGATCACCGAACGGACCTGGCGCACCAGCACCTGGAAGCGCTCGTGGAGGGCGTCGCGGACGGCGTGGTGGGTGTCGGCCTCGCGCCACAGCAGGTGCGAGAGCCCGAGCGACCGGCTGAAGCGGCGGTCCAGTTCGCGGACGAGCCGGCGCAGGCTGCCCGCCAGGTCGCCGGGGACGACGACCGCGGCCGGTTCGATGCGCTCGTCGGGCAGCCGCTCGACGAGGGCGGTGAGCAGGTCCGCCTTGTGCCGGAAGTAGTAGTGCACCAGGCCCTTCGGCACCCCGGCCCGCTCCGCGACGCGGGAGGTCGGGGTGGCGTCGAAGCCGGATTCGGCGAAGAGCACCTCGGCGGCGCAGAGAATGCGCTCTTTCGCCGAATCCTCGGTCATTCCGGTGCCTCCTGGTCGTTCGGTGCGGCCGTGCGGTGCAGGTCGTGCGGCCGGCCGATCAGTGCCGGCCAGCGGGTCGTGCAGCCGACCGGTCAGTGCCGGCCGGCCAAGTCGGTCAGTGCCAGCCGACCGACCGTGCAGCGCCAGCCTGCCGTGCAGCGCCAGCCAGCCGGTCAAGGCCAGCCGGTCGGTCAAGGCCAGCCGACCGGCCGTGCAGCCGACCGATGCCGGCGGCTCAGTGCTGGCCCGCCGTGCGGTGCGCGGCGTTCGCGACCGGCATCGCCGCCGCGCCCGCGATGACCGTCAGCACCCCGGCGATCCAGGACGTCCAGGACGCGCCGTTGAGCTCGGTGTACTCCAGCACCCACGGCGCGATGAAGAACAGCACGCCGAGGGCGATCTGGATGCCCTCGCCGTAGACGAGGCCGGGCTTCGCGAGCGAGACCAGGCCGTCGAGTGCGATCAGTGCTCCCAGGACGACCATCGTCCACATCACGGTCGTGTCCGTGCTCAGCCAAAGGGGTGAAAGAGCGGCGACGACCCCGATGACGACCTCGGTCCAGTCGTGGGGCCGGGTCCATGCGCGCGTGGTGACTTCACTCATCCGTGCTCACCTCCGTAGGTGATCCTGCTGGTCGGGGCGGTATTCCCCCTATCGAGCATCCGGCTTGACTGGCCGGCCGGTCAAGATTGATCGGTCACAGTTGGAGGTGTAATCGTGCTGCTCGTCTCGTACAGTTGTGGACGCGAGTTACCGGCGAGTAATTTCTGCCGCCAACGCCGTTGACCCCCATCTCCGCGGAGGAACCGATGACGCAGCTCGGCGAGATCCAGCAGGCCATCCTGAACGGCGAGTCGGCCGCGGTCGGCTCGTTGCCCGTGCCGGAGACCTACCGGGGCGTGACCGTCCACGCGGACGAGGTCGACATGTTCGAGGGCCTCGAGAGCCGGGACAAGGACCCGCGCAAGTCGCTGCACGTGGACGAAGTGCCCGTCCCGGAGCTGGGCCCCGGCGAGGCCCTGGTCGCGGTGATGGCGAGCGCCATCAACTACAACACCGTGTGGACGTCGATCTTCGAGCCGATCCCCACGTTCAAGTTCCTGAAGAAGTACGGCAAGCTCTCGCCGCTGGCGAAGCGGCACGACCTGCCCTACCACGTGGTCGGCTCGGACCTGTCCGGCGTCGTGCTGCGCACCGGGGTCGGCGTGCACACCTGGAAGCCCGGCGACGAGGTGGTCGCGCACTGCCTGAACGTCGAGCTCGAAAGCCCGGACGGGCACAACGACACGATGCTCGACACCGAGCAGCGGATCTGGGGCTTCGAGACGAACTTCGGCGGCCTCGCCGAGGTCGCGCTGGTCAAGGCGAACCAGCTGATGCCGAAGCCGGACCACCTCACCTGGGAGGAGGCCGCCTCCCCCGGGCTGGTCAACTCCACCGCCTACCGCCAGCTCGTCTCGCGCAACGGCGCGGACATGAAGCAGGGTGACGTCGTCCTGATCTGGGGCGCTTCGGGCGGCCTCGGCTCCTACGCGACGCAGTACGCGCTGAACGGCGGCGCCATCCCGGTGTGTGTCGTGTCCAGCCCGGAGAAGGCCGCGATCTGCCGGAAGCTCGGCGCCGAGCTGATCATCGACCGCAGCGCCGAGGCCTACAAGTTCTGGAAGAGCGACACCGAGCAGGACCCGAAGGAGTGGCAGCGGTTCGGCGCGAAGATCCGCGAGCTGACCGGCGGCGAGGACCCCGACATCGTGTTCGAGCACCCGGGCCGGGAGACGTTCGGCGCGTCCGTCTACGCCGCGCGCAAGGGCGGCACGATCGTCACCTGTGCGTCCACCTCGGGCTACATGCACCAGTACGACAACCGCTACCTGTGGATGAACCTGAAGCG
This sequence comes from Amycolatopsis sp. NBC_00355, assembly GCF_036104975.1. Classification (GTDB taxonomy): domain Bacteria; phylum Actinomycetota; class Actinomycetes; order Mycobacteriales; family Pseudonocardiaceae; genus Amycolatopsis. The sequence continues at coordinate 8,438,993 of NZ_CP107982.1, read as the reverse complement.
GATCGTCGGCTCCCACTTCGCGAACTACCGCGAGTCCTGGGAGGCGAACCGGCTGATCGCGAAGGGGCTGATCCACCCGACGCTGTCGAAGACGTACTCGCTCGAAGAGACCGGGCAGGCCGCGCTGGACGTCCACCGCAACGCGCACCAGGGCAAGGTCGGCGTGCTCGCGCTCGCGCCGCAGGAAGGCCTCGGCGTCCGCGACGAGGAGAAGCGCGCGAAGCACCTTGAAGGGATCAACGCGTTCCGCGGCGCCTGAGCCGCGAGGACCAGCCGGATCCGGGTGTCGGGAACCGCCCGGATCCGGTCCGATCCGGCAAGATCCTTTCGCCGCATCAGACGCCACTTTCGGCGCAGGCCCCGGGTGCTCACCCTTTGGTGACCCGGCTGCGACTACGGTAGGCGCATGAGCCTTGGCGATGAACGGGAGCTTGTGCCGCTGGGAGCCGGCTTCGACGTGGCGAAGCGCGGGTACAGCCGAGCACAGGTCGACGAGCACCTCGAACGGCTGGACGCCGACCTGAAGATGCTCACCGCGGATCGGGACGCCGCCATCGCGCAGGCCGGCGACCTGGCCCGGCAGCTGGAGATCGCGCGCGGCGAGATCGCGGACCTGCGCGGGCAGGTCGACCGGCTGGCCCAGCCGCCCACCAGCGTCGAAGGCCTCTCGGAGCGGCTGCAGCGGATGCTGCGCCTGGCCCAGGACGAGTCCGCGGACACGCGGGCCCGCGCCGAAGCGGAGGCCGGCCACATCCGGGCCAAGGCCGAGACGGACGCGAGCGCCATGCGCGCCCGCTACGAGCAGCTGCTCACCGAGCTCGACCTGCGCCGCAAGGAGATGGAGGCGGAGCACCGCAAGGTGCTCGAGGACGCCCGCGCGCAGGCCAAGGAGATCACCGACAAGGCCGAGGCCGAGCGCACGAAGCTCGACACCGAGTCGTCGGACCGGCGCACGAAGGTCGAAGAGGACTTCGAGATCGCGATGGCTTCGCGCCGCACCGAGGCGATGCGGGTGCTGGCCGAGCAGGAAGCCGCGAGCAAGGCCGAGGCCGCGCGCCGCGTGCAGGAGGCGACCCAGGACGCCGCCGACATCCGCGCGAAGATCCTCGAGGAGGAGAACGCCACCAAGGCCGAGGTCGAGCGTCGGCAGCGGGAGTCGGTCGCGGACGCGAACAAGCGCCGTCAGGATTCGATCAACGAGGCCAACGCCCGGCTCGCCGAAGCCGCGGACGAGGCGCGGCGCCGCGTCTCGACGGCGACCGACGAGTCGAACCGGCGGATCACCCAGGCGAACGAGCGCGTCGACTCGCTGCGCAAGGTGCGCGGCGGGCTGGCCGAGCAGGTGCGCGCGGCGCGGGCGGTGCTCGCCGAGGCGCACACCGTCCTCGGCGACGAGGTGAAGGTGCCCGCGGAGATCACGACCGATCTGAAGGCGGCCGACCTGAAATCGGACGCGCCGGCGGCCGAATCCGACACCGGGAAAACGAAGCCGGTGAACGACGTCGAAGAGACCATCCGGATCCGGGCCTCCGACGTCCCGAAGCCACCGGCGGCCTCCAAGCAGGCGGCGAAAGCCACTCCCAAGCCCACGCCGAAGCCCAGTCCGCGGCCAAGCGGAGCGCGGAAAGCGACTGGCGAGTAACCTTCGACCCGACACGAGCTCGGACGAGCCCGCGCGGTCGACGCCGACCGCCATCGTCCCTGCTCACGCGGGATCACCTGGAGGTTTTGCGCATGGGTGCGGCATATCGGACCGTGGTGGTGGGCACGGACGGCTCAGAGTCCTCGTTCGCGGCGGTGGACCGCGCGGCGGCGGTAGCCGGCGACGCGGGGGCGACGCTCGTCATCACGTGCGCGTTCTACCCGGCCAGCAAGACCGACGTCGACAAGGCCCAGGACGTCCTGGGTGACGAGGCCTACCAGGTCGTCGGCTCAGCGCCGGCCGAGGACACACTGCAGTCCGCGCGGGACCGCGCGGTGCGCGCCGGCGCCGAGAAGATCGACACGGTCGCGGTGAAGGGCGACCCGGTCGACTCGCTGCGCAAGGTGGTGCACGAGCGCGAGGCGGACCTGCTGGTCGTCGGCAACCGCGGGCTGAACACGATCGCGGGCCGGATCCTGGGCTCGGTGCCGTCGGAGGTGGCGCGCAAGTCCGGCGTGGACGTGCTGATCGTCCACACGACCTGACCGTGCCTGATTCGAGTGAGGAACTTCAGCAGCGGCTCGAGCGGATCCTGCTCGGCGGCCGGCGGAAGTACACCCGGCTCGAAGTGGCCGAAAAGGCCGGCGTGCCCGACGATCGGTCGCGCCGGCTTTGGCGTGCGCTGGGGTTCGCGACCGTCCCCGACGACGAGGTGGTCTTCACCGACGCCGACGTCGACGCCATGCGGACGGCCGATCAGCTGGTGCAGTCGGGCTTGATCGACCCGAGCATCGAGGTGGCGGTGACGCGCGCGCTCGGCCAGCACCTGTCGCGGCTGGCCGAGTGGCAGGTCGACATGCTGTTCGAGCTGATCAAGGAGCAGCCCGAGCTCGGTCGCAGCGAGCGGCAGGTGGCCCGGCTCGTCGACCGGCTGCTGCCGGAGCTCGAGCAGGTGCAGAACTTCGTCTGGCGCCGGCACCTGGCGGCGTACGCCGGGCGGGCGTTCGCGGCGCCGGATGAGAACCTCGAGACGCGCACGCAGGTGGTCGGGTTCGTCGACATGGTCGGCTACACGCGCCTGACGCGCCAGATCGACGAGGACGAGCTGAGCCGCGTGCTCGACGCGTTCGAGCTGCTGGCGACGGAGACGATCGCCGAGCACCACGGCCGCGTGGTGAAGATGATCGGCGACGAGGTCCTGTTCGTCGCCGACTCGGCGGTGGCCGCGGCGGAGATCGCGCTGGCCCTGACCGAGCGGACGTCGGCGGACGAGAGCATCCCGGCGGTCCGCGCGGGCATGGCGTCCGGCCGGGTCTTGAACCGCTTCGGCGACGTCTACGGCTCGGTGGTCAACCTGGCGGCCCGCCTGACGTCGGTGGCCCGCCCGGGCACGATCCTGATCGACCGCGAGCTGGCCACCGAGCTGGCGGAAGAACCGGCGTACGAGCTGCGCCAGCGCCGCCCGGTGACGGTCCGCGGCTACAACCGCCTCCGCCCATCGGCGCTGCGCCGGGCGCGCGCGGCCCCGACGGGCGTCTTCGCAAGCTCACAGCAGCTGGCGGCGGAGATGATGGGCCTCACGGAGCCGAACCTCGCGGAAGACGAGCCCGCGCTTCTCGGCGAGGACCCCGCCGAGACACCCCGCGCACGCCGCCGTCGCCGCAGGCGCATGCTCTGATTCGCGCCGGCACCGGCCGAAACTCCCAGGGGGCGTCCCCAGGTCCAGTCTAGTGGCGACCACCGTCCGGACCTCGGGAAACGGGCCTGGTCGGCGATGTTGTCCACAAGTCGGTGGGCCTGTGGACAACCCGCGAAAGGGTCAGGCGTCGTAGTCGACTGTCACCGTCTCCGAGACCGGGTACGACTGGCACGTCAGGACGAAGCCCGCCGCCACCTCCGCCTCTTCCAGGGCGAAGTTGCGGCGCAGGTCCACCTTTCCCTCCGTGACGCGTGCTCGGCACGTGCCGCACACGCCGCCCTTGCAAGCGAACGGCAGGTCCGGGCGGAACTTCTGGGCGCCGTCCAGGACCGATGACGACCTGGGCAACGTCATCGACGACGAGCGGCCGTCCAGGACGACTCGGACTTCCGAGGACGCTCCCGCCACCGTCGGATCGACGTGGGTCACCGGTTCCGGCGGGGTGTCGACGTAGAACAGCTCCTGGTGGATGCGCGCGCGGGGCACGTCCAGGGAAACCAGCAGCTCCTGCGCGCCCGTCACCATCTCGAACGGTCCGCACAGCCACCAATGGTCCACTTCGGACACCGGGACCAGCGACGAGAACAGCTGCCGCAGCTTCGGGACGTCCAACCGGCCCGTGAACAGCTCCGCTTCGCGCGGCTCGCGGGACAGGACGTGGATCAGCTCCAAGCGGGACGGTGCGCGGTCCTTCAGGTCCGCCAGCTCGTCCGCGAACATCACCGTGTCCGTGCGGCGGTTGCCGTACAGCACCGTCACCGTCGCGTCCGGCGTGGCCAGCAGCGACGACACGATCGACAGCACCGGCGTGATGCCCGAGCCCGCCGCGATCAGGACGTGGTGGCCACCTTCGGAAAGGTCCGGGGTGAACGAACCCGTGGGCGGGGCGACCTCGATCGTGTCGCCCGCGCGGACGTCGTTCAGCAGCCAAGACGAGAACAGGCCGCCCGGGACCAGGCGGACGCCCACTCGCGGTGCCGTGCCCGCCGCCGCGCAGATCGAGTACGAACGGCGCTCGTCGCGGCCGTCGACCGAGCGCCGCAACGTCAGGGACTGGCCCGGCTTGAAGTCGAAGTCCTGGGCCAGCGCGGACGGGACGTCGAACGTGACGGCGACCGCGTCGTCGCACAGCCGCGCGATGCCCGCGACCTTCAAGGGGTGGAACGCCACTAGATCTCCTTGACGTGCTCGAAAGGCTCCTGGCACGACCGGCAGCGCCGCAGCGCCTTGCACGCCGTCGCGCCGAAGCGGGACTGCTCCTCGGTGTCCGCGGACCCGCACAGCGGGCACGGCACCGCCGTCACCGGCGCCGACAGCGTCAGCGGGATCGGGCCCGACCGCCGCGGCGCCGCGCCCGGCGGGGCGATGCCGGCCTCGGCCAGCTTGCGACGGCCTTCCGACGTGATCCAGTCCGACGTCCACGACGGCGACAGCTGCGTCCGGATCTCGACGTCCGCGTAGCCCGCGCCGACCAGCGCGTGCTCCAGGTCGTCGCGCATGGTGTCCATCGCTGGGCAGCCGGTGTACGTCGGCGTGATCGCGACGACCACGCGACCGTCCACTTCGGACACCGAGCGCAGCACACCCAGGTCGGCCAGTGTCAGCATCGGCAGCTCGGGGTCGGTGACCGTCGCGGCGACCAGAGAAGCGGTCACCATTTCGCGTCCGGCATCGCCCGGGCCACGCTCTGCAGCTCCGCCAGCAGGAACCCCATCTGCTCGGTGTGGACGCCGTCGCGGCCCGTCCGGCCGGACACACCGGCGAGCTCTCCGGACGAAGGCCGGGTAAGAGTCGCCGCGGAAAGCACCTGGTCCAGGACCGCATCGAACTCCGGGCGCAGCGAAGCCGCGTCCACCAGTTCCAGGGAATGCGTCCGGAACAGCTCGCCGACGTACGGCCACACCGCGTCGAGCCCCTCCTGCATCCGCTCGTGCGACAGGGTCGTGCCGTCGCCGAGCCGGACCAGCCACTGCGCCGCGTAGTCGCGGTGGTAGGTGACTTCCTTGACGCCCTTGTCCGCGATCGCCGCCAGGACCGGGTCCACCGACGTCACCAGCCGCTGCAGCAGCGCGAGGCGCCACGTCGAGAACACGAACAGCCGCGCGATGAGGTGCCCGAAGTGCCCGCCGCCCAGCTCCGCGAGCCGGACGTTGCGGAACTCGTTCTCCACGCGGTCGAACGCGAACGAGTCCTCCGAGCGCGAAGAGCCGTCGGCTTTGCCGGCGCGAGCCAGCAGCAGCCGCGCCTGGCCGAGCAGGTCGAGGCCGATGTTCGCGATCGCGACCTCGTCCTCCAGCTCGGGCGCGTTCGTGCACCACTCCTGCAGCCGGTGGGAGAAGATCAGCGCGTCGTCGCCCAGCATCAGGCAGTACGCCACGAGCTGGGCACCGTCCACACCGGACGGCACCGAAGTGTCCACTCCGGACAGCGGGTCCTCGAAGCCGGTGCCGAACGCCCAGCGGGCGTCGTTCTCCTCGGTCAGCGACTCGTAGACGTTGTCGAAGCTCATATGTGCGGCACCTCCTCGGGGATGTCGTAGAACGTCGGGTGCCGGTAGACCTTGTCGCCGCTCGGCGCGAAGAACGGGTCTTTCTCGTCCGGCGAGGACGCCGTGATGTCGGAGGCGCGCACGACCCAGATCGACACACCTTCGTTGCGCCGCGTGTACAGGTCCCGCGCGTGGTGCAGCGCCATCTCGTCGTCGGCCGCGTGCAGCGAGCCGACGTGCACGTGGTTCAGCCCGCGCTTGCCCCGGACGAACACCTCGTACAACGGCCAGTCGTGCTTGACCGGGCCGGGCGCGGCGGGGACACCCTCCAGCGGGACGGCCCCGTGGCCGCCTTCGGCAGTCAGGTCGCTCACTTGCGCTCCTCTTTCTTCGCCGCGTGCGCCACGGCGGCTTCGCGAACCCACGCGCCGTCGTCGTGCGCGCGACGCCGGTGGGCGACGCGCGACGCGTTGCACGGGCCGTTGCCCTTCAACACGTTCTTGAACTCGTCCCAGTCGACCGCACCGAAGTCGTAGTGCTCACGAGAAGCGTTCCACTTGAGATCGGCGTCCGGGAACGTGACACCGAGCGCGGCCGCCTGCGGCACCGACATGTCGACGAAGCGCTGCCGCAGCTCGTCGTTGGTGTGGCGCTTGACCTTCCACGCCATCGACTGCGCGGTGTTCGGCGAGTCGGCGTCCGGTGGGCCGAACATCATCAGCGACGGCCACCACCAGCGGTTCACGGCCTCCTGGACCATGTCCCGCTGCTGCTGGGTGCCCTTCATCATCGTCATCAGCAGCTCGTACCCCTGCCGCTGGTGGAAGGACTCCTCCTTGCAGATGCGGATCATCGCCCGCGCGTACGGCCCGTAGGAGCTGCGGCACAGCGGCACCTGGTTGCAGATCGCCGCGCCGTCGACGAGCCAGCCGATCACGCCGACGTCGGCGAAGGTCAGCGTCGGGTAGTTGAAGATCGACGAGTACTTCTGCTTGCCCGTGATCAGCTTGTCGGTCAGGTCCGCGCGATCGGCGCCCAGCGTCGCCGCAGCCGAGTACAGGTAGAGCCCGTGGCCGGCCTCGTCCTGCACCTTGGCGAGCAGGATCGCCTTGCGCCGCAACGACGGCGCGCGCGTGATCCAGTTGCCCTCGGGCTGCATGCCGATGATCTCGGAGTGCGCGTGCTGCGCGATCTGCCGGATCATCGTCTTGCGGTAGCCCTCGGGCACCCAGTCGCGCGGCTCGATCCGCTGGTCGCGCTCGATGGTGTGCTCGAAGAGCTCCTCGAGTTCGGTCTCAGGCAAAGTGGCGGTCACGGCTGCTCCTTCGACACGAGGGTCAGGACGTCGTACTTCGCGACAGAATCACCGTCGTCATTGGTCACGTCGGCGTCCCAGCGGACCTCGCCGTACTCCTGGTCGATGCGCGGCGTGATCTGCTTGGCGGTCAGCGTCACGGTCAGCGCGTCGTCCACCTTGACCGGCGTCAGGAACCGCAGGTTCTCCAGGCCGTAGTTGGCCAGCACCGGGCCGGGCTCGGGCGAGACGAACAGGCCCGCCGCGAACGAGACGACCAGGTAGCCGTGCGCGACGATCCCGCCGAACAGCGGGTTCGCGGCCGCGGCCTCGGGGTCGGTGTGCGCGTAGAAGGTGTCCCCGGTGAACTCGGCGAAGTGGTCGACGTCGGACTGCAGGACCGTGCGCGGCCCGGCGACTACGGAGTCGCCGATCTTCAGCTCGGCCAGGGACTTGCGGAACGGGTGGACGTCGCTCTCGGTGCGCGGCGCGCCCGTGACCCACCGGCCGGTGACGGCCGACAGCACCGCGGGCGAGCCCTGCACGGCCGTGCGCTGCATGTGGTGCAGCACGCCGCGGATCCCGCCCATTTCCTCGCCACCGCCCGCGCGGCCGGGGCCGCCGTGCACCAGCTGCGGCATCGGCGAGCCGTGGCCGGTCGACTCCTTGGCGTCGTCGGCGTCCAGCACCAGCAGCCGGCCGTGGTAGGCCGCCGCGCCGAGGACGACCTCGCGGACGAACTCCTTGTCGGCGCTGACGATCGAGCCGGCCAGGCTGCCGCCACCGCGCGCGGCCAGCTCGATGACCTGCTCGGTGGAGGTGTAGGGCAGCAGCGTCGAGACCGGGCCGAACGCCTCGACCTCGTGCGGCTCGGAGCGCTCCGGGTCGGCCTTCAGCAGCACCGGCGAGAGGAACGCGCCGCGCTCGGCGTCCGCGTCGACGACCTCGACCTTCTCCGGGTCGCCGAACACGATGCTGCCGGCGTCGAGCAGGGCCTTGAGCGAGCGCCGGACCTCTTCGCGCTGCTCCAGGCTGGCCAGCGCGCCCATCCGGACACCCTCGGCGGTCGGGTTGCCGACCGTCACCTTCGCGAGCCGCGCGGACGCCGCCGCGGCGACGTCATCGAGCAGCGAAGCCGGGACGAACGCGCGGCGGATCGCCGTGCACTTCTGCCCCGCCTTGACCGTCATCTCCGAGGTCAGCTGCTTGACGTAGAGGTCGAACTCCGTCGTCCCGGGGCGCGCGTCCGGGCCGAGGATCGAGCAATTCAACGAGTCGGCCTCGGCGTTGAAGCGGACGGCGTTGCGGATGATCGCCGGGTGCGCACGCAGCTTCTGCGCGGTGGACGCCGAGCCGGTGAACGACACCAGGTCCTGCGCGGTCACGTGGTCGAGCAGGTCGCCGACACTGCCCGCGACGAACTGCAGCGACCCTTCGGGCAGGATCCCCGACTCGATGATCAGCTCGACCAGGCGGGCCGTGAGGTAGGCCGTCTGGCTGGCGGGCTTGACCAGGCTCGGGACGCCGGCCAGGAACGCCGGGGCGAACTTCTCCAGCGGCCCCCACACCGGGAAGTTGAACGCGTTGATCTGGACGGCGACGCCTCGCAGCGGCGTTGCGATGTGCTGGGCGACGAACGTGCCGCCCTTGCTCAGCGGCTCGACGCCGCCCTCGACGTAGACGGTGTCGTTCGGCAGCTCGCGCTTGCCCTTGGAGGCGTAGCTGAACAGGACGCCGATGCCGCCGTCGATGTCGAACTTGGAGTCACCCAGCGTCGAGCCGGTCTTCGCGGAGAGTGCGTACAGCTCCTCGCGGTGCTCGCGCAGGTGTGAGGCCAGTGCCTTGAGCAGCGCCGACCGCTGGTGGAACGTCAGCTCGCGCAGCGCCGGGCCGCCGACCCGCCGGCCGTACTCGAGCGCGCCCGCGAAGTCGACGCCCGCCGAGGAGACGCGGGCGACCTCCTCGCCGGTCGTGGCGTCGTGCAGCGGGGCACCGTCTTCCGCCGCCGTGTGCCACTCGCCCGAGACGTAGCTGCGCAGCAAACCCATCGAGTCCGACCTCTCCACCGAATTACCTACCGGACGTTCAGTAATTCCATCGTAGCCGCTGGCCGCCGAGATCGGAAGGCCCCGGCGCTTGACACCGGCCCGGACCTCTGCCTTTACTGAGGCGCACCACCGGATGACCGTCCATTCGGTCAGTCCATCCATGCCCCCGCCGCCGCCCTCAGCGGAGGCGCTCCGCGCCGCAGGGCCTGTTCAACGGAGAGTGCATGACCAACGCCGCGCACACCATGTTCGCCGCGGACGAGGCGTCCCGCGCGCTGGGCATCACCCTCGTCGATGCGGGCGACGGGCGCGCGGTCGCGACCATGACGATCACCGCGTCCATGGTCAACGGGCACGACATCGCGCACGGCGGGTACGTCTTCTTGCTCGCCGACACGGCCTTCGCCTGCGCGTGCAACACCCACGGCCCGGTCACTGTCGCCGCCGGTGCGGAAATCTCGTTCGTCGCCGCCGGCCGGCTCGGCGACCACCTCGTCGCGACGGCCACCGAGCGCACCCGCTACGGCCGCAACGGCATCTACGACGTCACGGTGCAGCGGGAGACCCCCGCGGGACCGGAAGTCGTCGCCGAATTCCGCGGCCGCAGCCGCGTCATCTCCGGGAAACGGGACCAAGCATGATCGAGGCGAACCTCTCCGCCGACGAGCTGGCCGCGCTGCAGCTCGAGCGTCTGCAGTGGACACTCCGGCACGCCTACACGAACGTGCCCGCGTACACGAAGAAGTTCGACGACGCGGGCGTGCACCCGGACGACTGCAAGGAGCTCGCCGACCTGGCGAAGTTCCCGTTCACCACCAAGCAGGACCTGCGCGAGAACTACCCGTTCGGGATGTTCGCCGTGCCGCAGGAGCAGGTGCGGCGCATCCACGCCTCCAGCGGCACGACCGGCAAGGCCACCGTCGTCGGCTACACCGAGCAGGACATCGACACCTGGGCCACGGTGATGGCCCGGTCGATCCACGCGGCGGGCGGGCGGCCGGGCCACAAGCTGCACAACGCGTACGGCTACGGCCTGTTCACCGGCGGTCTCGGCGCGCACTACGGCGCGGAAAAGCTGGGCTGCACGGTGATCCCGGCGTCCGGCGGGATGACGGCGCGGCAGGTGCAGCTGATCACCGACTTCCGGCCCGAGATCATCATGGTGACGCCGTCGTACATGCTGACGCTGCTCGACGAGTTCGAGCGCCAGGGTGTCGACCCCCGCGCGAGCTCGTTGCAGGTCGGCATCTTCGGCGCCGAGCCGTGGACCGAGCAGATGCGCTCGGAGATCGAAGAGCGGTTCGCGATCGACGCGGTGGACATCTACGGGCTGTCCGAGGTGATGGGCCCGGGTGTCGCGCAGGAGTGCGTCGAGACGAAGGACGGCCTGCACATCTGGGAGGACCACTTCTTCCCCGAGGTGATCGACCCCTTCGAGGAGCACGTGCTGGGCGGCGGCGAGACCGGCGAGCTGGTGTTCACGTCGCTGACCAAGCAGGCGCTGCCGATCATCCGGTACCGCACGCGCGACCTGACGGCGTTGAACCCGGGCACGGCGCGCCCGGCGTTCCGGCGGATGGACAAGGTGACCGGCCGCACCGACGACCTGATCATCCTGCGCGGCGTCAACGTCTTCCCGACGCAGATCGAGGAGATCGTGCTGCGGACGGCTTCCCTCAGCCCGCACTTCCAGCTCGTCCGGTCGACGCGCGGCCGGCTCGACCACCTCACCGTGCTGGTCGAGGCGCGTCACGACGCCGTCGCCGAGGACCGGGTGCGCGCCGCCGCCGAGCTGGTCACCGGCGTCAAGGACGGCGTGGGCGTGACGGTGTCGGTGGACGTCGTCGACCCGGACACCCTCGAGCGGTCGATGGGCAAGATGCGGCGCATCGTCGACCAGCGGGACAAGACGTGACGGCACCTCGGCGCGGGCGCCCCGGGTACGACCTCGAATCGCTGCTGCAGGTGGCGGTGAAGCTGTTCAACGAGCGCGGTTACGACGGCACGAGCATGGAGGACCTCTCCCGCAAGCTCGGCATCACGAAGTCGGCGATTTACCACCACGTGCCCAGCAAGGAAGAACTGCTGCGGCTCTCGGTCGACCGGGCCCTGGACGGCTTGTTCGCCGTCGCCGAGGAAACCGCGCGGCTCGACGGGCGCGCGATCGACCGGCTGGAGCACCTCGTGCGCGGCAGTGTGCTGGTGCTGGCCGACCGGCTGCCGTTCGTCACGCTGCTGCTGCGCGTCCGGGGCAACACGAAGGTGGAGCGCGCCGCGCTGGCCCGCCGGCGCGAATTCGACCTGCTGGTGACGGACCTGGTGAAGCAGGCCGAAGCCGAGGGTGACATCCGCCCGGACGTCGACCCGGCGGTGACCGCGCGGCTGATCTTCGGCATGGTCAACTCGCTGATCGAGTGGTACCGCCCGCGGCGCGGCTCGTCGGCGGCGGAAGTGGCCGACACCGTCTGCAAAGTGGCGTTCGAAGGGCTGCGCACGCCGTCGTAGGTCAGTCGCGGGCATTCGGGGGCGGGCGCCCCGCTTGCCAAAGGAGCGCGTCGCGCAGCTGCTCGATGAGTTCTTCGTCGTCCGATTCGGAAGGATCGGCGCCGAGCGGGATCCAGCGCTCGGAAACCTTCTCCCCCTCGTCGAAGCTCGTGATCACGATTCCGGAGTACGACAAGGACTCCTCGTCCGCGCAGTCGCCGTCCGGGACCGGTTCGTCGGCTTCGAAGGCGTCGTCGAAGCTGACGTGACGATGCTGCAGGCGGACGCTCACCCAGCGTCCCGCCGGCCGGATCGGCGCGTCGTCTTCGATCATCTGCTCCTACCCCCGGTCACACGGGCCCCCTGCCGTCTCGTCGCGTCCGGGCGCCGGGAAGTTACCGGCGGGTTGTTCCGGTTCCGTAACGACAGCCGTCGACGCGGAAATTCGGTTGCCCGCAACCGGAGTCACTCTCTTGACGAGAAGTCAACTACTTGTTGACAGCGTGCCGTTCCCCGGCGAGGCTGAGCGGATGACCAGCGGAACGCGGCCCCGGCGGCGCCGGCTCGAGCCGGCCGAGCGGCGCGCCGAGATCCTCGCCGCCGCCCGTCGGCTGTTCGGCGCGGGCAGCTACGCGTCGGTGTCCACTTCGGACATCGCCGAGGCGGCCGGGGTGGCGCGCCCGCTGATCAACCACTACTTCGGCGGGAAGCGCGAACTGTACCTGGAAGTGGTGCGGCAGCTGATGATCGTGCCGGCGCCGGTGACCGAGGCGCTGCCGGACACCACGATGGAGGAACGGCTGACGATCGGCGTCGAGCGCTGGATCGACGTCGTGGACCGCAACCGCGACGCCTGGCTGACGGTGATCGGGCCGGAGTCGGCGGGCCGCGACCCGGAGATCGAGCGGATCATGCTGGAGGCCGACGAGATCGCCGCCGACCGCGTGCTCGAAGCCGCGTTGATGACCGACGTGACCGAAGGCCGCGAAGAACTGCGCGCGATGATCCGGTCGTTCGGCGGGATGCTGCGGGCGGCGTCGCGCGAATGGCTCATCCGCGGCACTTTGGACCGGACGGCGCTGCGGACGTTCCTCACCGATTCGATCCTCAACCTGCTGAAGCTCACCTACCCGGCGGTGCTTGCCGAGCGGCCCGGAACCGGCGCGCGTATGCCGCGGGCGTCATCCCGGTCCAGCGCTTGAACGCGTAGATGAAGCTCGACGCCTCGGCGTAACCGAGCCGGTACGCGACGTCCTCGACGGACAGCACGCCCGTGTCGAGCAGCTCTTCGGCCAGGGCCTGGCGGACTTCGTCGACCAGCGCGCGGTAATTGGTGCCGGCCTCGGCCAGGCGCCTCCGCAGCGTGCGTGTGCTGAGCGTCAACTGGCGGGCGATTTCGTCCATCCCCGCGTCGACGCCGCCGAGGCGCACCAGGCGTTCGCGGACCTGCTGCGAGATGCCGGAGCGCTGCCGCTTGCGCGTGACGAGGGCCTCGCACTGCGCGGCGCAGAGCGCGACGGTCTGTTCGTTGGCCTGCGGCAGCGGCAGCGCGAGGAACGCCGGGTCGAGCGTGGCGCGGCAGGCGTCGGCGCCGAACCGGGGCTCGACGCCGAACGCCGCCCGGTAGGCGTCCACTGTGGACGCTTCGTGGCGGAAGCTCAGGTCGTCGAAGGCGATCTCGGGCAGCAGGTCGCGCATCACGGCGAAGATCGCGGACAGGTCCCGCAGCACCAGGAACCGGGCGACGTCGACGGGCACGCGGCTGTCGTCGAGCTCGAGGGTGATGCGGTCGCCGTCGGCGACGACGTGCGGGATGCAGAACGCGAAGCTGAGGTCGAAGTAGCGCAGCGCGAACAGCATCGCGTCGCGCAGCGTCGGGCTGCTGATGCAGGCGAACCCGAAGATGCCGAAGGTGGTGACGCGGTAACGGCGCCCGAGCTCGAGTGCCGTGGCGTCCGAACCGTCCAGCGCGGCCAGCGCGCGGACGACGGCCAGCTCCTCGCGCGCGTCGACCTGCGCCGCCGGGTCGGCGAGCAGGTCCGGGGTCACCGACGTCGCGGCCAGCAGCCGGCCGGAGGCCAGACCGCGGTCGGCGGCGAACCGCGTCATCAGCTCGATGCTCGCGGTACCGCGCGGGAAGTCCCAGTCCCCGACGGCGGGGGCGGCGAGCTCGGCCATGGCCGGAAGTATGGATCACGTCCTGCGGCGCAGCTCATCGAGGACCGGAATTGTCCGGGGTGATCGTTAGGGTGACGCCGTGACGACGTTGAGCCGACGGGCGCTGAACCGCGCGACGCTGGAGCGCCAGCTGCTGCTGCGCCACGCGAAGATGTCCGCCCGCGACGCGGTGGAGCACCTGGCCGGGCTGCAGGCGCAGGCGCCGTTCCCGCCGTACTACGCGCTGTGGGCGCGCCTGCACGGCTTCCGGCCCGTGGACCTGGCGGAGCTGCTGGAGAGCCGTCAGGTCGTCCGGATCGCGCTGATGCGCGGCACGGTCCACCTGGTGACCGCGGCGGACGCGCTGGCGTGGCGGCCGGTGGTGCAGCTGCTCTACGACCGCGACCTCAAGCAGAACACCCTGCACGCGCAGGCGCTCGCCGGGCTGGACCACGACGTCGTCGCCGCGGCCGCGCGAGAGCTGCTGCTGGACGCGCCGCTGTCGAGCACCGCACTGGGCGCCGAACTGGCGCGGCGGTGGCCGGACGTCCCGACGGCGTCGCTCACCCACCTGGCCCGCGGCCGGCTGCCGCTGGTGCAGATCCCGCCGCGGGCGATCTGGGGCAAGGCCGGGCAGGCGACGTACGCGTGCCTGGACGAGTGGGTGGCTTCGCCGCTGCCCCCGCCCTCACCGGCCGCCCTGATCGCGCGGTACCTGCGCGCGTTCGGCCCGGCGACGGTGGCGGACGTCCAGACGTGGGCGGGCCTCACCCGGCTGGGCGAGGTCGCGGCGGGGATGGACCTGCGCCGCTACCGCGACCCGGACGGCCGCGAGCTGCTGGACCTGCCGGAGCTGACGGTCCCGGAGGAGGACGTCCCCACGCCGGCGCGGCTGCTGGGGCCGTTCGACCAGACGATCCTGTCCTACGCCGACCGCACCCGGGTGATCAGCGACGAGCACCGCAAGCGCGTCATCACCCAGAACGGCCTGGTCAAGGGGACGCTGCTGGCGGGTGGGTACGTGCGCGGGTTCTGGGAGCTGAAGGCCTCCCGCAAGGCCGCCGCGGTGGAGCTGACGCCGTTCGAGAAGCTGCCGAAGCGCGACCTGCAGGCCTTGGAGAGCGCGGCGGCGCGGTTGCTGAGCTGGGCGGAACCGGGCGCGGAGACGCGGGAGGTGCGCGTGCTGGCTTGACGCGTCCGCGCGTGGCCGAAAATCTCGATCGCGTGACCGCTCGTGTCCTGTTGTCACAGGCTCCGAGTGGGTAGCTTTCTTCAGCATGACGAGTTCGGCGAAGGGGCCGTCGGTGCTGATCGTGGGCACCGGGTTCGGCGGCATCGGCACGGCGATCGAGCTCAAGCGCGCCGGTCTCACGGACTTCACGATCCTGGAGAGCGCGGCCGAGCCCGGGGGCGTCTGGCGGGACAACACCTACCCGGGTGCCGCCTGCGACATCCCCTCGCCGCTGTACTCCTACTCCTTCGAGCCGAACCCGCGCTGGCCGAAGCGGTTCTCACACCAGCCGGACATCCTGGCCTACCTGCGCGGCGTCATCGCGAAGTACGGCCTCGAGCCGCACATCCGGTACGGCGCCGAGGTCACCGAGGCCGTGTTCGACGACGGCGTCTGGCGCGTCGCGACCAAGAGCGGCGAGACCTACGAGGCGAACGTCTTCGTCCCGGCCGTCGGACAGCTGTCGCGGCCGGTCCTGCCCACCATCCCCGGGCGGGACCGGTTCGCGGGAGCCGCGTTCCACTCCGCGCGCTGGGACCACGACGTCGACCTGCGCGGGAAGCGCGTCGCCGTGATCGGGACCGGGGCCAGCGCCGTGCAGTTCGTGCCCGAGGTGCGCAAGCAGGCCGAACGGGTGACCGTCTTCCAGCGGACACCGCCGTACGTCCTGGCGAAGTCGGACCCGGCCTACCGCGGCTGGCAGCACTGGCTGTTCGAGCACCTGCCGCCGACACAGCTGCTCGGCCGGCTGCGGATCTTCCTGCTCGCCGAGTACGCGACGTACGCGATGACGCGCCACCCTGTGCTGGCGAAGATGTTCGAGCTCCGGACCGCGCAGCTGCGTCGCCGGCACATCAAGGACCCGGCGCTGCGCGCGAAGCTGACACCGGAATATCCCTTGGGCTGCAAGCGGATCCTCTTCACCAACGACTACCTGCCCGCGCTGGCTCAGCCGAACGTCGACGTCGAGACGGCGCGGATCAGCGAGATCACCGAAAAGGGCGTCCGGACCGAAGACGGCGTCGAGCACGAGGTGGACGTCATCGTCTACGGCACCGGGTTCGCCGCGACCGACTTCCTCGCACCGGTCAAGGTGCGCGGGCCGGGCGGGCGGTCGCTGCAGGACGCGTGGTCCGGCGGCGCGCGGGCGTACCTCGGGATCACCGTGCCCGGTTTCCCCAACCTGTTCTGCGTCTACGGGCCGAACACCAACCTCGGCGCCGGGTCCATCATCTACATGCTCGAACGCCAGGCTCGGTATATCCGTCAGGCCGTAGAACGGTTATCCCGTCCTGGCGTGTCCGCGCTGGACGTCCTGCCGGAGGTCGAGCAGCGGTACGACGACGAAGTGCAGGCGCGGCTGGGCCACAGCGTGTGGAGCGCGTGCACGAGCTGGTACCGCCAGGCCGACGGCCGGGTGACGACCAACTGGCCGGGCCTGGTCACCGAGTACGACCGCCGGACCAAGCGGTTCGACGTGGCCGACTACCGGGTGGTGGGCTGATGGACTACGACGTCCTGGTGATCGGCTCGGGCTTCGGCGGCAGCGTCACGGCGTTGCGGCTGACCGAGAAGGGCTACCGCGTCGGTGTGCTGGAGACCGGCCGCCGGTTCGCCGACGACGAGTTCGCGAAGACGTCGTGGCGGCTGCGGAAGTACCTGTGGGCACCGAAACTCGGCTGCTTCGGCATCCAGCGGCTGACACTGCTGAAGAACACCTTCGTGATGAGCGGCTCGGGGGTTGGCGGTGGGTCGCTGGTGTACGCGAACACGCTGTACGAGCCCCCGGACAAGTTCTACGCCGATCCGCAGTGGGCGCACATCACGGACTGGAAGGACGAGCTCGCGCCGTACTACGACCAGGCGAAGCGGATGCTCGGCGTGGTCGAGAACCCGGCGACGACGGCCGCCGACCGGGTACTGCGGGACGTCGCCGAGGACATGGGCATCGGGCACACGTACCGCCGCACGCCGGTCGGCGTCTACTTCGGACAGTCCGGAGTGGACCCGTTCTTCGGTGGCGCGGGACCTCTGCGCCAGAAGTGCACGCTGTGCGGCGAGTGCATGACCGGCTGCCGCGTCGGGGCGAAGAACACGACCGTGAAGAACTACCTTTACCTGGCCGAAAAAGCGGGCACCGTGGTGCATCCGCTGACCACAGCTGTTTCCGTCCGGCCGATCGAGGGCGGCTACGCGGTGGACACCGTCCGCACCGGGCGGTGGTCTCGCCGGACGTTCACCGCGTCACAGGTGGTGTTCTCCGCGGCTTCCCTGGGCACGCAACGGCTGCTGCACCGCTTGCGGGACACCGGGACTTTGCCTGAACTGTCCCCACGTCTCGGCTTGCTGGCGCGGACGAACTCCGAGGCCGTGCTGGCCGCGCGGTCGCTGCGGGACGACACGGACTACACACGCGGCGTCGCGATCACGTCGTCGATCCACCCGGATGCGGTGACGCACGTCGAGCCGGTGCGGTACGGGCGCGGCAGCAACTTCATGGGCCTGATGACAACGGTGCTGGTCGACGCCCAGACCGGCAAGCGGCGCTGGGTGCTGGGAGCGCGCGAGCTGTGGCGGCAGCGGCGGAACGTCGTCAAGCTGCACAACCCGCGGCGCTGGTCGGAGCGGATGATCGGGCTGCTGGTGATGCAGACGCTCGACAACTCCGTGACGACGTACACGAAACGCGGCCTGTTCGGCCGCCGCATGACGACCAAGCAGGGCGCGGGCGACCCGAGCCCCTCGTGGATCCCGGCGGGCCACGAGGTGACGCGCCGGGTCGCGGAGAAGATCGGCGGCCTGCCGCAGGGCGCGTGGACGGACCTGGCGAACATCCCGATCACGGGCCACTTCATCGGCGGCTGCGCGATCGGGGACTCGCCGGCCACCGGGGTGGTGGATCCGTACCAGCGGCTGTACGGGTACCCGGGCCTGCACGTGGTCGACGGTTCGGCGATCTCGGCGAACCTGGGCGTGAACCCGTCGCTGACCATCACGGCCCAGGCGGAACGGGCGATGGCCTTCTGGCCGAACGCCGGCGAGGCGGACCCCCGGCCTTCGTTGGGCGCGGCGTATCGGCGAGTGGCGGCGGTGGCACCCCGAAAGCCGGCGGTGCCCGCGGAGGCACCTGGCGCGCTAAGGCTGCCAGTCGTGCCCAAGTGAACTGATGGGCCGGTTCACACAGCCACAAGTAGTAGTCAGGAATCAGCCGTAGACCATCGATGATTACCTGACTCGGCGATGATTTGCCTGCGGCGATACCCGCCGATCGACACTCTCAGTAGTCCCGCTCCTGATCCTGTAGTCACCCGGGCGAGTCATTTCCGAATTTCGAGGCAGGACGTGCCTGCCACGATGAATCTGCCGTCGGCGACCTGCACGCGCGCCTGCAACAGCTGCCGACCACGCGCGTACTTCCTCGATTGAGGATATCCACGACCAACGAACCGACGTGCGAAGCGGGCGACCGGCCGACTGGAGAACATCGTGACCAGCGCCGATGCCTCCTTTCTGCCATCGGGCGCCAGGTCTCGCGGAGCACATCGAATGATTCGACGATGACTCGGATCAACGAGCGGTACAGGTGCGATCCCGGCGACCTTCCCATTCCGCTCACAATCAGTAGGCAAGCACGCAGCGGACGCCACCCAGAAGAAGTATTGGTAGGGTGCAACATCTTCGCCGGCCCAGACGACTTAGCCAGGACACCGAGAAGACCCCCGGAGGTGATCACCACCGATCGATGGGCATCCGGCTGGTACAGCAGGCGGCGACACGCAGCAGACGATCAAAGGAACAGATTTCATGAGAGTACGATTCGCCCAAAAAGCAGTAATTCTCAGAGAACGCGAACTGCTCCTGGTGCGAAAGAGCGATTCGGACCCGCACAACCCGAATCTGTGGGAACTACCCGGCGGCGGCCTGCAAGCCGCCGAGACACTGGACGACGCACTGCGCCGCGAGGTCTGGGAGGAGGTCGGACTCAAGGTCACCCCCGGTCGCCTCGTGCACATGTGGGAATGGGACATGCCCATCGGCGGCGAAACGACCAAGGTCGTTGCCGTGGCACGGTTGTGCGATATCGAGTTCGGCACGGTGAGCCGCGAGAACAACGACGCCGAGGATTTCATCTCCGATGTTCGCTGGATTCCCCTTTCCACCGCATCGGACCTACCCTTGATCGCAGATCAGGAATACACGATCAAAGAGGTCGCGAACTCGTTCACATAACCGACTCGAGGGGGAGAAGTTGACTCGCAAGAATCGGATCCTGATCTCCGGTTGGACGGCAGCCGGAAAAACGACTCACGCCCGCCTGGTGGCCGCCGAGCTCGGGTGGACCTATATCGGCATGTCTCACGTCATGAAGGAGTTCACCGCGATAAAAGACCTTCGCGACTGGACACCACAGCAGGACCAGCTTCGACGAAGCGATAGAAGCATCGACCTCAAGGCGGACGACCACCTGCTCGAGGTGGTTTCGAGCAGTTCCTCCATAATCGTGGACGCCTGGCTGCAACCGTGGTTGTACCGATCATCTTCGGCGATCCGGGTCTGGCTCGATTCCAGCAGTTCAGCTCGCGCGAAAAAATGTACCGTATCGTACCTGCGCGATCAGAACCTCATGCCTGAACGACAGGCAGCAAACATAGTGCATGACAAGGACGTCTTCGCACGAGAACAGTTCGCCAGGCTCTACGGCATCCGGTTCGGTTACGACCCTGCACTGTTCGACCTGCGCATCGACAATTCGACCTACATCGCGGATACCTCCATTTCGGCGTCCGACGCCGGGATCAGGGAGTTCCAGCCCGTACTCATGCGACGCCTTGAGTTCCTGCTCGAATCCGCCCGGGGCGGTGAAGAATGATGCGTCACACGGACTGCTTCATCTGCCAGGCAGTCCACAGCCAGGAGAAACGCTGGACTGATCACCCTCTGCTGCTGAAGCACGGACGCGGTTGCGTCCTACCCGGCGTGGGCGCCCTCGTGGCGGGCTACATCCTCGTATCACCCGTGGAACACGTGCCGAACCTGTGCTCCGCGTCGCCGGAGACCGGGTTCGCCGAGTTTCTCGGGCAAGTCCTCGAAAGTCTCGGCAGCCGCTGGGGAGAGGTGACCTACTGGGAACACGGAGGAGTCTCGGCCCCTTCGATCCCCACATCGGCATGCGTGGATCACGCGCACCTCCACGTAGTACCGGGCTCCTACGACTTGCGACTGCCCACCGGCACGACCGTGTACGCGCCCGACGCCCCGGCAATGCTGGAGGAGCACTCGGCCGAGTGGCGAGGCCGACCTTATCTGATGCTGGGCTCGACCGGGAGCCCGTGTGCACTCGTCGAGGACGTCGGAGTTCCGCAGTACTTTCGGCGCCAGCTCGCCACGGCGATCGGAAAGCCGGACCTGTGGGACTACGCCGCGTTCCCCGGCGAAGCCAATGTCCGAGCCACGTTGACACTGCTTCGCGACTTCACGACCGAGGCAACGGAATGAAGTCGGAGCTCCTCCCCACGACAAAACACTACCGATGCGTCGACGAAGCCCTCGCAGACTCGACGATCTCCGCCATCCGAAGGAAGTTCGATTCGGTTCTCGAGAGCGGCGTACAGCGGCGCGGCCTGCCGGACGACATGCTCGCAGCGGGCCAGTACCTCGACCGCTTCGAATTCGAGCAGCGCGGCCTCTTCGGCACCGCCGCCGCGATTCTCGTGATCAGCAGCACGCCACACGTCGACAACGGCGTCCAGAAGCTTCAGTCGCTGGTGAACTACCTTCGCCACCGCGAGACGCTCGAGCCGAACCTCGCGCAGGATCCGGAAGAGGCGATCGAGACTTCCCGCCGGATAGCCGTGGAAAGACTCGACACATTCAAGACCGCGGACGTCGTCTTCGCCCTCTCCCGAGTCCCGGTCATCGTGCTCGGACGTGACACCCACCTTCAGGCGCTGATCCAGCGCGTCATCGCCGCGCGCCTGAGCGGAGGAGGATGGGCCACCCGGCTCGACAACACGGGTTCGTTCGATCCGCTGGCGACGGCGCACACCCTGCGAGCCCTGACAGCCGCGTCCGTGCCGGTGAACGAGAACGACGTCGCGGCGCTGCTTCGACATCTCGACTCTTCTTCGATCGACGAGAATCCGTACGCGAGGATATTCGCGTTGACGGTCATCGCCACGATCAGGCTCAAGACCCGACGCGAATTCCTCGAAGAGGAGCACCGCAGGCTGGTCGGCACACTGCGCACCCAGATGTCCTCGCCGGCGGAGGCGAACTACGAGTACACCGCGGGCCGACGGCAGTACTACGTTCGCATACCGTGGCAGCTGTACCTCATCGAGTTGACCTTGCGCCTGTTCCCGTCGACGAAGTTCTTTTCCTTCCTGTGGCAACAGCACCTGCTCATGACGACGAAGATGATCGACTCCCCGACGGGGTTCACCTACCGGTCGTCGGGCGAGGCCCAGTCCACGCGAACACACGGGATCACCTGTGAACTGATGCGGCTGATTTCGGCGAGCTTGGACGCCGCGCCGCGGATGCGTTTTGTCGGCACGACGATCAACACCGCGACCCGGGTCGCCTACTCGCGCGTCACCAACTTCGTCCTGTGGCTGGCCGCGGCGGCGATTATCGGTTACACGGTCCTGACTTGGGCACTGAGCAACCAGCACAGCGTACTGGAACTGGCACCGAACTTTCTGGCGACGATGGTCTTGGTGCTGCTGCAGGTCGCGCTCACGAGAATTCGCAAGTAACGACACTACCTGCGTTGTGCGAAAACTTTGACAAAGGCCGAATTCCGGCCGTACGCAACCCCCTCGAATTCGGTCACGCGCGCCGGACGAAATCCACTGCCGAGAAGCTCGCGCATGTACCCGGCCGAGAAGAAGTGGCGGACGTGGCCGTCCAGCCGGTACATGTCGTCCTCGATCCTGCTCCCCTTCCCGCACAGCGGGTCGGCGACGGATTTGCACAGCGCGACCAGCCGACCTTCTTTGGCGAGGACGCGCGCGACCTCGCCGACGAGCTCGCGGGTCACGCTGTCCGGGAAGTAGTGCATCGACAGCCGGGCGTAGACCAGGTCGAAGGACTCGGGACGAAGATCCAGTGGCCGGGAAAAATCGGCCACGCGGAAATCCACACCGACGTCTGCGTGGACACTGGCGGCCCGACGGATCGCGACCGCCGAGAAGTCCAGTGCCAGCACATCGTGTCCTTCGGCGGCCAAATACGCCGCATCCGCTCCTGAACCACAACCGAGTTCGAGCACCCTCGAGGGCACCGGGAGCGATCGAGCGGCTTCCATCGCCAACGATGACGGCCCGTCCGGGGTCTTTCCGATCTCGCCCCCGTTGTGCAGGTCGTCCCAATGCCGAATTTGTTCGGTCATCGGGTCCCACTTCCGGCCGTCAGCTCGGTCGTCACCGCGACGTACGCGCGGATCGCTTCGTTCTCCTCCGAAGCCCGCCACACCGGGACCGCGATCATCGGCGGGATGTCCGTCACCGGGACCACCGTCAGGCCCGGGAACGGGTAGCGCTCCAGCAGCGACAGCACCGTGATGTGCAGGCCGATTCCGCGCGCCACCAGGGTGAGCATGTCTTCGACGCCGATGCGGGTGCGGCCGATCAGCTGGGGGACGTCGTCCTGGGTGCGGGGGATCGGGCGGCCCGACGGGGTCCTCGGCGGGGCCCACTGGTCGCGGGCGACCGGGTTCAGCGTCTTGCTCGGGTCCAGCAGGCGGTAGTCCGCGATGTCCTCCAGGCTCACCGACTCCCGCGTCGCCAGCGGGTGGTCTTCGCGCATCAGGAGACCCCGGGGCAGGGACAGCAGCGGCGGGCCCGTGCGCAGGTTCGGCAGGTCGAACGACCGCGTGTCGCCGCCCGGGGACCAGTGCAGGACCAGGTCGAGGTCGCCCTCGGCGAGCAGGTCGTGCTCGTTCCAGCGGGCGCCGATGCGGGTCGGGGTCAGGCTCACCTCGCACGCCGGGTGGCGGCGCTCGAACTCCGTCGTCAGCCGGGTCACCAGGTCGCCGCCGAGGCTCGCGACGTAACCCACGCGCAGTTTGCCGCCGATCCGCCGGCCGGACACGCGGGTTTCGGCGAAGATCGCCGCCAGGTCCGCGACACCCGCGCGGGCGCCCGAACGCAGCCGCTCCCCCAGCTCCGTCAGCCGGACGCCGGTGTCGTCGGCCACCACCAGCGGGCCGCCGATCTCGGCCTCCAGCTCGCCGATCTCCTTCTCCAGCGCGTCCGCCGTGCTGCGTACGCGCCAGGCCGCGGACTCGAAGTCGCCTTCGCGCGCCACGATCAGCAACGTCGCGACGGCGCGGATCGCGGCCAGTTCCATCAGCGACCCCGTCCGCACCACCTCGCGCGCGGCCGGCGGCGGTTCCAGGCCCGGGTCACCCGCGAGGATCCGCCGGTGCAGCCCGCGCAGCCCCGGCCCCGGGTCGGCGCCCAGGTACTCGGCCAGGCGACGGCGGATGCCCTCGAAGTGCGCGAGCGCGTCGGCCTGCCGTCCGCTGCGGTAGTAGGCGAGGATCAGCTGCGCCGCGAGCCGCTCGTCGAACGGGTGCTCGGCGGCCAGCCGCGGCAGCGTCGCCAGCAGCGCCGCGTGCCGCCCGAGCCGCAGCGAGACGTCGTGGCGGTCCAGCCGGGCCGCGTGCCGCTCGGCTTCCAGGCCCTCGCGGACGCCGGTCAGCCACGGCGAGTCCAGCCCGGCGAACGGCTCGCCGCGCCACAGCGCGAGCGCTTCGTCGAACAGCGCGGCCGCGGCGACGTCGTCCGACGCCGCCCGCGCCCGCGTCACCTTGTCGCGGAACCGGTGCAGGTCGACCGACGCCGGGTCGACGCGCAGCACGTAGCCGTGCGGGGTCCGCTCGATCGCGCACCCGGCGGCACGCAGCCGCGAAAGGTAGCTCCGGAGGGTCGCCGTCGCGCGGTGCGGCGGGTTGCCGCTCCAGACGCGGGTGACGAGCTGGTCCGGCGTCACCGGCCGGTTCGGGTCGGCCAGCAGCGCCGCGAGGACGTAGCGCTGGCGGGTGTGCCCGACGTCGAGGACGGCCCCGCCGGATTCGGCTTCGAGGGTGCCGAGGACACCGAACCGCATCGCCGACCTCCTCCCGAAACCTGTTCACACCCGCTCCGACCTGCGGATTCCATGTTTCCGCAACGATCACACACGGACCGTCCTGCAGTCTAGGTGGCGGGCGCGCGGCCGGGGGGTCTGCGCGTGCCGGCTGGGGGTGTCATGAAGGGGCCCTTCCGGACGCTCGTCCGGAAGGGCCCCTTCATGGCGTGTGCGTCACGGCAGGCCGGCGAGCCCAGCGGACACGGTGTTCGAGAACGCGTACCCGGCGGTCGCGTCCCAGTTGATCGACCACGTCATCGCGCCGCGGATCGTCGGGTAGGTCGCGGACGGCTTGAACGAGCCGCACGACGTGCCCTTGGCCAGGCAGTTCAGCGCCGCCACGGTGTTGGCCGGGGCCTGGTAGCCACCGCCCGCCGCCTGCGACGACGCCGGCAACCCGAGCCCGACCTGGTCGGCGCGCAGGCCGCCCTGCAGCTGGATGCAGGCCAGCGCGGTCAGGAAGTCGACCGTGCCCTGGGCGTAGACGCTGCCGTTGCAGCCGAGCATGGTGCCCGAGTTGTAGTACTGCATGTTGACGATCGTCAGGATGTCCTTGATGTTCAGCGCGAGCTGGAAGTAGCCGCCGCCGGTGGACTGCATGTCGATCGTCTGCGGCGCCATCGTGATGACCTTGCCGCCGCCGTTGTAGATGCTGCGCAGCGCCTGGCCCATGTAGGTGGCGTTGACGCCGTTCTCCAGGTCGATGTCGACGCCGTCGAAGCCGTAGTTCGTGATCAGCGACTTGATCGAGTTCGCGAAGTTGTTCGCCGAGTTCGAGTCGCCGACGCTGATCGTGCCGTTCTGGCCGCCGACCGAGATGATCACCTTCTGGCCGCGCGCCTGCACCGTACGGATGTCGGCCTTGAACTGCGCATCGGTGTAGCCGCCGAGCTGCGACGACAGGCCCGAGTCGAGCGTGAAGCTCACCGCGCCCGGCGTGCCGGTGGCGTCGGCGAAGGACACCGCGATGATGTTGTACTTCGTCGGGACGTCGGCCAGCTTCAGCGCTTTCGCGCCGTTGTAGAAGTTCTGCCAGTAGCCGGTGAGGACGTGCTTGGGCAGGTCACCCTGGGTCGGCGGCGGCGTGGTCGTCGTCGGCGGAGTGGTCGTGGTGGGCGGCGTCGTCGGGGTGGTGGGGGTCGTCGGCGTGGTCGGCGTCGTCGGCGGCGGGGTGCCCGGGCCGTCGAGGTTGACGTCGTCGGCGAAGTACGTCGGCTGGCCGTACCAGCCGTGCAGGTAGACCGTCAGCGACGTGCTCGCGCCGGTCGTGAAGCTCAGCGACAGCTGCGAGTAGCCGCTGGTGCCGGGCGTCCAGGTGCTGGTCGTCGCGGAACCGGAAACGCCCAGGTAGACGTAGCTGCCCTGCACCCAGGCGGACAGCTTGTAGGCGGTGTTGGCCGAGACGGTGAGCGTCTGCGAGCACTGTGCGTTGTCCGACGACGTCGGCGTCGCGCTCAGGGCGCGGCTGCCGCTGTGGACCGGGGTGCTCACCGCGGTCGGGACCGCGGTGCAGGTCCAGCCCGAGGTGCCGGACTCGAAGCCGGGGTTGGCGAGGATGTTGGCCGCCGAAGCGCTGCCGGCGAGCACGAACGTCACGCCGAGACACAGCGCGACCGCGGAAAGTAACGACAACAGGGCTAGACGGGCTTGGGGGACCACGGGGCGACCTCCACTGGTCGTGAGGCAGGTCACCACAAAATGGACTAGACCAATCTCATTGTCAAGGAGCCCCATCCGAAAGTCGGGGTGGTCGGAACGGCAGAATGTGAGGATCGGATCCACCGAAGGCGAAGCAGGAGCGTGTTGCAGTGAGCGTGTCGGTCGAGCAGAGGATCGCCGAAGAACTGGGCGTGCGCGAAGGACAGGTCAAGGCCACCGTCGAGCTGCTCGACGGCGGTTCGACCGTCCCGTTCATCGCGCGGTACCGCAAGGAAGTCACCGGCATGCTCGACGACGCGCAGCTGCGCACGCTCGAAGAGCGCCTGCGCTACCTGCGGGAACTCGACGAGCGCCGGCTCGCCGTGCTCGATTCGATCCGCAGCCAGGGCAAGCTGGACGAGGCCCTCGAGGCGTCGATCCTGGCCGCGGACACGAAGTCGCGGCTCGAGGACATCTACCTCCCGTTCAAGCCGAAGCGCCGCACGAAGGCGATGATCGCGCGCGAGGCGGGCCTCGAGCCGCTGGCCGACGGCCTGCTGAACGACCCGACCACGGACCCGCACGCCGCGGCCGCGGTGTTCGTCGACGCGGACAAGGGCGTCGCGGACGCGCAGGCCGCCCTCGACGGCGCCCGCTCGATCCTCGTCGAGCGCTTCGCCGAGGACGCCGACCTCATCGGCGACCTGCGCGAGAAGATGTGGGGCCAGGGCCACCTGGTCGCCAAGGTCCGCAGCGGCAAGGAGGAGGACGGCGCCAAGTTCTCCGACTACTTCGACTTCTCCGAGCCCTACACCAAGCTCCCCTCGCACCGGATCCTCGCGATGCTGCGCGGCGAGAAGGAAGAGGTCCTCGACCTCACGATGCTGCCGGCCGAGCCGACCGACGAGCCGCAGGTCGGGCCGACCGACTACGAGACGCGCATC
Organism: Amycolatopsis sp. NBC_00355; assembly: GCF_036104975.1. Taxonomy (GTDB): domain Bacteria; phylum Actinomycetota; class Actinomycetes; order Mycobacteriales; family Pseudonocardiaceae; genus Amycolatopsis. The sequence goes on along the minus strand of NZ_CP107982.1, from coordinate 8,412,233 downwards.
GCCGCGAAGTTCGGCGTCACCAACGAGGGCCGCCCGGGCGACAAGTGGCTCAACGACACCGTGCGCTGGGCGTGGCGCACCAAGATCCTGCTGCACCTGGGCATCGACCTGCGGATGCGGCTGCGCCAGGCGGCCGAGGACGACGCCGTGCGCGTGTTCGCCTCCAACCTGCGCGACCTGCTGCTCGCCGCCCCGGCGGGCACCCGCGCCACGATGGGCCTCGACCCGGGCTTCCGCACCGGCGTCAAGGTGGCCGTCGTGGACGCGACCGGCAAGGTCGTCGACACTCACGTCATCTACCCGCACCAGCCGGCCAACAAGTGGGACCAGTCGATCGCCGAGCTGGCCGCGCTGTGCGCCCGGCACAAGGTCGACCTCGTCTCGATCGGCAACGGCACGGCGTCGCGCGAGACGGACAAGCTCACCCAGGAGCTCATCAAGAAGCACCCGGAGCTGAACCTGACCAAGGCGATCGTGTCCGAGGCGGGCGCGTCGGTGTACTCGGCGTCGGCGTTCGCCTCGGCGGAGCTGCCGAACATGGACGTCTCGCTGCGCGGCGCCGTCTCGATCGCGCGCCGGCTGCAGGACCCGCTGGCCGAGCTGGTGAAGATCGACCCGAAGTCGATCGGTGTCGGCCAGTACCAGCACGACCTGTCCGAGGTCTCGCTGTCCCGCTCGCTCGACGCGGTGGTCGAGGACTGCGTGAACGCGGTCGGCGTCGACGTCAACACGGCTTCGGCACCGCTGCTGACCCGCGTCTCGGGCATCACGACCGGGCTGGCGGAGAACATCGTCTCCCACCGCGACTCGAACGGCCCGTTCCGCTCGCGGACCGCGCTGAAGGAGGTCGCGCGCCTCGGTCCCAAGGCGTTCGAGCAGTGCGCCGGCTTCCTGCGCATCCCGGACGGCGACGACCCGCTCGACTCGTCGTCGGTGCACCCGGAGGCGTACCCGGTGGTGCGGCGGATCCTGTCGGCGACCGGCACCGACCTGCGCGCGCTGATCGGCAACACGCGGACGCTGACTTCGCTGCGCCCGGCCGAATTCGTGGACGAGACGTTCGGTCTCCCGACGGTGACGGACATCCTGGCCGAGCTGGACAAGCCGGGCCGCGACCCGCGCCCGGCGTTCAAGACCGCGACGTTCGCCGAGGGCGTCGACAAGATCGGCGACCTGAAGCCGGGCATGCGCCTGGAAGGTGTGGTCACGAATGTGGCCGCGTTCGGCGCGTTCATCGACGTGGGTGTGCACCAGGACGGCCTGGCGCACGTTTCGGCGCTGTCGAAGAACTTCGTGAAGGACCCGCGCGAGGTCGTGAAGCCCGGGGACATCGTGAAGGTGAAGGTGCTCGAGGTCGACGTGCCCCGGAAGCGGATCTCGCTGACGCTGCGGCTGGACGACGAGCCGGGTGCGCCGTCCGGCAACCGCGGCGGCGGCGGTCGTGACCGGGGTCAGCAGGGCGGCGGCGGTGGCGGTGGCCAGCGCCGGGGCGGTTCCGGCGGCGGTCAGCGCGGCGGCTCGGGGGGCGGCGGCGGTGGCGGCCGGGGCGGCAGCTCGGGCGGCTCCGGCGGCAGCGGCTCGATGGCGGAAGCACTCCGCCGGGCCGGCTTCGGCAAGTAGGACCAGAGGTCCGTGAAGGCCACCTTGAGGGACTCAGAGTCCCTCAAGGTGGCCTTCACGGCCTGGGCGAGCGGGTCACTTCAGCGCGACCAGGCCCACCACGAACAACCCCGCCGGGACCACGGCCGCCGACAGGCTGATCAGCCACGTCCCGCCGCGCCAGCCGGCCGGGGACGCGTCGAGCACCATCCCGCGCACGAGCGCCGCCTCGACGACCGCCGTCAGCAGGAACCCGAGGCCCACGCTGAAGATCGACGCCGCGCCGACGAAGAACAGGCCGGACGTCGACGCCGCGGCGAGCGGGGCCGCGACCTCCCAGCGCACCAGCCCGGCGCTCGCCGCGAGCAGGGCCAGCAGGAGCACGAACGCGACCAGGAATCCGACCCGCGCGCTCGTCTGGTGCTGGCCGCGGGTGAACAGCCAGAACCCCGCGTCGAGCGCCGCGACGACCACGGCCAGCACGACGAACCCGGCACGGAAAGTCAGCACTTGATCACCCTAGTGCCCGGACGGTCGGTGCCCCGGCGTCACACGAAATGGGCTTCGACGCGGCCCAGCGCGCCGAAGTCGGCCACCACGTGGCCGCCGGCGTGGATCGGGCACGGGGTGGTCGCCGTTCCCGTCGTCACCACGTCGCCCGGGCGGAGGCGGTGGCCGGTGTGGGCCAGTTCCGTCGCGAGCCAGTGCAGCGCCAGCCTCGGGTCGCCCAGGACCAGGCCGCCGTGGCCGCGGGCGAACTCCTCGCCGTCGGCGTGCAGGACCACCGCGTGGCCCGGCAGGTCGAGGTCGCGCCAGCCCGGCACGGTCCGCCCTTCGACGAACCGGCCCGCGCACGCGGCGTCGGCCAGCAGCTGCGGGCCGCCCGCGTGCCGGTGGTCGGTGTAGCGGCTGTCCGGCATTTCGAGCGCGAGGAACATCGTGTCCACCGCGTCGAGCACCCCGCCCAGCGACGGCCCCGGGCCGGGGTCGGCCTTCATCCGGAAGGCGAACTCCGGTTCGGCGACGCCCATCGTCATCGTGTCGGCCGGCACCGGGGTGCCCTCGAGCTGGTGGAACCGCTCGAACAAGGCGCCCGGCAGCGGCCCGGGGACGCCGAGGTGCTGCTGGGCGTACGCCGTGGTCGCGGCGATCTTCCAGCCGCTCACCGGGCCCGCCAGCCCGGCCAGTGCCGCCTGCGCGGCCCGGCCCTCGGCCGCGTCACGCGGGCGGACGTCCTCCGGCAGCCCGTCCAGGCGGCCGCCGGTCTGCCACGCGTCCCAGAGCAGCTCCGCCGCCCGCTCGTGCTTCACGCTCGTGATCTTGCCAACCGGAACACCGGGTGTCGATCGGCTTCCGCTTCGAACGCCTCGACGGGGTCGCTGCCTTGGGCGTCGAAGTAGGGCGCGGTGACCGGGATCTGCCGCACGTAGGCCCGCAGCACCGGCGCCGCGGTGGCGGCGTCGGCCTCCTCGACCTCCCACGTCTCCCGCTTGCCGCCGCGCCGCAGCCGCGCGACGGGCTCCGCGCGCAGGTTGTGCACCCAGGCGACGGCGCCGTAGGGCGCGACGAGCCAGCGGTCGCTGCCGGCCTCGACGACGTTGACCGGCGTCGTGCGGTCCGCACCGCTCTTGCGGCCCTTCGTCGTCAGCAGGACGCCGCCCTTGCCCGCGGCCGGGACGCCGCGGGCCAGCAGCGGCTTCACCAGCGCGTTGACGGACTTCCGCAGCGTGCCCAGCCGGTACTCCCTGGCCATCATGGGTGCATAGCGTAGGCCCCGGAGAGGTCCCGCACCCGCGCCCAGACGCCGTCGAAGCGCTCGGCGTCGACGACGGGCTTGCGCAGCGCCGCCAGCGCGATGGCCTGCTGGGCCTCGGTCGAGCTCGGCTTCCCGTTCAGGTCCACCGCCGCGAGGCTGAAGTCCTGCACCAGCACCGCGAAGATCTGGTCGACGACCTGCTCGTCGAGCCCGGTGATGCCGGCCTGCTCCAGGACCAGCTGGCCGTAGACGACGAGCGTGAACAGCTCGGTGAGCGCGAGCCCGAAGTCGAGGTCGGCCTGCTGGGCCTCGTCCGGCGTCGCCTCCGTGAGCAGCTTGACCAGCGCGCCGGCCTGCTCGGTGAACAGCGCGACGTTCGGGATGTGCGACGCCTGCGCGTACGCGGCCTTCCAGTCGTGGAACCGGACCTTCGACAGCCCGCGCGCCGGGCCCTGGCGGAAGAGGAACTCGTCGTCTGCGGCGTCGGTGCGGGTCGGCACCGGCGCGTACTCCTGCGGCGCGAACAGGTAGGCGGGCATGAACTTCGCGATCAGCGCGAGGTTCACCGCGACCGTGCCCTCGAGCTTCGGCAGGCCGTCGATGTCGTTCTTCGCCATCGCGAGGTAGGTGTCGGCCTCGAAACCCTTGGCCGCCACTACGTCGGCGACCAGGCCGATCACCTTCTGCGCCTCGGTGGTCACCTTCATCTTGGTGATCGGGTTGTAGAGCAGGTAGCGGCGGTCCTCGGCGGTGGCGCTGCGGAAGTAGTCGACGGCGCGGTCGGAGAACAGCTTCATCGCGGTCAGCCGCGCGTAGGCCTCGACGAACTCGCGGCGCACGTGCGGGAAGTTCGTCACGGGCTTGCCGTAGAGGACGCGGTTGTGCGCGTGGGTGATGGCCTCGTACAGCGAGTGCGTCGCCATGCCGATGCCGCCGAAGCAGAGGTTGAACTTGCCGATGTTGACGGTGTTCAGCGCGGCGCTGAAGGCTTCGGCGCCGACGTGCAGGATGTCCTCGGCGTGCACCGGGTAGTCCTCGAGCCGGAACTCGGCGACGTACATCTGCGACGGCACGACGTTCTTGACCACGTGGTAGTCCGGGTGCTCGGCGTCGGCGTAGAAGAAGACGTACTGGTCCGGGCCCTCGACGCCGTCGATCCGGCCGAACACCGCGACCGTGCGGGCGACGTTGCCGTTGCCGATGTAGTACTTCGAGCCGGTGGCGCGGTAGCCGTCGCCGTCCTTGGTGAGCACCATGTCCGAGGAGTAGATGTCGGCGCCGTGGTCCTTTTCGGACAGTCCGAACGCGCCGACGCCGCCGGCGTCCAGCGCGTCCGCCGCGCGCTTGCGGGCGACGTCGTTGCCGCTCTGCCACACCGGGCCGAGGCCGAGGATCGTGACCTGCCACGGGTACCAGTAGTTCAGCCCGTAGAACCCGAGGATTTCCGACAGCGCGGCGACGCGGCTGGTGTCCCAGCGCTTGTCGGGGTTGCCGTCGGCGTTCGCGGCGGGCGTCAGGAAGGTCGAGAAGAGGCCCTCCTTGCCGGCGAACTCGAGGAAGTCCGCGTAGAAGGTGCGCGCGTGGTAGTCCTCGGCCAGCTTCGCCTTGCCACGCTGCTCGAACCAGTCGATGGTGGCCCGGAGCAGCCGGCGCGTTTCCGCGTCGAAGTGGGCCGGGTCGTACTCGTGCGGGTTCAGCAACATGGGTGAGCCTCCTCGATTACCGACCGGTAACTTAGCAAGGCGATCCGAGTGCGGGCAATCTCACTAGGGGTACGTCACTCGCGTTGGGTACACTGATCTTGCGGGCCGCTCAGTTCTGCCTCGGCCCGCTGCTGTTGTCGACTACCACGCGCCGCGGCCGTTGACCGGTCTGCGCCGGGCAGGACAACCCTTCTCAGGTAACGGAGACCAGGGCGCCCCTGCGCCCGCATGCACTTATGACCACTTTCGCTGAACTCGGCCTGCCCACCACCATCGTGGACGCGCTGGCCGCCCAGGGCGTCACCGAGCCCTTCCCGATCCAGGCGGCGACCCTGCCGCACACCCTCGCCGGGCGTGACGTGCTCGGCCGCGGCCGGACCGGCTCCGGCAAGACCTACGGCTTCGTGCTGCCGCTGCTGGCGCGCCTCTCGGCGGGCCCGACGCGGCGCAGGCCCGGCCGTCCGCGCGCGCTGATCCTGGCGCCGACCCGTGAGCTCGCGACGCAGATCGAGGCGTCCATCCTGCCGCTCGCCAAGCCGCTCGGCCTCAAGGCGACCACCATCTTCGGCGGCGTCTCGGCCAACCCGCAGATCACCCGGCTGCGCGACGGCGTCGACATCGTCGTCGCCTGCCCCGGCCGGCTCGCCGACCACATGCGCTCCGGGCACGTCAAGCTCGACGCCATCGAGATCACCGTCCTCGACGAGGCCGACCACATGGCCGACCTGGGCTTCCTGCCCGAGGTGCGGCGGATCATGGACGCGACGCCGTCGCGCGGGCAGCGGATGCTGTTCTCCGCGACCCTGGACAACGGCGTCGACGTGCTGGTCAAGCGCTTCATGACCGACCCGATCACGCACAGCGTCGACTCGGCGCAGTCGCCGGTCTCGACCATGGAGCACCACGTGCTGCACCTCGAGGAGACCCACCGGCTGCCGGTGCTGGTCGACCTCACCGCGGCGCCGGGCCGCACGCTGGTGTTCACCCGGACGAAGAGCCGCGCGAAGGCGCTGACCCGCAAGCTCGTGGCGTCGGGTGTCCCGGCCGTCGAGCTGCACGGCAACCTCGGCCAGAACGCGCGCACGCGCAACCTCGAGGCGTTCTCCTCGGGCGCGGCCAAGACGCTGGTCGCGACGGACATCGCGGCGCGGGGCATCCACGTCGACGACGTCCGCCTGGTCATCCACGCGGACCCGCCGGTCGAGCACAAGGCGTACCTGCACCGCTCGGGCCGCACCGCGCGCGCCGGCGCGTCCGGCACGGTGGTCACGCTGATGACCGACGCGCAGGTCCGCGACGTCCGCGACCTCACCCGCAAGGCCGGCATCAAGCCGACCACCACCCAGCTCGGCCCGGGCCACCCGCTGCTGGCGGAGCTGGCCCCGGGCGAGCGGTCGTTCACGGCGTCCCCGAAGAACCCGCCGGTGGACAACCGCCCGAAGAAGGTCACGGCCTCCGGCGCCGCACCGGGCACGGGCCGCGGCCGGCGCGGTGGCGCCCCGGCCACCCCGAAGGAGAACCGCGGCGGCGAGCGCTCGCGCGCGGCAGCGGCCCAGTCCCGCCGCGACGACCAGCAGCCCCGCTCTTCCGGAGGAGGCCGCCGTGGCGGTGCCCCGGCCGGTTCGGGCGGTTCGCACCGCTCCGCCGCCCCGGCGGGTTCCGGCGGCACGGGCAACCCGGGCGGCGCACGCCGTTCCGGCGCCCCGGCCGCGGCGAACAAGTCCGGCGGCGGCCGCCGCGGTGGCACTCCCGCGGCCGGCGCGGGCGCCGGTGCCGGTCGTTCCGGCGGCGCGGCGGCGTTCTCCTCGGGCACCCGAGCGGGCGCCCGCCGAGGCCGCTGACGGCTTCGCACTTGGCTGACGACACGACCCCCGGGCACTCTGCCCGGGGGTCCTGTCGTTCCCGAGGTGCGCAAGCAGGCTCCACAAGAGCGCGCGTGACTCCGGCATCCGGCTACGGATCAGCAGGGCCGGAGTTTCAAGTCCTTTGCGATGCGGTGGCCGACGTACCGACCTTTGCCGCCGGCGGGTGCGGCGATCACCGGCACCGGGCAGACGCTCGTGGCATGCTCTCGCCATGGAGGACACGGAACTGGTGCAGACCGGGATCGGCCTGCTCGCGTCGGTCTACCGGCTTCGGCAGAACCTGCGGGACGGTAACGACGAGTCCGGCTCGAGCGGGTATCCGGAGCTGCTCGAAGGCGCGTTCGACTTCACCATGACGGCGGACATGAACGTCCCGGCGGAGCACGTCGCCGATGTGCAGCACATCGTCAACCAGGCCGTGGACCAGCTGGCTCATCGGCAGGAGGCCGTGATGCGCGGGCTGCTGATGGGGTTCGTCAAGATCGTCGAGGCGTTCGAGGAAGAGCGGCCCGAGCCCGACGTCCTGGAAGTGCTCCAGCAGCTCTCGCTCGAGGTGGCGACTAGCCCGCCCGAGGACTGACGGCCGGGTGGGTCAGGATCCGGCCCGTCCGGGGGCCGGCTCCGACCGCGTCGAGGCCGTGCCACTCCTGGGCCACCAGGTACAGCGTGTCCTCGCTCAGCGCGCACGCGAAGCACCCCAGGTCCAGCTCCACCCGCTCCAGGACTTCGCCGCCTTCGCGCACCCGCGTGCACGACTTGCCCGGGACGTCCGCCACCCAGATCGCGCCCGAAGCGTCCAGCGCGATGCCGTCCGGGACGCCGTCGCCGAGGTCCGCCCACACCCGGCGGTCACGCAGGGAGCCGTCCGGCCGCACGGTGAACGCCGTCAGGCGGTTCGCGTACGACTCGGCCACCACCAGGGTCGCGCCGTCCGGGGTCAGGGCCATGCCGTTGCCGAACGCGATGCCGTCCGCGACCTCGCGGACGTCCCCCGAAGGGGAGACGTACTTGACCACGCCCGGCCGGAAGGCCTCCCCCGCCATCAGGTCGAAGCCGCCGCCGTTGACGTAGCAACCGCCATCCGGAGCCACCACGATCTCGTTGAAGCCGGTCGAGCCCAGGTCGGCGTGGGTGGCCAGGGAGCCGTCCCCGGACAGCCGCAGCAGCAACCCCTGCGACGACGAGACGATCAGCGGGTCGCCGCCGAGGAAGTCGAAGCACATCGGCATGGTCGGGAAGTCCGCGCGGAACACGACCTCGCGCTCCCCCGCCGGCGTGACCGCGACGATCTCGTGCGCCAGCCAGTCGGCGAACCACAGCCGGCCGTCGTGCCAGCGCGGGGACTCGCCGAACGCGATCCCGCCGGTCAGCACCCCGGTCATCGCCACACCCCCAGCACCAGCGCCACGACCACGATCTTCACGAGCCAGTCGCCCGCGTGCAAGGCGGCCAGCCGCACCGGCACGTTCTCGTGCAGTACCGAACCGGCCAGGATCAGCACCGGGAAGCCCACCCAGAGCACCAGCGCCAGGCCGAGCGCACCCGCGACGCCGTCGACGCCGACCGCGGCGGTCAGCCCGGCGAACACGATGACCAGGGCCAGGGTCCGGACGAACTCCGCGGCCATCTTCCACGGCGCGGGCCGTTCGACAGCTGCCGTGCTCAGACCGGCCCACACCCGGCCGAACGCCGTGTACCAGGCGGAACTCACCACGAACCCCGCCACCGAAGCCACCAGCACAGCCACGACACCCATCGGCATCTCCTTCGCGTAGGACCTGCTTGCGAAGGGGACGTCGACGCCGTCAGCGGCGCTTCGACATGCCGCGCGAAAACTTTTCAGAGGGACGCCGTCAGCCCGCGGGCCCGCAGCACCGAGCGCTCCAGCGGGCGGAACACGATCAGCTCGATCCCGACGCCGACCAGCAGGATCAGGAAGATCGCCGCGATCACCGTCTCGATGCTGTTGAGCGAGGACCCCTGGTTCAGGTACGCGCCGAGGCCGACGCCGAGCTGCGGGGACAGCGCGATCAGCTCGGCCGCCATCAGCGAGCGCCACGAGAACGCCCAGCCCTGCTTGAGCCCGGCGAGGAAGCCCGGCAGCGCCGCGGGCAGCAGGATGTGGCGGGCCGACGACAGCCGTCCCGCGCCCATCACCTGGCCGACGCGCGGCAGGATCGGCGGGATCTGGTCGATGCCCGAGACCAGGCCGTTCGCGATCGACGGCACCGAGCCGAGCAGCACGACGAAGTAGATCGCGCCGTCGTTGATGCCGAACCACAGGATCGCGGCAGGCACCCACGCCACCGACGGCAGGCTCTGCAGCCCGGTCAGCAGCGGCCCGATCGCGGCCCGGACCACGCGGACCTTCGCGACGAGCAGGCCGAGCGGGGTGCCGAGCACGACTCCCGCGATGAAGCCGAGGGCGGCGCGGTGCACCGACGTCCAGACGAACCCGAACACCTCGCCGGTGACGACGTGGCTCCAGAACTCGTCCCACACGGCGAGCGGCGCGGGCAGCTGCGTCTCCGGCCAGAACGCCGCGGCCCACAGCAGCTGCCAGACGACGACCAGCACGACGAGCGCGAGCACCGGCGGCAGGAAACCCCAGGCGAACCGCTTCCAGAAGCCCGGGCGACGGTCACCGACCGGGGTGTCGAGCGAGTCCAGTCCGGCGCCTACAGCGTCGAGATCCTCGACGTCGGCGGCATCCCTGGTGGGCCGGTCAAGCTGCGGCATGGGTGCTGATCACCTCTCGCAGGTGCCCGGTGATCTCTTCGGTCAGCTCCTCGGCGTCGGCCAGCGGCACGTCCGCCCACTCGCGCACGACCCGCCCGGGCCGCGACGACAGGAGCACCACGCGCTGCCCGAGCCGGACCGCCTCGCGCACGTCGTGGGTCACGAACAGCACCGACGTGCCGGTGCTGCGGTAGACGCGCAGCAGCTCGCCCTGCAGGACGTCGCGGGTGATGGCGTCGAGCGCGGCGAACGGCTCGTCCATCAGCAGCAGCGCCTGCTCCGGGTCACCGCCGACACGCAGGGTGGCGGCCAGCGCGCGGGCCAGGGCGACGCGCTGCCGCATCCCGCCGGACAGCTCGTGCGGCCGCTTCGCGCCGGCGTCGGTCAGCCGGACCAGGTCCAGCAGCTCGGCGGCCTTGTCGCGGCGCTCGGCCCGGCCGAACCCGGCCAGCCGCAGCGGCAGCTCGACGTTGCGCGCGGCGGTCAGCCACGGCATCAGCGCGGCCTCCTGGAACATCACCGCCGGCCGGGACGTCGTGAGCGTGATCTCCCCCGCCGACGGCGCGTCCAGGCCCGCGACCAGGTTCAGCAGCGTGCTCTTGCCGCAGCCGGACGCGCCGAGCAGGCAGACGAACTCGCCGGGCGCGACCGCCAGGTCGACGCCGTCCAGCGCGACGACCGCGCGACCGCCCGTGCCGAACGTCTTGCGCACGCCGTCGAGCTGGACCGCGGCCGTGCCGGTGTGCCCGGTCCGGCCGGTCGGGAGGGTCGTGGTCATCGCAGGCTGCCTCTCGGGATCACTTCGCGAGCTCGGGGGCGTTCACAGCGGGCTGGTTCTGGGCCTTGAGGACGTCGTTCAGCGGGCCGAAGTCGGCGAAGCCCTTCAACGCGACGGCGCTCTTCACCACACCCGCGGTCACCGAGTCCTGCGCGAGCTGCGGGAACTCGGCGGGGATCGGGTCCGTCGTCAGCTCGATGTTCGAGAACGCGCGGTCGATGACCGCCGGGCTCAGGCTACTGCCGGCCAGCTCCTTGAGCGCGCCGTTGACCACGGTCTTCGCGTCCGCCGGGTTGGCCTTCGCCCAGTCGATCGCGGCCAGCTGGCCCTTCAGCACGGCGCGGACGGTGTCCGGGTGCTCCTGCAGGAACTGGCTGCGCACGATGACGACGGTGGTCGGGAAGCGGCCGCCGGGCCACAGGTCCTTCTCGTCGAGCAGGACCTTCGCGCCGGCGTCGAGGACCAGCCGCGACGACCACGGCTCGGGCAGCCAGCCGCCGTCGACCTCGCCCTTCTTGAAGGCGTCGAGCGTCTTCGAGTTGTCCAGGTTGGTGATCTTGACCTGGCCGGTCAGGCTCTTGCCGGCGAGGAACTTCTTGAGCGCGACGTCCTGGGTGTTGGCCAGCTGCGGCGTGGCGATGTTCTTGCCCTTGAGCGCGTCGACGCTCGCGATGTCCGGCTTGACGACCAGCTGCGCGCCGCCCGAGACCGCGCCGGAGACCAGCTGGATGGTGCCCTTGGACTTGGTGAAGGCGTTGATCGCCGGGCCGGAGCCGATGTAGGCGATGTCGAGGGAGTTGCCCAGCAGCGCGTTGACCTCGTCGGGGCCCGCGTTGAACGTCTGGGTGGTGAGCTTGGTCGAGCCCAGCTCCTGCTTGAAGAAGTCCTTCTTGACGCCGATCAGCGCCGGGGCGTGCGTGACGTTCGGGAAGAACCCGAGCCGGACCTCGGTGGCGGCGCCCGCGTTGGCGGCGGGCGCGGTGTTCTCCGCGGCGCGGGAACAGCCGGCGAGCACGCCCACGACGGTCAGGGCGGCGAACGCCGAGGCCAGGAAGCGGGTTCTGTGGTGGGAGCGCACGTCAGCGTCGCCTTTCACGGGGTCGATGTCGGGGCGAGGTTCGCACGGTCACCCACTGGGGCGCATAGCCATCCGCATCCCGGGAAATCGAGTGAGATTTCTTGACATCGGCGAACGAGACGCCTACGTGCAACCGATCGGCCGGTTCGCGCGTGTTCCCCCGACGACTTCTGAGGGGGAGCGGTGGCACCTGACGCGCGAAACCGGCTGACGATCCAGCTGGTGCTGCTGATGTGGGCGGGTCTCGGGCTGGGGCCGATCGGCGCCGACTGGCTTGAGACGACGGGCCTGGGCGAGTGGCCGGCCGTGGGGGCGGTCGCCGCGGCCCCGCTGCTGGGCCTGCTGGCCGGTCTGGCGGTCTGGGCGGTCTCCGGGAGGCCGCGCCCGCGGGCCGCGTTCCTGCCGGACTGGGCGGCCGTGCCGTCCCTGGTCCTCGGGATGACGGGCCTGGTCAGCGGCACGGCGTCCCGCGGTCACCTGTTCGTGTTGCTCTTCCTGACGGTGCCGGCGTTGATCGTTCTGCTGGTCGTCGCCATCGAATTGCGCTCCGCGGGCAACCGGTCGCGTCATCCGGACGTGGTACAGGTGACCACGGACTTGGGAGGTTGACATGACGAGCACCGCACACCGTGCCGGCCAGGGGGCCACCATCCGCGTGGCGCTGGTCGTTCTCTTCGTCGGGCTGGGCCAGGCGTCGTTCGAATGGCTCCGGTCACTCGGGATGGACGCCGTGACGAGCACGGTCGTCTGGGGGATCCCGGTCGCCACCGCGGCGGCCGTGACGCTGGTGCTGTGGCTGGCGTCGGACCGCGCGTTCGCGCTGCGGACGTGGCTGCCGGTGAGCCTGTGCATCCCGGTCTACCTGGCCGGGCTGTTCGGCCTGGCGACCGGCACGGCGAGCCTGGTGGCCTCGATCGTCAGCGGCGTCGGCCTGGGGATCACAGCCGTCGCCGTGGCGGGCCTGTACCGCGCCCGCCGCCACGACGACGCCCGCGAACCGGCCCGCCAGTAGTTCAAGTCCGTGAAGGCCCCCTTGAGGGACATAGAGTCCCTCAAGGGGGCCTTCACGGACTTCAGCGGCGCAGGAGCAGGGAGACGTCGCCGAACTCGTGCCACAGGTAGCGGCGCTCCACCGCCGCGTCGTAGGCGCGCTGGACCAGCTCCGGGCCGGCCACCGCCTCCAGGAGCAGCAGGTGGGACGCGTCCGGCGCGTGCAGGCCGGTGACGATGCCGTCCACGACCCGGGCCGGGCGGTCCGGGCCCAGGACCAGGCCCGTCCAGCCTTCGGCGGGACCGTCGGCGGCCGACTCCAGGGCGCGGGCCGCCGTCGTGCCCACCGCGACCACCCGGCCGCCGCGGGCGCGGACCCACGAAACCAGCGCGGCGGTCGTCGCGGGCACCCGGAAGCGCTCGGCCTGGGGTGGCTCGCCCGGCTCCAGCGACGAGACGCCGGTGTGCAGCAGCAGCGGCGCGAACAGCACGCCGTCGGTCACCAGCCGCGTGACCAGCGCATCGGTGAACGGCCGGGCCGCCGACGGCATCTCCGCGCTGCCCGGCTCGCGGGCGAACACCGTCTGGTAGTCGCTCAACGGCCACGCGCGCGGGACGTAGCCGTAGCGGATCGGGCGTCCGCTCGCGGCCAGCAACCCGGACACCGGGACGGACACCGAAGCCCGCCACAGCCGCGCCTGACCCGGCACGTGCTCGGCCAGCAGCGTCAGCGACGCGCCCCCGGGCAGCGCCAGCCGCTCCCCCGGCCGGCCGTCGAGCAGCGGGCCGCCGGGCGCGCGCAGCTCGACCACCCACGCGCCGTCGTCCAGCCCGGTCGAGAAGTGGACGACGACCTGCTGCCGGCCGCGGCGCGCGTCGATCGCCGCGGGCAGGGTGCCGGACGTGTTGACGACCAGCAGGTCCCCGGCCCGCAGGTGCTCACCCAGCGCGCCGAAGACCGTGTGGTGCACCCCGGCCGGGTCCGCGACGAGCAGGCGGACCTCGTCGCGGGCCAGGCCGCGGGCTTCCGGGGGCGCCGACGCCGACAGTTCGTCGGGCAGGTCGAACCGGACGCTCATGCGGGCACCAGCAGGTCGGCGGCGCGGTAGCGGCCGCCGGCCGGGCGTTCGTCGAGCAGCCGCAGGAACGCCGGGACCGCCGTCTCGGGCAGCGGCCGGTCCGAGATGTCCTCGCCGGGGAAGGCGAGCTGGTGCATCGCGGTGCGCAGGTCGCCGGGGTCGACCGCGTAGACGGCCAGGTCCGGGTGTTCCGCGCCGAGCACGGCGGTGAGCTGGTCGAGCGCGGCCTTCGCGGAGCCGTACCCACCCCAGCCTTCGTAGGCTTCGACGGCGGCGTCCGAGCTGACGTCGACGAGCGTGCCGCCGGTTTTCGTCAGGGCGGGCAGCAGGAGCTGGGTGAGCGCGAGCGGCGCGAAGACGTTCACGCGGTAGACGTTTTCCAGCTCTGCCAGGGGATAACGCCCCAAGGGCGGCAGCGGGCTGACGCCGAGCGAGCTGGCGTTGTTGACGAGCAGGTCGAGCGCGGGCCCGACGGCGGCGGCGAGTTCGGCGCGGTGGGCCGGGTCGGTGACGTCACCGGGGACGGGCGTGAACCCGGCTTCCCGGGCGGCTGCCGTCAGCGCGGCCGCGTCCCGGCCGTCGCCGACGACCGTCCACTTGCGACGCACGAGCGCCGCGGCGAGGGCCTTCCCCAGCCCCGCCGAGGCGCCGGTGATCAGAGCGACTGGCATGGTTCCTCCTTGCAGGGGTACCACACCATCGTTGAACCTCTACATTAGTCGAGGTCAACCGGGCGGCGGCCACGCAGCAGGAAATAAGCTGCCAGCGAAACGACGAACCCGACGTAGTAGGCGAGATCGGCGCCGTGCAGCGCCGCGGCGACCGGGCCGGTGTAGAGCGACGTGTTCATGAACGGCACCGCCGCGCCGAAGCCCGCGACGAACGCCACGACCGCGGCCCAGGGACGCGTGGTCGTCGCGGCCCGGGCGTCCACGCGCCGGCCGCCGCGGGTGCGCCGCAGCCAGTCCGGGAGCACGACCCCGAGGAACGGCGGGATCCAGTAGCTGACGAACAGCAGCACGTTCTGGAACTTCGACGCCAGCTCGCCGCTGTGCATCCAGAGGATCAGCGCGAACGCGAGCACCGTGACGACCACCGCCGACACCGGCCGCCGCAGCCGGACGCCGACGGTCTGCAGCGCGAGCGAGCCGCTGTAGTCGTTCATCGCGTTGGACGACACGGCCGCGAGCGCGATCACCGCGAGCGCCAGCGACCCGAGGAACCCACCGCCGAGCAGCGTCGCGACGCCGGTCGCCGTCTGGTCGCCGAGTGACGTCCCGAGCGCGAGCCCGAGGCCTTCGCCGATCGCGTACGACGCCGTCAGGCCGAGGAGCGTGAACCAGAAGACGCCGCGCGATGACGTGTCCGCGGGCAGGTAGCGGCTGAAGTCGGAAGCGTACGGCGCCCAGGAGATCGCCAGCGACAACGCGATCGTCGAGAACAGCACGACGGCGCCGGTGTGATCGCCGCCGGTCGCCGTGTCGGCCGTCGCGACCGGGTGTCCGGAAAGGACCTTCACGGCGAGCGCGGCGAACGCGAGCACCAGCAGCACGCTCATCACGGCCTGCACGCGGTGGATCAGCGCGTACCCGAAAACGCCGAGCGCGCACTGCAGCACCAGCACGATCAGCACCGCGGCCCAGAACGGCAGCCCGGTCAGTTCGGCCAGCGCTTCGCCGCCGAAGAGCCCGACCAGCGCGTCCCAGGCGATCGAGCCGAGCCACTGCACCAGGCCGGGCAGCACCACCCCGCCGCCGAACGGCAGCCGCGCGAGCGGGAGCTGGCCGGTGCCGGTGCGCGGGCCCCAGGTGGAGAGGTAGGCCACCGGCAGCGAGCCGAGCACGGTGCCGGCGAGCATCGCGACCAGGCCCGTCCAGAACCCCCAGGCCGAGCGACGCCGCGAGGGTGCCGGTGAAGACCGCCGTCATCGTCAGGTTCGGCGCGAACCACACGCTGAACAACCGCCACGGCCGCCCGAACCGGTTGTCCTCCGGGACCGGCGTGATGCCGTGGGTTTCGATCGCCAGGTCCGATCCCCCGGTGGGCATCCGCCCGCCGTAGACCTCGGCGTCGAGACCGCGTCCGCTCATGTCCTGCCTCCACTCGGCTGATCGGGCTCACCCTAGGGCGCGAGCAGCCGGTTGCCCGCCGCGAGTGCGCGCCGCCACACTGCGCCCGCACGGCCGCGCGGCGCAACACGGCGAATCACACGCGGAAGCCCGCACCAGCGGCGCCAGCACGCGATGCGCCGGGGTTCCCGAAACGCCGTGAAGGCCTCCTTACCGGCCATAAGAGCCGGTAAGGAGGCCTTCACGGACCTCGTTGGAAACTGCTAGACGAGCAGCAGGAACAGCAGCCCGCTGGGCGAGCCGAGTCCGGTCACGTCGTCGTAGCCCTTGGCGGTGTGGATCGTCAGACCCTGGTAGTCCAGCGTGCGGGCGGAGCGGAGCAGGCCGCCCGACGCGTCGACCGAGTTGGCGTAGTCGACCCGGGCCACCGCGGCGTTGTCCACGTGCTGCACGTCGCTGATCGCCTTGGTGCGCGAAGTCAGCTTGTAGATCACGGGGTTGATGAAGCCGTGGTGGAAGTGGTCGAAGCTGTCGGCCACCGCCATGATGCCGGCGAACACCGGCGACGCGAGGCTCGTGCCGCCGATCCGGTACTGGTCGTAGTGCGCACCCTCCGGGAAGGTCTGCGTCTGGCCGACCAGGAAGCCGGTGTTCGGGTCGCCGATCGCGGAGATGTCCGGAACCACGCGGCCCTTGTGCCCGGCCGTCTGGTTCTTCGTGGACAGTGCGTCCGGCACGACGCCCTTCTGGTAGAAGGGCTGCGCGAACAGGCGGCTCGTGCCACCACCGGAACCGGAGGTGTACGCGGCCGGCCCGTAGACGCCGTTGGTCAGCGAGGACTTGCTGGTCTCCCAGCCGGTCTCGAAGATCTTCTGGCCGTTCTTGCCGATCGCGATGGACGTGCCACCGACCGCGGTGATCCACGGCGCGGAGGCGGAGAAGTCCGGCGACGGCGTGCCGAGGCGCGCCACCTCGTCACCGTTGTCGCCCGAGGAGAAGTACACGCCGATGCCCTCGAGGACCGCCTGCAGCGAGATCTGGTTGAAGACCTTGACCTCGTCGGCCGGGATGTCCTCGCCGGTGTCGCCGTAGGAGTTCGACACGATGTCGGCCTTGTGGCCGGCGATCACGTAGTTCAGCGCCTCGTCGAGGGCGTTGTCCTCGCACGACTCGCCGCCGACGTAGAGGATGTTCGCACCCGGCGCGAGACCGTGGGCGGCCTCGACGTCGAGGGTCTCCTCGCCGTACCAGCCCGCCGCGTCACACTGGTCCGGCGGCTCGAGAACCGGGTTCGCCGGGAAGATGTGCTGCGAGAACTGGCTCTGCTTCAGCGGGTGCTGCGGGTCGTTCTTCTTCGCGTAGGTGCTCGCGTCGGCGTAGATCGTCGGCGAAGCGAAGGCGTCCACGATGGCGATCGTGGTGCCGCGGCCGTCCGCGCCGAACTTCGCGGCCTGGTCGACACCGTAGGCCGAGCGGAGCTGGCCCGGGGTGTAACCGCAGGGCGCGTAGGGCAGCTGCTTGCCGTTGTAGGCGGGGTCGGTGGTGTCGACCTTCTCGCCGTAGTAGGAGCTGCACGGCGGCGCGTTGCGGAAGCCGGGGCCGGGCGCGACGTCCGAGGGCTGGACCGACTTGGCCGCCTTGCCGGAGTCGATGCCGTCCGTGTGGTCCGGCTTGAACAGGTTGGTCGCCTGGTCCACGCCGACGACGCCGAGCACGTCGTTCGCCAGGTTCGCGGGCACCGACAGGTTCTTGTCGGCGGCGCGAAGGGTCTGGCCCTTGACGTTGTACTTGCCCAGCTTCACGGCGAAGGCGTTCTGCGTCTGGTCGGCGGTGCCGGTGGCCTCGACGTAGGCGCGGTTCGACGGGATGTCGCCGATGCTGAAGCCGCTGCCGGTCAGCCACGCCTTGACGGCGTTGACCGTCGCGTCGCTGGCGGCGAAGCGGTCCCGCACCTGGTCGGTGCTCAGGAACTGGCGGTAGGTCTTGCTGTCCGGGTCGGACACGGCCTGGGCCAGCGCCTCGGCCCCGGCGTTGTCGCGCTGGTTCAGGTAAACGCGGAAGCTCAGCTTCGCCGCGGGCGCCGTGTCGGCGACCTTGGCCTGCGCGTTCGCCCACAACGGGTGCGACTGCGGAATGTCCTGACGCCCCTGCGCCGACGCCGCCGCCGGCAGGGCCGCGGTGAGACCACCCACCACCGCGAGCGAAAGGAGCAGGGTGGAGCTTCTTCGCACAGAAATCTCCCTCTTCTGATTCGGCCCCCAGGTAAAGGACCTAGAACTCCGGACGAGACTAGATCGGGGTTCCGTCTCCGGGGAAGTACTTGCGGAACCGTTATTTCGGCGCGAATTCACGGGACCCGGACCGTGGTACGGAAATCCGTTTTGTCTCACGAAATACGCGAGGATTGCTCCCCGATGCGCGGTAAGTCCGATTCTCAGCGGTATCGCGGACCACGCGGGAAGGGCGCCCGCCACCTACGAAAGTCGGTCGCTCCGTCCACTCCGGACAGTCGAACCGTGACGGCATTCGAACCGTCACCGGCTCCCCGCTTCAGACCCGCGACGCCAGCCGGCGATCCACTTCCACCGGGGAGAACACCGATTCCACCACCATCGCCACCGCGCCACCCAGCGCGAGCCCCGTGCCACCGATCTCGACCTGCAGACTCTGCGTAGCGCGCGGCAACGCCCGCCGGTACAGCACCTCGCGCACGCCCGCCACGAAATGCGGCTCGGCCAGGTCGCCGGCGATCACCAGGACACCCGGGTTGACCACCGACACCAGCGTCGCGAGCACCTCGCCCACCTGACGGCCGGCGGATCCGGCCAGCCGGACCGCCGCCGGTTCGCCGGCCAGGATGCGGTCGCGCACGCCCGAGCCCGACGACGTCGGCAGGCCCTGCTCGGTCAGCCGCGCGGCCAGGGCGCCCCCGCTGGCGACCGCCGCGAGGCAGCCCAGCGAGCCGCACATGCAGCGGGCCTCGGGGAAGCCCGGCAGCCGGATGTGGCCGATGTCGCCGGCCCCGCCGTCGATGCCCCGGTAGACCTCGCCGCCGATCACCAGGCCGGCGCCGATGCCGGTGGACACCTTGACGACCACCAGTGCGGCCGAGTCCGGGTGCCGCGCGCGGTGCTCCCCCAGGGCCATCAGGTTCGCGTCGTTGTCGACCAGCACCGGCGCGCCGAAGCGCCCGCCCAGGTACTCGTCGATCGGGTAGCGGTCCCAGCCCGGCATGATCGGCGGCTGCGTGACGCGCGCCTGACCCGGCTCGACCGGCCCCGGCACGGAGATCCCCACGCCGCAGACCGGCAGGTCGACGTCGGCGAGCAGCTCTTCGAACCACTCCGCGATCCGGCCGAGGACGGGTTCCGGCCCGTCGGCGACGCGCACCGGGCCCTCGCGGTGGGCGAGCCGGCGTCCGGAGAGGTCGGTGAGCGCGACCTCGGCGTGCATCGTGTCGACGCTCGCGGCGAGGACGACGGCGTGCCGGTCGTCGAACCGCAGCTGCCGCGCCGGGCGGCCGCCGGTGGAGTCCTCCTGGCCGCCCTCGGCCAGCAGACCCGCCGACTGGAGCAGGTCCAGCCGCGCGGTCAGCGTCGAGCGGGACAGCCCGCTGCGCGTGAGCAGGGCCTTCCGGGTGGTCGCCTGACCGGTCCGGACCAGTCTCAGCAGCTCACCGGCGCTGGTCGGCGTGGTCATCCGGGCCCCCTTCGCAGTGGCTCACATCATCCCAGGACGTACTTTTGTCCATTGACAAGACATAAGTAGGAGATAGATTGGACACATGGACGTAACATGGGGGTCCGCTGAGGCTGTCCTCGCCGACAACTGGATCGGCTCGTCCACCGTGCCGTCCCGCGGGCTCTACCCGCACCAGTGGAGCTGGGACTCCGCCTTCATCGCCTTCGGCCTGCGCCACCTGGCGCCCGAGCGCGCCCGGCGCGAGCTGGTGACGCTGTTCTCCGCGCAGTGGCGCGACGGCCGCGTCCCGCACATCCTCTTCAACCCGGACACCCCGCCCGAGGCGTACTTCCCCGGCCCCGCCTTCTGGCGCGCCGGGCGGACGTCCGGGCTGATCCAGCCGCCGGTCCACGCGCGCGCCGTGCTGGCCGTGCACCGCGCCGACCCCGCCGGTTCCGGCACCGAGACGTTCCTCGCGACGCTCTACCCGAAGCTCAAGGCGTGGCACGGCTACCTGCGGACCTACCGCGACGCGGGCGGGCGCGGGCTCGCCTCGATCGTGCACCCGTGGGAATCCGGGATGGACAACAGCCCGGCCTGGGACGGGCCCCTTTCGCGCGTCACGCCGGCCGACCCGGCCGGGTTCGTCCGCCGCGACCTGCAGCACGGCCACGCCGCCGACCGCCCGAGCGACGACGACTACGGCCGCTACGTCCGGCTCGCGTCGGCCTACCGCGACACCGGCTACCTCGACGCGCGCTGGGCCGACGTCGACGGCGGCTTCACCGTCGAAGACCCGGGCCTCAACGCGCTGCTGGCCGACGCCGAGCTCGCGCTAGCCGAGATCGCCGAGGTGCTCGGCCTGCCCGCGGCCGCCGCCACCCACCGCGAGAGCGCGGCCCGCGTCGCCAAAGCACTGCAGGAAACGTTGTGGGACAGCGCGTCCGGCTTCTTCTTCGCCCGCGACGTCCGCACCGGCGAGCGCACCCGCGAGTACACCTGCGCCGGGCTGCTGCCGCTCGTGCTGCCGGACCTCGCCGTCGCGCCCGCGCTGCTGGCCACCGCCACCGGCCCGCGCTTCCGGCTCGGCCAGGTGCACGGCGTGCCGAGTTACGACCTGACCGCGGCCGACTTCGACCCGGGCCGCTACTGGCGCGGCCCGTCGTGGTTCAACGTCGGCTGGCTGGTCCGGCAAGGACTGCTGCACCACGGCGAGCACGCGCTGGCGTCGTGGCTGCGGGACGACCTCGTCGCCACGGCCACCCGCACGGGTTTCGCCGAGTACGCGGACCCGTTCACCGGCACCGGTCACGGCGCCCGGTCGTTCGGCTGGACCGCGGCGCTCACCGTGGACCTGGTGTCCACCCCCGGCTGACGGCCGGCCCAGCCGCGTCGGGGGCGGATGGGCCGGCCGCCGCTTCAGCGTTGCCGGGAGCCCGGTCGCGGGGAAGCCGGGACCGCTGGACGGCCATCGCGAGAAAGCGTTTTCCGCGTGGAGTCCGAGGGACCCGCACCACCCCCAGCCGGGTGCGGGTCCCCCGTTGTCCGTGCGGCGGAGCTCCGGTTTCCGTGGCGGCGGACCGGGCCGGACACCGAAGATCCTGCCGACTCCGGTGTCCTGTCAGGATTTCCGCAGTCTACCTTCGCGGGGCCCGCGGCAACCGTGCATTTTTCATGGTCCACACCGTGAATCGGGCATCAGGGGAAACCTACGCCGGACGACAGCAGCAGGAACGCCCGATCGGCGGCGGCGATCGCGTCCGGATGGCGCCGCACAGCAGGGATTCCGGCCGCGACGGCGTCCATGTTCGCCGTCGCCAGCAGCCGGCGGACCGCCGCGATCTGCGCCGCCGCCAGTTCGGCGTCCGGTGCCGGCACTTCCGCCTCCTTCAACGCGAGGGCCAGCGCCGCCTCCCCCGCGGAGGTGAACTCCGTCAGCCGCGCCACCAGCGCCGGGGTGCCGGTGACCAACCGGAACACCGCGACGACCTCGGGCGCGTCGCACAGGCCGGTCACCGGCTCGCGCTCGGCGAGACCGCGCAGGAACGCCTCCCGCAGCGCCGCCAGGGGTCCCTGTCCCGGCCGCCGCGCGCGGACGACGTCCGCCGCGTCCGTCTCGTGGTCGGCGAACCGGTGCAGCACCAGGTCCTCCTTGCTCGGGAAGTAGGCGAAGAGGGTCCGCTTGGACACCTCCGCCACCCGCGCCACCTCGGCGACCCCGACGGCGTCGAACCCGCGCTCCAGGAAGAGCGTGATCGCCGCCGTCGAGATCGCCGCCCGCGTGCGGAGCTTCTTGCGCTCCCGCAGGCCCAGTTCATCGGTCACGTCACTCAGCGTAGCGCCCGGGTGTCAGACCTTCTGCAGGCCAGGCGTCCCTGCTTGCACTACGTAGCTGGCGTCGTTCTTGATGACCACCTTCGCCGGGTCGTAGACGCTGGTGTCGGACGTCGTCATGAAGTCCGCCCGCGTCTGCGACGGCGTGGCCGTGACGCGGACGTAGCCGCGCTCGCCCTTGCAGTACTTGACGTGCGGGTTGTTGGCCAGCCAGGCCGCGGTCGGCGGGGTCGCGGTGTCGCTGTTGCTCGTGACCGACGTCGTGACGAGTTCCGAGCCGATGAGCGGGTCGCTGTGGTCGAAGTAGTCGAGGCGCAGGTCGGCGGCCCAGTGCCGGTGGACGTCGCCGGTCAGCACGATCGGGTTGGCCACCTTCCGGTCGACCCAGCCCTTGGCGATCCGGTCGCGCGAGGCCTCGTAGCCCTGCCAGGAGTCGGGGCTCTCGCAGGTGGCCTTGTTGCCGTCGCCGTCGCGCGTGGCGAAGAAGACCTGCTGGCCGAGGAAGTCCCAGGTGGCCGGGTGCGATTCGAACTGCTTGAGCAGCCACGCTTCCTCGGTGCTGCCCAGGATACTGCGCGACGTGCTGCGCATGTCGGTGCAGGAGGGGCCGCCCGAGCCGGACGGGTCGGCGACCTGGGCGTTGCGGAACTGGCGGGTGTCGAGCATGTGGAACCGGGCCAGGTTGCCCCAGAGCAGCTGCCGGTACAGCTGGATCGACGAGCCGTTCGGCTTCGCGGTCGAGCGGATCGGGGTGTGCTCGTAGAACGCCTGGAACCCGGCGGCCTTGCGCGCGGCGGGCGCGGGCGAGGTGGTGCCGTTCCAGTTGTTCATCACCTCGTGGTCGTCGAAGACGACGATCCACGGCGCGATGGCGTGCGCGGCCTGCAGGTCGGCGTCGGTCTTGTGCTGGCCGTGCCGGGCGCGGTAGATCGCGAGCGTGGTCGCGTCGTCGGCGACGGCGAGGCTGCGCGGGTTGCGGTCCGCCGCGGCGCGGCCCGACTTCTTCTCGTAGATGTAGTCGCCGAGGAACAGCACCAGGTCCGGGTCGTCGGCCACGACGCCCTTGTAGGCGTGGTAGTAGCCCTCCTCCCAGTGCTGGCAGGAGGTGAAGCAGTACTTGAGCTGGTTGACCGCGGCACCGGCGGCGGGCGCGGTGCGCGTGCGGCCGACCGGGGAGATGTAGCCGGAAGTCTTGAAGCGGTAGAAGTATTCCCGCGCGGGCTGCAGGCCCACGGGTTCGATGTGGACGCTGTGCGCGGCCGCGCGGACCGCGCTCACCGAGCCGCTCTGCACGACGGAGGAGAACGCCGCGTCGTTCGCGATCTCCCAGTCGACCGCGTACGTCGCGTCGGGCATGCCGCCGAAGCCGTCCGCGTTGAGCGGCGCGGGCGCGAGTCTCGTCCACAGCACCACGCTGTCGGGCAGCGGATCGCCGGAGGCGACGCCGAGCTGGAAGGGATCGTGGATGGCGGGGGCGGCCGCGGTGGTGCGGGCGTTCGCCCAGGACGGCAGGGCCGCCGAGGCGGCGGTGGCGGTGACCGCGGCGAGCCCGCCGAGGAGCACCCGGCGCCGGTTGACCTGACTCATGTCGGAAGTCCTTTCGGGGAGGGGGAGAAGCGGTCAGGCCGCGAAGTCGGTGATGCCGTCGCTGCAGGACTTCAGGTCCGGCTTGCCGGTGGTGTAGTTGGCGACGCAGACCTTGTAGAAGACCCAGCCGCCCTTCGCGACGGTCACGGCCTTGTCGACCTTCGTGCCCTCGCCGCCGGAGTTCCAGACGTAGAACGGGCCGGCACCGCCCTTGAGCCAGTAGGCGACGACCGCGGAGTAGCCGTCGGCATCGGTGTCGTAGACCAGGAAGTGCGAGTCGGACGAGCGGTACTGGCCCTCGCCGGCGCAGGCGTCGGCGCACTGGCCGCTGCCCGTGCCGACGCCGCAGTCGGGCGCGATCCGGGTGTCGGAGCCGGTGTTGACGTAGGTGTCGGAGACGTAGCCGCCGAGCGCGGGCACGTAGTCCCACAACGTGCTCGTGCCGAAGGTGCCGGTCACGGAGGTGCCGACGGTCTGGCAGTCGATGCTGACCGACGCGCCGTTCGCGACGGTCTTGACGGCCGTGGCGCTCGTGGTGGGCGCCCGGCGGACGTTCAGCGGGTCGCCCGCGGTCTTGATCGTGCCGGTCGCCGCGGCCGACGCCTCGAGCGCGCCACCCACCGAGAGCGCGCCCACCGCCGTGAGGATGATCCCTAAGCCGGCGATACGCCGGAGGTTCAAACGCTTCATGGCGGGAGCGTGACGCAACCCGGTACACGTCCCATACAAAGCGCTGGCCTGCGGACAGACACTCCGAATGGATCTATCGGGCACGGTGGTGGGGAAATAACATCCGGGCATGGGGGAACTCATCGGGCAGGTTGAGACCACCTCGCTTACCATCCGCGTCCTCGGCCCGCTGGAGGTCACCGCCGGCGGGCGGGTGATCGCCCTCGGCGGGCCGAAGCCCCGGCTGCTGCTGGCCGCCCTGGCGCTGCAGCCGAACGTCGTCGTGTCGACGGACGTGCTGGTGGAAGTGCTGTGGCCGGATTCGGCGCCGCGGTCGGCCGCGGCGAACATCCGGACGTACGTCCATTCGCTGCGAAGGCGGTTCGCCGAGATCGACCCGGAACTCGGCGAACGGATCAGCAGCCGGGCCTCCGGCTACCTGCTGACGGCGTCACCGGACGAACTGGATCACCTCTCCTTCACCGCGTCGGCGGGTGAAGCGCGGGAAATGCTCGATCGCGGCGACGCGGAGAGCGCTCTCGAGCTGCTCGACCGGGCCGACGCCCGGTGGCGCGGCGAAGTCCTCGAAGGACTCCCCCACGACCACAGCTGGGGCGCGACCGTCGCCCGGCTCGCCGAACTGCGGCTTTCGGTGCAGGAGCAGCGGTTGCGCGCGCGGATCGACTTGGGCCGCACCGGCGAGGCCGTCGCCGAGCTGCGCGGCCTGGTCACCGAACACCCGCTGCGGGAAGAGCTGTGGGGGCAGCTGATCGTCGCGCTGCGGGCCGCGGGCCGGACCGCCGACGCGGTCGAGGCGTACGAATCGGCCCAGCGGGTGCTGCGCGAAGAGCTCGGCGCCGAACCCGGCGCCCGGCTGCGGGAGCTGCGCGCGACGCTGGTGGTGCCGGAGAGCGTGCCGGCCACCCGCCCCGCCGACGTCGCCCCGGTCTGCCAGCTCCCCCTCGACCTGCCGGACTTCACCGGCCGCGACGACGTCCTCCGCGAAGTCGTCGCGCTGATGCGGGAACGGGCCGGCTCGGGCGCGCCCGCGGTGATCGTGCTGTCGGGCGCCCCCGGCGTCGGCAAGTCCGCGGTCGCCATCCGCGTCGCGCACGCGGCCCGCGAAGACTTCCCCGACGGGCAGCTGCACGTCGACCTGGCCGGGACGTCGTCGTCGCCGCGCGCGCCGATGGGAGTGCTCGCCGAGCTGCTGCACGCGCTGGGCATCCCGGACGCCGGGCTGCCGCGCGAGCTGGCCGAACGGGCCGCGCTGCTGCGCTCGCGGCTGGCCGGGCGGCGGATGTGCGTGGTCCTCGACGACGCCGGCAGCGCCGCCCAGGTGCGGCCGCTGCTGCCCGGCGCCGGGGCGTGCGCGGTGCTGGTGACCAGCCGGCTCCGGCTGCCCGGGCTCGCCGGGGCGAAGCCGGTCGACGTCGACCTGCTGCCCGAGGCCGAGGGCGCGCGGCTGCTGGAAGGCATCGTCGGCGCCGAGCGCGTGGCCGCCGAACCGGAGAGCGCCGCGGCGATCCTGCGCCAGTGCGGGCACCTGCCGCTGGCGATCCGGGTGGCCGGCGCGAAGCTCACCCACCGGCCGGGCTGGACACTGCGGCTGCTGGCCGACCGGCTGCGCGACGAGCGCCGGCGCCTCGACGAGCTGCGCGTCGGCGACCTCGCCGTCCGCGCGAGCGTGACCCTGTCCTACGACCTGCTGCCGATGTCGGCGGCGACGGCGTTCCGCGGGCTCGGGCTGCTCGGGCCGGTGCAGTTCCCGGCGTGGACGGTCGCCGCGGTGCTGGGCCGCCGTGAGGCCGACGACGTGCTCGACGTCCTGGTCGACGGCCACCTCGTCGAGCTCGTCGGCTCCGATTCCGCCGGGCAGCCGCGCTACCGGCTGCACGATCTGCTGCGGGTGTACGCCGTGGAGCTCGCGGAGCAGAGCGACGCCGCGAAGACGCGTGCCGGACTTCGGCGGGTACTGGAGGGCTACCTCGCGCTCGCGCTCGAAGCGGCGCGGCGGATGCCGCTCCACTTCTTCGGCATGTACTGCGACGACGAGCTGCCCCGGCCGCAGCTGCCCGCCGACGTGCTGCCGGACGAGACCGCGGCGTGGTTCGCGGCCGAGCGGCACACCAGTGTCGCGGCGGTCTCGCTGGCCGCCGAGCACGGCTTCGACGACCTGGCCTGGCAGCTGGCGTCCGCGCTGACGCCGTACTTCGACCTGCGCGGTCACCAGGACGACTGGCACAGCACGCACATCCTCGCGCTCGCGTCGGCCCGGCGGACCGGCTCGCTGCGCGCCGAGGCGATCGTGCAGCGCAACCTCGGCCAGTACCTGCTCTACCAGGACGAATACGCCCAGTCCCGGATGGCGTTCGACGAGTCGAAGGCGCTGTTCGAGCGGGTCGGCGACGCCCAGGGTGTCGGCATCGCGCTGACCGGGCTGGCCACGATCCTGCGCATCGAGGGCGAAGACGACCGCGCGCTCGACCACTGTCACGAAGCCCTGAAGCTGTTCGCCGAGGCGGACGACCCGCACGGGGAAGCCGTCGCGCGCATCGGCGCCGGCGCGGTCTGGATGTCGCGCGGCTGCTACGCGGCGGCGAAGCGCTGGTTCACCGACGCGCTCGAGCTGTCGGCCGCGATCGGCGACCGGCACCGCGAGGCCCACGCGTTCAAGCGGCTCGGCCTGCTCTACCAGCACCAGGGCAACCTGGCGGCCGCCCGCGAGCACGTCGACCAGGCGATCGCGCTCTTCACCGAACTCGGTGACGACCACTGCGTCGGCTACGCGAATCAGAACCTCGGCGAGCTGTGCCTGCACAGCGGCGACTTCGCGCACGCGCAGCTGTTGCTGGTGAACTCCCTGTCGGTGCACCGCCGCAACGGCGACCGGCGGTCGGAGGCCGAGGTGTCCCAGCTGCTCGGCGAGCTGCACCGGGCGTTGTCGCAGCCGGAGCGGTCCCGGGAGTACTCGGAGCGCGCGCTGGCGATCTGGCACGAGCTCTCGACGCGCCCGAAGGACCCGGCGACCCCGCCCGCACACCCGCACATCGTCTCCGCCTGAGCTCCCGGCGAATGCCATGAGGGGCACCTTCAGGGCTTGTCTGTCCCTGAGGGTGCCCCTCATGGCACTCGCGGCTCGGAGTCGAGTCGCTTTGTACGGAAGATGTATGACCCCCCGCCAGGCTTTGCCACGTTCGAGTGAACGAGGGCGAAGGGAGACCGGGGATGATCCGGATCAGGAAGACCGGCCGCGTGACCGCGGCGGTTCTGGCCGCGGGGGCGGTGACGGCGCTGGCCGGAGCACCCGCCCACGCCGCGACCGCGGTGGCGAGCGGCTGGACCGCCGACTTGTCCACTGTGGACGGCGACGACGTCAACGTCACCGGCGCGGGCGGCACGCTCACGCTGGCCGACGCGGCCTGGCACCGAACGGCGCTGGTCTTCGCGGGCAGCGAAGGCAGCCTTCTCCTCGCGGAACACCCGCTGGGCAGCCCGGCCAACCGCGTCAACGCCGGACTGACCGCCGACACGCCGAAGGGCACGAGCGTCGAGGTCGACGTCCGGGGCCGCACCGGCGCGGACGACTGGACCGAGTGGACACCCGCCGGCACGCCGCTGCGGGCGACCGTCGGTTCGGTGCAGGTGCGGATCAGCCTGCACAGCACCACCGACGGCGTCCGCCCGGCCGTCCGGAACGTCGCGCTCAGCGCGGACTCCGTGCCGCAGGCCAACGCGCTGCTCGCGACGACGCCGTTGACCTACAAGGTCTACGGCACCCGCGAAGGTCTCGTCGGCGGCACCACCGCCAACGGCCACAAGATCGTCAGCCACGACCACTTCGTCTCGTTCCCATCGGGGAAGTCCGTGTCCCCCAAGGGAACCGGCAACTACACCGCGCGCGTCTGCCGCACCGACGGCAGCAAGTGCGAGTACGCGCCGGTGTGGGAGGTCGGCCCGTGGAACGAGCGTGACGACTACTGGAACCCGGCGTCGGTCCGCTCGGAGTTCAAGGACCTGCCGCAGGGCAAGCCCGAAGCGCAGGCCGCCTACCTCGACGGCTACAACGGCAAGAAGGACGACTCCGGCCGCACGGTCCAGAACCCGGCGGGCATCGACCTCGCCGACGGCGTGTTCTGGGACGGCCTCGGCATGTCCGACAACGGCTACGTGAACGTGACGTACCTGTGGACCGGCTCCGGCCCGACCGGCGTGGTCAGCACCGCGGGCGACCCGCTCAACGTCCGGGCGAGCGCCGGCACGTCGGCGGCGGTCAAGGGCCTCGCGGCGAACTACGCCAAGGTGACGATCGAGTGCTACACCACCGGCGACACGGTCACCGGCAAGTTCGGCACGAGCAACATCTGGGACCGCATCGGCCCCGGCCACTACGTGTCGGACACCTACCTGCAGACCGGCTCCGACAGCCCGGTGGCCCCGCTCTGCTGAGCGGCCCGCGGCTCGAGTGAGCCTTGATCATCGCGTGGTTGACTGCCCTCACCCCCGCGATAACAGCGAAGGCCCGGCATCCCCCGCCGGGCCTTCGCCCATTTCCGCCGCCGGCCGGCCCCCGGGACCCGGCACAGTCGCGACCCCGCCCCGCCCAACGCGCCTTCGCGTCGGGCATTCGCCCATTTCGCGCAGTGCGTATTCCGCTCTCCGGGACATCAATTCACAACCGTGAACAAGCTTCCGCCGGGTGTACAAGGACATGTCCGTTGTGTAAAACTTCCGGCACCTGGAGCATTTCCCCACACGGAATGGCGGGCACCTGTGAGCGTTACCCGGAGAACCCTGCTGACCACCGCGGCCGGCGCCGCGGTGGCGGTGAGCGCCAGCACCTCCACCACCGCGTCGGCGAGCACATCCACTGCCATCGACCAGGCATCCGTCACCCGGACGCTCCGCCAGGCGGCCGACTACGCGGTGGCCAAGCTCCGCGCCGTGGCCCCCGGGGTCACCGCGTTTCCGACCGGCACGAAGTTCGAGAAATGGGCTTATTCGCAGAATGGCGACTGGGTCGGCGGATTCTGGCCCGGCCAGTTGTGGCTGGCGTACCTGCACAGCGGCGACGAACAATTCAAGACGCTCGCGCTGGCGTCCGCGGACAAACTCGCGCCGCGGCAGTTCGACACCGGAACGCACGACCTCGGTTTCCTCTTCTACCCGTCGTGGGTCACCGCGTGGCGGCTCACCGGCGACGAGAAGTGGAAGGCGGGCGCGGTGCAGGCCGCGGCGTCGCTGATCAAGCGCTTCAACCCGGCCGGGAAGTTCATCCGCGCCTGGGGCGCGCTGACCGACCCGAAGGACGCGGGCCGCGTCATCATGGACACGATGATGAACCTCGACCTGCTGGCCTTCGCGAGCAAGCAGACCGGGGACTCGCAGTACCTCGACATCGCGATCGCGCACGCGAAGACCGCGCAGCGCACCTTCGTGCGCCCGGACGGCTCGACGCCGCACGTGTTCGACTTCGACCCCGTCACCGGCGCGCCGATCGGGCAGAACACCGTGCAGGGCTACAGCCCGACGTCGTGCTGGTCGCGCGGGCAGGCGTGGGGGATCTACGGGTTCACCACGATCTACCGGCGCACCGGCGACCAGGAGTTCCTGACGACGGCCCGGCGACTGGCGGACTACGCGCTGTCCCGGCTCACCCCGGACCACGTGCCGGTGTGGGACTACCTTGCCCCGCAGGCGCCGAACGACGTCAAGGACGCTTCCGCCGGCGTGATCATGGCGTGCGGTCTGCTCGACCTGGCCGAGCAGACGCGCCGGCCGCAGTACCGGGACAGCGCGCTGCGGATCCTCGACGCGACGTCGCGGACGTGCCTGACGACGAAGTCGGCGCGGGCAGAGGCGGCCGTCGCGCGCTGCACCCGCAACCGCCCGGCCGAGGACGGCGTCGAGATCTCGCTCCCGTACGCCGACTACTACCTGCTGGAAGGCATCCTGCGGGTGCTCGACCGCGCCGCGGTGGACCGCGCCGTCGACCTGTCGAGCCGGTAGCCCCCAGGGGAGGCCGCCACCTCCCCGAGGCCGTCAGTGCTGGTGGTGGGCGTGCACCTTCGCGTGCCCGAGCCCGCGGCCGATCATCCACTTGTTCACCGGCACCGTCACGACGAACGCGATCGCGAGCGAGATCACCAGCGACAGCCAGAAGAGCACGCTGGCCAGGCCCGCGTCCATCGCCCCCGGGATCGCCACGACCACCGTGTTGTCGATGACCTCCATGACCGCGATCGACACCGTGTCCGCGGCCAGCGCGACCTTGAACGCCGCCGCCGGGGCCAGGCCCGACTTGAGCACGCCGCGCATCGTCAGGCCGTAGCCGAAGACGAAGGCCAGCACGATCGACAGGACCACCGTCGCCGCGTTGGGCAGGCCGAACGCCGTGCCCAGCACCATGCCGAGCACCTCACCGATGGCGCAGCCGGTCAGGCAGTGCAAGGTCGCCTGGACCGCGGTCGCCCACGAAGCCCCATGCTGTTCGCTCATGCCGTCGATAATACCCCCAAGGGGTATCCAGGCGCCTGTCTCGCACACCACAGCGCGAGCACGCACAGCGACCCTCGACCCCCCGATGCACTACCCAGAGTGGCATTGCCTGTCACTACCCGTAGCGAACACCGCCGACCAGGCATTACCCCGTCGGAAAGCCACCAGGTAGAACTCACTTCCGTAACCCTTTGCGCACATCCCGTTGACCACAGTTACCCGGGGCCCTACGTTCGCCGTGGGTCTCCACCGCGCGCAGACCGTCGCCGAAGCAATGAGGAATGGGTGGGATGCGAGGGCCGACGAGGACGTCCCGGCTGATCGCGGCGCTGCTGCTGAGCGTGGCGTTCGCGCTCGGCGGCTGCTCGGAACAGCTCGGCAGCACGCCGCCGCCGGCACCGACGCGGATCGCGTTCGTGCCCAAGATCGCCAAGATCCCGTACTTCGAGGCGATGAACAGCGGCGGGCTGGAAGCCGCGAAGCAGCTGGGTGTCGAGTGGACGATGAACCCCCCGGCGACGGTCGACCCGGCCGCCCAGGTGACGATCCTGCGTGGCCTGATCGCGCGGAAGGTCGACGTCATCGTCGTCGCGCCGAACGACCCCGCCGCGCTCGCGCCGGTGATCGCCGAGGCCCGGGCGAAGGGCATCCACGTCCTCACCTCGGACACCGACGCGCCGGGCACGCAGCGCGAGGTGTTCGTCAACCAGGCCAGCGCCGAAGGCATCGGCAACGCGGTCACCGACGCGCTGATGGCGAAGACCGGCGGCGCCGGCAAGTACGCGATCGTCTCGTGCGGCCCGGCCGCGGCGAACCTCAACAGCTGGATCTCGGTCCAGAAGCAGTACACCGCCGACCACTACCCCAAGGCCCAGCTCGTCGAGACGGTCTACGCCGGCGAGGACGAGGACAAGGCCGTGGTCCTGGCCAAGCAGCTGATGGCCCGCCACCCGGACCTGACCGGCCTGGTCGGCGAATGCACGACGTCGGCGCCGGGCGTCGCGAAAGCCGTGAAGGAGCAGCAGAAGATCGGCCAGGTGTTCACCGTCGGCGTCGGCACGCCGCAGTCGATCAAGCCGTACCTGCTCGACGGCTCGTGCTCGCAGTCGGTGCTGTGGAACGTCGAGTCACTGGGCTGGCTGACCGCCTGGACGGCCAAGCAGGTCGCCGACGGCAAGCCGCTGAGCCCGGTCAACAAGGTGAACCTGGAGTTGCCGGCGGTGAAGTACGACGCCCCGTCGAAGACCGTCCTGCTGGGCGATCCGCTGCTCATCACCGCCGACAACGTCGACCAGTTCAAGTACTGATCTCTACCGGACGTCGATGGTGACCGTCGCCGTGCTGGTGACCGCCGGGAGCTTCGCGGTGTCGACCGCGAGGTACTCGCCGTCGTCCTGACGGCCGTCCGGCAACGTCTTGACGTGCAGCGCGTACGGCGGGGCCGCGTTCGTCACGCCGTCGATGCCGAAGTCGTTGTCATTGCTGATCACGAGGGTCCGGCCACCGTCGGTCGTCGCGACACCCTCGACCTTGTCGTGGCCGAAGAAGCCGCCGGCCGGGTCGAGCCCGGTCACCAGCGCGCCGAGGTCCAGGCTCAGCTTCTTGCTCACCGGCTTGATCCCCGCCGCGGCGAGATCCTCGATCGCGTCGGCGGTGGTGTCCTTGCCGACGTAGGCGTCGATGCTCTTGCCGCCGACCAGCACGCCGCCCTTGACGGCGTCGTAGCCCGCTGCCTCCGGGCCGACGTCGGTGGCGCCGGACAGGTCGATCTCGAAAAGCTTCTTGTACGCGCCCGGTTCGGGCTTGCCATCCCGTTCGTCCACCAGGAAGCGGGTCGCCGACAGCGCGGTGATCTCGCTGACCGCGGTGCCCGTCGTGTCCGGGTCGTCGAGCAGGTAGAGGTACTCGTGCGTGGCGCGGGTCCGCAGGTCGACGGTGACGATCCGCAGCGTGGTGACGTTGCCCGGCTTCTTCGTCAGGTCCGGCTGCTGCAGCGCGGACTGCATGACGCCGACGAGCGTCCGGCCGTCCGGGGTCAGCGCGAGACCTTCCATGCCCTTGTTCGGCACGCGGTACTTCAGCTCGGCGGGCAGCGAGCCGTCGAAGGGCGAAAGCCGCTCGATCGCCCGGCCGTCGCGGCCGAAGTGCGTGATGAACGGGCCGTACTCGTCGGACACCCAGAACGTGCCGTCCTTCTGCGCGACGAGGCCTTCGGAGTCGTAGCCGTCCGCCGACTTCGGCAGGACGTTCCCGTCGAGGTCGACGATCTTCTCGCCGGTGTCGGCCTGCGGGCTGACCTGGCCGTTGTACGGCGTGCCGTTCGCGGCACGCAGCGGGATCGTCCTCTCCAGCACGGCTTTCCCGTCGCGGAGCCGGAACTTCCCGATGGCCGGGGTGAACGCGGGCAGCGGCTCGATCTTGCCGCCGCCGGGCGCGTCGACGTTCGGGCCGCGGTCGGTGAGGCCGTAGAACTCGTCCCGCTCGCCGGGGACCGGGGTCAGGGCGGAACCGTAGGCGCCGCCCTTGATCTGGACGCCGCCGATCGTGGCCAGGGGCTTCAGCGCGGTCGGGTAGAGCTTCACAGCGTCGGAAACGGTGTAGGTGAAGGAATCACGGCCGCGGAAGCCGGGCGCCGGGGTGTAGTGGAACGCGCCGTCGGCGCCGATCGTGACGGTGCCGTGCGCGGCCGCGGTGTGCCGCACGACGGCGGTGGCGCCGCGGTCGTTGCCGAGCACGTCGTCCTGCAGTGCGTGCCCCGCGCGGACGCGGTAGTGGTCGTCCTTCGCCCGCGGCCCGTGCTCGTGCGCCGAGGCCGGCCCCGCCGCGGCCAGCGGCAGCGCCAGGACCGTGGCCACCAGGGCGATTCGTACCCGCTTCATCGGTTTTCTCCTCCTCCGGCGCGTGACTGCGCCGGAGGAGGAGTCTGAGTGGCCGAAGTGGACAATGCCCGTCTTCGAGGAGGCCGTGGCGTTAACGGTGCCGCCGGGTGGTCTGCCGCGGCTGGTCGTGAGTGTTCAGGGCGGTTAGAACCGCCCTGAACACTCACGACCCCGGGCACAGCGCTAGCGGTGGCGGCGGGCGGCGGCGACCGCTCCGGCGCCCAGCACCAGGATCAACGTCGTGAGGCCCCAGCGGCGCTGCTCCTTCGTCCGCACGGCGGTGTCCTGCACGACGGGTTCGGGCTTCTTCGTCGGGACCACGTGCGGCCTTTTCGTCGGTGGCGGCGGGGTCGGCGCGACCGTCGTGGGCTCTTCCCGTGGTGACGGCGTCGGCGTCGGCGCCACCACGGCGACCGGTTCCTCCACCGGCGGCGGCTGCGACGGGGGCGGCGGCTCGGGCGCCGGGGTCGTCGGTTTCGGTTTCGGTGCGGGAGTGGGCGTCGGCGGGTTCGGCGGCGGCGAGTTGGGCGGTGGGCTGTTCGGCGGGGGTGTGTTCGGGGGCGGGGTATTGGGCGGCGGCTCGGTGGGCGGCGGCGTGTTCGGCGGCGGCTCGGTCGGCGGCGGCGGGGGCACCGCCGCCTCGGCGTAACAGCCGGCCGCGTCACCGCTGGCCAGCACCGGGCCGGTCGAGATCTCGACCGCCGGACCCGAGCCGTCGCGCGGCAGGCGGTACGTCACGCTCCGGCGGCCCTCGTGGTTGGCCGTCGCATAGATCGAACCCGGGCCGAGGACGACCGAGCCGTACGCGCCGCCGCTCGGCAGCCGCAGGCCCGGAACCACCGCGACCTCGCCCGACGACGGGTCGAGCGTCACGACCGAGCTGTCCCCGCGCGACGACGTCGAGATGCCGTACAGCAGCCCGTCCGCCGGGTCGTAGGCGAAGTCGTCGACGCCGTCGGCCAGCGCCACCGGCCGCAGCGACGTCCGGTGCACGACGCGCACGTAGTCGGCGCTCGCCGGGTCGACGTCCACGGTGTACAGGTCACTGTTCTGCCTTACGTACCAACGGTTTCCGGCCACCACGCCGGCGGTGGCGCCGGTGACCTGGCTCCACACCGGGTGCCGGCTGCCCGCCTTGCCGACCACGCCGAGGTCGGTGACCGCGCCGGTCCGGCTGATGCGCACGGCGTGCGCGCCGTCGTGGTAGCGGCCGGCGCGGGTGCCGTCGGCGACGCCGTACACCACGTCCTGCGCGGGCGCGTAGCCCATCGCGTTGATCCAGTACCCGACCTCGGTCAGGCGTTTCGTGAGGCCGTCGGGCAGCGACAGCAGCCGCAACGTCGTCGGCGCGCCGCTGCGTTCGTTCTCGGCCTGCAGGATCGTGCAGCCGTCAGGGGCCGGGGCCGCCGGGCGCTTCGACGGCGACGGAGCGAGCCACCCCGTCGCCGCGAGCAGTGCCGAAACCACCGCGGCGATGCCGAGCATCGCCGCCCAGCGGGCCCTCCCGCCGGTCAAGCCAGCCTTTCCAGCGCCGACTTGAACGCGTCCGGCGGGATGCTCGCGCCGCCGCTGAACGGGTTCTGCAGCTGGTAGATCGCGAACAACAGCAACGTGATCGTGCCGGCCAGGGTCGAGACGATGATGATGTGCGCGGCGAGCCGGGTGCCGCCGAAGAGGTTGGGCAGCAGGATCGCCGTGATGATGCTGCCGAGGACGAGCGCGAACCAGACGACCGCGCCGACCCCGCCGCCGCCGGCGTTGTTCAGCCGCTGGGTGCGGGACTGGTACACCGACCAGAGCTGGTTGCTCGCCTCGGTCTTGCGGTCGATCTGCCAGTCGCCGTCGACGTTCGCGGCCGCGACGGCCTGGCGCATCTGGTCCAGCTGCGTCCAGCCGGTGGCCGGGATCGCGCCGCCGTCGGCCAGGCGCGGCCACTCCTGCTGCTCGACCGTCTGCGAGTAGGCGGTGGCGAGCTGGCGCACGCGGTCCGCGGTGTCGGGCGGGAGCGCGTCGGCCGCCCAGGTCGCCGCCACGAGGCTGTCGGCCTCGGTCTGCGCGTCCTGGGTCGCGCCGCCCACCGAGTCGTAGAGCGAGATGAGCACGAACGCCATCAGCACCGCGTGCAGCCCGCCGACGATGGTGAACACCTGGCCGGCCGCGTCGTTGTTGTCGGCCCGCCCCTCGTCCCAGCCGAACCGCCGGACCAGGTACCCGATCACGGCGCCGACGAGCGCCGCGCCGACCACCCACAGACTGCCGGCCAGGAAGATGTTCATCCGAGTCCTTTCACCCGCGCGACGGCGCGGGACGAGCCACCCGGCGAATTCCGCGACCGGGACCCGCTCAAGTTAGTCATCCATTTCCGGGCGGACAACGTAGCATTGTGGGAATCATCCGAGTGGCCGCACCCGCGCTCCGATTATCGCCGGTTCAGCCCAGCCGACCGGCACCGGGGCCCGTCCCGCCACCGCGTGGCGCTACGCCGAATTCCCCTTACGAGCAGGGAACATTCCCGACCGAGTGACGCGCGAGCACCCGCCGTCACCAATTGTGGCCGACACCCCGCCGGCGAGTGTCCGGAATGGCCGGACCGCGGCCCGGTGAATAACCCGGTGACCCGATCGTGTCATTGTGCGGCTCCGCCCGGTTGATATGTTGATTTCGCGGCGCCGGCAACCGCGCATTATCGAAAATCGCAGGTCACAACTCCGCGCGCCGCAGGGCGGGCGCGCACCGACTCCGAACGAATGGGTGGTTCTCGCTGTGACTGTCACCGACCCGGTGGACTCCGCGACCGCGGAACAGGCACCTCTGAGCCTCGGCCGGGCCGCGGCCCGGACCCTGGCGACGACGACGAAGTCCGTCCCGCAGATGCAGGGCATCTCGTCGCGGTGGCTGCTGAAGCTGCTGCCGTGGGTCGAGGTCTCCGGCGGCGCCTACCGCGTCAACCGCCGGCTGAGCTACTCCGTGGGCGACGGGCGGGTCACGTTCACCACGACCGGCGCCGAGGTCCGCGTGATCCCGCCGGAGCTCGGCGAGCTCGCGCCGCTGCGCGGGTACGACGACGAAGAGGTCCTCACCGAACTGGCGAGCCGTTTCGGCCAGCAGGAGTACGAGCCGGGTGACGCGCTCGTCGAGTTCGGCAGCCAGGCCGACCACGTCTTCCTCATCGCCCACGGCAAGATCACCAAGGTCGGCACCGGCGCCTACGGCGACCAGACGGTGCTCGGCACGATGGCCGACGGCGACTACTTCGGCGAGAACGTGCTGGTCAGCGGCGACGGGATCTGGGAGTTCACGGCGAAGGCCGTGACCCGGTGCACCGTGCTGACCCTGCCGCGCCAGGCGTTCCAGGACGTCCGGGACCGGTCGGAGACCCTGCAGGCGCACCTGGAGGCCTTCGTCGCCGGGGGCGCGTCGGCCCGCAACGACCACGGCGAAGCGGAGATCACGCTCTCCGCCGGCCACGACGGCGAGCCGGCCCTGCCCGGGACGTTCGTCGACTACGACAGCTCGCCGCGCGAGTACGAGCTGAGCGTCGCCCAGACCGTGCTGCGGGTGCACTCCCGCGTCGCGGACCTCTACAACCAGCCGATGAACCAGATCGAGCAGCAGCTGCGCCTGACCGTGGAAGCGTTGCGGGAGCGGCAAGAGCACGAGCTGATCAACAACACCGACTTCGGCCTGCTGCACAACGCCGACTTCGCCCAGCGCGTCCCGACCCGCACCGGGCCGCCGACGCCGGACGACCTCGACGACCTGCTTTCGCTGGTGTGGAAGGACCCCGGGTTCTTCCTGGCCCACCCGAAGACCATCGCCGCGTTCGGCCGCGAGTGCAGCAAGGCCGGGATCTACCCGGACGCCGTCGACATGGGCGGGCACCAGGTGCCGGCGTGGCGCGGGATCCCGATCCTGCCGTGCAACAAGATCCCCGTCACCGAGACCCGCACCAGCTCGATCCTGCTGATGCGCACCGGCGAGCAGGCCCAGGGGGTCGTCGGGCTGCACCAGACCGGGCTGCCGGACGAGTACCAGCCGGGCCTGAACGTCCGCTTCATGGGCGTCTCGGAGCAGGCGATCATCTCCTACCTCGTGTCCGCCTACTACTCCGCCGCCGTCCTGGTGCCGGACGCGCTCGCCGTGCTGGAGAGCGCCGAGATCGGCCGGGAGGGCTGATGCCCGAACCCGCCACGCCACCCCGGAAGCCGGACGCGGAGCCCCCGCGTCCGGGCTCCGGCCTCCCCCCATCGGCCTTCGGCCCGACGGGGCTGGGCACGGCCGCCGCCCGGATCGTGCCGAAGCCCGCGGGCGCCCGTCCTCCTGAAGCCCCAGAACCCGATCGGCGCGTGAAACCTTGACCGTCACCGAAGAACCGGCGCCGCCGCAGCTGTCGCTCGGCACCCAAGCGGCCCGCACGCTCAGCACGACCACCAAGTCGCTCCCGCAGATGCGCGGCATCACCCCGCGGTGGCTGCTCTCGCAGCTGCCGTGGGTCGAGGTCCCGGCGGGCAGCTACCGGGTCAACCGGCGGCTGACCTACACGATCGGCGACGGCAAGCTCAGCTTCTTCAATACCGGCGCCCGCGTCCAGGTGGTGCCCGCCGAGCTGACCGAGCTCGAGCTGCTGCACGGGTTCGGCGACGAGCAGGCGCTGTCCGCGCTGGCCGACGCCTTCGAGCAACGCGAGTACGAACCGGGCTCGACGATCACCACCGCCGGCGACCCGCTCGACACGCTGGTGCTCATCGCGCACGGCAAGGTGACCCAGCACGGCCGCGGCGAATACGGCGACGAGACGCTGCTGGGCACCGCCACCGACGGCGACCACTTCGGCGCCGAGCTGCTCGCCCGCAACGACGCGACCTGGAAGTTCACCGCCCGCGCGAAGACCCGCGTGATCGCACTGATCCTCCCGGCGTCGGCGTACGCCCGGCTCAACGGCCGCTCGGAGTCGCTGCGCGCGCACGTCGCCGAAATGTCCAGCCGGGAACGGAAACCCCAGAACGCCCGCGGCGAGGCGAGCATCGACCTGTCCGCCGGCCACGACGGCGAGCCGATCCTCGCCGGCACCTACGTCGACTACGACCCGTCGCCGCGGGAGTACGACCTCGCCGTCGCGCAGACGATCCTGCGCGTCAGCAACCGCGTCACCGACCTCTACAACCAGCCGATGAACCAGCTGGAGCAGCAGCTCCGGCTCACCGTGGAGGCGTTGCGGGAGCGGCAAGAGCACGAACTGATCAACAGCACCGAGTTCGGGCTGCTGCACAGCGCGGACCTCAAGCAGCGGATCACCACCCGCAGCGGCCCGCCCACGCCGGACGACATGGACGAGCTGCTCACCCGCCGCCGCAAGACCCGGTTCTTCCTGGCGCACCCGCGCGCGATCGCGGCCCTCGGCCGCGAGTGCACCGCGCGCGGGCTCTACCCGGCGACGACGGTCCTCGACGGCCGGCGCGTGAGCGCGTGGCGCGGCGTGCCGATCCTGCCGAGCGACAAGATCCCGGTCACCGACGCGGGCACGACGTCGATCATCGCGATGCGCACCGGCGAGGACGACGCCGGCGTGATCGGGCTGCGGCCGGCGTCGCTGCCGGACGAGTACCAGCCGGGCCTCAACGTGCGGTTCCTGGGCATCAACGAGCGCGCGGTGACGTCGTACCTGGTCAGCGCCTACCACTCGGCGGCCGTGCTGGTGCCGGACGCGCTCGGCGTGCTCGGCGACGTCGAGGTCGGGCGCTGATGACCACCTTGGACACACGCACCGCGGCCCGCCCGCTCTCCGACGTCCTGACCTGGAGCAAGAGCCTGGTCGACGCGGCGACGCGGACGGCGGCCGAGCGGCTGCCGGAGTCGATGCGGCGGATCGCGGGCTACCACTTCGGCTGGTGCGACGCGAAGGGCGAGCCGACGCGGGGTGACGGCGGCAAAGCGCTGCGCCCGGCGCTGGTGCTGCTGTGCGCGGAGGCGGTGGGCGGGGACGCGGCGGACGCCGTGTCCGCCGCCGTCGCGGTCGAGCTCGTGCACAACTTCTCGCTGCTGCACGACGACGTCATGGACGGCGACACGACCCGGCGGCACCGGCCCACGGCGTGGACGGTGTTCGGCACCGGCCCGGCGGTGCTCGCCGGGGACGCGTTGCTGTCACTGGCGTTCGAGCTCCTCGCGCCGAGCGGGGTCGCGAGCACCCGGCTGCTGTCGGCCGGGGTCCTCGACCTGCTCGACGGCCAGGCCGCGGACCTCGGCTTCGAGCAACGCGACGACGTCACGCCGGGCGAGTGCGTCCGGATGGCGGAGGGCAAGACGGCGGCGCTGCTGGGCGCGGCGTGCACGCTCGGCGCGCTGGCCGGGCGGGGAAAGCCCGAGGATGCCGAGCGACTGGGGGCATTCGGCCGGTCGGTCGGCCTGGCGTTCCAGCACATCGACGACCTGCTCGGCATCTGGGGCGACCCCGACGTCACCGGCAAGCCGGTGTACTCGGACCTGCAGAACCGCAAGAAGTCGCTGCCGGTGGTGACGGCCCTGTGCTCCGGCACGGCGGCGGGCGCCGAACTGGCCGAGCTCTACTCGGGCCCGGACCCGCTCGACGAGGCTTCGCTCGCCCGCGCGGCCGCTCTCGTCGACGAGGCTGGCGGCCGCCAGTGGAGCCAGGCCCAGGCCGAAGCCCTCCTGGCCAAGGGCCTCCGCGACCTGGCCGCGGTGAACCCGGTCCCGCGTGCCGGCGCCGAACTCGCCACCCTGGCCCGCCTGATCACCACCCGCACCCACTGACCCCGTACCCGGAGGGTCGGTTCGCGTGCCTGGACAGTCGGTTCGCGTGCCTGGACAGTCGGTTCGCGTGCCTGGAGGGTCGGCTCGCGAACCGACTCCCTGGGTACGCGAACCGACCCTCTGGGTACGCGAACCGACTCCCTGGGTACGCGAACCGACTCCCTGGGTACGCGAACCGACCCTCTGGGTACGCGAACCGACTCCCTGGGTACGCGAACCGACCCTCCGGGTACGGCTACTTGCCGGGGCGGGTGAGGCCGTCTTTGTCCGCTCCCAGCGACAGGATGTTCTTGTCCGTGTCGCTCAGGGCCTTGGTGACCTGCGCTGACGCCGGGGATGTCGACAAGTCGAGAAGGCGGATGGGCGTGTCCAGCTTGATCAGGGTCGGGACGTATTCGGCCTTGTCGACCTTCCAGCGGTCGCCGTCGCGGACGAAGCGGAACCGGGCCGCCGCGCCTTCCTCCGTGTCCCCGCGCGGGTCGGAGTGGCGGGCGACGCTGTTGCCGAGGCCGTAGGCCACCCACTTGTCCCCCACCTTCTCGAACGGCTGCACCACGTGCGCGTGGTGGCCGACGATCAGGTCGATGTCGGCCGACCCGAGCAGCTTCTTCGCCTGGCTGCGCTGCTCGGCCGTCGGGTCGTGCTGGTACTCGACGCCCCAGTGCAGGCTCGCGATCACGACCTGCGCGCCCGCTTCGCGAGCCTTCTTCGCCGCCGCCAGGACGTCGTCGACGTCGATCTGGTTGGCCAGCCACGGTTTCCCGGCCGGCACCTTGATCCCGTTGAAGCCGAAGGCGTAGGACACCTGCGCGACCTTGACGCCGTGGACGTCCAGGATCAGCGGCGTCGCCGCTTCCTTCGCCGACCGGGCCGAGCCGGTGTGCTTGAGGCCGTTCGCGTCGAGCGCGTCCAAGGTCCGCTCGACGCCGCCCGCGCCCTGGTCGATGGTGTGGTTGGACGCTGTCGAGCAGGTGTCGTACCCGGTGTCCTTGATCGCCGCCGCGATCTCCGGCGGCGCACTGAACGACGGATATCCGCTGTACGGCCCGCCTTCGGGCGCCAGCGGCGTCTCGAGGTGGCAGATGCCGAGGTCGGCGCCGGAGATCAGCGGCTTGATCCCGGCCAGCAGCGGCCGGTAGTCGAACTTGCCGTGCCCGTCGGCCTCGGCCTGGTCCGACAGCGCCGGGTGGATCAGGACGTCGCCGGTCGCGACGACGCTGAACGACCCGTCGGGCGCCGGAGCCGAAGCGTCCGAAGACGACTCCGGGAACGGCGTCGGCGCCGGGCCCTGCTGCGGCGGGCTGCTGCAGGCGGCCAGCAGGACGGCGGTCCCGGCGAGCGCGGCGAAGCGGTAGCTCGTCATCGATCCCCCTCGTGGACGTGGTCGGGCCATCCTCCCAGTCGGGCGAATCCGACATCCCGTGGGCAGCTTCCACCAGGAACCAGCGCAACAGTCGACAACACCGATCACAACACTCACACTGGACAACCATCGGACAACGCGCAGGTTGAGCCCCCATTAATACGATTAATGGCCGAGCTCGCGCGACACGACGATCACACAGAGTAGATCTCACTCCGCTAACTGCCTGGCCGCAGCGTCTTGACGTCACCCGAACGAGTGTCTTGTAATACGAGTCACACGGCGTTCACGCGCCCGCAACACTCATCCCCGGCCCCCATGGGAGCACTCGATGTCCACATACCCGCACAGGTCACGGACCTGGGGCGTTGTTGGTTGTTGTTTGATTGCTGGTGTCATGTTGGCGGCCTGCTCCTCCGGCAAGACCGAAGCACCGGCGTCGCAGCAGGCGCCCGCCAACGGCAAGATCACGCTGTACTACCTGCAGAAACAGGGTGACCAGCAGTACTTCGTCGAGCAGGCGCAGGGGGCGCAGGAGAAGGCGAAGGAGCTCGGTGTCGAGCTCAAGGTCGTCAACCTCGGCCAGGACGCCAACAAGGCGATCACCGAACTGGACGCCGCGGTCGCGCAGGGCGCGAACGGCGTCGCCATCGTCGTCCCCGACCAGGCCATCGGCCCGCAGGTGATCGACAAGGCGAAGAGCGCGGGCA
This sequence comes from Amycolatopsis sp. NBC_00355, assembly GCF_036104975.1. Classification (GTDB taxonomy): domain Bacteria; phylum Actinomycetota; class Actinomycetes; order Mycobacteriales; family Pseudonocardiaceae; genus Amycolatopsis. Next base: position 8,370,085 of record NZ_CP107982.1, on the reverse strand, counting down.
TCCCGATCATCGCCTCCGACGACGTCATCAAGGACGGCTCCGGCGCGAAGGCCCCGTTCGTCGGCTTCAACGGCAGCCAGATGGGCGACTCGGTCGGCACCGAGGCCGGGAAACTGTTCAAGGCCGCCGGCTGGACCGCCGCCGACACCAAGATCATCAGCGCCTACAAGCAGGACCTCAGCGTCTGCACCGACCGCGTCAACGCCGCCAAGTCCGCGTTCGCGAAGGCCGGCGACCCGAGCATCCCGGTGATCGACGTCGGCACGGACAACTCGCCGGTCGACGCGCAGAACCGCTCCGGCGCGGTGATCGGTTCGAACCCGGGTGTCAAGCACTGGGTCGTCTGGGGCTGCAACGACGAGAACGAGACCGGTGTCGTGACGGCGCTGGCCAACTCGGGCGTACAGGCGAACAACATCATCGGCGTCGGACTCGGCGCGTACCTCACCTGCAAGGACTGGGCGGCGGGCAAGGACACCGGCAACAAGTCCGCGCTCTACATCTCCGGCGCCGAGGTCGGCCGTTCGGCGATCCAGGTGCTGGTGGACAAGGTGAAGAACGGCAAGGAGCTGCCCGCGGAGACGATCGCGAAGACCACGATCGTCAACAAGGACAACTACAAGCAGGCCGGCGTCAACTGCACCTGACCGATCTCCCGTGCCCGTCACTTTCACGTGAAAGTGACGGGCACGGGTTCCACCGCTCGAAGGGCGATCATGTCCAGCTCTGCTCCCGCGCTCGCCGTCGAGGGCATCGGCAAGCGCTTCTCCGGGGTCACCGCCCTCGACGACGTCTCCCTGGAGATCCGCTCCGGCGAGGTCCTCGCGCTGATGGGCGAGAACGGCGCCGGCAAGTCGACCCTCCTGCGGGTGCTCTCCGGCGACCAGGGGCCCGACGACGGCCGCCTGCTGCTCGACGGCACCGAGATCACCTTCGACACCCCGCGCGCGGCGATGGCCGCCGGGGTGCGCGTGATCTACCAGGAACCCGAGATCATCCCGCACGTTTCGGTGGCGGAGAACGTCTTCGTCGGCGAGCTCCCCGCCAAGGCCCGGGTCTTCAACCGCCGCACGCTGCTGAAGGCGACGCAGGACGCGCTGGCCGAGTACGGCTTCGAAGGCGTGCTCAACCCGGCGACGCTCGGCGTCGCGCTCTCGGCCGCGCAGCGCCAGATCGTCGAGATCCTCCGCGTGCTCACCGCGGCCACCCCGCCGAAGGTGATCGCCTTCGACGAGCCGACGTCGTCGCTGTCCGAACACGAGGTGGACGCGCTGTTCCGGCTGATCGGCCGGCTGCGCGACAACGGTGTCGCGGTCGTCTACGTCTCGCACCGGATGAAGGAGATCTTCCGGCTCGCCGACCGCGTCGCGGTGCTGCGCGACGGGAAGCTCGTCGGCGTCCAGCAGGCCGGGGAGACCGACGAAGCCAGCCTGGTCCGGATGATGATCGGCCGCGACCTCTCGGCGCTCGAACGCCGTGTCACGCAGGACACCGGCGAAGTCGTGCTGAAGCTCGACAACGTGACCACCGACGACGTCACCGGCATCTCTCTGCAGGTCCGCGCGGGCGAGGTCGTCTGCCTGGCCGGGCTGGTCGGCGCGGGACGTTCCGAGCTGGCCCGCGCGATCGTCGCCGACCTGCCGATCCGGTCCGGGACGGTCGAGCTCGCCGGAAAGCGGCTGCGCGCGCGCAACCCCGGCGACGCCGTCAAAGCCGGCATCGGCTTCGCGCCCGAAGAGCGCAAGACGGACGCGTTGCTGATGCAGCGGTCCGTGCGCGACAACATCTCCATCTCGGTCCTCGACCGCCTTCGCCGCTTCCGCGTCGTGAAGCGCGCGAAGGAACGCACGCTCGTCGAGGAGTACATCCGCGAGCTCCGCGTGCGGACGCCGTCGATGGAGCAGGAAGTCCGCAAGCTTTCCGGCGGCAACCAGCAGAAGGCCGTCCTGGCGCGGTGGCTCGCGCGGCGGCCGAAGCTGCTGATCCTCGACGAGCCGACCCGCGGCGTCGACGTCGGCGCGAAGGCCGAGATCTACCGGATCATCGACGGCCTCGCCGCGGAAGGCATCGCGCTGCTGGTCATCTCGTCGGACCTGCCCGAGGTGCTGACGCTGGCCGACCGCATCCTCGTGATGCGCGCGGGGCGGCTGGCCGGCGAGATCGCCAGTGCCGACGCCACCGAGGAAGCCGTGCTGACCCTCGCCATCCCCGAAACCGAACCCGCAGTAGAAGAGCAGCAGGAGATCGGCGCATGAGTGAGCTTGCGAACGAATCATTCAACACAGCGCTCGCCGCTCAGGCCGAGCTGAGCGTCAGCGAGGTCGGCGCATGAGTACCCCCACCCAGGAGAAGGCCGCCCAAGAACCCGGAGCGCCGCAGCAGCCTTCGGTTCTCCGCCGCGTGCTGACCGGCATCGGCGTCCAGAACTCGAGCCTGATCATCACGCTCGTCGCGCTGATCATCCTGCTGAGCGTCCTGAACGACAACTTCCTGCGCACCAACAACCTGCTGCTGATCGGCAGCGCGATCACCATCATGGGGCTGCTCGCGCTGGTGCAGACCCTGGTGATCATCCTGGGCGCGCTGGACATCTCGGTCGGCTCGATGGCGGGCCTCGCCTCGGTCGTCTCGGCGATGGTGTTCACCTCGTCCGGCAACGCCGAGGTCGGCATCCTCGCCGCGGTCGGCGTCGGCATCGTCTGCGGCCTGGTCAACGGCATGATCATCATCTTCGGCCGGGTCAACCCGGTGGTCGCGACGCTGGCCATGCTGGCCACCTACAAGGGCATCGCGCAGGTGATCTCGGACGGCAAGTCGCAGGGCTACACCGGTGGCGACGACCTGTTCATCTTCCTGGCCAAGGGCGCCATCCTCGGCCTGCCGTCGCTGGTGTGGGTGTTCCTGATCGTCGCGGCGGCGCTGCACTCCCTGCTGAAGTACACCGACATCGGCCGCAACGTCTACGCGATCGGCGGCAACGACACGGCCGCGCGGCTGGCCGGCATCAACATCAACCGGTACATCATCGGCGTCTACGCGCTGGCCGGCGTGGTCGCGGCGGTCGCGGGTGTCCTGATCACCGCGCGCACCGGCTCGGGCCAGCCGGTGTCCGGGTCCGAGGGCCTGGAGCTGCAGGCCGTCACCGGTGCCGCGCTCGGCGGCACGATGCTCAAGGGCGGCCGCGGGTCGATCATCTCCACCGTGCTCGCGGTGATCATCCTGGGCGTGCTCGACAACGGCATGTCCGGACTGGGCATCAACCCGTTCTGGCAGAACGTCGCCCACGGCGCGCTGCTGGTGATCGCGGTCGTGCTGCAGCAGCTGCGCAGCGGAGAGCGCCGCGTCGGCCTGCCCGAGTAGCGGTGAACCTCCACGCTCGGATAGTGGACGAGCTGGGCAGGCTCATCGTCGAAGGCGTCCTCGGGGACGGGCAGCCGCTCGTCCCCGAGGAACTCGGACGCCGCTTCTCCGCATCCCGGACGGTGGTCCGCGAAGCGCTGCGCGTGCTGGAGTCGAAGGGCATGGTGACCGCGCGGCCGCGCGTCGGCACGTGGACACTGCCACCGGAGGCGTGGGACGCGATCGACCCCGACGTCATCGCGTGGCGCGTCAACGGGCCCGACGGCCGCAAGCACCTGCACGAGCTGCTGGAGCTGCGGCTGACCATCGAGCCACAGGCGGCCCGGTTGGCCGCGCACCACCGGCGCCCGGGCGAGCTCTCGGCGATGGCCGCGGCCTACGAACTGATGGCGGACGCGGTGGAACGCCAGGACACCGCGGCCTTCCACGACGCCGACTCGGAGTTCCACGCAGCCTTGATCCGCGCTTCCGGCAACGCGCTCATCGCGCAGCTACAGGTGCCCGTCGTCGCGGCTCTGCGGGCGCACGGCGAGCCGCTGGAGCTCGTCGCGCACTCCCGCGTGCTCACGCTGGTGCTGGCGAAGAACGCCGACGGGGCCGAATCCGCGTCGCGCCGGCTGCTGGAAACCGTTGCGCCGTACCGCTCACCGGCACCTTGACACGTCCAGCGGGAAGCCTGAACACTCGCTGCGACCCACCCGCCGCCACGACCTGCTGAGGAGGACGCTCCCATGCGTTTCCCGGGAATTCGCGGCTTAGGCGTGCTCGCGGCCGTGACGCTGACCGGCGGGCTGCTGTCCGCTCCGGTGGCCACCGCGGCCGCCGCGGACTGCGCCGTCGCGGACCAGATGGTCTCCGCCGGCAACTACTGGGTGGCCAACGGTACGAACCTCGACGCGATCGACTGGCAGAACGCGACGTTCCACGTCGGCAACCTCGCCCTGGTCCGGACCACCGGCCAGTCCAACCACAAGACGCTCCCCTGGGCGGAGGCCGCGAACTACCAGCTGCCGCAGGACCCGAAGCGGCCGTTCTTCCCGGACGACCAGGCGGCCGGCGAGGCCTACCTCGACCTCTACACGTACTTCCACCCGGAGATCTCACTCGACTCGATCCGCACCCGGATTCGCACTGAAGTCGCCAGCGTCAACGCCGGCCACCGCGACTACTGGAACTACGTCGACGCGCTGAACATGGCGATGCCGTCGTTCGCGCGGATGAGCGTCATCGACCACGATCCGTCCTATGTGGACGCGATGGACCAGCTGTTCAAGTCGTCGGAGCACAAGCTGTTCAACGAGTTCACCGGCCTGTGGTACCGCGACGCGCGCTTCACCGGCTCGGGCGTGTTCTGGTCGCGCGGCAACGGCTGGGCCCTGGCGGCCCTGACGAAGGTGCTGCAGGCCCTGCCCGCCACCGACCCGCACCGCGCGGAATACCTGCGGGTGTACAAGAAGATGGCGTTCTCGTTGTCCCTGCTGCAGCGGCGTGACGGCTTCTGGAACCCGGACCTGCTGAACCCGTTCGATCACGGCGGCCCGGAGAGCAGCGGCACGGCGTTCTTCGCGTACGGCATCGGCTGGGGCGTCAACGCGGGCATCCTCCCCGCCGCGAAGTACCGCCCGGTCGTCGACAAGGCGTGGACGGCGCTGTCGACGAAGGCGTTGCAGCCCAGCGGCCTGGTGGGTTACGTCCAGGGCGTCGGCGACCGCCCGGCGACCGCGAAAGCCACGGACACCGCGGCTTACGGCGTCGGCGCCTTCCTCCTGGCCGGCCAAGAAGTCGCCAAACTCCAGGGTTGCTCAGCCGAGTAGGTCCCAAAAGCCGTGAAGGCCTCCTTCCCGGCCATAAGAGCCGGGAAGGAGGCCTTCACGGCTTTCACAACAGGCAGTCGCCGGGTTCGCCGCGGCGTAGGGCCGGGTCGTCCTGGAGGAACGTTTTCGCGCGACCGGGGCCGCTTGTGCGGTGCTCGAAGCGGACCGTGACGCGGCCGTGGCCTGCCCCCTGGACCCAGCCCGTGCCGTGCTCTTCGTGGACCACGTCGTCGCCTTGGCGCCAGGTCGACGGCGGTGACGCGGGAGTGGCCGGGGCCGCGGGGGTGACCACCGTCGAAGACGGAGTTTCCGGGACGGCCAGGGTGAACAGCGCGTCCTGGTGTGGCACCGAAAGCCCGCTGTAGGCGACGCCCGCCAGGCGGATGCCGCCGAACTCCGCGGGATCCAGCAGGAGCCGCTCCGCCGTCGCCGACAGCTCCGCCAGGTCGTCCGTCGGGGCGGAGATCGTTTCCGACCGCGTCACCGTGTGCATGTCCGTGTGCCGCAGCTTGATCACCACCGTGCGGGCCACCCGCTCGGCCTTGACCAGCCGCTGGTGCGCGCCGACCGCGATCCGCCGCACCTGTTCGCGCAGCGTCGCCAGGTCCTTGATGTCGACGTCGAACGTCGTCTCGGCGCTGACCTGCTTGGTCTCGCCGCGGTCGGCGACCGGGCGGTCGTCGAAGCCGGTGGCCAGCAGGCGCAGGTCACGCCCGACCACGCCACCCAGCGTGCCGACGGCGTCCTTTTCGGACAGTGCCGCCAGCTGCCCCAGCGTCTGGACGCCGATGAACCGCAGCTTGCCCTCGGCGACCGGCCCGATCCCCCACAACGCGCGCACCGGCAGCGGCGCCAGGAACTCGCGCTCGGTGCCCTGCGGCACGACCAGCAACCCGTCGGGCTTGGCCTCGTCGGAGGCGATCTTCGCGATCTGCTTCCCGTTGCCCGCGCCGATCGACGCCACCAGGCCCGTCTCGGACCGGATCCGCGCCCGCAGCGAGGCACAGAACTCCGTGACCGCTTCGAACGAGGCACCCACGAGCGAAGGCGGCTCGGCGAACGCCTCGTCCAGGGAGATCTTCTCCAGTACCGGCGCCACCGACGTGACGACGGCGAAGACCTCCTGGCTGAGCCGCTCGTACACGCGGAACCGCGGCGGCACGATCACGCCGTTGGCCGGGAGCAGCCGCCGCGCCTGCGCCATCGGCATGGCCGAGTGGATGCCGAACGCGCGGGACTCGTAGCTCGCGCCCGCGACGACGCCACGGGGCCCGGCGCCGCCGACGAGGACGGGACGCCCGGCCAGCGTCGGCCGGGTGAGCTGCTCGGCCGAGGCGTAGAAGGCGTCCAGGTCGAGGTGGATCACCCAGCGGGCCACGTCAATCCCCGCCGGTGGCGTCCAGCAGCAGGTGCAGCGCCTTGGTGTAACTCTCGAACGCGGCGCGCCCGGCGGCGGTCAGCCGGACCAGGGTGACCGGCGTGCGGTGCTCGTAGGCCTTCGTGATCTCGACGTACTCGGCGTCTTCGAGCTTGCGCAGGTGCGTCGAGAGGTTGCCGGCCGTCATGTCGAGCAGCTGCTGCAGCCGCGGGAAGGTGATCTGGTCGTCGGCGCGCAGCCCGGCGAGCGCGACCGTGACCCGCAGCCGCGCCTGGGCGTGGATGACGGGGTCGAGCTGTGGCAGCGGATCGCTCATCGGCGGCCGCGTTTCTCACGCGCGAAGTACACGATCGCGCCGAGCAGGAACCCACCGCCGCCGCAGACGGCGAGCACGAGGAAGTTCGCCGGGAAACCGACCAGCACGCTCAGCGCCGAGGACACGATCATCCACGCGCCGAGGCCGTACATCAGCTTGTCCTGCCACAGCATCCCGCCCGCGAGGTACATCACGCCGGTCAGCAGCAGCCAGGTGCCCGACCACAACAACGACACCTGATCGGAGGACAGCGAACCGAACTGCGTGATCCGGATGTCGACCACGCTCAGCCCGATCGACGAGAGCGCCCAGCTGTAGCCGTACATCGCGCCGACCGTGCGGGACGGCCCGCGGATCCCCCGCCCGCTCCGGGCGCTGACGTACGTGGTGTAGCCGATCGCGGCGAAGAACAGCACCGCGACGACCACTCCGGCGATCCAGCCGGGCACGTTCCCGGTCCGCGTCGCGTAGTAGGCGAAGCCCCAGCCGACGATCCAGGCGAGGGCCCACGCCGCGAGCATCCGCGCCGGGCCCCCGCCCAGTTCCCGGCGCATCCGCCGGTTCTGCTGGGCGATCAGGTTCAGCGACTCCTCCGCCGACAACGGCTCGTCGTCCACCTGTCTCACCCTCCCGTGCAGACCCCGCAGTACTGCACGGAAGTTAACACGCATTCACAGCCGCGCCGTGTCCAGCCGGAACCGGCGCACCACCACGAGCGCCGGGACGATCAGCCAGCCCGCCAGCACCAGCACCGCCAGGCCCATCCCGCCGGCGTGGGCGAGCGGTTCCAGGCCGACCCGGCCGAGCCAGAACGTCGGGAAGAAGTGGGCGAGCGTGGCCATCCAGTCCGGCAGGACGTAGAGCGGGATCCACAGGCCGCCGAGCATGCCCAGCGGCATCATCAGCGCGCCGGTGACCGCGCCGACAGTGTCACCCTTGCCGAACAGGCCGATGGCCAGGCCGAGCACGGCGAACGGGAGCGTGCCGAGCCACAGTGACACCAGGACCAGGCCCCACTGCGCGGCGCTCATCTGCACCCCCATCGCCAGGCCCGCGGCGAACACCACCACGAGCACCGGCAGGGCGACGGCCATGGCCGAGATGACCTTGACGACCAGGTAGCCGGGGCCGCGCATCGGCGTCAGGCGCAGTTGCCGCTGCCAGCCGTCGGTGCGTTCCTGCGCCACTCTCGTGCCGGTGAACAGCGCGCCGCCGCTCGCGCCGTACGCGGCGAGGTTGATCATGGTCTGGACGTCCGCCGGGAGGCCGTTCGGCGCGACGAGCTTGCCGAAGATCGAGCCGAACAGCAGGAACATGGCCACCGGCATGCCGATGGTGAAGATGGTGAACTGCGGGCTGCGGACGATCCGCTTGATCTCCAGGCTCAGGTACGTCGTGTTCACGCAGGCGCTCCTTCGGTCTCGTCGGCGGTCAGGGCGAGGAACGCCTCTTCCAGGCCGAGCGCGGTGATTTCGATGTCGGCGGCGAGCGGGTGCGCGGCGAGCAGACCGCGGATGGCGGCGTCGGAGTCGGCGCAGGCCAGCTCGGCGCGGCCGGCGCGGATCTGCACGCTCGTGACGCCCGGGAGCGCGGCCAGGTCGCTCTCGCCGGCGCCGGGCACGACGGCCTTCAGCACGCGCCCGGACACCGCGGCCCGGACCTCGGCGACCGGACCGTCGGCGACGACCTTGCCGTGGCGCATCAGCACGACGCGGTCGGCGTAGTCCTCGGCCTCGGCGAGGTAGTGCGTCGCGAACACCACGGTCCGGCCGGTGTCGGCGAACCCGCGGATGGACGCCCAGAAGGACCGCCGCCCGTCGACGTCCATCGCGGCGGTGGGCTCGTCGAGCACGAGCAACTGCGGGTCGCCGGCCAGGGCGAGCGCGAACCGCACGCGCTGCCGTTCGCCGCCGGAAAGCTTGCCGCAGCGGCGTTTCACGAGGTTCCGGAGGCCGGCCCGGGCGATCACCTCGGCCGCCGGCAGCGGCTTGGCGTGCGTCGAGACGACCAGGGCGACGATCTCGCCGACGGTGACGTCCGGCAGCAGCGCGCCGTTCTGCATCATCGCGCCGACCAGCCCCCGGTCGACGGCCTCGCGCGGGCTCCCGCCCCCGACGACGACCTCCCCCGCGTCCGGCTTGGTCAGCCCCAGCAGCATGTCGACGGTGGTCGACTTGCCCGCGCCGTTCGGCCCGAGCAGCGCGACGACCTCCCCGCGCGCCACCTCGACCGAGACGTCGGCGACGGCCGTGACCTGCCCGAACCGCTTGGTCAGGCCGTGGAGCGCGAACGCCGGTCCGGTGTCCATGGGTCCCCCTTCGTGAACTTTGAATCGCAAAGTCGCTGTGGACTTTGTAACACAAAGTCCACGTAACTTCAAAGCCCACGGTGTCGGAGAGCGCACAAAAGCGGGGTGCCGGGCACTGGGCCCGACACCCCGCTTTCAGCGGTTACCGCAGGTCAGCCGGTGAACCGGCCCGAAACCAGGCCCTGAGTGTCGGCCTTGGCCGATGCGGCCGGAGCCGGCGCCGGGGGCGTCGGCTGGGGCAGCGGGGCGCACTCGACGTCGGCCGTGCGGCCCGGCTTGCGGGCCGGGAGCGCGCCCGTCGCCAGGTAGTCGGCGATCTTGTTGTCGACGCACGCGTTGCCGCGCGGGGTGATCGCGTGGCTCGTGCCGCCCGGCTCGGCGATCAGGGACGCGCCCGGGAAGCGGCTGCGGACCTCGAGGCTGCCCGGGAACGGCGTCGCCGCGTCCAGCGTCTCGTCGATCATCAGCACGCTCTGCACGCCGTGGCCGTCGACCTTCGTCGGCGTGCCCGGCTTCACCGGCCAGTTCAGGCACGGCGCGTTGTACCAGGCGTTCTGCCAGGTGAAGTACGGCGCCTTGGCGAACGTCTTCCAGTTGTCGGCCTTCCACTGGTTCCAGCTGGTCGGCCACTGGACGTCCGAGCACTGCACGGCGAGGTAGACGGCGTAGCCGTTGTCGTCGCCGAGGCCGCCGAACGCCTCGAACAGCGACTTCATCGTCGCCACGTCTCCGTTGTTGACGAACTTCGAGAGCGCGTCGCCGAGCAGCGTCCAGCGCAGCTGGTAGTAGGACGCCTGCTGGATGACGTCGATCAGCTCGTCCGAGCCGATGACCCCGCCCGCGGGGTGCAGCGCCAGCTTCAGCAGCTGCTCGTTGACCAGGTGCTGCACCGCCGACTGCGTCTTGCCCAGGTGGTAGACGTCGTCGTGCTGCGCGAGCCAGCCGAACCAGATCCGGATGTTGACGTCGAAGGCGACGTCCTGGTTCAGGTTGTCGCCGTACCAGACGCCGCGCGGGTCGACGGTCGAGTCGAGGATCATCCGGCGCACGTTCTGCGGGAACAGCGTGCCGTAGACCTGGCCGAGGTAGGTGCCGTAGGAGTAGCCGTAGAAGTTCAGCTGCTTCTGGCCCAGCGCCTTGCGGATGGAGTCCATGTCCTTGACCGTGTCGGTCGTCTTCATGTTCTGCAGCAGCGCGCGCGAGTTGTTCTTGGCGCAGGCGTCGGCGTACCCCTTGGCCTTGGCCAGCCAGGTCCGCTCGAGCTGCGGCGTCACCGGCACGTACTCCGGCCGGTCGTAGGTCATGTAGTTCGGGTCGCACGAGAGCGCGGGCTTGCTCGCGCCGACCCCGCGCGGGTCGAAACCGACCCAGTCGTAGGCGTCGCCCGCGTGGTTCGGCACCCTCGGACCGCGGGTGGCCAGCAGCAGCCCGGAGCCGCCGGGGCCGCCCGGGTTGGTCAGCATGACGCCCTGGTACTGCGCGTCCGCGACCTTGTGCTTGACCCGGCTGACGGCGAGCTGGACCTGCTCGCCGTTCGGCTTCGAGTAGTCGAGCGGGACCGCCAGGTACCCGCATTCGGCGCCGGCGGCGACCAGCGTGGGATCGGTACACGGCCCCCAGGCGATCGACGCGGCGGCCGGCGCGGGCGCGGCGGTCGCGGCCGGCGCGGCCACGAGCGCGGACGCCAGCGCGGCGGCGGCCACCGCGGCGATTACAGCACGTCTCACTGTTTTCTCCCTTTTCGGCTCCGACGAAAGCGGGTGAACCCTAGACCCGCCTCCGGGCCGCAGGTACCGCAAACGGTTGCCCGTCGGCGAATGCCCTACGAAAGGAGGAAATCGGGTGGCGCGCCGAATCGGACATCCCGTACGGTGCCGGTCATGATCTACTTCATCCGCCTCCGCCGCGTCTGAGACGGCGTGACCGCAGGACCGCCCGCCCACCGGAGCGGTCCCCCCATCTGCGCGCCGTCTGCCCTTCTTCCTCTTGAAGGAGACTCATGCTGCGCAAGCACATCGTCATGGTCGGCTGTTCCGCGCCGAGCCACGTCTACCCGTCGCTCGGCGTCATCCGCGAGCTGGTGCGACGCGGGCACCGCGTGTCCTACGTCGTCGGCTCGCCGCTGGCCGGGCTGGTGTCGCCGACCGGCGCGTCCGTGGTCGAGCACCCGACGCTCTTCCCGCTCGGTGAGGCCGCCGTCTGGCCGGACGACCCGGCCGACGCGATGCGCGTCTTCCTCGACGAGGCGATCGCGATCCACCCGCGGTTGACGTCGGTCTTCGACGAAGACCGGCCCGACCTGCTGCTGTACGACATCGGCGGGCTGGGCGCGCCGGTGCTCGGGCAGCGGTACGGCGTCCCGGCCGTGCAGCTGTCGCCGACGCTGGTGGCGTGGGACGGTTACGACGAGGACATGGCCGAGGTGCTGGCCCCGATCAAGGCGTCACCGTCCGGTGTGGACTATGCCGCGACGTACACCTCGTGGTTGCGGGCGAACGGGATCTTCGCGGACGCTTGGGAGTGGCTCGGGCACCCGTCGCGGGTCCTGTCGCTCATCCCGCGGGCGATGCAACCCCACGCCGAGCGCGTCGGGGCCCACGTGCGGTTCGTCGGGCCGTGCCTGGACCCGTCCCGGCTGGCCGACCGTTCGTGGCAGCCACCGTCGTCCGGGAGGCCGGTGCTGCTGGTGTCGTTCGGGACGGCGTACAACGACCAGCTCGACGTCTACCGGGCGTGCATCGAGGCGTTCGCTTCGGATTGGCACGTCGTGATGTCGATCGGCAAGCACGTCCCGCCGGAAGCGTTGGGACCGCTGCCGTCCTCGGTGGAGGTCTTCGAGAGCGTGCCGCAACTGGCGGTGCTGGAGGCGGCGTCGGCGTTCATCACGCACGCCGGCATGGGCGGCGCGACGGAGTCGCTGTGGTTCGGCGTCCCGACGGTCGCGATCCCGCAGGCCGCGGACCAGTTCGGCAACGCGGCCCAGCTGGAGGCCCTCGGTGTCGGTAAGCACCTGCCGGCTTCCTCGGTGACCGCCGCTTCGGTGCGAAAGGCGGTCGACGAGGTGTCGTCGTCACCTTCCATCGCTGCTCGGCTCGCGGAGCTGAAGGCGGAGATCCGCGGCCACGGCGGTGTTCCCGCGGCGGCGGACGCGGTGGAGTCCTATTTGGACTGACGGCGGAAGGCGGCGACGCCCAGTCCGAGGAAAACCAGGAAAATCAGGAACAGGAGCACGACCCAGCTGCCCAGGCCTACGGCGAGCAGGATCCCGATCGCCAGAGCGACCATCAACCCAGCGGTGCCGAGGTAGAACCGCGCGTCCCGGGCCTCGCCGCGGGGGTCGGGCACCTCCGGGACCAGCGGGGCTGTCCGTTTCACGGATGGTCCCGCCGGTCTCGGCTGGGCCGGTGCCACCTTGGCCGCCGGGCCCACTCTCCGCACTGGCGGAATGGGTGAGCCCGGCTGCGCCACCGCCGTCGGCGCAGCAGCCGACGGTGGCGATGGCGGCTCGGCAACCGGGGCGTTCGGAAGAGGCGCCGCCGGCACCTCTTCCACCACAGGCACCAGTTCCACCACTGGCACCTTCTCCATCAGCGGCGGCTCTTCCCCTGGCGGTGCAGCCTCCACCAGCGGCACCTTCTCCATCAGGGGCACCTCTTCCCCCGGCGGCGCAGCCCCCACCACCGGCCGTCCCTCCCCCGCTTCCACGGCTTCGACCGCAGGCACCTCAGCCGGTGACGTTTCAGTGACCGCCACATCACCCGTCGACATTTCGGCCGCCGGTGCCACCGCGGCGGCCGTCACCCAGGCCAGCGCGGCCGCCGAGACCGTCCGGCTGTCGTCGTCGACCAGCCGCCGGATCTCCGCCTCAGTGCGGGCCTGGACCACCTCGTTGCCCACCCGGTTGAGCCGCACCAGCCCCTCCAGCGCCGTCAGCCGGTCCGAGGCGATCGGGCTCGTCAAACCGTGTCGCAGGTACTCCGGCAACGCCCACCGAGGGTTGCGCGCGAGCACGATGCGACCCTCCACATCGGACTGGTGCTTCGGCCGCTGCCGGGGCATCTCCGCCACCACGTGCTCGTGGACGTAGCTGTACAGCTCGTCGACCGTGACGTCACCGTCGCCGTCGAGGTCCGCGCTGCCGTCGCGCAGGCCCGCCACCAGGTGCCGGGTGAAGACCGAACGCGCCGCCGAGCCGACCACCTCGTCGCCCTCGAACGAATACTGCGTCGCGTCCGACGCCGTCAGCACCGCACGGCCGCGGCCCTGGAACCGCTCCAGCGTGTGCACGTCCGTGCCCGCCTTCGCCAGTCTTCCGGACGGGAACGCGCCGCTGTAACAACAGTCGAGCACCAGCACTTTCTGCCGCGACGCGCAGCCCGCCAGCGCGCGGTCGACCTGCTCGGCCGCCAGCGCGGTGAACATCAGGCTGTCGCGGCGGGTGTTGGCCATCGCCAGGTAGAGGCTGCCGTCGTCGTCCTTCACGCCGTGGCCGGTGAAGTACAGCAACGTCAGCTCGTCACGACGCCGGCCGCGGTAGAACTCGCCGATGGCCTCGCCGACGACGTGGTGCGGCTGGTCGACCAGCGTCGTCACCTCGAAGCCGGCGATCTCCGGGTCGCTCAGCACCGCCGCCAGCGCGCGGGCGTCGCCGCCGGGCGCGGTCAGCCGCCGCAGCGCCGGGTCGGCGTACGTCTCGGTCGCGATCAGCAGCGCGTGCCGCCCGGCCACGGCTACCCGTGCCGGCGGACGAAGGCGTCGATCAGCTGCTGCCGCTCGGCCACCGTGGCGCGTTCCAGCTCGACCGTGTCGCCGTCCACCGTCACCGTGATCTTGTGCTTGCCCGCCTGCCGCCCGAGCCAGTCGCGCAGCGTGTCGACCAGCCCGGGGAACACCCCGCCGGCCGCGCTGAACGCCACCACGAGCGTGCCGATCGTCACCGGGTCGGCGGCCTTCGCTCCCTCGGGCGGCTCGCCGGCGGGGACGGCCAGCACGTCGAGGTCCAGCTCCCCCAGCTCGGCCCGCAACCGCCGGGCGAGCCGGTCCAGCTCCTCGGCGTCGGCGTCGTCGCCCGCCTCCAGCCGCAGCAGGGCCCGCCGCGTGTCGGTCATCGGGACATCGTCCGCCACACCGGGGGCGCGGACAAGGTCCGATCGGGCAGCCTCAGGCGCGGATTTCGTTGAGGTAGTTGTAGATCGTGTAGCGCGTCACGTCCAACCGCCCCGCGAGGTGGTCGACCGCGTCCTTGATCAGGAAGTACCCCGCCTCGTCGAGTTCGCGCACCACCCCGGCTTTGTGGCGTTTCTTCATCAGGTCCACCGGGATCCCGGCCTTGCCGATCGCCCGGTCGACCAGGAACCGTTGCAGGCTGTCGACATCCGGTGGGAAAGTCTCCGGCTCGCCGTTGCCGCCCGCCGAAGCGGCCGGGTCGACGCTGTTGACGCACAGGCAGCCGACCGCGACACCGTCGGCGTCCCGCAGGAAGAGCGTCGACGACCGGATCGCGCGGCCGTCCGGGCCGTGGGTGCGGTAGTTCGTCAGGTCCTGCGTGGTGCCGCGGCGGACCAGGCCGAGCAGCAGGTCGGTCATCGGGCCGCCGACGCTGCGGCCGGTGAGGTCACCCGCGATCGCGACGATCGAGTCCGGCCGCCGGCTCAGGTCGTGGAGCAGCACCTCGTTGCCCGGGCCGAGCATCGCCGCGAGACCCGGGATGGCCGGCACCAGCGCGGTCAGCACCTCGTGGGTCGTCGCCCCCGCGGCCGGGATGGCCATGGGTTCCCGTGGCTCGGTCAGCGTCTTCAGCGCTTCGCGGAGCAGGTCCGCGGCGGCCGCCGGGGTGGACGCGTGCGGCGACAGCCGGACGTGCTCGGGCCGGACGGTCGCGGCGATCCCGGCGTTGGCCAGCGCGGCGCCGACCTGCTCGGCCGGGTGACCGGGCAGTGTGAACGCGAGGATCCCGGCGCGGCGTTCGGTCGCCGAGACGATCTCGGCGCCGCAGGAGGCGAGCACTTCCTCGAAGGACCCGATCCGCTCGGCGATCCGCGCGGCGATGGCGCCGACCCCGGCGTCCTCCACCAGCTCCAGGGCCTCGGCGAACGCGCCGGACGTGATCGGGCTGAGGTTGGAGATCGACCAGGCCTGGGCGGTGGTGTCCGGCGGGTGGATCTCGTCGTCGAACAGGCCGGGGTCGCGCGCGCCGGTCCAGCCCGACAGCACCGGGTCCAGCCGCTCCAGGGCCCGGTCCGACAGCACCGCGAAGCCGGTGCCCCAGCCCGCGCGCAGCCACTTCTGGCCGCCGACGACCAGGACGTCCGCGACCTCCCATGGCGCCTCGACGACGCCGAAGCCCTGGATGCCGTCGACGACCAGCAGCCGGTCGCCGACGACGTCGCGCAGCGCGGCGAGGTCGGCGCGGAAGCCGGTGCGGAAGTCGACGGCGCTCACGCTGACCGTGGTGATCTCCGGCGTCAACGCCTCCGCGATCCGCTCGGGCGTCACATAACCGCCGGTCAGGCGCCTCAACTTGAGACGTCCGGCTTGCTCGGCGCGGGCCCACGGGTAGGTGTTGGCCGGGAACTCCGCGGCCGACACCAGGACCTCGCCGCCGCTGTGGAACGCGGCCTGGAACAGCCCGAGGCTCGTGTTCGGCAGCAGCACGGTGTGGTCGGTGTCCGAGCCGGACAGCCGCGCGGCGGCGGCCTTGGCCCGGATCTCCTGCCGCATCAGCTCGTCCACAGTGGACGGCCCGGCCGTGGTGGCCTGGTCGAGCAGCGCGGCCGTCGTGTCGAGCACCGCGTGGGACGGCGGGCCGAACCGGGCGAAGTCGAGGTAGCCGGCGGGCTCGTCGAACTGGAGCAGGTACCGGGGCGAAATCCGCGTCACGCGAGGATCCTCGCCAGGAACTGCCGGGTGCGTTCGTGCTTCGGCGCGCTCAATACTTGATCAGGCGGCCCGGTCTCGACGACGGCGCCGTCGGCCAGGAACACCACCTCGTCGGCGGCCTCCGCGGCGAAGCTCATCTCGTGCGTCACGACGACCATCGTCATCCCCTCCCCCGCCAACGTACTCATCACTTCGAGCACCTCCCCGACCAGCTCCGGGTCCAGCGCCGACGTCGGCTCGTCGAACAGCATCAACTTGGGTTTCATCGCCAGCGACCGCGCGATCGCGACGCGCTGCTGCTGCCCGCCGGACAGCTGCGCCGGATAGGCGTCACCGCGGTGCGCGAGGCCGACGCGGTCGAGCAGCTCCAGGCCCTGCTTGCGTGCCTCGTCCGCTTTGAGACCCAGTACCCGGATCGGGCCTTCGACGACGTTCTCCAGCGCCGTCCGGTGCGCGAAGAGGTTGAAGCGCTGGAACACCATGCCGATGTCGCGGCGCTGGCGGGCGACGTCGCGTTCGCGCAGTTCGTACAGCTTGCCGCCGCGTTGCCGGTATCCGATCGGCTCGCCGTCGACCCAGATCTGGCCGGCGTCGATCGTCTCCAGGTGGTTGATGCAGCGCAGGAAGGTGCTCTTCCCGGCGCCGGACGGCCCGAGCAGGCAGACGACCTGTCCCTTGTGGACCTCCAGGTCGATGCCGCCGAGCACTTCGGTGTGGCCGTAGGACTTCTTGACGCCGACGGCGCGAAGCAGTGGCTCAGACACGGGCACTCCTCACCAGCGGCACGCCGCGCAACGCCTTGCCCGCGCGGGAAAGCGGCCCGCGGTCGGCTTGGCCGAACGCGCGTTCCAGGTAGTGCTGGCCGACCCCGGCGACGGTCACCACGACCATGTACCAGACGGCCGCGGCCAGCAGCGTCTCCATCACCAGGAGGTTGTTCGACGAGATGTTGTTGGCCGCGTGGATCAGCTCGGTCACGCCGATCACCGACGCCATCGACGTGCCCTTGAGCATGTTGATGAAGTCGTTGCCGGTCGGCGGGATGATCACGCGCATCGCCTGCGGCAGCACGACCCGGCGCAGCGTCGCGGCCGGCGTCATGCCGATCGACTTCGCGGCTTCGGTCTGTCCACTGTCGACGCTGTTCAGCCCGGCCCGGACGATCTCGGCCATATACGCGCTTTCGTTAAGCGCCAGGCCGAGGAACGCCGCGGTGAACGCGCTGATCAGCACGTTCGTCTGCGCGTCGACCAGGAACGGGATGTGGATGACCGGGAAGACGAGCGCCAGGTTGTACCAGAGCAGGATCTGCAGCAGCACCGGCAGGCCGCGGAAGATCCAGATGTAGCCGGCGGCGAACCACCGGGCGACCGGGTTGGCGCTGCGGCGCAGCAGGGCGATGATGATGCCCAGCACGATCGCGACGGCCTGCGACAGCACGGCGAGGACGACGGTGTTGAGCAGCCCGGTCGCCATCACCTTGAAGAAGACGAAGTCCGGGACCTGGCTCCACTCGATCTGCGCGTTGCCGAGGGCGATGCCCAGCAGCACGAGCAGCGCGACGATCACGACGGCGGCGACCCACCGGCCCCAGTGGCGGAGCCGGACGATCGGCAGGGGCTCAGCTTCCGCCATTGACCGCGGCCTCCTTGATGGCGCCCTGGTCCACACCCCAGGCCTGCAGGATCTTGCCGTAGGTACCGTCGGCGATCAGCGCCTGCAGGGCCTTCTGCACGGAGTCCGTCAGGGGCTTGTTCTGCTTGTTGACGCCGATGCCGTACGGCCCGCCCTCGATCGGCTCACCCGGGACGACCTCGAAGAACTTGCCGTCGCCGGCGGTCCGCGAGATGTAGACGGCGCTGGGCAGGTCGTTGAGGATGGCCGCGACGCGCCCGGTGCGCAGCTGGTTCTGGTTCTGGTTGTCGCTGTCGGTCGCGGTGACGTTCACCGCGGGCTTGCCGGCCTGGGTGCACTTCGCGCTCTGCGTCGCGGCGAACTTCTGGTGACTGGTCCCCTGCACGACGGCGACGTTCTCGCCGCACAGCGCGTCCGGCCCGGTGATGCCGTCCGGGTTGCCCTTGCGGGTCATGATCGTGATGCCGGAGGTGAAGTAGTCGACGAAGTCGATCTGGGCCTGGCGGGCCTTGGTGTCGTTCATCCCGGCCATGGTCAGATCGATGCGGCCGGACTGGAGACTGGTGATCAGCGAGCCGAAGGCCATGTCCTGGTGCGTCACGCTCACCCCGAGCTTCGCGGCGATCGCCTTGGCGAGATCCACCTCGTAGCCGATCGGCGTCTTGCCGTCGGCGGCGTAGAAGTTGTTGGGCGCGGACTGCAGGTTGGACGCCAGGTGGAGCACGCCGGCCTGCTTGACGTTCGCCGGCAAAGCGGCGTTGAGCTGGGCATCCTTCTGCACACCTTGGACGATCGCGGTGGTGTCCGGAATGCCGGAAGCGGGCGCGCCGGGAGCCTGCGAGGTCCCGCCCGCGCCGTCCGGACCACCACCACAAGCGGTCACCAGGACGGCCAAGCTCGCGAGCAACACCGCCTGGACTGCACGGGAACGGGACATAGCGGACCTCCACTGTTCGGCTGGCCGGAACGTTACAACTCATTGTTGAAGAGGTCAACTGCGTGTTGAAATTTGATTCGATCGGCCACGGTCAGGCACGAACGGGCCGTTCGCGCCCGGCTGGGGTTCGCGAGCGGGCTGTCGACGACCGCTGCCGGGGCGCGAACGGGCCACTCGCGACGGCGGCCGAGCACGAACGGCCCGTTGGCGACGACCGGCACCGCACGAACGGGCCACTCGCGACGGCCGGCAAGGCACGAACAGCCCACTCGCGACGGCCGGCCGAGGCGAACGGCCCACTCACGACGACCGGCCCAACACGAACGGCCCGTTGACTACAGCCCGCACCGCACGAACGGGCCACCGGCGACGGCCGGCAACGCGCGAGCGGCCCACTCGCGACGGCCGGCCGAGGCGAACGGCCCACTCACGACGACCGGCCCAACACGAACGGCCCGTAGGCGACCGCCGGCACCGCACGAACGGGCCACTCGCGACTACAGCCAAGGCGCGAACGGCCCACTCGCAACGGCCGGCCGAGCACGAACGGCCCGTTGGCGACGACCGGTAGGGCGCGAACGGGCCACTGGCAACTTCCCCAGCGCACGAACGGTCCGTTGGCGACGACAGTCCAGGGCGCGAATGGCCCTTTGGCGACCATCCACAGCGCACGAACGATGCGTCGGCGACCGACCGCCGGGCACGAAAGGGCCACTGACGACCACCGCCGGGCGCGAAAGGGCCACTGACGACCACCACCGGGCGCGAAAGGGCCACTCGCGACCACCACCGGGCACGAAAGGGCCACTCGCGCCCGCCGAAAGCGCACCAACGGGCCGTTCGCGCACGTGAACCCCCGAACCGGCAACCAGCGCGACCGGCCCGTTCGCCACCACAACGCCACGAACGGACCGTTCGCGCGACTGCCGGCCAAGCGCACAACATCCGGTGCTAGCTTTCGCGCCATGAGCCTGCGGATCGGCATCCTGGGTGCGGCCCGGATCGCACCCACCGCCCTGGTCAAGCCCGCTTCAACAAACGCCGCCGTCGAGGTCGTGGCGGTGGCCGCGCGGTCCGCCGACCGGGCGCAAGCGTTTGCCTCCAAGCACGGCATCGCCCGGGTCCACACGTCCTACGAGGCCCTGCTCGAAGACCCCGACGTCGACGCCGTCTACAACCCGCTGCCGAACGGCCTTCACGGCCGCTGGACGCGCGCCGCGCTGGAAGCGGGCAAGCACGTCCTCTGCGAGAAGCCCTTCACCGCCAACGCGGCCGAAGCGCGCGAGATCGCCGACCTGGCCGCCGCTTCGGATCGCGTCGTGATGGAGGCTTTCCACTACCGCTACCACCCTCTCGCCTTGCGAGTAGAGGAAATCGTGGCGTCAGGCGAGCTCGGGACGTTGCAGCGCGTCGAAACGTCCCTGTGCTTCCCGCTGCCGAAGTTCTCCGACATCCGCTACGACTACGGCCTGGCGGGCGGCGCGACGATGGACGCGGGCTGCTACGCGGTCCACATGGCCCGTATCTTCGGCGGTGGCGAAACCCCGGAAGCCGTTTCGGCACAGGCGAAACTGCGTGACGCGAAGATCGACCGCGCGATGACGGCCGAGCTGCGCTACCCTGCGGGCCACACCGGGCGGGTCACGTGCTCGATGTGGTCGTCGACCCTGCTGAAGATCAGCGCGAAGGTGATCGGCACGCAGGGCTCGCTTTTCGTGCTGAACCCGGCGTCCCCGCAGGTGTACCACCGGCTCTCCGTGCGCGCCGGCGGCGCCCGCCGCACCGAACGTTTCGGGCGGCGGGCGTCGTACGCGTACCAGTTGGACGCCTTCGCGGCGGCGGTCCTGGAGGGCGCGCCCGTGAAGACGTCGGCCGAGGACGCCGTCGAGACGATGGGTGTGATCGACGCGATCTACCGCGCGGCCGGGCTGCCCGTGCGCGAGCCGAGCTGAGCCCGCACGTCGGCGAGGGCGAAACCGAGCAGGTTGAGCCCTCGCCAGCCGCGGGGGTTCGCGGTGCGCGGGTCGTCGGCGGCCAGGCCGATACCCCAGACCCGGTCGAGCGGGCTCGCCTCGACGAGCACCCGGTCGCCGGTCCCGGCGAGGTACTCGGCCAGGTCGGGGTGCTGGGCGAACTTCGCGACGTTGCCGTCGACGACGATCTCGCGACGGGAAGCGACCCAGGTCGCCTCGTCGAACCGACGCACCCGGCGGCCGAAGTCCTTGGCCTGCTTGGGGTGTCCCGCGGTCAGGACCTGCACGGCGACCTCCTCGTCACCGAAGAGCTGCGCCTTGCGCCACATCATGTAGTGCTCGGCGGTGGCGAACCGGACGTCGTCCACGACGAACGGCGACGGCCACCACTGGCTGAGGCAGCCGGAGCCGGCCCCACCACCACGCGGCGGCCGGTTGCCCCAGAAGTAGACGTACTTGAACCGCTTCCCCGCGTCGAGCGCACGGGTCAGCTCCTCGACGCTGCGCGGATACCTGCTCACACCCCCAGTCTCACGCACCCCGCCCCCACTCCGCGCCCCATTTTCCGAAGTCCGTGAAGGCCTCCTTGAGGGACATAGAGTCCCTCAAGGAGGCCTTCACGGACTTGAGGCGAACCTAGGCGGCGACGTAGTTGCCGGTCAGGATGAGCAGCACCTGGATCGTGATGCCCGTGCCGTAGTAGTCCGTCGAGTCCGGGGAGAACGCCGCGATCGACGTCCACAGTTTGTCCAGCCACGCCTGGCTGCCCGGGTCCGTCATCGCCGCCACGGCGAACGGCGCGGTGAAGCACGGGTGCTGGCCGCTCTCGGTCTTCGTGCCCGACAGTGAGTAGCCGCTCTGGATCTTCGACGGGTCGCCGCCCGTCGCGGACTTGATCCACGTGTTCATCTTGCGGACCTGCGCGGCGGCCGCGCTGCCGGACGCCGAGATCGCGTCCGCGCCGAGGCGCCACGGGTCGCGGCAGGCGTTCCAGCTGTACTTGCCGTCGTACGGGCCCTCGAGGAAGTCCGCCGGCGCCGGCTTCGGCGTCGAGTTCGTGTTGACCACGAAGTCCGGCAGCAGCCCGGTGTTCGGCGCGTACTGCGACTGCAGCCGGCTCACCGCGGTCTCCGAGCGGGTGCGCACGGAGTCCCAGAAGCTGTCGCCGGTGGCCTTCGCGAACGCCCGCAGGTGGCCGGGCATCCAGTCCGACGAGCGTGAGCTGTTCTTGTACTCCGCGTCGTTGCCCCAGTCGCCCAGCAGGGTGAACTTCGTGCTGTTGTTGACCTCGCTCTTCTTGATCGCGTTGATGATCCGGACGGCCTCGGCCTTGTAGTCGACCGAGCCGGCGCTGCCCCACTTCGTGTCCGCGATCAGCAGGCCGTACGCGATTTCGAGGTCGCCGTCGGTGGCCGAGTCGCTGCCGTTGACGCTCTTGCAGTTCGCGTCCTGCTCGGCCGCGTGCAGGTCCTTGTTGTTGACCGACGGGTGGGCCTTGACGAACTTCACGATCCCGTCGACGATCGCGCGGGCCTGCGGGTCCTTGTCGGCCATCATCGCCGAGATCGTCACGCCGTAACCCTCGCCCTCGGCGACGAAGGAGTGGTCGGCGTCCTTGGACAGCACGGCGTAGGTGCCGCTGCCGCACTTGGTCGTCAGGAAGTTCTTCTTCCAGAAGTCGTAGTACTTCTGGAGCACCTGGTCCTGGGTGGCCTGCGAGACCGAGGGCCGCAAGGTGCCCGGCACGTACGGGGTGCCGGCTGCGGACGCGGTCGCGGGCACGCTCAGCAGCCCGGCGGCCAGCGCGGCCGTGGCCACCACCGCCCGGACGATCTTCTTCATCGCTCCTCCGTAAAGGACATCGTTTCGGCTGCGGCGACAGCGGTTCCGAGAGTGACAGAAAGTTCAAGAGCAGGTCAAGACCGTTAGGAAACTTTCCTTACAATTACCGTGAGTGGTTTCACGGTCCCCCGCTCGCCCGGACGGACTAGCGTGGGGGCATGGAGATCGACCGCGGCGCGGACTTCCGCGCCTTCTGGACCGAACGGCGCCTGGCGTCCCTGACGACCGTCCGCCCGGACGGCACCCCGCACGTCGTCGCGGTCGGCGTGACCGTCGACTTCGAAGCCGGCCTCGCCCGGGTGATCACGTTCGACTCGTCGGTCAAGGCCCGGCTGACCCGGGCCGCGGGCGCCGACGGGATCGCGGTCGCCGTCTGCCAGCTCGAAGGCCCGAAGTGGTCCACTTTAGAGGGACGCGCGGTGTTGCGCGACGACCCGGAATCCGTGCGGGACGCGGAAAACCGCTACGCCGCGCGCTACCGCCAGCCGAAGCCGAACCCGCAGCGGGTGGTCCTCGAGATCACCGTGAACCGGATCCTCGGCAACGCCTGACCCCGGCTTGTCGTGAGTGGTCAGGGCGGTTAGAACCGCCCTGACCACTCACGAGCCGCGGGAGTGCACCAGCCGGGTGTACTCGGCCAGCAGCGCCGCCAGCTCGCTGTGCTCCCCCGCCGACGCGAGCTGCTGGTGCCCGACGAGCATCGCCATTCCCAGCGACGTCAGCGTCCGGGCCAGCGCACGGTCGCCGACGATGCCCTTGACCGCCCTGCCGACCGTCCGGACGCGGGCCTCGTCGACGCGTTTCTGCGC
Organism: Amycolatopsis sp. NBC_00355; assembly: GCF_036104975.1. Classification (GTDB taxonomy): domain Bacteria; phylum Actinomycetota; class Actinomycetes; order Mycobacteriales; family Pseudonocardiaceae; genus Amycolatopsis. The sequence continues at coordinate 8,346,834 of NZ_CP107982.1, read as the reverse complement.
CGCGCGCACGCTCTCGTCGTTCATCCCCCACGCCCGGATGGCCGCCTCGGCCTCGTGGTGCAGGCCGAGGGTCAGGTCCATCAGCGCGGCGAAGTCCGCCGACGGCCCGCCGGTGCCGAAGTCCCGCTCGCGCAGGATCAGCACCTGCCGGTTCTCCCAGTGGTCCAGCAGTTGCTCCACGAAGCCCGGCCAGCCGCCGAAGTGATGGTAGAACGACCCGCTCGTGACGCCGAGGTCGCGGCAGAGCCGGCCGACGTTCAGCTCGGTGAACCCGTGCTCGGCCAGCACCTTCAGCGCGGCCTCGAAGTAGGCCTGCCGCGTGACCGGCGGCATCAGACGTTCCGGCTCCGGTCCCGCCAATACGGCTCGCGCAGTGAGCGTTTCAGGATCTTGCCGGTCGCGTTGCGCGGCAACGCTTCCACGACGTCGACACTGCGCGGGCACTTGTAGTGGGCCAGGTGCTCGCGGCAGAACTCCATGAGCTTGTCGGCGTCGAGCTGATCACCGGCCACGACGGCCTTGACCTGCTCACCCCACCGGTCGTCCGGGACGCCGATCACGGCCACCTCGGCGACGCCGGGGAACTCCGCGACGACCCGCTCGACCTCGGGCGAGTACACGTTCTCGCCGCCAGTGATGATCATGTCCTTCACGCGGTCCTCGAGGAACAGGAACCCGCCGTCGTCGAGGCGGCCGACGTCGCCGGTGCGCACCCAGCCGTCCACAACGGTCTCCGCGGTCGCCTCCGGCTTGCCGAGGTAGCCCGCCATCCGCTGGTCGGTGCGGATCCAGACTTCGCCGGCGTCGGCGTCTTCGAGCGTGACCGGGTCGACGATCCGGACGTCCACTCCGGACAGTGCGGTGCCCGCCGACGCGAGCCGGTCCGGGCGGGAGTCGTCGCGGTGCGCCTGCGGGTCGAGGGCGGTGACCGCGCCGGACAGCTCGGTCATGCCGTAGACCTGGGCGAACTTGACGTCGGGCCAAGCGGCCAACGCCTTGCGCAGCAACGGGAGCGGCATCGGCGAAGCGCCGTAGCAGAGGTACTTCAGCTTCGAGAACGCCTGCATCGCCTGGTCGCCGGCCTGGGCGAGGCCGGCGACGACGGCGGGCACCAGGAAGGCGTGCGTGATCCCGGCCGCCAGCGCGGCGAACAGCGACGCCGCGTCCGGCTCGCGCGTCAGGTACGACGGTTCGCCGTACAGGAACCCGGAAACCGCGTAACAGCTGCCGCCGACGTGGAACAACGGCATCGCGACGAGGTTGACGTCACCCGGCCCGATCGGGAACGCGGTGCCCGCCGCGATGCCGTGGGCGAGGATGCTGCGGTGGGTCAGCACGGCGCCCTTGGGGAAACCGGTGGTGCCGCTGGTGTACATGATCAGGACGCCGTCGTGCTCGTCGAGTTCTCGCGGACCGACGGGTTCCGCGGACAGGAGGGACTCGTATCCGTCGTTGTCCCCGCCGACGACGACCACGCGTTCCAGCGCGGGCAGCCGATCCCGGATCGCTTCGAGGGCGGGCAGCAGTTCGGCGCCCACGAAGACCACCTTGGCACCGGCGTCCGCGAGGACGTAGGCGAGTTCGTCGCCGGAAAGCCGCCAGTTGACCACGGCGTTCGCGGCGCCGATCCCGGCCGCCGCGAAAGTCGTCTCCAGGCAGGCGGGGTGGTTCTTGTCGACGAACGCGACGCGATCGCCCCGGCCGATCCCGGCCGCCGCCAGCGCGCCCGACAGCCGCCGGACGCGGTCGTCGAACTCCGCCCAGGTCCACGCGTGGTCGCCGTAGATGAGCGCGGTGTCCGTGGCGCGCTCGCGCGCCCAGTGCGCGAGAAGCTCGCCGAACAGCCGGACCCGGGGGCGGTGGTCTTCGGGCATGGCGGGTTTCCCTTCGGGCCGGCGCTGGACCGTAGACCGCTCTATGGTGCGTCGCGCCCGGGCGCGCGTCAAGGCCGGACAGGGATCGCCGGATCAGCCGACCGGTCGGTGTTTTCCTTGCCGCGTCAGCCGAACAGGGCCAGCAGACCTTCGGCCGAGCGCACCACGACGTGCGCCGCCGTGCGTTCCGCGTGGGGGCGGTCCGGGCGCTCGGCCTCGTGGCGCCAGCGGCGCAGCGCGTCCAGGCCCGAGTCGTAGATCTCGCCGGGGTCCGCGTCCGGCTCCAGGCCGAGCCGGTCGGCCGGCGCCGTGCCCTGGGCACCCAGCAGCCGCACCGCTTCCTCGGCCGGCTCACCGGACAACGCCGTACGGCCGCCGCGGATGTCGGCGATCAGGCGCAGCTCGCGGAAGTCGTGGGCGGCCGCCGCGAACCGCTCCACCCGCGACACCAGCCGGTCGCCGCCCGCGCGGGGTTGCGCCGCCAGCAACGCTTCCAGGCGGATCACCGCCGTCCGCGCCTTCAACGCTTCGGCCCGCGCGACAAAACACCCCGCCAGGGTGTCGCGCAGTTCGCCGAGACCACTGCGGCGGACCAGCTCCGCCGAGAGTTTGACGCGGTCGTCGCAGCCGGTGCGGATCAGCGTCAGCGCCAGCCGGACGCCGAACATGCCGAAGCGCACCACCAGCGAGCGGCGCGTCTCCACCGGGATCGGGCCGGGGAACGCCGGATCGGTGAACGAATCGACCGACAACACGTACCGTTCCAGCTCTTCGCGCGGTACCGCGGCGAAGGCGGCCAGCAGGTCGAACTCGTCGTCCCGCAGCGAACGACCGCCGTAGGCCAGCTGCCCGGCGACGGCGATCACGCCCAGGAACCCGGTGCACAGCGGGTCTTCCCGCCACGCCCGCCGCGCGAGCTGCTTCGCGGTCAGCAGCGCGTCGATGCGGCCCGCGCCGACCTCGTCGGCACGCGAGAGCACCAGCACCGAGTTGACCGCGCTCTGCCGCGCGAACGGCGAGCCGCCCGGCGGGTGCGCCGCGGCGAGCTCGTCCGGTTCGAGGTGGCGCACCAGGCGGACGGTGGCGTCCGGGAAGTCGTCGGCCGGGCCGGGGTCGTCGAGCAGCACGAGGTCGCGCAGCGCCCGCGTCGGCCACTCCCCGAGCGCGGCGGACAGGGTCGTCTTCCCGGACGACGGCGCCCCGGCGAACGCGACGCGCAGCGGTTGCTCCAGCCGGTGCTGGCAGTCGAGCAGCACCGCCGACGCGCGCGGGTCGTCGCGGTAGAGCCCGGCCGCGGCGGCCAGCAGGTCGCGGACGTCCTGGGTCACGCCGAAAGCTCCCGCCGCGTGGTCCGGCCCGCGATCGTGCCGAGCTCGCCCGCGCGCTGGTGCAGACCGGCGAGCCGGTCGATCTCGCGTCTGATGTGGACAGTCCGCCGCTCGCGCTCGGCCGTGCCGGCCAGGATCGTCTCGCGCTCGTGCGTCAGCTCGTCCGCGAGCTCTTCGGCGAGCCCGGTGAAGTGGTCGCGCAGCCGGCGCTGCACCACGCGGATCGAGTCCCGGCATTCCTTGCCGAACCGCAGGAAGACGTCGTCGACGTGCCGTTGCGCGGCCTGCTTGGCGACGGCTTGGCGGCGCTGCAGCCGCATCCCGCCCTCGTCCTTGATCGTCTTCGCGGCGAACGCCGCGCCGGCGCCGAGCGAGACCGGGTTGATCAGCGGCAAGCCGGCGAGGCTGGTCACCAGGCCGAACATCAGCACACCGCCGTACGACCCGCGCAGGCCGGTGAAGGCCTGCTGGCCGACCTTGAACTTCTCGATCTTCGGGCGGCGGACGTCGTCGAGGCCTTCGACACCGGAGCCGTCGAGCCGCAGGTCGGGCAGCGCGCCCTCGTACTGGGCACCGAAGCAGGCCGCGGTCGCCTGCGCGATCCACTCGGCCCGGTCGGCAAGCCAGCCGTAGTTGGTGTCGACGGCTTCGGCGAGCGCGTTGTCCAGCCACGGGGCGAACTCGTCCCACACCTTCGCCGGATCGCCGTCGTCGAAGGTCTGGTCGATGGTGTTCACGATCTTGCGGGTCCGTTCGCGCAGGTCGTACTCGGCGTCGGACAGCAGGTCGGTGATCTCGTCGGACAGCAGGTTCTGCCACCGGGTGTTCTGCCGGCGCAGGTCGTCGGCCCGGCGTTGCGCCCGCTGCAGCAGCGCCGCCTGGCCCAGCCCGGCCTCCTGCCCGGCGGCGTCGGCGCGGTCGCGCAGGGATTCGACGAGTTCCGCGGCGGCGGCGCGCACGCCCACGGCGGCCAGCAGCGCGCGGGACTGCTCCGGCGGCCGCGCGGCCTGCTCGGCGATCCAGGTGAGCAGCTCGGGAAAGCCCGAGCGGGCGTTGAGATCGGCGTCACCCGCCTTCGCCGCGGCCTGGCGCACGACGGCCGAGACCGGCAGCACCGGCGCGTCGATCCCCGCTTCGGCGAGCATCGCGCGGTCGCGCTCGGCGACGGCGCGCCAGCCCGGGCTGGCGTCGATCTTGGTCAGCGCGAGCACGACGTGCGGGCACCAGGTGCGCACGTGCCGGGCCAGCGCGAGTTCGGCGGGACTCAGCGACGCGGTCGCGTCGGAGACGATGATCACCGCGTCCGCCTCGGCGAGCAGGTCCAGCGCGGCGGCGGTGCGCGGCGAGCGCGGGTCGCCGACCGGCGGCGTGTCGACCAGGACGAGCCCGGCCGACAGGAGTTCGCGGGGCACACCGACCTCGACGCGGCTGAGCGTGCCCGCCGGCCGGGCGCCGAGCTCCCCGGTGAGCCGTTCGACCGCGACGGGGATCCGCTCGAGGGACCGGCCGACCAGCGTGGCGGCGGGTTCTTCGGCGTACCCGATCTCGGTCGGCACGGCGGGGGTGGCGGCGTCGCCGACCGCGCACACCGGCGCGTTCAGGACGGCGTTGAGCAGGTAGCCCTTGCCCTGTTTGGGAAAGCCGAGGACACCCAGCCGGATCTGCTCGGCGGGGGCGTCACGGCGTCTGCGCAGGAGCTCGGCGAGATCGGCGCGGCCGTGGGTGCGGCACGCGTCCAAGGTCTCGTTGAGCACTTCGAGCCAAGCTGGGGCGGTCACGACGAAGGAGTCTCCCCCGTACGAGTGATGGACGCGAGCCGGGTGCCCGTTCCGCGGTCGCACCCTGACCGCGGAACGGGCACCCGAGGGGATCAGTGACCCAGGTGGATGTCGTTGTGACCGAGGTCGCCGACGTGGATGTTGCCCAGCGCGTTGTGGCTGAGGTTGTCGGTGACGCCCGACACCACGTCGTGCACCGCGTCGACACCGTTGTTGCTCGCGATGTCGCCGACCGCGTTGTGGTCGACGCCGCCGACGGCACCGGTCACCGTGGTGACGGTGTTGTGGGTGATGTCGCCCAGGCTGTTCTGCACCGCGCTGGTCAGGTCGCCGCCGACGTGCTTGACGTCGAGGTCGCCCACGTTCTTCAGCGTGCCGGTGAAGTCGCCGATGTGGTTGGTGACCTCGCCGACGGGGCTCACGGCGCCGGTGACGGCACCGGCCAGGTCGCCGCCGTGGACCGGGGCCGCGACGGTGCCGGTGACATCGGTGACGACCTGCTCGACCTGGCCGACGCCGTTGTGGCCGTCGGCGGCGCCGGTGACGGCACTGCCCAGGCCGAGCGAACCGGCGTCGATGCCGTGGGCGAGGTCGCCGCCCAGGCCGAGGGAGTTGGTGACGCTGCCCGCGAGGGCCGTCACGTTCGCGGCGTTGGTGACGTCGGTCACGCTCGACAGCTGCTGACCGCCGAAGACCGCGCTGGTCGGCAGGCCGAGGTCGCCGACGACGGGCAGTTCGCCGACCCCGCCGACACCGCCGACACCGAGGTCGCCGAGACCCGGCAGCGCCGGGGTGGCCGGCAGGCCGAGGCCCGCGGTGAGGGCGGTGAGCTGGTCGATCGCGCCCTGGTTGCCGGTGCTGTCGGTGCCCAGCGAGGACAGGTCGCCGATCGCCGGGAGACCGCCGACGGCGGGGAGGCTGTCGACCGGGACGTAGTCGAGCACCAGCGGGATGACCTCGTGCACGTCGGCGGCGCTGACGTCGCCGAGGCCGGCGAGGGCGAGCGCCTGCTGCGGGTCCGTCCCGAAGGCCGCGAGGGCGGTCGGGTCGTTGAGCAGGTTGAGGGCGAAGTCGTGCAACGTCTGCACGGAGTCCATGGAGGTTCTCCTGATCCGGTGGTTCGGGGGACGGCATCGGCCGCTGGGGCCGGTGTCCATGGCCAAGTTAGGCAGCCGGTCCCCCCACGCACATCGGGGATCACTCCGAGTCGCATCCGACTCAGCCGATAGGGGATCGATATGTCATCGTTAGGGAGTTAGGGGCTCATCCGAGATGCTCGCAGTTGGGTTAAATCCCTCCAGACCCTTGCCTGACTAACCCGTTTGGGTGAGGATGCCCCGAGCCCTAGGGGGATTTCCTGCCCCCGATCGGCCCCGCGAGGTGAGGAGGAAGCGCCGTTGCCCTATGTCCTCGGGATCGATGTGGCACAGGGGCGGACCCACGCCGCGATCAGCCACCGCCACGGCCCCGGCTGGAGCGCCCCCGAGCCCCTGTGGCTGGGCGAACGCTCCCCGGCCGCGGCGTCCGCGCTGTTCCTGGACGACGAGGGGTACCTGCTCACCGGCGACGCGGCGGCGCAGGCCGGCGCCCGGGTCCCGTCCCGGCTGCTCACCGGCTTCCACCGGCGCATCGGCGACGACGTGCCGATGGTCGTCGAAGGCGAGTCCTTCACACCGGAGACGCTGACCACAGTGCTCGTCGAAGGCATCGCCGAGCACGCCGAGACCCAGTTCGGCGGGCCCCCGCAGCACCTGGTGCTGACCCACCCCGGCGACTGGGGCGGTTACCGCCGTGACGTGCTGCGGCGGGCACTGGCCGACGCCGGGTTCACCGCGGTCACGCTGGTCCCCGGCTCGATCGCGGCGCTCGGCGCGCACCTGCCGGTACCCGGCCCGGGGGTGACCGGCGCCGGGGTCTGCGAGTTCGGCGCCGACGGCGTGAACGTCACGCTGGCCACCCCGAGCGGCGCGAACGGCTGGCAGATCGGGGCGAGCGCCGAAGGCGTGTCCCCGGCGGCCGCGCTGAGCACGCTGTTCGCGCTCGCCGGCACCGCGTCGACGTCCCCGAAGGGACTCGCCGGCGTGGTCTTCTGCGGCGACGTCCCGCCGCACGCGCTGCCCGCCCGGCCGCCGTGCCCGATGTTCGCGGGACCGGTTCCGCCGGCCACCACCGCGCTCGGCGCGGCCGCCCTCGCCGGGCTGCGCGCCGAGGGCCGGGGCTCCCCCCAGGAACCCCCGGCCGTCGAGACCACCCTGCTGCCCAAGATGGACACGCTCGGTGAGCTCGGCGAGCGGCCACCCCGCCCGCCGGTCGAGATCACCCCGTTCGAACTCCCCGAACGCACCGGCCCGATGGACCTGTTCCGGCGACGGCGGCCCCTCGCCGCCGCGGTCCTCGTGCTCGCCGCGGCCGTCTCGGCCGTCCTGATCACCATCACCGCCCGCGAAGCCACCGCCGGCCCCGACCAGCCTCCCGCCCCGAGCCACTGCGCCCCCTCCGGTGAAGGTCACTGTTGAACACTCTGCTCACGCAGGCCGCCTCGCTCCACCCCGTCCCCGTGCACCCGGCGGCCCGGCAGCTGCTCGACCAGGTCGCCGCCGACCCGGCCGCGCCGCTGCGGCTCGCCGTCGTCGCCCCCGGCGGCTACGGCAAGAGCGTGCTGCTCGCCGCGCTCGCCCGCGCCTACCGGGACGCCGGCGCCGACGCCCTGCTCGTCGACGACGCCGACCGGATCGACGCCGACCAGCTCGAGGAGCTCCTGGCGGGCGCCGACGGCCCGATCGTCGTCGCGCACCGCCCGGCCGCGGTCGCGGCCGGCTGGACGATGCTGCAGCTCGCCCCGCTCGGGGTCGCCGACGTCGCGCGGCTGATCGAGACGCTGGCCGGCAAACCGGCCGACCCGTCCGCCGCGGCCGAGCTGTACGCCGCCAGTGGTGGGGTGCCCCGGCTGGCCGAGCGCGCGCTGCTCGGGCGGCTGGAGGAGTTCCGCCCCGAACTGGACGAGCTCGACGACGACGTCCTGCGCTACCTGATCGCGGCCGAAGCCGGCGCGGGGCGCAACCTCGACCTGCTGTGCGCGCTGCTGGACCGCACGCCCGACCAGCTGCCCGGCATCGTGGACGGCGCCCGCGCGACCGGTCTGCTCGCCCCGGACGACACGCTGCTGCCCCTGGCCTCGGCCGCCGTCCGCGACTTCGGCCCGCCGGCGCGAAGGCTGACGACGGTGCAGCGGCTCGTCGAGCTGCAGCTGGCGAACGGCCTCCCGGTCCTCGACCTGGCACGTTCGTTGCTGGGTACGGGAAGCACCGGCACGTCGGCGGCGGCGGCCTTCGCCGCGGCGGCCGCCGAAGCCCTGCCGACGGACGCCCGCCTGGCGACCAGGCTCTTCGAAGCCGCCGCGGAGGCGGGCGACCGCTCCCCGGTGGTCACGGCGGGCTGGGCCCGCGCGGCGGCCCTGTCCGGCGACCTCGACACGGCACTGCGCCTCGGCGACGGCATGCTCGGCGCCCCGGACCCCGAGACCCGCGCGGCGGGCGCGGAAATCGCGGCCACGGTGCTGGCCCACCGAGGCGAGCTGGCCCGCGGCGCGGAGCTGTACCAATGGGCCGCCCGCGGCGGGCAGACCCACGACGCCGGCGCGCACCACTCCGCGGCCCACGGCGACCCGAACCTCCCGGCAGGCCACGGAGGCGACGCCCAGCAGTCCGCGGCCCACAGCACCAGCGCCCACTCGGCGCCCTACGGCACTGGCGCCCACCACTCGGCGTCCCAAGGCGCCGACGTGCACCACTCGGCGCCCTACGGCACTGGCGCCCACCACTCGGCGTCCCAAGGCGCCGACGTGCACCACTCGGCGCCCTACGGCGCCGGCGTCCACCACTCGGCGTCCCAAGGCGCCGACGTGCACCACTCGGCGCCCTACGGCGCCGGCGTCCACCACTCGGCGTCCCATGGCGCCGGCGTCCACCACTCGGCTTCCCAAGGGGCCGGCGTCCACCACTCGGCTTCCCAAGGGGCCGGCGTCCACCACTCGTCCGCCCATGGCGCCGGCGCCCACCTCTCCGCGCCCCACGGCCCCGGTGCGGGTGTCCCGGCGGCCCACGGCACCGGCTTTCCGGCAGGCGGCGCCCATTACCCGGGGGCTTACCGCGCCGGGCCGTATCTCTCGGCGGGCCGGGGCGGCACCGACGCGTTCGCGGCGACGGCCCTGGTCGGCACCGGTGACCTCGCGACCGCCCTCCGGCTGCTCGACTCCCCCGCCCCCGGCGTCGCGCCGACCTTGTTCGCCGGCGCGGCCACCCGGATGGCGCGCGGCATCGCCGACTCCGTGTCGGGCTGTGCGACCGAGACGTTGTCCACCCTGCTCGGCGCGGCGGCGATGCTGGAACCGGCGCTGGGCGGCACGTTGCTGCCCGACACCCCGGCGGCGCTGGCCGCGCTCGCCGCGGTGCACACCGGCGAACTGGCCCTGGCCGAGTCGGTGCTGACCCGGGCCCTGGCCGGCCGGATCGGCGGCGACCTCTTCGCGGCGCGGCACCGCCTGCTGCTGGGCTGGGTGGCGATGGCCGCGGGCGACCTCGCGACGGCGGCGGAACACCGCGACGCCGTCGCCGGCCGGACGCTGGAAGCCCGCGACGAATTCTTCTTCGCGACGCTGGAGCTCGGGCTGGCCCGCCGGTCCAGTGATCTGGTCGGGCTGCAGCGGTCGTGGGACCGCGCGTACCAGGCGTCGATGCGGCAGCAGACGGACCTGTTCACGCTGCTGCCGTTGGGCGAGCTGGTGATCGCGGCGGCCCGCACCGGCGCCCACGCGAAGCTCGCCGGCCAGCTCGAACGCGCCCACGCCCTGCTGGCCCGCCTCGGCGAACCTCCACTGTGGACGGTCTCCCTGGTCTGGCACGAGCTCCACGCGGCGATCACCCTGGAAGACGCGGAAGCGGCGAAGGCCCACCTCGCGACGTTGACCTCCCACGCCCACTGCGGCCGTCACCCGAGCGCCCTGGCCACGGCGGCCCGAGGCTGGCTCGCGGTGCTGAGCGGCACGTTCGCCCCGGACGAGATCTCGGCGGCCGCGGCGGAACTGCACGACCTGGGCCTGCGCTGGGACGCGTCCCGGCTGGCCGGCCAGGCGGCGATCCGCACGTCCGACCGCAAGGCGATGGTCCAGCTCCTGGAGGCGGCCCGCCAGTTCCAGGGCACAGGCGTCCGCCGCGAGGCCGGCGCCGCGGAACCGGCGTCGTCGGGCACCGGGCTGGCGGCACTGAGCGAACGCGAACTCGAAGTCGCGCGGCTGGTCGTCGAGGGCCTGACGTACAAGCAGGCGGGCAGCAAGCTGTTCATCTCGAGCAAGACGGTGGAGCACCACATGGCCCGGATCCGCGGGAAGCTGGGTGCGGCGGACCGCCGGGAACTGCTGGCGACCCTGCGAGAACTGCTGTCCCGCCCCGACGCCCCCTGACACCGCAGCGGTCGGGCAGGATCGGGTGGGTGACGATCGCCGCGGACCGGGACCGCTTGCTCGACCGGCCGCGCGAGGCCCTCGACCGAGCCCGGCGCGACCCGGCCTGCTGGGCCGAGTTCGCCTACGACAGCGCACCCGACGAGGAAGGGCGACTGACCGACCGGCACCGGCGCGCGCGGTTCGGTCTGCTGCTGGCTCTGCAGTACGACCGCCGCGAGGCTGACCTGCCACTGCTGCGTTTTGTGCTGCGCCAGCAGATCGTCCACTACCGGGAACTGGTCAAGCACTACCTTCCGGCGGACTTCCTCCTGGCCGGGCTCCTCGTCGCGGAGCACCGGCAGGTCGAGGACGTCTGGCTGCACTGGGAGGCGAAGGAGCTCAGCTTCGACACCGCCCTCGGCTACCGGGACCACCTGCTGCTGACTCCCGGCGTCGCGAAGGTGCGGGAAGCCGTGGCTCGGAGCACTGCCCCGGCGCGGGACCGCTTGCTCGACCACATCACCCGGCGCCCGTGGACGGACGCCGACGTCGACGACTGGCTGGCCGGGCAACGCCGGAACTTCCCCGGCGACCCCGCGGCCGAAAACCTGAAAACCTGGTCCCACCACGCGGCCGGCCTCGGCGACCCCGCGGCGTCCCGCCGTTTCCTGCTCGCCTGGGCGGACGGTGAGCCGAGAACGGCCGGCACGCTCCACATGGTGCAGTTCCACCTCGCTAGCCAGGGCTACCTGGCGGAGGCGATCGCGGTTCAGCGGGAGGCGGTCGCACTCGCCGAGCCGGAGGAGCGCAGCTCCAAGTTCGAGACGCTGGCGGAGCTGCAGCGGGAGGCGGCGGACTTCCCGGGCGCGTGGGAGTCGTTGCGCACGGCCGCGGCGGAACTGCCCACCCACCGGCGGGCCTGGCTGCCCGGGCTCTGGTGCCAGGTCGCGAGGGAGTGTTTCCTCCTGGCACCGCTCGCCCCCGGGGTGGGCGAGGCCCGCGCGGCGTTCGCGCTGGGCGAGGAGGTGCTTCGTGCCGGCACGTGCCGGTGGATGAACGGCGCCGTCGACGCCGCGTTCACGGCCGCCGAGCACCTCGGCGACACCGAACTGCTCGCCCGCGTTCGCGCACTGCGCCGGATCGCCGACGAAGAGCAGGCGACGGCGATCACCGAGCGGCCGGCCACGGCCGACGTGGACGTGGCCGGTGAGGGGCAGTCAGCCGCCGGACACAGCGAGGACGACTGAGTTCAGTCGCTGGAGCCGAGCCTTCCGGTCGGAGCAGGCAGCCCTGGTAGGAGCCACGGTCGAGGTCGGTCGCGGCCGGGACCGACGCGATCGGAGCAGCGCAGTGCAGTGCAGCCGCGGTGCAGCCACACGGCTGAGGATCTCAGTACGTTCACGTCGAACGAGACAGCCACCGGGCACAGCCAGGGCGGCCGACTCGATCGAGGCTGGGTCGAGGCGATCACAGCGGAGCCACGGTCGAGATCGGTCATGGCGGAGCGGGAACGTTCGGCGCAGGCGGCCGCGGTACCGGTGGGGTGATCGAGGTCAGTCGCGGCTGGGGCCGAAGCGTTCGGTGCGGATGCGGTGGGGGTCGTGGCCCAGCGCCACCAGGATGTCCGCGACCGTCTCGACGAAGCCGGTCGGGCCGCAGATGAAGCACGTCGCGCCGAACTCGGCGGGCCACGCCGCGGTGTTGAGTGTCGCGACGTTGATGCGGCGGGGGATTTCGTCGCGACCCTCGGGCTGCTCACGGGTGTAGACGTACGTGACGTCCAGGCCGGCTACCGGTGTGCGCAGTTCCTCGGCGTAGTACAGCTCGGCCGGGGTGCGCAGCGAGTAGATCAGCTTGAACGGCGTGCGGACGCCCGCCGCGCGGTGGGCGCGGACCATGGCCATCAGCGGGACGATGCCCGAGCCGCCCGCGACGAGGAGGACCGGTTCGAGGTCAGCCGGGCGCCAGACGAACCAGCCGCCCACCGGGCCGCGGATCTCGACCGGGTCGCCGATCGCGTACGGGCCGGTGAGGTGCTCGGACACTTCGCCGTCGGCGACGCGCTGCACGGTCAGTTCGATCCGGTCACCGTCGGCGGGGGCGGCGAGCGAGTAGCTGCGCTGCGCGCGGTAGCCGTCGGCGGCCGTCAGCCGGACGTCGACGTGCTGTCCCGCGAGGTGCCCGGGCCAGCCCGGCAGGTCGAAGACGAGCGTGCGGGCCGTCGGGGTCTCGTCGCGGAACTCGGCCAGGCGGGCGACCCGCCAGGCTAGTCGCCCTGATACCGCTGTTCGCGCCATGGATCCCCGTAGTCGTGGTAGCCGACGTTCTCCCAGAAGCCCGGCTCGTCGCGGGTCTTGAGCTCCAGCCCGCGCACCCACTTCGCGGACTTCCAGAAGTACAGGTGCGGCACGAGCAGCCGCGCCGGGCCGCCGTGCTCGGGAGTCAGCGGCTTGCCGCCGTACTCGTAGACGATCCAGGCCTGGCCGTCGAGCAGGTCGGCCAGCGGCAGGTTCGTGGTGTACCCGCCGTAGGAGTGCGCCATCACGTAGTCGGCCGCGGTGTCGAGCCCGCCGACCAGCGTGTCCACCGGGACGCCCCGCCAGCGCGTGTCCAGTTTGGACCACTGGGTGACGCAGTGGATGTCCACAGTGAACTTCTCGCTGGGCAGGGCCGTCAGCTCCGACCAGCTCCAGGCGTGTTTCTCACCGGTCTCGGTGGTGACGGTGAACTCCCACGTCTCGGTGCGCACGCGCGGAGTCGGGCCCGCCGACAGCACCGGGAAGTCCTCGGCCAGGTACTGCCCGGGAGGCAGGCGCGGGTTGCCGCTGCGGGCACGCCCCTGGAACCCTGGTGTCACGACGCCCATCCTGGACCTCCCTCCTGCTGCCGAAGCAGTCTAAGCCCGCACGCGTAGCCCCAGCGACGTGACGAGCACCGCAGCCTGTTCGGGTGAAACGATCGCCGCGGCCAGCTCGGCGTTCAGCGGGTCGAGCGCCGAGAGGTCGCTGCCCCGCAGGTCGGCGCGCGCCAGCTTGACGGCATGCAGCATCGCCCCGGACAGGTCGACGTCGGCGAACACGGCGTCGCCGCAGTTCGCCCCGGTGAGGTCGGCCTCCCGCATCCGCACCCCGTGGAAGGCGACCGACCGCAGGTCGGCACCCGCCAGCCCGGCGAACGACCAGTCGCCGCCGGTCACCCGCAGCGGCCGCAGCTCGCATTCGGTGAACGTGGCCCCGACGAGCTTGCACCCGGTGAACTCGGCGTCGAAGAAGTTGCACCGTTTGAAGGCGCACCCGGTGAAGGCCGAGTCGACGTGCCGCGACGCGTTGAAGCGCACGTTGCCGAACACGCAGTCGGTGAACGTCGAGTTCCGGGTGAGCGCCTCGGAGAGGTCGACCTCGCGGAACTCGCACCGCACGTACCGCCGCCCGACGATTTCCTCCCCGTACCAGTCGTCACGGGTGAACTGCCGGTCCTCGACGGGTGGATCTTGCGTGGCATCGGGCACTCGGCCAGGCTAGCGGCCACCGACCGCGAGGGGGTGCCGAAGCATGCTGGACGCCGACGACGTCCGGGCGGCCGTGCCGATGCGGGCAGCCGTCGACGCGGTGCGGGACGCGTTCCTCGACCTCGCCGCGGGCCACTTCGAGGTGCCGCAACGCCTGTCCTTCGACGGCGGCACGACGCTCGTGATGAGTGCCTGCCACACACCCACCGGCCGGACGGCGGTCAAGACGCTCAGCCTCGTCGCCGGCCGCGACCCGATGATCCTCGGGACCCTGGTGTGGAACACCACCGAGGGGCAACTGGTCGCCGACGCGATCGCGGTGACGACGTTGCGCACCGGCGCGGTGTCCGGCGTCGCCACCGACCTGCTGGCCCCGCCCGAGGCGAGCCGTCTGGCCGTCATCGGCACCGGCGCCCAGGCCGCGGACCAGATCCGCGCGGTGGCGGCGGTCCGCCCGATCCGGCAAGTGACCGTCTTCGGACGCTCATCCGAACGAGCCGCGAGGTTCGCCGACCGGTTGAGCGCCGAGCTTCCCGGCGTGCGCGTGGCGCCGAGCGTCGAGGACGCCGTGTCCGACGCGGAGATCGTCTGCTGTGCTACTTCGTCGGCCACTCCTCTCTTCGACGTCGACGCCTTGCCGGAGCGCGTCCACGTCAATGCGATCGGGTCTTATCTGCCGTCCATGCGGGAGCTGCCGGCCGAGCTGCTCGCGACGGCCGATTGTGTTGTGGTGGACCAGGTCGAGGCCGTGCTCGAAGAGGCCGGCGAGGTGATCCACGCGGTGGACAGTGGCCTGCTTTCGCGGGATTGTTTGGTGGAACTGGGGAATGCGCTCCGGGAACCTCCGGTGGTCGGTGGGCGGACGGTGTTCAAGTCCGTCGGGGTGGCGGTGCAGGACTGGGCCATCGCGCGACTGCTCGGCGAAGCGGGTCGGTGATCGCGCGGGAGCGGGAGTGAACAACGGTTGCCGCGCCGAGCCGCTCTCGCCCGGCCGCGGCCGGGCGAATGGAGGCACCTCGACGATCGGGGGCGCTAAAGGCCGCTTCTGGCTCACTTAGCGTGCCAGCGGCCCGGCAGAGAGCAACAACAGCGGCCAAACGGCGCAATCTGGGGCTTGAAGCGTTTGACAGGTCACCCAATCCGGGAATTTCGGCGGCATGTCTCCTTGGCGAACCACCACTCGACGGAACACGGCCGTGCGGGTCATCACGGCGATCGGCGCGATCTTCGCGGGGATCGAAGTTCTCTACATGATCATGGTGCTCGCCGGCGCCAATGCCGGTAACTCCTTCTTCGTCTTCATCAAGTCATTGGCGGTTCCTCTCGCGTTGTTCTGGCCGGGCCTGTTCCCGGTCAGCAACCCGAGCCTGGCCGTGATCCTCGACTTCGGCCTGGCCGCGGTGTTCTGGCTGGTCGTCACCGGCATCATCGCCCGCTTCGCCGGTCGGTGACGGGCGGCGCCACCCGCACCGCCCACTGGACTGCCGCCTGCCGTCGCCGCCCCCTCCGGCGACGGCAGGTGGCTCACCAGCGTGACGGCGAGGGCGCGCCGCGGAGCCGCGTTTTCCGGCCGCGGTCGGAGATCGGCTGCCGGACAGCGCGCTCCGAGCAAGACCGAGATCCGTGAGGTCACGACTCCGCGACCCACAACGCCCCCCGCACCCGCCTGTGACGAAGCAGGCTCCAGACCGCGACCGAACCGTTCGGGCTGGTCACGAAGGGCATCGTCGACCGGTGAACGACCACCGGCCGCCTCTCACCCCTTCGGGCGGCCACCCGCCATCCCCGCCGAGCCGCTTCTTCGGCGACACTGGACGGATGACTGACGGCAGATGGTTCGACGGCTGGGCGCCCTGGCCTGAGCTGGCCGGGCTGGCCGCGGCCGGGCGTTCACTCCTCCCGAACGTCCCGGTCACGCCCGCCGCCGTCGTGCGGACCGTCACCGAGCAGCTTGTCGGGCGCCGGTTGACCGCCAAAGTCGACGGTCGCGAAGTCCGCCTCACCCTCACCGAACTCCACTACCCGGCCGACAGCCTGCGCCTGGCCACCGGACGTGTCGGCGACGTGCGCATCGTCGCCGAGGACGTCGATTGGCCCGAGCCCGCGGACGAATCCGGCGAGGAGAACAGCATCCCGCTCAAGCGGGTCACCGTGCTCGCCGACGACGTCCGCCTCCGCTCGCTGCCCACCCCGGCCGCCATTCCCGCGCGGGTCGAGCTGCGGATCGCCGTGTCCGCGGACGTGCTGCGCGAGCGGGTGGCGGCAGTCCGCCCCGGCATCGTCGCCGCGCCCGCCGAAAGCGGGCTGCTCCAGATCCACTGGGCCAAGCGGCCGCAGTGGGGCCACCTGACCCTGGAGGCCCTGGTGGAGGGCGACGCTGTCGTGCTCCATCCGCGGACCCTCCACATCGGACGCCGGCAGCTGAAACCACCGGCGCGTTTCCGCCCCATCGTGCTTCCGCTGCCGGAACTCCCGCCCGGGATAAAGCTGACGAAGGTGGAGCCACGGCACGACGAACTCGTGCTCCACACCGTGGCGGAGGAATGGCCAGAACGGCTTTCCCGCATTCCGCTGACCGATCTGCTGAGCTGGCTGACCACCGCGGCGATGACCCTGACCCTGCCGAAACTCGGTACGCGCCCATAGCTTCCCCCTTCATCGGTGAACCCCACACCGACGAAGCTACTCGAACGCCCGTTCGAACACATCACTCACACGGGTACAACCGGGAAATCGTTGCGCCGCAAGAGAATCAAGCGTCCCGATCACGCAGATAGCGCGTGTGGTCCGCCTGCCGGTCGACGTCCGCCGCGTAGAACCGTTCGGCGATCCGATGCGCTTCCGCTTCGAGCAACTCGAGCTGTGCCACCAGTTCCGAAGCCGCGCCGGCCCGCCGGGAGGCGAACCACCACGGCAGATTCAGGAAGGACTCCACCGACAACGGCAGATCGGTCCGCACCAGCCGGATCACGGAGTGCCGCAGATCCGGATCAGCCGACAGGCGTGCGGGCTGCGCAAGCAGGTCGGCCAGCACTTCGGCGATCCGCCGAACAGTGTCCACAGTAGACGCGGGCATCCGCGACGCCTGGGAAGTCACCGAGGAAACCAGCGTCTCCAAAGACGCGCGCAGCTCCCCCGAAGTGTCGGGCAGCAGCCGCACCTTCTCCGGTGGCGCGAGCAGCGCGCCCACCGCGTACAGCGCGACCACGACGACCGGCCACAGCCCGCCGATCACCCCGGTCAGGTACAGCCCCAGGCCGGCGAGCCCGCCGACGCAGCCGGCGAGGTTCTTGGTCGAGCCCAGATAACGCAGCATCATTGGTACCCGCGAATCTCCTGGAAGACGCTCGAAAGCTGGACCTTGCGCGCGTCGAACACCTTGCCGCCGGTCATCGTCGCGACCTGCGTCAGCTCGTCGCTCGACCCCTCGCCGAACAGGACCGTGAACACCGGCACCTGCTTCATCGCGGGCGGCAGCGAACCGAACGACGCCTGGAAGCCGGCCAGGGACGAGCCGTTCGAGTTCTCCCCGTCGGTCATGAGGACGATCGACGTGAACCGGTCGGGATCGCGCGCCGCCAAGGGTTCCAGCACCCGGTAGGCCTCCGCGAGGCTGTCGTAGATCGCCGTCCCGCCACGAGCGGTCAGCCCCTCGGCGAACGCCTTGATCCGCGCCAGCTCGGCCGCGGGATCCCGCTCCGGGACAACGAACGTCGAAGCCGGCGAAGGCCCCGAATTGAAGGGCAGCATCGTCACCTCTTCACGGCTCCGGAACCGCCGGTACCGGCCGGTGAGCGAGTTGTCGGCGCCCGTCAGCCCGGCCAGCGCGGTGCGCAGCGAGTCGATCCGGTCGCCCTCCATCGAGCCGGACGTGTCGAGTACGTACAGCGTCCGCGACGGCCTGCGGATCTTGTCGAAGTACGCCTGGAGCAGGGCGTCGACGGCCTGCTGCGTCGCCGGGAACGGCAGTTCGACGAGGTCCCGCTGCGCGAACTGCGATCCCAGCGTCACCCCGGGGACGACCGGACGCCGCTGGGTCGTGTCCATGATCCGCTTCTGGACGTCCGGCGTGCGCAGGTAGCCGGAAAGCCGCTGGTGCGCCGAACGCGCGTCGGAGCCGGCGTCCGCCAGCAGCGTCAAGGGATAGTCCGCCGTGACGACGCCGTCGCTCGGGTAGATCAGCTTCAGCGGTTCCGGCAGCTTCCCGGACGCGTTCGCCGACAGCAGCACGGACTCGTAGTTGATCAGGCCGTCGACCTTCTGCCCGGGGTCCTGGCCGGTCGCGCGCCGCGTGTAGGCGTCCGACAGCCAGCCCGACGAGCCGGCGGAAAGCGCCTGGGCGCTGAAGAACTGCGTCAGCTGCGGGGTGACGGCGGCGATCTGCTGGGCGTCGATCGCGTTGCCCGCGCCCGCGAGCGCCGACGCGACGCCGACCAGCGCCGAGAACCCCGAGTTCGACGCCGACGGGTCGGTCATCCCGTACGTGAACGCCTTCTTCCCGGCCTGCGCGGCGATCTCGCCCCAGCCGACCGGCTTCCCGGTCCAGCCGAGCCGTTGCGCGGATGACGCCGACAGTCCCAGCACCACCGGTGAACTCATGATCTTGACCTGGTTGCCGAGACGCTTCGCCGCGTCGGGAATCCCTGCCGGGTAACGGTTCGAGGAGAACCAGACGGCGTCGTACTTTCCGTCGACGCTGCCGTTCGCCAGCGCTTCCGCGCCTTCCAAGGTGCCGGTGAAGGTGAACTTGACCTTGATGCCGGTGGCCTTCGCGGCCTCGTCGAGCACCGGCTGCATGTCCGCCAGCTCGCTGCCCGCGAGGATCCTGAGCGTCCCCGGCTCAGGATCCCCCAGCGGCGCGGACGACGAAGAACCGGAATCGGCGCAGCCGGCCAGCAACACCGCGCTCAGGGCCACCAAAACGAGCTTCTTCATACTTCCCCCTCGTGCGAACGCCGGAGGTGGTCCTCGGCGCGGCGAAGCTCCCCGGACAGCGACTCGACGGTGGTCGCCATGGTGCGGACGGCGTCCGCGCGGAAGCCGTCGATCGCGTCGATCGAGGCGTAGATCCGGTCGAACGACGCGCGGATCGTCTCGGTCGCGACGGCCGGATCGCTGCTCGCCTTGCGGATCTCCGCGGACTGCGTTTCCAGCAGCTCGGAGTTGGCGCGGATCAGCCCGTCGGTGGTCGACCGCAGCGCCGCCACCTCGTCGAGGACGTCCCGCTGGCCCGCGAGAGCAGCCGAGACGAGCAGCGCGACGCGCAGTGCGGACACGGTCGTCGACACCGCCCGCTCGACGCCGCGGATGAGTTCGTCGTTGGTGCGCCGCACCAGGTCCAGCGCGAGGTAGCCCTGCGCGCTCACCGCGAGCTGGGTGAGCAGGTCCTGGTGCCGCTGCCGGATCGGGTACAGGATGTCGCCGCGCAACGCGTTCGCCCGCGACGGGTCGGCGAACTCGAACACCGACGCCTGCCGCTCGATGGCCGCATCGACGGCTTCGGCGAACAAGGCCGCTTCGGCGAGCTTCCCCAGCACCTTCCACAGCCGTTCGCGTTCGCCCCTGATCGCGGCGTTGTCCCGCCGCAACCGGTCCTGCCGCGTCCGCAGGTCGACGACCAGCGCGTTCACCGGCTCGTTCGCCGCGTGGTACCGGTCCAGGGCCCGCTTCGCGCTGTGCGCGACCGGGAACATCCCCAGCAGCTTCCGCCCGGTGATCGGCAGTTTCGCCGGGTCCAGCTCGGCGACGGTCCGGCGCAGCCCG
The DNA here is from genome assembly GCF_036104975.1 of Amycolatopsis sp. NBC_00355. Lineage (GTDB taxonomy): Bacteria > Actinomycetota > Actinomycetes > Mycobacteriales > Pseudonocardiaceae > Amycolatopsis. The sequence continues at coordinate 8,327,143 of NZ_CP107982.1, read as the reverse complement.
GCCAGGGTCAGCGTGACGCCGTCCTGCGGGGACGCGGCGCCGCGCAGCGAACGGTCGAGCATGGTCCCGGCGACGCCAGCCGCGGCCCGCATGTCGGCCTCGCCGACGGCCAGCAGCTCGTCGAGGACGTCGGTGAACTCCGGCGACTTGACGTCCAGGGCTTCCAGACGCGTCGCGAAGACGTCGGCGCGTGCGGTGATCTCGGCGCGAGTGTCTTCCCCGAGCGTGACGAGCCCGGCGGCGCGTTCGGGGGAAACCGCGGTGACGGGGGTGAGTTCGGCCATGTCAGTACTGCTTGCCGACGGCGTCGAGCAGGCGTTCAAGGGTTTCGAACGACGGTGGCTCGACGGCGTCCACCAGGTCGGCCGGTGCTTTGACTCGAGCGGCGACGTCGGCGAAGAGCTTCGGGTCGGTGGTGCGGAACCCGAACGTCGCGGCGAGCTTGCCCAGCTCCGGATCGGTCGCGAGCAGCCGGCCGACCTGGTCGCCCTCGGCCGAGAGCGGGACCAGCGTGTGCTTGGAGTACACCGTCGGCGCGGTGTAGATCAGCCGCATGTCCGGCCGGATCGAGCCGTCGCCGCGGACGGCGCGGTCCACGAACTGCGACTCGTAGATCAGCGCCAGGGGTGTCTTGCCCAGGCCCGCGGACAGGTAGTCCTCGAACGGCCCTTCGGTGCTGTTCTGCGTGTATCCCTGGTCCAGGAACAGCTTCGACACCGAAGGCAGCACCTTCGCCTCTTGGTCGGGTGTGCTGACGACCGCGTTGCCGTTGGCCACGAAGGAAACGATCGACAGGTACATCGCCGCCGAGTTCGACTCACGCGGGTCGGTGGTCGTGACCAGGACGTTCTTGCGTGCCGGGTACGCGGTGTTGCCGGGCAGCTGGTCCCAGCGCGTGCCCGTCTTCGCGACGTCCAGGTACTTCGCGACGTCGAGGACGTCGTAGTCGCCGGCGCCCTTGTGCACCACGCCGTTCGCCTTCAGCAGCGCGACGATCGGCTCGAACGTGGCGATCGCCATCGGCGACTGGAACGGGGTGTAGACCGTGGTCACCTTGCGGTCGCGCTGGATCTTCTGCGCCGCGGGTGAGGACGACGGGAACGCGAAGGCGTATTTCCCGAGGTCGACGGTGGTCGCGATCTGCCGCGACCCGGCCGTGTCGACCTCGACCTTCAACCCGTGCTTCGCGAAGGCGTCGACGACGCGCTGATCGGTGAAGAAGGCCTGCTTCTCCGAGCCGATCACGCCGCGCACCGTCGTAAGACCTGGCCCGGAGTCGTTGCCCCAGACGATCACCGCCACGACCGCGAGCAGCAGCACCACGGCCAGTCCGATCGATACCCGGCGTTTCACGAGCCACTCCCCTCAGCCGCCTTCGCTCATTTGACGCGGGAGGGAGCCGGTTCGAAGTGAACAGCGGGTGAAGGAACGGTCTCAGGTCACCGGGAACCAGGTCCCCGACGCCCATTCCGTGTCGCCCCAAGCTTTTCGCTCTTCGGCGCGTGGATCGAGCACCAAGTCCGTGTCTTCCCGGAAAACCAGCACCGGCCGCAGCTCCGGGCCGTACGGCGGCCATTCGGGGCCGTCGGCGGACGCGACGCCGTCGTGCACGAACCGCACCCAGCAGCGGTGGATCAGGAACGCCGCGCGCTCGCGGGCCGGGTTCACGTCGGTCGCTTCCGCGAACAACGGCAGCGGCGTCTTCCACGCCATCGTCGTCTCGGTGCCGTGCCCGCCGTCGAGCTGCTCGGGCACGCCGGGGGCCGCGATGTCGATGCGGTAGCGGTAGACGGGCGCGTGCGCGGACTGCGCGTCGGCGAGGCGCTGCGTCGGGATGCCGTAGCGTTCGTCGCCCATCGCGGCGATCTTCGCGGCGTTGAGGTCCGGGACGCGGCGGAGGTAGGTCTCGAGGAGTTGCGAAGTTCCTTCGGCGCCAAGGATCGCGGAGAGGACGTCGGCGGCGGGCGCCGTCGCGACGTCGTCACCCAGCATCATCGCGTACGTACTGCCTTCGTTGCTGTTGCAGCCGACGAGCAGCGGGACGCCGGCCGCGCTGCCGCGGCGGATCGGCTCGATCGGCACCTCCGGCAGCACGCGGGGGTGCAGCGTCGGGCGCCACAGCCACAGCGCCTGGAAGCCGGTGAGGATCCGTTCCTGCGCCTCGACGAACTCCTTGGCCGGCAACGCCCGCAGGGATTCGACGTCGTGGCAACCGACTTCGTCGAGCAGCCGCCGGGCCAGCGCGGTGCCGGTTTCCGGTGTCGCCACGTGGTCCGCGCCGCCGCTGCTGCTGATCGCCTGCGCGAACAACCCCGTGCCGAGCGGGCTGCCCATCAGGTTGCCGACGCTCTTCGCGCCCGCCGAGACGCCGTAGACGGTGATCCGCGACGGATCGCCGCCGAACGCGGAGATGTTGCGGCGCACCCACTTCAGCGCGGCGATCTGGTCGAGCAGGCCGCCCACCCCGGCGTCCGCCTCGGCGTCGCCGAAGATCCCGGCGAGGTGCAGGAACCCGAGCGAGCCGAGCCGGTAGTTGATCGTGACGACGACGATCCCGGCGCGCGCGAACTCCTCGCCGTCGCCCAACTGTTCGCCGTGACCGACGCGGTAACCGCCGCCGTGCAGCCAGAACAGCACCGGGTAGCCACCCTCGGGCGCGGGCTCCTCCGGCGTGCAGACGTTGAGGTACAGGCAATCCTCGTCGCAGACCGCCTGCGGGTTCATCGGGTCGGGCGACTGCATCGCGTGCGGCCCGTACTCCGCCGCGACGTGCACGCCACCCGAGAGCGAAGGCGGCTGCGGCGCCTTCCACCGCAGCTCGCCGACCGGCGGCCGGGCGTACGGGATCCCGCGCCACCGGCGGACGCCGTCACCCGCCAGCCCCACCAGCGCCCCGAGCTCGGTCGTGACCGTCGGGACCGAGGCCATCAGAGGGAGGCCTGCTCTTCGGTCGGGAGGCACACCTCGAACCGGGTGTTCCCTGGCTCGGACTCGACGCGCAGGTCACCCTGGTGCCGCTCGACGACGATCTTCCACGAGATGTCCAGGCCCAGCCCGGTGCCCTCGCCGACCGCCTTGGTCGTGAAGAACGGCTCGAAGATCCGCCCCTTGATGTCCTCCGGGATGCCCGGGCCGGTATCGCCGATTTCGACGCGCACCTGGTCGTTGACGCCCCACGTGCGCAGCGTCAGCGTGCCTTCGCCGCCCATCGCGCCCAGCGCGTTGTCGATGATGTTCGTCCAGACCTGGTTGAGCTCGCCCGCGTACGCGGGGATCTTCGGCAGGCTCCGGTCGTACTCCTTGACGACGCGCACGCCGTCGCCGATCTTGCCGGCGAGCATCACGAGCGTGGAGTCGAGGCCGTCGTGGACGTCGACCCACTGGTGCGGCGACCGGTCCATCTGCGAATACTGCTTGGCCTTGCCGACCAGCGCGGAGATGCGGGTGGTCGAGTCCTCGATCTCGCCCATCAGCATCTCGGTCTCGAGCGCGTAGGCGAGCCAGCGGACGGCGCCGTCCATGAAGGTGTCGCCGACCTGCTCCAGGACGTTGTCCAGGTCGGTCGTGGTGAGCCCGGCCCGGACGTAGATGTCGGCGAGGTCCCAGCCACCGTCGATGTCGTGGTCCTCGAACCAGTCGCTGATCTGGTCTTCGCGGTCGGACTGCTGCATCGCGCTCAGCTTCGGGGCCTGCGCGACCTGCTTGACCAGCTTTTCCTGGACGTCGATCAGCTGGTAGAGCAGCTCGGGATCGATGGTCTTCTTCGCCAGGAAAGCCAGCTTGTGCCGCATCCCGGCGACGCGCTCGCGCAGCGCGGACGTCGCCCGGACGGCGGCCGCGGCCGGGTTGTTCAGCTCGTGCGTCAGGCCGGCCGACAGCTCGCCCAGCGCCAGCAGCCGGCGGCGCGACCCGATCACGGTGTCGCTGTTGCGCCAGCCGAGGTACATGCCTTCGAGCAGGTGCGTCGCCATCGGGAACCACCGGCGGAACTCGAAGGAGAACTCTCGCGACGGCAGCGTCAGGAACGTGACGTCGGACAGCGCACGCACCGTCGCGTTGTAGCGGTGGTCGCTCTCCTGGTGCACGAAGAACTGCGTCGCGCCGAAGTAGGCGCCACGCTGGTCGGACCGGTTGGTCTCGACCTCGGTGCCGCTGACGAGCCGCGTCATCCGGATCGCGCCGCTCAGCAGGACGTAGAAGCAGGTCGCTTCGTCGCCTTCGCGGATGACGACGGTGTCGCCCTCGTACTCCTCGAGCACGGCGTTGTCGGCGATCCAGTCGAGCTGGTCCTCGGAAAGGTGTTCGAACAGGAAGAGGCCGCGAAGCTCTTCCCGCGGCAATGCGCTCATTCCTTCACCCCTGTTTTGTCGGTGGCCGGGGCTACGTTTCCCGCATGTCCCGCTTTCGCTTGACGCCCACAGCCGAACAGGAGGCTCGGCTGCTGGTCCATTGCGCCCACGCGCGGTTCGTCTGGAACCTCGCCGTGGAGCAGCACTCCCATTGGCGGCCCGGGCGGCCGCTCCCTCCAGGCTACGTCGAGCAGGCGCGGCAGCTGACCGAGATCCGGGACGAACACGCGTGGTTGCGCGAGGGCTCGGTCACCGTCCAGCAGCAGGCGCTGCGCGACTTCGCCCAGGCTCTGCGCAGCCTCTTCGGAGGCACCCACGGCAAGCCGACTTGGCGCCGAGCCGCGGTCCACCAGGGATTCCGACAGGTCGCCGTCCGGCCTGAGCACGTACGAAGGCTCAACCGGCGGCGCGCCGCCGTGTGGGTGCCCAAGGTGGGCTGGGTCCGGTTCCGCTGGTCGCGGCCCCCGTCCGGCGAACTCAAGTCCTACCGGATCACCCGCGACCGCGCCGGGCGGTGGCACCTCGCGTTCGCCGCTGTCCCCGCGCCCATTCCGGCGCCGGGCGACGGCAGCGCGGTCGGGATCGATCGAGGCGTCGCCGTGTCGGCGGCACTGTCGACCGGAGAGCTCCTGCACTGCCCCGGGCTGTCCCGCGCCGAGCGGGCGAGAGCGTTGCGGCTGCGACGGCGGCTCGCCCGGGCCGCCCGCGGATCGAACCGGCGAGCCAGGCTGCTCCGAGCGATCGCGCAGCTGACCGCCAAGGAGTCCGCACGCCGGAAGGACTGGGCGGAAAAGCTGACGACGCGTGTCGCCCGCGAGTTCGACGTGATCCGGGTCGAAGACCTGCGCATCACGCACATGACCCGATCGGCGAAAGGCACCGCCGCGGCGCCGGGACGGCGAGTGCGGCAGAAGTCGGGCCTGAACCGGGCGATCCTCGCCCAGGGGTGGGGTCTGGTGGTCTCGCGCTTGGAGCACAAGGCTCCGGGCCGGGTCGAAAAGGTCCCTGCCGCCTTCACGTCGCAACGTTGTTCCGCCTGCGGGCACGTGGCGTCCGAATCCCGCGAGAGCCAAGCGGTGTTCCGGTGCGTCGCCTGTGGGTACAGCGGCAACGCGGACGTGAACGCGGCCAGGAACATCGCCGCCGGACGGGCGGTGACCGCGCGGGGAGGCGGGACAGTGGTCCGGCCGGTGAACCGTGAACCTCGGCGACCCGACCCGGCCGTGCCGGGCTCGCGCCGCCGGAATCCCCTGGTCGGATGACTGCGGGGAGGACGTCAATGTTCCTCCAGGTACCGGTGTACCAGCGTCACGGCCATCGCGCCTTCGCCGACCGCCGACGCCACTCGCTTGACCGACTGGGACCGCACGTCGCCCGCCACGAAGACGCCCGGGATCGACGACTCGAGGTAATGCGGGTCACGGTCCAGCGTCCAGCCTCTCGGGCGCTGCCCGGCGGCCAGGAGGTCCGGGCCGGTGCGGACGAAGCCGTACTCGTCGCGGTGGAGGTCGTCGCCGAGCCACTCCGTGCGGGGGGCCGCGCCGATGAAGATGAACAGGTGGCCGGTGTCGACCTCCTCGGTGACGCCGTTCTCGCAGAGCGTGAGCCGCTCCAGGTGGCCGTCGCCGTGGGCCTGCTTGACCGTGGTGCGGGTGCGGACGTGGATGTTGTCGATGCCGGCGATCTGCTCGATCAGGTAATGCGACATCGACGCTTCCAGGGACTCGCCGCGCACCAGGATGCTGACGTCGCTGGCGTGCTTGGAGAAGAACACCGCGGCCTGGCCGGCGGAGTTCGCGCCGCCGACGATGTAGACGTGCTCGCCCTTGCACTCGGGCGCCTCGGTGGCCGCCGAGCCGTAGTAGACGCCGCGGCCGCTCAGCTCCTCGATGCCCTCGGCGTCCAGCGCCCGGTAGGTGACGCCGCTGGCGAGGATCACCGAGTGGGCGGCGATCTCGCTGCCGTCGCCGAAGGTGATGACCCGGGACGAGCCGCGGGCCTCCAGGCCGACGACGTCGCGGGCGGTCAGCACCTCGGCGCCGAACTTCTGCGCCTGGCGCCGGGCCCGGTCGGTCAGCTGCGCGCCGGAGACGCCGTCGGGGAAGCCGAGGTAGTTCTCGATGCGCGAGCTGGTGCCGGCCTGCCCGCCGGTGGCCTTCTTCTCGACGAGCACCGTGCGCAGGCCCTCGGACGCGCCGTAGACCGCGGCGCCGAGCCCGGCCGGGCCGCCGCCGATGACGACGAGGTCGTAGAACTCCTGCGCGGGGCGGGTCGACAAGCCGACCGCGTCCGCGATCTCGCCGCTGGAGGGGTGCTTGAGCACGGTGCCGTCGGGGGTGACGATCACCGGGATGTCGGCTTCGACGGCGTCGGCGGCCTTGAGCAAGCGCTTGCCCTCGTCGTCCTCGACCGAGTACCAGCGATACGGCACGGCGTTGCGCGCGAGGAAGTCGCGCATGTGGAACGACGGCGACGAGTACCGGTGGCCGAGGAGCTTGACCTCGTCGACCGGCTTGTCGCCGACGGCCTTCCAGGTCTCGACGAGCGCGTCGATCACCGGGTAGAGCTTCTCCTCCGGCGGGTCCCACGGCTTGAGCAGGTAGTGGTCGACGTCGACGACGTTGATCGCCTGGATCGCGGCGTCGGTGTCGGCGTAGGCGGTCAGCAGGGCCCGGCGGGCGTGCGGGAACAGGTCCATCGCCTTCTCGAGGAAGGCGATGCCGTCCATCTGCGGCATCCGGTAGTCGGCGAGGATCGCCGCGACGGCGTCGCCGCGCAGCTTGATCTCGCGCAGCGCGTCGAGGGCGTCGGCGCCCGAGTCGGCGCGGATGATGCGGTAGTCCTTGCCGTAGCGCCGGCGCAGGTCACGGGCGACCGAGCGGGACACGGCGGGATCGTCGTCGACGGTCATCAGGATCGGCTGGCTCACGCTTGCAGCCTACGGCGCGAGGCGCTCCGCTGGGGAGGACCGGCGTTTCGGCACCTGGACCCGCTCCAGGTCTCGGGCCACCACGATCTCGCCGTCGAACTCGGCCCGGGCTTCGTCGAAGAACCGCCGCGGCTCGGTGTAGCGCTGGGAAAAGTGGGTCAGCACGAGCTGCCGGACGCCGGACTCGGCGGCCACCCGCGCCGCCTGCTGAGCGGTCAGGTGGCCGAAGTCACGGGCCAGGGTGGTGTCCTCGGCGAGGAAGGTCGACTCGATCACCAGCATGTCGGCGTCCTCGGCGAGGGCGTAGACGCCGTCGCAGAGGCGGGTGTCCATGACGAACGCGAACCGCTGGCCGCGCCGGGGCACGCTGACGTCGTCCAGGCTCACCGTCCCCAGCCGGCCGTCGCGCTGGAGCTTCCCGACGTCGGGGCCCTGGATGCCGAACGAACGCAGCCGCTCGGGGAGCATCGTCCGGCCGTCCGGCTCGATCAGCCGGTAACCGAACGCCTCGACCGGGTGACTGAGGAGCCGCGCTTCCAGGACGCCGAACTTGCCGGACGCGATCGGGCCGTCGGTCTCGACCGGCTGCTCCCGCAGGTCGGCGGTCTCGTAGAACGACGTCGCGTGCCGCAGCCGTTCGAAGTAGTGCGCGCCGGACGCCGGGAAGTGGGCGTGCACCGGGTGCTGCACCTTGTCCAGCGACAGCCGCTGGATCACGCCGGACAGGCCGAGGCTGTGGTCGCCGTGGAAGTGCGTGACGCAGATCCGCGTGACGTCCGTGGCGGCGACGCCGGCGTGCACCATCTGACGCTGGGTGCCCTCGCCGGGGTCGAAGAGGAGGCCTTCGCCGTCCCAGCGCAGGAGGTAGCCGTTCTGGTTGCGGTGGCGTGTGGGCACCTGGCTCGCGGTGCCCAGCACCACCAGTTCGCGGGTCACATCCCCGCACGCTACTCAGGCGGCGGCGGGTGTGTTCGCGATTTTGCGCAGCCGGAAGGCCAGCACGAGCAGCACGATCCCGTAGATCAGCGCGTAGATGCCGACCAGCAGCGCGACGCCGTACGCGCCCGCGATCGGGTTGATCACGATGAGGATCCCGGCGAGCACGGAGATCGCGCCGGCCAGGATGAGGAACGCCTCGCCCTGGATCTGCTTGCGCAGCCGGATCGCGGCGGCGATCTCGGCGATGCCGGTGACGATCGCCCACAGCCCGACCAGCAGCGCCAGCAGCAGCACGGTGATCCCCGGCCACACCAGCACCAGGATCCCGGCGACGATGCCGAGCACCCCCAGCACGCCGTAGGCCGCGCGGTGGGCGCCGTCGCCCGGCCGGAACGCCTGCATCAGCGCGCCGATGCCGTCCACGATCGCGTAGACGCCGTAGAGGATGGCCAGCACGAGGACGGTTTCGCCGGGCCAGACGAGCGCGAAGATCCCGAACAGCACGGCGAACACCCCGCGCACGGCGGTCAGCGGCCAGGCCTGGCGGGGTTCGACGACGATTCCGAAGGCGGTCATGTCCCGCTCCTTTGCACTCCGGGAGCCCCAGTATCGCGACATCCGACGCCGATGGCGCGGTTCACCACCCGTTCGGGCGTGGATCCCGGAGCAGCAGCTCGACGTTGCGGTCGGCCGCGGTCCCGGCGCCCCGCTCGGGGCCGTCGCGGTGCTGCCAGTAGTTCGCCGACAGCTCGCGGGACAGCCCCGCCAGCCCGATCGGGTCGTCACCGCCGCCCGTCACCGGTCCACTGTGGTCGACGATCGTGACCACAATGGACAGCGTGCCGTCGGCGTTGTCACGCACCTCGACGAGCCGGGCCTGCTGCGGCCAGTCGATGTGCGACGCCGTCGTCACTTCCCAGAACGTCGCCTGCGGGGTCACCTTGTTCTCGTGGGTGTGACCGTTCACCCAGAGGACGACGTTCGGCGACGCGTGCAGCAGCGCGGCCAGCTCGTCGGCCAGCACCCGCCGGTCCGGGCCGTGGTCGTTGACCAGCGTGTCGAGGGGGTGGTGGCTGAACAGCACGACGAGCCGGTCCGCCGACGCCGCCAGCTCCGCCCGCAGCCACTCGAACTGGGGAACGTCGAGCGAGCCTTGCCAGAAGCCGTGCGGGTTGACCGTGTCGAGCACCAGGCAGCGCAGGACGCCGTGGTCGAAAGCGTAGTAGGCGGTGTCGGACTCGGCGTTCGCCCGGACGTATCCGTGGCCGTGGCAGTCGACGTGCGCGCCGATCCACTCGGCGCGCGAGACGTGCCGGCGCTCGGGGTCGGGCGTCACGGGCACCGTGGCGCCGTCCAGCAGCCGCGCGACGACGTACCGCTCGGCCTGGTCGAAGCCGTGCAACAGCTCGACGACGTCGCCCGCGGGCAACGCCGTCAGCTTGTCCCCGCCGACCGTGACGTCCGCGAGTTCCGGCCACGGCGGGACGACGCCCTGCAGCATGTTGTCGTGGTTGCCGTAGACGGCGTACCACGGCACCCGCAGCCCGGTCGCCTCGAACGGGCGCGCGGCCGCGTCGAGGGCGCCCGGCGCTTCCGGGAAGCCGTAGCGGGCCCGCGCGTGGTCGTCTTCGCAGCCCTCCGGCGTGCCGTCGGGGTGCCAGTAGCGGACGTCGTAGGTCGCCGGGTCGCTCGCGTGGACGCCCTCCCAGTGCCCGCGCTTCCCGGAATCGGGGTCGACCGGGCCACCGTCGAGCGTGCCCAGGTAGGCGCGCAGTTCGTTGGCCTGGCAGGCGTCGGTCGCGTCGCCGGTGGACACCGCGAAGTCGACGTCGAACTCGTTGACCGCGCGGACCATCGCCTCGACGACGTGCGTCGTGAAGACGTCCTGCGGCCGGTAGGTGCCGATCAGCGGCAGGTAGGGCCGCAGCGGCGAATCCGGGTCGGCGTGCCGTTCCAGGTACTCGACCCGGGTCGGCGACTGCGCGTCCATCACGTGCAGGTCCGACAGGTGCGCGAACCGCGCCAGCGGCGTCCCGGGCCGGGACGGCGAGGCCGGCGCGAGGTCCTCCCGGACGGCGTGCGGTTCGCCCGGTGCCTCGGCGAGCCGCCGGTAACCCAGCTCGCCCGCCTCGGCCCGGACGATCCGCCGGCGCGTCGTGTCCACTACGCGTCCGCCGCCAGCAGGACCGGGCGGCTGCCGAAGCCGACGGCCGCCGTGCTGCCCGGGAGCAGCTCCGCGGCCGTCACGCTCGGCAGGTCCGCGAGCACCGTCGTGCCGTCCGGCAGCACCGCCGTGAGGCGGGTGACCGCGCCGCGGAAGCTGTGGTCGGTGACGCGGGCCGGGCCGCCGGGTTCGAGCGTCACCGATTCGGGGCGGACCAGCACGCGCACGGCCGCGCCGTCCGCCCGCTCCCCCGGCTCGGCCAGCTTCAGCCGCTGCCCGGCGACGTCGACCTCGGTGCCGCCGCCGGTGACGGTGCCCGCGAGGTGGTTCATCGTGCCGACGAACTCCGCCACGAACGCCGTCGCCGGGCGCGCGTACAACGCGGCCGGGGTGTCGCACTGCTCGAGCCGGCCGTCCTTCATCACGCCGACGCGGTCGGCGATCGACAGCGCCTCCTCCTGGTCGTGCGTGACGAACAGCGTGGTGATGCCGACCCGCAGCTGCAGCCGGCGGATCTCGTCCCGCAGCTGGGTGCGCACCTGGGCGTCCAAAGCGGACAGTGGCTCGTCGAGCAGCAGCACGCGCGGCTCGATGGCCAGCGCCCGGGCGAGCGCGACGCGCTGCTGCTGGCCGCCGGAGAGCTGGTGCGGGTAGCGCTTGGCGTGGCTGTCCAGCCCGACCAGCTCCAGCAGCTCCTGCGCGCGCTGGTGCCGGGGCACCGTGCCCTGGCCGCGCAACCGGAGGCCGAACGCGACGTTGTCCAGCACGGTCAGGTTGGGGAACAGGCTGTAGGCCTGGAACACCATGCCCATGTCGCGCTTGTTGGCCGGCACGCCGACGACGTCGGTGCCGTCGACGAGCACCTCGCCCGAGTCGACCTGCTCGAGGCCGGCCAGCACGCGCAACGCCGTCGTCTTGCCGCAGCCGGACGGCCCGAGCAGCGCGACCAGCTCGCCGGGCTCGATCAGCAGGTTCAGCCCGTCGAGGGCCTTGACGTCGCCGAACTCGCGGCGCAGGCCGCGGAATTCCACGGAGGCACCGGTTTTGGTCTCGATCATCAGGCGGTTCCTTGCGGTGCGGGGGCGATGGGCGCGGCCGGGTTGTGCTCACGACGGCGGCGGCCCGCGACGAGGGACAGGACGAACAGCAGCAGGAACGCGACGAACAGGCTGAACAGCGACACCGCGACCGACACGCCGGCCTCGGACTGTCCGGTTTGGACGGTCCACACCGGGAAGGTGTCCATCAGCAGGATGCTGGCCAGGGTGTATTCGCCGAGCACCAGCGCGAGGTTGAGGAACGCGGCGCCGAACACCGCGCTGCGGATGTTGGGCACGATCACCCGCAGCAGCACGGTGCCCCAGCCGGCACCGAGGCTGCGCGCGGCCTCGACCAGCGTCGGCAGCGCGATCGCCTGCAGGCCCGCGTCGAGCGTGCGGTAGGTGAACGGCAGCGCGAGGACGACGTACTCCAGCACGAGGATCACCGGTGTCCCGTTGATCACCTCCGGCGCGTCCGCGAACACCACGAGCACGCCGTTGACCAGCACGATCGGCGGGATGACCAGCGGCAGCAGGCTGATCCCCTCCATCACCCGGCGCAGCTTCGGCTTGCGCAGGTGCACCCAGCTGACCGTCGGGACCATGATCAGCAGCGTGAGCACGACCGTGCCCGCGGCGACCCACAACGACGTGCCCAGCGTCTCGAACAGGCCCGGCTCGTCGAGCAGCTTGCTCCACGAGACGAAGCTGTGCGTGTCGTTGACGTCGCGCAGGCTGAACTCGACCGACGCCGCCATCGGCACCAGGAAGTACAGGCCGAACAGGGTGAGAATGGTCCAGCGACCCCATTTGTTCGTCATCCGAGCCACCTCGACGCGCGCCGCTGCATCCACGAGTAGAACGCCATCACGATCGCGACCACGACGATCATGCCGAGGCCGAGCGCCTTCCCGAGGTTCTGCTGGTCCGCCACGACGTTGCCGGAGACCAGCGAGCCGATCTGGATCGGCACCAGCGGGATGATGCCGGTGGTCAGCGCGTACGCGGTGGCGTAGGCGCTGAACGCGTTGGCGAACAACAACAACGTCGAAGCCAGGAACGGCGGCAGCAGCACCGGGACGGCGATGAGCCGGAAGTACTGCGCGCGCGTCGCGCCCAGGTTTTCCGCCGCCTCGCGCCACTGCGCGCGCATGCCTTCCAGCGCCGGGGTGAACACGATGACCATCAACGGGATCTGGAAGTAGATGTAGACGATCGCGATGCCGGAGAAGCTGAACAGGCTGAACCCGGACGCGTAGAGGTCGAGGCCCAGGCCGGTCAGCGCCTTGGTGACGATGCCGATGCTGCCGAGCGTGGCGATGAACGCGAACGCCAGCGGCACGCCGCCGAAGTTGGCCAGCACGCCGGCCGCGCTGGAGACGACCTTGCGCAGCAGGCCGTCCGGCTTGGACCCGAGCACGGCGTGGGCGAGCAGCGCGCCGAGCACGGCGCCGACCACGGCGGTCAGTGCGGACAGCTCGATGGACGTCACGAACGACCGGCCGAACTGGTCCTTGAAGGCCGCGCCGAGGTTGTCGGTGGTGAACGCGCCGTCGTTGTCCTGGAAGGCACCGACCGCGACCATCACCACCGGCGCGCCGAGGAAGACTCCGGTGTAGGCGAGGAAGGGCAGCAGGCCGAGATGGCCGGTCACCCACTTGAGCAAGCGCCGCACGAACCCGGGGCGCACGGGCACGGCGGCAGGCGACCCAGCGCCTGCCGCCGTGGTGAGGGTTTCGGCCGTCACGTCAGCCGACGGCCTTCGCCCACTCGTCCGCGACGACCTTCTTGGCCGCGTCGATCTGGTCGTTGCTCGGGAACTTCGTCTCGCCGGGGATCTGCGGCAGGGCCGCGAGCGAGGTCTTGTCCGCGGTGCCCGCCGTCTCCATCTTCGGCAGCCGCGCCGGGCGCGAAAGGCCCTTCAGGAAAAGGTTCTGGCCCTCGTCGGAGAACAGGAACTCCTGCCACAGCCGCGCGGCGGCCGGGTGCGGGGCGGTCTTGCTGATCGCCTGGCAGTAGAAGTTCGAGTAGACGCCGTCGGCCGGGACCGCGACCTTCCAGTCGACCTTGCCCTCGAGCTTCTTGGCGTAGCCGGCCTGCAGGTAGTCCCAGTCGAGCGTGATCGGCGTCTGGCCGCTTTCGACGGTCGCCGCGCTCGACTGCACCGGGATGAAGTTGCCGGACTTCTTGAGGTCACCGAAGTAGGTGATGCCGGGCTTGATGTCGGCGAACGAACCACCGTTGGCCAGCGCCGCGGCGTACACGCCGGCGAACGCCGCGCCCGCCTTCGTCGGGTCGCCGTTGAGCGCGATCTTGCCCGCGTACTCCGGCTTCTTCAGATCGGCGAAGGACTTCGGCGGGTTCGGCACCTTCTTGGCGTCGTAACCGATGGAGATGTAGCCGCCGTAGTCGTTGACCCACTGGCCGTCGGCGTCCTTCTGGTTGTCCGGGACGTCGGCGAAGGTCGCGACCTTGTAGGGCGCGAGCAGGCCGTCCTTGGCCGCCGTCAGCGCGAAGGCGCCGCCGAGGTCGAGCACGTCCGGGGCGCGGTCCTGGCCCTTGAGCTGCTTGACGGCGTTGACCTCGTCCTGGCTCGAGCCCTCGGGGTTGGCCTCGGTGACCTTGAGGCCGTACTTCTTCTTGAAGGCGTCGAGGACCTCGCCGTAGTTCGCCCAGTCGTGCGGGAGGGCGATGACGTTGAGGGTGCCTTCCTTCTTCGCCGCCTCGACGAGCTTGTCGAGGCCGCCGAGGTCGGCGGCCGACTTGGCGGTGCCGGCGGCACCGGAGTCCTTGCTGTCGGAAGATCCGCCACAGGCGGTGAGTACCAGGGCACCTGCGGCGACCGCCGCGGTGAGCGCCGCGAAACGTCTGTTCACTTGCTACGTCCTCCGATACCCGGGGTGGCTGTGCGAGCGAACGCTCCCCGAGCAAGGTGAACAATCCATAACTTCCCGGTAAATATGTACTACCGTACGCATGCACGCTCTGTAATCAGACTTTTCGCCCGTTCGGCGGTTGCCCGTTAACCCGGCCGACGGATTTCGCGTGAGGACTTCCGTTACGGACAATGAGGACCGGCGTGCGCCGCGGCCGCCACCACGACGCACGCCGGTTGATCAGGGGTAACTCACCAGGTTGACCGGCTTGGTCCCGGTCGGCGTCGTGTCACCGGTGGTGTTGATGACGTGCGTGATCGTCCCCTGGTAGTTCAGCGAGACGGTCACCATGTCGTGGAACTTGACACCCGCGGTGTTCGGCGCCTCGAAGGCGTGCGCGCTGGCGACCGAGGGGTTGGTGCTGAAGTAGCAGTAGCTGCCCAGCCCCCACGCCTCGTGACTCGTCACGTTCGGGCCCACCTTGTACGCGGAGTAGCCCTTCGTGGAGCCGTTCATCCAGCCCGCCTGGTTCGGCACGTCGTACGGCATCTCGTTCTGGAAGAAGTACGTCCGGCCGCCGTTGCCGTTCCAGACGACCTGCGTCTTCTGGTAGTGCTCGACGAACAGGCCGTACATCGTCACGTTGTTGCCGTTGACCGTGAGCCCGTTGTCGGCGGTGTTGGTGCTCCAGCCGACGTTGTTGCCGTTGTCGGCGTGGTCGGCGCGCCAGATCCACATGTGGTCGCCGATCACGTTGTTGCTGTTCACCACCAGGCTGTTGGTCGCCTTGCCGACGGCCGGGCCGCCGATCCGGAAGAACACGTCGTGCAGCGACGTCGGGTCGGCCGAGTGGTCGGCGGTCGAACCGGCCGCACCGACCTGCATCAGCGTGTTCGAGTTGGTCGTACCGGCGTCGATCAGCAGGCCGGCCACCTTGACGCCGTTGACGTCGTCGACGTTCATCGCGGTGACGCCGCCGTCCGGCACCAGGGTCGCGATGCCGAGGCCGAGCACGACGGTGTCGGGCCGGGTCACGTGCAGCGCCTGGTTGAGGTGGTAGACACCGGGCGTCACCAGCAGGTTCTTCCCGGCGGCCAGCGCGGCGTTCATGTCCGCGGCGGTCGCGCCGGGCTTGGCGATGTAGAACTGGTCGATCGGCAGCGAGGTGCCCGGCGCGGCGCCGTTCGCCCAGCTCGTGCCGGCCGCGTTGGTCTTCACGCCGGGGACGAACACCTGGTAGTTGCCGGCGTTGTCGATGTAGAGGAACGGCTTCTCGCGCACGACCGGCGTCGAGGCGACGGTGGTGTAGGGCGGCGACGGGAAGGTGTTCGAGGGAGCACCCTGGACGCCGGCGAAGACCATGTTCCAGTTCGAGCCGTTCCAGCTGCCGAACTGCGAGTTGCGCGAGATCCACTGCTGCTGCGAGCCGGAGCGGACCTGGCCGTCGATCTTCGAGTCGGAGATCCAGCCGCCACTGGCCCAGCCGCCGTCGTCGAGCTGCAGGTCACCGCGGACGTGCATGCGGCGGTACGGCGCGGCCTGGCTGACCGCCCACCGGTCGGCGCCGCCGGTCGGGTTGACGGACAGGTTCTCGGCGCCACGCCAGAAGTTCTGCGTCGCGTTCTGCGGCGGGAACCAGTCGGCCTCGACGTGCACGGCGCCGTTGATCGTCACGGCGTCCGGGCTCAGCCCGAGGCCCAGCACCTGCGTGTAGAAGCCGACGTTCACGTCGTTGGAGTACGTGCCCGGCTTGAACATCACGGCGTAGCGCTGGCTGCCGAACTGGTTGCGTTCCTGCTGGCCGAAGATGCCGTTGAGCCGGCTCTGGATGCTGGAGCTCGACATGGACGGGTCGAAGATCACCACGTTCGGGCCGAGGTCCGGCTGCCCGGAGGTCGGAGGAGTAGTGCCACCCACAGGGGTAAGTGTGAACGACTGCGCACTGGTGTTGTTACAGGAGTACTGCTGAAGCTGGACGGAGTCGGCGGTGGAAGCGCTCGGCACGTCGAGGCACTTCCCGCTGTTGCGGTTCACGAAGTGGTACCGCCCGCTGCCCTCGTCGACGGCCTGCCACTGCTGGTTGAGGCCGTTCGAGTAGCTCCACAGCTGCACGAGCCCGCCGTCGGCGGTCGAGACATCGGTGACGTCCCAGGCCGCGGCGGCGTTGTTGCGGGTGTTGACGCGGAAGTAGCCGTCCCCGGTCGACTGGAACTGCCACTCCTGGGAAGCGCTTTGATTGCAGCTGTACTGCTGCACGACGGTGCCATTCGCACTCGCGGCAGCCCGAGCATCAACACACTTCCCACTGTTCACGGCGGCGACCGTGTACCACCCGTCAGGGGTGATCGCGGCCTGAGCCGCCGGCGCCGCCGCTACGACGGTGAGCAAGCCCGCGACCAGGGCGGACGCTGCCGAGAGCACCGTCATCACCCGCCGTCGCACCGGACTCTTCATCGAAACCTCCTCTGCCGCACAGGCGGCGTTCTTCGAGCAGGAAACGGCAGAGGCATGCCCGGTGAAGACGCGGCGTAACGGGCGGGGACCTCGGCGTCACAACCGCCGAAAATGTAACGGCGGACACACCGGGAGTCAATACACGCCTAAAAATAAGTCCTAAAACTGCAGGTCACAAGGTTGCGACCGAGTTGGTGACCATGCGGGCACCCCCGCGTCAGGGGCCTCTGGGCGGCGTGTAGTGTATGGCCATACGAGATGCGGAGTTCACCTTCGCCTCGGGGCTATGGCGCAGCTGGTAGCGCACCTCACTGGCAGTGAGGGGGTCAGGGGTTCGAGTCCCCTTAGCTCCACAGTGACGAAACACCGCTCACCGGGACAGAAGTTCCAGGTTGAGCGGTTTTTCGTTCCGGCAAACTTTGAGTTTCGTCAAGAAGAAGTTCAGTTACCGGCGAGTAGCTGGGGGCAAACTGGGGCATCGCGCCGACGGCGGCGAAATGGGGTCACGAAAAGTGCTCCAGTAGCGTCCCCCGAACAGGTGGATCCCCAGAGGTACTTAATCAGGCCGCACACCGCGCCCGTCAGCGCTCGTATTGGAGCGCCTCCGGCAGCCCGTACGCCCCGGCATCGGCCAGCTTGTCCACGACGTCGAGACATCGGTTGCGCATTGCCGCGTCGCCTTGCCGGTAGAGCCGG
This sequence comes from Amycolatopsis sp. NBC_00355, assembly GCF_036104975.1. Lineage (GTDB taxonomy): Bacteria > Actinomycetota > Actinomycetes > Mycobacteriales > Pseudonocardiaceae > Amycolatopsis. The sequence goes on along the minus strand of NZ_CP107982.1, from coordinate 8,309,696 downwards.
AGCACGACGGCGACGATGTCACGGCAGATGGCAGCGGCAGCACGGCTTAGATCGCCGAGTTCGACGCCGGCGTGCTCCACGGCGCGTTCGCAGGCGATGATCGTGGTCGAGGGCAGTCTCAGGCTTCGCTCGAGCTCGTGGAAGAGGTCACCGAAGTGGTCCAGGAAGGCTCGGCTAGCCGCGTATGCCGCCACAACGCGTTCGCTGATCGAGGCAGAGTCGGGCTCGTGGAGGACTCGGATCGCCGCAGCGGCGGCTTTGCGGACATCCGGGTCACCGTCGTCGAACAACCTCACGAGCACTCCGTGGGCACGCTGCGGCGCCGTGGCCATGGTCTGCGCAGCCCCCTGCCGAGCCCGAACAGGCAAGTCGGCGATGTCGGAAGGACATGCCTCCGGCAGCAGGTCGTTCAACGATGCGTTGGCCCAGATGTGGCCGGCTTTCACCGCGATGTCGTCGTCCGCGTCGAGTGCGCGGTTGAGATGCCCAGAGAAACGGGCACCTGCACGATAAATGGAGTACTTCAACAACCTGTTAGCTGCATTGGGATGGTAAATGTCGATGTCGCTGCTGGCGAACAGAGCGTCAGCGACACTGTTGCCACTAAAAATAATGATGGCCGCATCATTATCCCTGAATTGCTCCCTGATGCGTTCAGGCAGGGTGAAGATGCAACGCTGCGGCGGTATAGCCGTGTTTTTCTGGCGAAGTTCTACCTATTGGTATTTTAGCCAAATTATACTCGCCTGTGGCTGGGTCATCTCTTCAGGAGCGACGGTCGCTATCCGAATCCGAAGTAGGCGGACTGGGATACTAGCCGGAGGGGGTCGTTGTCTTTGGATAAGATCTTTGCCCTTTGCCTTTTGTGTAGAGATTCAAATAAACTAGTAGCAGATGAACCATTTACTCGACCAGCTCTACAAGACCAAGCTCCAGCTCGCCGGCCTCGTGACCGCCGTGATCGGTGTTGCACTTCTCTTTCTGGCACGGCACGTCGAGGGCGTGCCGACGTTGAGCTGGCTGGCGGGATGGCCGACGAAAGAACTTGGCAGCACGTTTCTGGGCCTAGGCGTTTTCGGCTTGATCTTCGAGTACTACGCCCACAAAGAAGCAGAGGCTCGAGCAACCGAGAACTTTCGCAATGCCCTACGGCAAGAAGCACCTGCGCTTGTCGATGCTGTTCTGGACAGCTTTGCGGCCAGCCCCGGCCAGCTAAAGAACATCGCCTCAGATGAGACCCTCGACCGGATTGCGGCCAACACGATTGGTCTGCGCGTTGATGACACCGAGCTGGCGGCAGAGGCTTACGCCGATCTCCGCGAACAAGTCATCCGCTCGCCGCAGCGATGGCGGGACGTTGACATCTCGGTGTCACTGAGTTCGTGGAAAGCTGGCCCGACTCAGGGGCGCGGGTCGATGTTCGTCGCCACGGTTCGGTAGGAGTACAAGGTACGTCCGGTCAGTTCGACGATGCGCTTTGTCTGCTTGTCCGATGAGTCGGAGTACCGAGACCTGCGGCGCGATCCAACCGCCGCCGGGCGGTGGTACTTCGATACATCGGTACCTCTCGACGCCGCCGACCCTGAAGTCTTCACGCTGGTTCGCCTGTCGGTCGACGGCAACGACAGGAAGATCCGCCGTTCGACCAGGGAGGGCAGCCAGCAGGCGACCGTGAGCCTCGGCCCGGAAGTAGTCGGCCGCGATGTGGCCATCTCCTACACCGCGTGCTGGTGCAACGCCACGGCCGCCTGCTCTATCTCGACATCCCGCGACCAACCAAGGGCGTCCATGTCAAGTTCGACTACGCCAACGCCGGCATCCGCCGCGTCAACGTGATCGACTACTTCGCCGGTCCAGCTGCGTCTCGCGTCGGGCGTCAGCGGCACCGATTCCGGCCAAGACGATTGACGTCAGCGGCGGGTCTTCCCAAGGGCCGACGAAAGTGGTCAACGGTGTCATCCTAGGAGATTCCAGTGCAAAGCCACTGAAGTCCTCGGCGAGCAATGAGAACCGCCGCGATCGTATAGGCTGGGTGCCCGACGGATGTTGCCAATGCGTCAAAAACTGTCGATGCTTCGACAGGCACAGTTGAGTGGATAGCCCGCTTCACTGCGCCTTTTTTGCACAACGCAGTCCGGAATTCGGGAAGGTGCTCCTGGAACCATTGCTTTCCAAACCGATGGTTCCGACCTCTGTCACGGGTACCCATACCGGAACCGTCTCCAAGTAGACTCTCGCCGAGCGCATCGAAGAGCTCGTCTTCGTCCATCTCGTCATAGGAAGAGAAGTCGGTATTAGCTGACATTTTTACTTCCAATCTTTCGGGCTAGCACAGTAGTGGCGGCACTTGCGCAAATGCTTTTCAGGGTATACAGGTCTTCGGGCGTGCCGGTCATTTTACCCGCGTCATTCATGCCAGTCAGGGCCGAGCATTCAACAATGGCTGCGTGCAGACTAGAGTATGCTAAGGCCGAGTTAGGGTCAAGAATATGCTTGACATTCCATCGACTTACGCCCCACTCCTCAAGTGCGCGTCTCACTTGCCCATTCAATGCCGCCTTCACACCTTCAGTCAGGTCGACATACCCCAGGTCCCGTAATCGTTCAAAAAATTGGAGATGCTCAGGGTCGCCAAGCGATTGCATTTGATCAATTTGGGCAACCGCTTCAAGGTGATCCCAATCAAGGAGATCTGTCCTGATCTCTGGATCGGCATCTATGCGGTCCCAGCCGACATGGGGGAAGTGAGCTGTAAAATTAGTAGCGAGGTCAACGGCCTGGCTGAGTTGAACTGATCCGGCAAGAAGCAACTCTGAGGGTAAGTGGGCAGCCCTTCGCATAAGGTCGACTATCCGGGTTTGTGGATTCGGATGAGTGCTTCCTTGACGGATCAGCAAACCGCGTTCGCCGATGTCGACTGCGAGGATTGCCACGAGCGCGCCCCAGAGTGCGACCGGCTGAGTTGTAGGGGCCTCGTTCGCCAGCATGATATCTAGTGCTAGCTGGTCGGCTTCTGACTCAAGGCGCTGTTCCTCTTCGGGCGAACGCGTGCCCTCCGCCGTGTTGTTATTGAGACGGTGCTCCAAGATGTGGTGAGATGCTTCGTGCGCAAAGACAAACTTGTTTGCGTAAAAATTAATGAGACTTGCGGTCTCTTCTTGTCGTTCGTCTAGCTTGAAACCGAGACCGGGGCCGGGATCATCCATGCGTCGATGCAGGAGATCGTATCGAAGGAGAGCAGCAAGAGAATATGCATCATCTTCGTGTATCAGCTTTTGGGGATCAACCTCGTCTGCCATCTGGGTCTCAAAGTGTCCAAGGATGGCTGTATTAATTGAGTCTATTGACTTTGCGGCAAACGAAGATAGAACTGTGATCAGCTGCAAGGCGCTATCCGGAACGATGATAAGGCCAGAATTGTCCGCCTGGAAACTGTGCTCAGGCGTGAGGTCTGCGTTTCTCGTGGATCCGCCGATCAGGTTGACCATTCGATCGGCCGCTATTCCGAGTTGCTCAAGACTATCTTCTATCTCAACAAAGGCGTGATATGCGACGATCAGCATGGGAAACTCATGCAAATTCATGAGGCTGCTGACGGATTCCGCCTCCTCTAGTCGGGCGCTCGCATCCCGCAGGCGAAGTGCTTCTTCTACTCGATTGACTTCCAGACGAAAATCTGCGGCGAGGAGTTGCCAGTAGTGCTTGGCGGCATCGGTCGTGATGTACTTCGAGGTGTATGCAACTGGATAGCCGACTCTCCGCCAAATACGGTGAACACAGTCTAGCTCTGATACCCAGAACCGGTCAGGTCCTTGTGACTGATCCTTGCGCCCGAGTGTCGTGGCAATTTGATAAAAGTCTTCCCCTGGGCCTGAGTTATCGTCGAGTATAAGAAGTGCCGTTATGAGAGGTAGCTCAAGGTCGATGCATGCCTTTGACGTAATATTTAGCAGAGAGTCAAACTTGCGCCTTGAGACTCGATGCCAAGGAAGCGCCACCCTCCGAGCCAGTTCGGAGTAACAGATGAAGATATCTGATTTTTTTCCTCGTCTCGCTACAAACTCAAGGTGATCCACGAAGCTTCTCGCTTGCTGCAACCAGGAGTTGCGACGGACGTGCTTGCCAGCGAGATACCAGTCCACTGCGGCGGAGAGTGCGATGTCAGGTATGAGCGTTCGGTCGCTCTTTTCGTTGTCAGCGTTTGACACAGCTCGTCTCACTACTTGGGGAGGTTGCATCAGGTTTGATCGCAATGCATTCAGTGTGCAATGCTCAGCAGCCTCACGTACACCCAATCACGTGAGTGCCTTCGTGGGCGGCAGCTATCACCGCATGATTGCTCGGCTGCAAAATTGCCGCTGTCTGTGATCTTGCCCCGTCGGCTTAGCCCCAGGCAGCGGTTCGGTGTGCTGTTTCAACACAACCGGAGCTTGGACATCTCCTGGCCACATGACCACATGATAGAGGTCTTCGCCGTGGATGCCGTCACTCGATATGGTGGAAAACCCCTGGCATAGACACGCGCTGAGTAGTCCCCAACCGGGAACAGCGGTTCGAGGGATCGAGTCCCCATAGTCCAGCATCGACACGATGACCTTGCCCGACTCGACGTGCAAGCCGGCCTCGGTGACCGTTGGCCAGTCGCTGATCTGCTCGCCACGCTGACCGAGTTCAACAATCTTTGCACGCGTCGAGCCTCGTCGTCCGAGTGCTGATGCTGGGACGCGCGCACGGAATCTGGTGGTCAGCGATAGAGCACCGCATCGACCGCGACCTCCGGGTGCCAGCGTGCGCACACCGCTTCAGCGTGCTACGCGACGAGCTGAATCGGATCGAGCTGCACGTCTCGTCCGCTCATGCCCCTGACAAGTCGTCCACCGTCACCGGGCGGCCGGTTCGAGCCGCTCCCGCTGACGTTGGCCAGGTGTCCAATCCTGCTGAGCAGAAGGCTGGTCCGCCGCCGAGTAGGTACAACACCAACCGGACACCCTGACGAAGAGGTCACCTAAGTCAGAGGTGGTACGCAGCGCAGTCCGCGCGCAGCCGGTCGTACTCGGTGCTCTGCCGTCCCTCGGTCGTCGGGCGTGGGCCGAGTGCGTCGCATCCTGAAGGCACGCGGTAGACAATCCGATAGTGGATCAGGCGGATGGCAGTGTCCAGCCAGTCACGCCAGTCCCGGCCGGCGATGCCGCACCCCAGAGCCAGGTCCAACCAGATGGGCAGCACCAGCCCGCCGTCGAGAACGGGATAGAGGTACGCGTCGATATTCTGGTACAGGATGCGTTCCGCTTGATCCCCCAGCTCGGCGCGGTGCCGGAGGTCGGCCCTTTGCTGTTCGGCGATGTCCAGGTCTGCCTGGGCCCGGCACGCGTCGGCCATCGCCGGGGGAAGCAGCCGAGCAAGACGTGCTGCTTCCGTCCGGTTGCCGGCCCACCGGTCTAGCAGTCCGGCCAGTGCCCTCCTGCTCGTCGTCGGATCCACCGTGGCCAGATCACGAGCGGCCGCTACCGCTTCGTGCAGATGACGCTGGTACGCGGCGTTGTCGTCGCGGTACCGCTTAATCCGGGCCGCTGGCTCCTGGGTTCCCGTCGTACCGCGCAACCGTTGCGCTGCCTCCCTGCCCTCGGCCACCTGCACGCCGAGTTCGGCCTGACCGGACGCCCAGTCGTCGATGTCGGCCTTCCTTCCCTGCACCTGGCTCAGACGCATCTGCCGGTTCAGCACGACGTACTGGCGCTGCGCGCTCTCCGCGTTCTTCGCGACCAAGGCAACCTCCCGCCGCACCGCGGTGAAGCTCTTGCCCACAGACTTGTGATGTTCGTCGACGAGCATCCTCGTGCTGTTCAGCTCACCCCGGATCTTTTCCAGTTCGCTTGCGACGGCCTGGATCGCGTCCTCGAACACGGCCACGACGGTTTTGAAGGAGTCCCGGATCGGGCCGGGGATCCTCGGGTCGTCGAATGTACGCCGGATGCTCGACGCCCATTCGTTCAAACGGCGCAGGGCCATCGAAAACTCGGTGCGACGGTCAGGCACGTCGGCCTCCCACGACGAGCAGGACGGCGCCGGACGTCACGGCCACCACCGTCAGGACGAGCAAGACCGTGTTCCATCCACCGAAAGCCGCCAGCAGCAGGAACACCAGGGCCGCCGCCAAAGCGGCCCGGCCGCCGAGACGGCACAGCCGGGCGGCGCTTGCCCTGGAGCGGCGCCGTTGTAGTCCTCCCAGCGCGTCCTCGAGCTCGTCGACGACCGGGACGAGACCGCCGAAGTCCCTGGACTCCTCCTCGGTCGCATCCCAGCGACCCAGGGCCTTCCGGAGATTTTCCTGCAGTATCCGTATCGTTTCGAGATCCTCTTCCGTCTCGTTCATCTGCATGCGACGCCCCCGGTTCGTCTTTCAGGGTGAACATCGAAATGTACGTCCTGAACACGCGGCGCCGGGTTTTGTTGCGTCACCGATCCGCTGGTGCAACATTGGCGGCGTGACCCCACGGCGACGAGGCAGGCCGAACACTGTCCCCGACGACATCGAAAGAGATCTTTTCGGCGCCGTTTCCCACCAGAGCGCGGCGCGGTGGCTGTTGCGGACGTGCCGGACGCACTCGCCCGATCCAGCCCTGTCGACGGTGCGCGGGTTCGCCACGGCACTGAACGGGCCCTCGCACCCGGGCACGGATGCGAGCACGATATCCCGCTGGGAGCGGCTGACCACGAGGATGCCGGCGGCGGCCGTCGCTCGCTACGAGAAGCTGTGCGATCTGCCAGCGGGGCAACTCGCAGCGGTCCTGACGAGTTTGGGGCACGGACCGAACCGCGCCGCTGACCACCCGGCGCCGTCCGTGCGCTCCCGCATGTCGGACCTACTGGACCGTGGTCTCGGCTCAGACGAACTGAGCGGCGTCGACTGGCTGGAACTCATCGAATTCCTCGTCACTTCCGGGAACTTGTTGCCGACGCGGGACTGGCACCTGCTGGTGACGCGGTTGCTCACCGAGATGTCCGTCTCCGTGAGCTGGCACTACCTCCACCGGCTGGCCGCCCTCCACCGCCTCCACCACCATCCGGAAGCCGCCCGCGCACTCGTGCCGGTGATCGCCGGGTTCGTCACCGCCCAGTCCTGTCAGGTGATCGCCGATCCACTGGCCCTCCTGGCAGCCAATCCACAACCCTCGGCCCAGCCGCTGCTCATGCGACTGCTCCGGCACCCGCTCGACGAGCACCACCTGCGCGCGGCGATGGTCGCCTGGTCGGTACGCACCACCGCCACGTCGGACGACGTCGTGCGCCGCATCGCCGCCGTGGCCGCCGGGCACCTTCTCGACCCGGGACAGCCGCAAGCGGTCCGGCGAGCGGCGGCCGACCTCCTCGCCACCTGCCCCGCCGACACGCTCGACACCGGCGTGCGCCATGTCCGTCGGGGGCTGCGGGTGGAGCTGGATCTTCGTGCCGTTCTCGACCACCGCGCCCTGATCACCCCCGCGTCGAACGCCTCCGTGGTCGCCACGCTCACCGAAGCCGTCCAGGACGCCGACGAAGACGACGGCTCAACCCTCCCCAGTCTCATCCACCAGGCGATGTACAGCACGAACAGCGACGCGAAGGTCATCGCAGGCAACGTGCTCGGTGCGTCGCCGGTTCGCGCGGGGCTCGTGGCGGCCGCCTGCCGGCACCTCGCGGAGCTGGACAGCGCCCGCCAGCCCGACGACGTCGCGGCGCTGGCCGATCTCGTGGGCGGCCTCGGCGACGCCACCCATCGACCGTCCCTGGAGGGCGTGTTGACGACCCCGGCTCCCGGCGCCGTCGTCGCAGCCGCTCAGGGACTGGCCCACCTACCCGGTCGTACCGACGTCGCGACCTGGCTGCGGGTCTTGGCACTGCACCCGACGCCGGAAATCGTCAGGGCGGTCGCCTACGCGGCCGGTATGAATCAGGACCGCGCGACCCTCTGGACCCTGCGTGCCGACGCCAGAGTGAGCCAACGGGTGACGTGGTGGCTGAACTTGCCATCGGCCGCCCAGCGCAGTGCGCGCCGATGAGACCGCGCGACGGCGGCCCGCCTCGCTGACCGACCTGAAGTACTCCCGCTGCGTCGCCAGTGCCCAGGGCATAAGTTTCTTCGCGAGCGCCCGGCTGAACGGGAGTACCAGGTTTGCAGTTCGGTACAGGCGGCCTCGCCGATGTGCACCCAATAAGTCCTGCTGTTCTCTTCGGTCGTTTTCTCGATTTCCGCTAGGCGGGCGCGTCGTCCGGGGGATGTCGGGTCGGCGCGGCTCCGCTCCAGCCTCGGACCAAGTCTGGGAGGTGCGCGGGGTCTCGGCGGGGACTGCACCAGAGGCGGCGTAGGTCACGAGCGCTTCGATGCCGCTGAGGCCAGCCGTCGGCAGGGCGGCCACGCGAGCGTCGCCGCGGTACTCGTTGAGCAGGGTCTGCGCGGGCCACAGGATCAGCCGGGGTTCGGCGGGCCACGGCAGGGCCGCGTGCGCGGCGAACAGGGTCGGCCGGTGACCGTCTCGGCGGCTGCACGCAGGAGCGCGGCGGCTCGGCGCATCTCGGGTGAGAAGATCGCGTCGCCCAAGGAACAGCAGCGGACGGAAGGACGGACTCATCGCGGCCAGCCTGGTCGCTTCAACCTGCATCTCGGCTACGCGCCCAAGCACCCCTTTCGGGAACGCACTCTTATGCCTCATAGCGTGGGCCCTGGCGAGCCAACCTCATCGGCACCTCGGCTCGAGACGGGGCTCGCTAGCCAAAGGTCGCTCGTAACGTTGGTCGGCTGCACTACACCGGCTGCGAGATCCTGATCGGCCGGATCCAAGCTCACGTCACTTGCCGAATGCGCCAGATGTTCGACACACGCGCGGCGCAGTCCTCTCACCAATTTCACTGGGGCACAGCTGGGGCAGACCCCTGTTACAACTGCACTGAACAAAACACGGTTGCAAGAAACGGCGATCAAGCGCATCATCCGACTAGGCGATTCTCTATCGCCGCAGGTCAGAGCCATGATCGACCCTCACTGGCAGTGAGGGGTCAGGGGTTCGAGTCCCCTTAGCTCCACATCGTAAGAAACCCCTTCGTTTCAGCCGTTGTAGCTGGCCGGAGGGGTTTTCTGCGTTCCGGGTTCGATCATCGGTGATCGGCTTGCGCGGTGATCTTCTGCTCCTGCTGGGGCAGAACTGGAGCACGACCCCACCCTCGATATGGCGTCGGCGCGGTGTTCCTGCTGTTCGCGGGCCCGTCCGGCGGGTGACCCCCACCGTGGCGAAGAGGGGGACAACCGGCGCCACCCGCCTACTGTCGACCACACTCGGTGATGGTGTCGGTGGTGGCGGGGCCGCGGTGTGCGAGCGGCGCTCGAGATCGTCGAGCAGCCGCTGCTCGACCTCTGGCGCGACGTGGCAGTAGGTCTCCACCACCCGATTGTCCAGGTGATGCCCGAGCCGGCGGGCCTGGGCTATCTCCGGTGCGCCGCCGGCGATCAGCCAGGTCTTGTGGCTGTGCCGCAGCCCGTGGAACGTCAACCCCGGCCGGACCGCCGCGCAGCCCGCCTTCGCCCCGGAGGCGTCGCTGCCGTCGACCGCGGGACGGAATACGCGCCGCAGGAACGTCGAGCGCCACAACCACGTCCCGCTCGGCGTCGTGAACACGAACTCGTACCGGTGCCGGGCGAGGTGCTCGCGCAGCAGCGCGACCAGGAACGGCGGCAACGCGATCGTCCGCGCCGAGGCCCGGGTCTTCGGCGGGCCCAGCCATCGCATCGACCCCGACTCATGCAGCGCACCCACCAGCGGATCGATCACGATCACGCCACGTCGGAGATCGACGTTGTCCTGGTGCAGACCGGCCAACTCGCCCCAACGGCACCCGGTCCACGCCGCAGTGATCACCAGCAGCCGCGCGATCGGCCCACCGAGGACACCGGCCTGCTCGGCGATCCGCACTATCTGCTCCGGCGTCGCCCAGATCCGCTCCGGCACGGCGCGTCGTGACCGCCGGCCCCGGCGCACCGGGTTGAACGGAATCAGCCCCTCAGCGGCTGCATCGGTCAGCAACATCGACAAAAGATTCAGCTGTGCACTTACCGTCGACGGGGCGTACCCCGCTCGTTCCAGCTCCCGGACCCACTCGGTCACACCCACCCAACGGCAGGTCGCCGAACTTCGGCAGGATGTGACACCGCAACCGGCTGCGATAGCTCTCGATCGTTCGCGGATCCAGATCCAGCGAGAGGAACCACCGCGCCACCCACTCAGCCACCGTGACCGCGCTGTCGGCCGGATCGATCCACACCCGCCGGCGCCGATCCACCTCCAACCCAGCGGCGTAGGCCGTAGCCCCACGCCGCGAGCCAAATCCGGACACCGACCGAACGCCGAAACCTTGCCCTCGATATCTCACGCGCCACGACCTGTTGCCGCACTGCTCCACCTACGCCACAACGACCTCCACACCTGGATGACCAACGAGGCGCTGGCCCCAACGGTGGAGTTCCCCGGCGCAGATGTCTCCAACGTCGCCTCGCAGCCGCGAGAACGCAGCAGGCCGACCACCGCCCGCGATGTCCAGCTCACGTAACGACGGAGAGCAGGTCATCCAGTGGACCGCCGACGGCGGGGCACCCAGTTGCGGCCTGGAAATTTCCCGGGATTGCGCTTTCCTTTGAAAGTTTCACGGGATCGCGCTCTTCTTTCGCCGCAAGCCATAGACATGTTTGACACCACGAGTCGACCCCGCTTATCGTCCTGTCGAACCGATTCGACAGGACGACTTACCGACAGATGCCTTGCTCCGCGCGCATGGAGCCGGTAGATGAGTCCATAGTGGACCTCTCTATTTTGGCGCCCCGGCGGGTAGTGACGATGGGTCCGATGATCGGTGTATCCCCGTAGACGCGACACCCGCGAAAGGGGTTTCTTGATGCGTCAGAACAGCCCTCGCACGCTATCCCAGCGCTTCGCCCGCGCAGCGCTGGCCGGCGCCACGCTCCTCGCGATCATCGACACGGTACAACCCGCCGCCGCAGCACAGCCGGCCGTCGCAACACAGCCGGCCCCCGCGGCCGCAGCTGCCGGCGCCGCCGCGATCGCCTCGGTCGACCTGGCCGGGACGTGGAGTTTCACGCCGACGGGGCGGGGGGCGACGTCGATCACCGTGCCCGGAGGCGGCTGGTACAAGCAGGGCTTCACCGACGTGAACGAGGCGGTGTACTCGCGCACCATCACCGTGCCCGACTCGGGTCGGCCGCAGTCGACGTGGATCGAGTTCGGGGCGGTCAATCACCAGGCGACGCTGTCGGTCGACGGCCGGGTGGTGGCGACGCAGACCACGTCGTTCACGCCGTCGAATTTCGACATCTCCGCCTACGCGGCCCCCGGTAGCACCCACACGATCAGCGTCGCTGTGAAGGGCCGCGGCGCGTTGAAGGCATCCAACGGCCGGTACCTGGTGCCCGACGCCGCCGACTGGTCCGAGGCGATCCCCCAGGGGATCTTCCGGTCCGCGTTCCTGCGAACCTACCCGGTGGTGTACGTCAGCGACACATTCGTGCGTACGTCGGTGGCGAACAAGACGTTGAGCTACGACGTGTCGGTGCGCAACACGTCGGGCAGTTCCCGGTCGGTGACGTTGACCGGGTCGCTGTCGTCCAACAGCGGAACGGCTTTCAGCTACCCGGAACTGCCCAGCCGTACGGTCACCGTGGCGGCCAACTCGACCGTGACCGTGACCGTCGGGCCGGTCGCGTGGAACCTCGACAGCACCTCGTACTGGTGGCCCAATGTGCCGTACCGGCCGGGGTACCGGGCGCAGCTGCACGGGCTGGCGGTGCATGCCGTCGCCGATGACGGGCACACCAGCGACGCCACGCACCGGTTCGGGTTCCGGGAGGCCACCCAGAACGGTGACTACTACTACCTCAACGGCGTGCGCGTGAACTTCCGCGGCGACAACCTCCAGGGCGCCGACTACGACCGGATCAACAACGGCGGCAAGGGCGACGCCTACGACACCCTGCCCGGCTTCCTGCCGCCGTCGCCCGGCAACGGCGGCTGGCCGCAGGCGGTCGACAACTACCAGCGGCTCAACTACAACGTGGTCCGCATCCACCAGGAGCCCGCGAGCCCGTACATGGTGGACGTCGCCGACGAGATGGGCCTGATGATCGTCGACGAGACCGCGATTCGCGGCTCCTCCGGCAAGCAGGACTGGATCGCCGGGCACGACAACATGGTCAACCACGCCCGTGCGCTGGTCCTGCGCGACCGCAACCACCCCGCGGTCATCCGCTGGAGTCAGGTCAACGAACCGAACCAGAGCGGCCAGGATTCCGAACAGTTCGAGAAGGACCTGTACGCGGCGATCAACGGCAACGATGGCACCCGGCCGGTCATTGCCGAGGTGGGCGTCGACGGGAATCTCAACGGGTATCCCGGGATGACGTACGCCAACTTCGCGGTGATCCCGCACTACGTCGACGGCTTCGGCAGGTACGGAGAGGGCCTGAAAACCGTGAACGGGCGGCCCGACGGCGAGGGCGAGTACATCTGGCCGGCATGCAACAACAAGCAGGGCTTCGAGTGGTTCGCCACGGCAACCCTGGCCAAGCGCGGCAAGAACGCCACCGACCTGCGTCCGTACACGCTGCTGTCCGCCTGGGCCAGCGTCGTGCCCGGAGTGCGGACCTCCGACTTCACCCCGGAGGAGGGCGGTCACCCGATCTACGGCGCGGACAACCTCCCGGCCCCCTGGAGCAACCCGCAGATCCAGCGCGTGCAGGCGGCGTTCAACCCGGTGGCCGCGGTCGACCTCCCGTTCTGGTCCGCCTCCGGCGCCTCGGACTCCAACGGCACCTTCCCTCTGCCGCAGGCCGTGCCCAACTACGCCCGCAACGCCGCGGTCACCCGCAACATCACCGTCTTCAACGACGACTTCGCCGACACGTCGGTGGGCTTCACCTGGACGGCGCGGCTCGACGCGCCGGACGGCGCGGTCGTCGCGTCCGGAAGCACGACCCTGACCGTCCCGCTCGGCTCGCGGGTCACCCAGCCGGTGTCCTTCACCACCCCGGCCACCGGCAACCGCGTGTACCTGCAGCTGTCGACCACGAAGTCCGGCAGCCCCGTCTTCGCCGACGCGGTGGAGTACTTCAACCTCGCCGGAAGCGGCGGAGACGGCCCCGTACCGGGCACCTACCGCATCGTCAACCGCAACAGCGGCAAGCCGCTCGCTGTCGCGGGCAACTCCACCGCGGACGGTGCCAAGGTAGTCCAGCAGAGCGGCACCGCCACCTGGACCATCGCCACGACCTCCGACGGCTCCTACACCCTCCAGTACGTCCCGAGTGGAAAGGTGCTCGACGTCAACGGCAGCAGCAGCACGGCCGGGCTGCAACTGCAGCAGTGGACGGCCAACGGCGGCACCAACCAGATGTGGTATCTGCGGTCCACCGGCAACGGCTACTACACCATCGTCAGCCACGACAGCGGACTGGCGGCGGACGTCTCCGGTGCGGCGACGAGCGACGGGGCGCAGGTCGTGCAGTGGACCGCCAACGGCGGGGCCAACCAGCAGTGGCAACTGAACCGGGCCTGACCGGACGACCCGGTTCTCGCCTGCTGCCGCGGCGTCGACCGCTACCCCTGGCCGCTCGGCCCTGCGGCCAGGGGCGGCGGCGAGACGTCAACTCCGAACGTCGGCAAGCGACCACCACCGAGCACCTTGTCTCCGCTTCCATCGGTACGGGCCGGCAGACCACCGCGGTGAACGCAGTGAACCGCCTCGCCCGGCTGCTCTGGATGTTCGATGCGAGCGCGGCCATTCCTCTCAATCGCCGCAGGTCAGGACCATGATCGACCCTCACTGGCAGTGAGGGGTCAGGGGTTCGAGTCCCCTTAACTCCACTCTCTCGCAGAACCCCTTCGATCAGGTCATTTCGGCAGGTCGGAGGGGTTTCTTCGCGTCCGGAACCGATCCGCGAGGTCGCCGCAGTCGAGTGCGTGCCGGGCGGCGGCCACCTGCGCGGGCGTGACCTCGTCGCGGAAGGCGAAGTTGCCCACGGGCGAGACCGGTGCCTCCGGGGCCGCGTAGTCGGCGACGAGCCAAGCGTTGCTCAGCGGTTTCGCATGACCGGGTTTGCCTACTGGAAAGGCGAGCCGGGCGCCGATCGGGTTGCTCAGCCCCAGAAGTCGACGATCCCGACGTCTACGGGTGCCAGCATGCCGACCGTGCCGAGGTACACGCCGAGCACCGCTGCCTTCCCCGGCAGGTCCGCGCGCAACGGGGCGGTGATGATCTCGTCGTGCGGTCCCTGGTAGATCAGCACCCGCCGACCGGAGGTCACCGCGTCTTGAAGGTTCCGCTGCCTCGGCGTGAAGTCCGCGGCATCCGTCGGGTGCTCGCGGCCGGTCCACGCTTGGTAGTAGGCGCGTTCGTCGTCGATCGAGCCCGCGGCGGGGGGCGCCTCCCGGTACCGGGCCGGCCCGGCGCACAGCGGCGCCCACACCACGACGACCAGCGTGAGCACCCCGTGGTCCGCGAACGCGGGAGCACCAGGACCGGCAGCAGCACGAGGAACAGCGACGGGTTGCCCGGCCTCCGGACCACCATGATTTCACCGGCGGAATGCCGAACTGACCGGCCGCCGCTTCACCCGGTTTCCGCCTGTGGCCTGACGCGGTCGCGGAAGGCGGCCGGGGTAGTTCCGGCGCGCTGGTGGAAGTACTTGGAGAAGTTGGACGAATCGTCGAAGCCGAGTTCGGCGGCGATCCGGGCCACCGGGTCGGGCCCGTGGGCGAGGAGGCGTTTGGCTTCGAGCACGATGCGCTCGTCGACGAGCTGTTTGGCGGACAGGCCGGTGTTCTCGCGGGCGAGCCGGTTGAGAGTGCGGGTGGAGTAGCCCAGCCGGGCGGCGTACTCGGCGACCTTGTGCCGGGAGCGGAAACTCTTCTCCACCTCGTCGCGGAACCACACGAACGCCTGGTGGGTAGGCGGGCGGCGGCCGCTGCCTTCCGGGACGGCCATCACGAGCAGGAGCAGCACCGCGGCCAGCACCCGGGCGAGCGCGGCGTCCCGAAGGCTCGTCCCCGCCGCTGCGGCGGTGGCGAGCGCGGTGGCCAGTGCGGTCGATGCGGGTGTCCCCGCGACCGTCGCGGCGGCCCAGTGGTTGGGGGTGGCCACCCCCGCGGACCGGATCAGCTCCCAGGTGCCGGTGTCGATCGCCGGCGGGGTGAACAGGAACACCGGGCCCTCGATGGCGTCGATGACGCCCCACTGCTGCACCTGACCGGCGCGCACCCACATCAGGTCGCCGGGCGCGAGCGGATAACCGGTGAAGTCGACGGTGTGCACGGCGCGGCCCGCTTCGACCCGGATCAGGAGGTCGAAATCGAGCCGCTGCGGGGCGATGAACTCGCGCGGACCGCCCCGGGCCCGCATGCGCGCCAGCGAGGTGAGCTCGATCTCGCCGGTCACCCCCGGCGGCGGCTCGTACCGGACCGGCCGGATGTTCTGTCCCATTTTCACCATGATAGGTCACACGACGACCGTGAAAAGACCTGGTTGCGCTCCTAGCCTGTGGTCATGGCAGTGAAATTGACCTATGTGTTCGACGCCTACTGCGGCTGGTGCCACGGCTTCGGCCCGGCCGTGGCCGGGTTCGCCGGCGCCAACGCCGGGCGGATCGAGCTCGACGTCGTCAGCGGCGGCCTGTTCACCGGCGGCCGCGTCGCGCCGATCGGCACCATGCCTTACGTCGCCGACGCCAACGCCCGCATCACCGAGCTGACCGGCGCCGAGTTCGGCCCCGGCTACCGCGCCCTCGTCGCCGACGGCCGGTTCATGATGGATTCCACGGCCGCCGCCACCGGCTTCGCCGCGCTGCGGACCCTCGCCCCCGACCGAGCTCTCGAAGCCGCCGAAGCCATGCAACGCGCGTTCTACGTCGACGGGCTCAGCCTCTCCGAAGCCGGCACCTACCGGCACCTCGCCGAACAGCTGGACCTGGACGCCGACGCCGTGCTGACCGGATACGCCACCTCGGGCGCCTCGGCCTCGCAGGACTTCACCCGCGCCGCCCGGCTCGGCGTCACCGCCTACCCGACGCTGCTGCTGCACACCGAGACCGGCGTGATCCGGCTGGGGAGCCCGGCTGCCACCGCCGCCCACCTGTCCGACGCCCTCGACCGCCACCTCACCGCTGTTTCCGAATGACCCTCCGAAAGGACCTGGCCATGAGCCCCCTGACCTACCAGATCATCGACGCGGCCGACACCTCGCTGAACAAGACCAGCGTGCTGGTCACCGGCGAGACGGAAGCCCTCGTCGTGGACGCGGCCTTCACCCGGGCCGACGGGCACCGGATCGTCGCTGCGGCCCTCGACTCCGGCAAGCGGCTCACCACGGTGCTGATCACCGCCGGCGACCCGGACTTCTACTTCGGCGCCGAGGTCATCGCCGACGCCTTCCCCGAGGCGGTGTTCCTGGCACCGGCCGACGTCATCGAGCACATCCGCGACACCTACGACAAGAAGCTGGCCGCGTGGGCGCACCTGGGCGCCAACCTGCCCACCCGGCTGGTCGACATCGCGCCGCTGACCGCGCCGTCGGTCACTGTGGACGGTGTCGGCCTCGATGTCCGGCGCGGCAGCACGGCGCTGGGCGACCGCGCCTGGTACGTCTTCGAGCCGGCGGGACGCGCGCTGCTCGGCGGAGTGCTGCTGTTCGAAGGCCTGCACGTGTGGACCGCCGACAGCGCGACCACCGAACAGCGCGCGGAATGGCTCCGCGTCCTCGACGACCTCGAAGCGCTCGAGCCTGCCTTCGTCGTGGCCGGCCACCGGGTCGCCGACGCGCCGACCGACCCGACGGCGATCCGGCACACCGGCGAGTACCTGCGGTTCTTCGAGAAAACCGTCGCCGAGGCCGGCGACGCCACCGCGGCCGAGGAGCGACTGCTGGCCGCCTACCCGGATGCCGGACTGAAGATCGCCGCGTCGCTCGGCACCAAGGTCGCGAAGGGCGAGATGACATGGGGCTGACCGAGGACACCACACCCGCAGCCGTCGTCCGGCGGCAGTACCTCGCCTCCGCCGCCGGCGACCTCGCCGCCCTCCGGGCGACCCTGGCCCCGGACGTCGAGTGGACGGAGATGGCCGGGTTCCCGCTCGCCGGCACCTACCGCACTCCCGACGGCGTGACGAGCGGCGTCATGGAGAAACTGGCGCAGTACTGGGAGAACTGGACGGCCCACGACGACACCTACGTCGCCGACGGCGAGAACGTCGTCGTCCTCGCCCGCTACACCGCCGGCCACAAGGCGACCGGCAAACCGCTGAACGTCCGGGTGGCCCACCACTTCACGGTGCGCGGCGGGCTGATCGTCCGGTTCGAACAGTTCGTCGACACCGCACTGGTCCGCGATGCGGCCACCGCGTAACCCGCTCGCCGCTCAGGTGAGTTCCAGCAGCCCCCGGCGTACCGCTTCGGAGACGGCCGCCGCCCGGTTGTCGGCGCCCAGCTTCCGGTAGATCCGCACCAGGTGCGTCTTGACGGTCGCTTCGCTGAGGTACAGGGATTCCGCGATGGAGCGGTTGCTGTGCCCGTCGGCCAGCAACCGGACGACTTCTCGCTCCCGTTCGCTCAGCTCCGGCGGCGGGCTGACCACCTGGCCGACGAGATGCCCGACAACCTCCGACGCGAGGCCGATGCGGCCGGCGGCGGCCTCGCGCACGGCCAGGAAGAGCTCCTCGGGTGGCCCCGCCTTGAGCACGTAGCCGCGGGCGCCGGCCTCCAGCGCGCGGACGACGTCGGCGCGGCCGGAGTAGCTGGTCAGCATCACCACGGCCGTGCCGGCAGCCTTGGTGGTCAGCCGGCGGACGGCCTCGGCTCCGTCGATGACGCCGTCCGTGCCCGCGAAGCGCAGGTCCATCAGCACGACGTCGGGGGCCAGCTCGGCGGCGAGGAGCACCGCCTCCTCGCCGCTGCCCGCTTCCGCGATCACCTCGAGATCCGGCTCACCGTCGAGCAGGGCTCGTAGTCCGGCCCGCACGACCGCGTGGTCGTCGGCGATCAGCAGGCGCAGCGAAGACGTCATCATCGGACCGCCGTGGAGGTCACCGGCACGACCGGGCCGGACCGCAGGCGACCGGGGACGGTGACCCGGATCCGCGTGCCCCGGCCCGGAGCGGTGTCGACCTCGATGTCACCGCCGAACTCGCGAAGCCGCGCCCGCGCCGACGGCAGGCCGACGCCCCGGCCCGGACCCGACGGCTCGGCGGGATCGAAGCCGACACCGTCGTCGCGCACGTCCAGTTCGACGTGGTCCGGGTGGTGGTGCAGGGTCACCAGCAGGGTGGTGGCGTGCGCGTGCTCGCGGACGTTGGCCAGGGCGCCCTGTGCCACCCGGAACAGGGCGGTGGCGGCTTGTTCGCCGAGGTCGGGGCCAGGGCCGCCGACCGAGCGGAACCGCACGCGCGCCGCGGTGCCGTCCTGCCGGGCGCGGTCGCACAGCAGCCGCAGGGCACCCCCGAGCCCGGCGTCCTCGAGGGGAGAAGGGGTGAGGTCCCCGATGATCCGCCGTGTCTCGGCGAGACCCGTGCTCAGCCGGTCGGTGACCACGCGAACGCGGGTCCGCGCGACATCCGGCTCGTCCCAGCTCCGCTCCGCCGCCTGCAGCAGCATCACGCTGCCGGACAGTTCCTGGGCCAGCGTGTCGTGCAGGTCACGCGCGAGGCGCATGCGCTCCTCCAGCACACCCGCCCGGCGCTGCTCCCGCTCCAGCGCCCGGTACAGGGCCACGGTGCCCCAGACGGCCGCGACGGGGATCAGCGCGATCTCCGGGTCGAACCGGCCGGCGGACTCGGTCAGCTGACCGACCAGCACGACGGTGATCACGGCCACCGCGACCGTCGCGCCTCGGCGTCCGAGCGCCCGCAGCACCGCCCAGGCCAGCGGCACGGCGCACCAGACGTAGGCGACGGTCAGGAACGGCGGGGTCAGCGCGACCAGGACCGTCCACAACAGGAGCAGGGCCGCGACCCAGAAGTACCGGACGCGGACGCCCATCGTGGACCACAGCGCGAGACCGGCCGCGTACACCACGGCCAGCACCGAACTGACGGTGACGATTTCCCAGCACAGGGGAATGTTCAGGCTGACCAGCCGGACCATCGCGGCACCGACGACGACGAAGAACACGAGGTGTGGCATCTGCCACAGGAGTCGGCTTCCGCGTGCCGGCGATGGCGAATGGTCGGACACGGCGAACCCCCTGGACGGATAATCCAATTAGGACAGTGCCGTCCAGGAGCTTAACCGATGCCGGTGTGGCGCACGTCAAGTTGTGGCTCACGTCAAGTCAGGCGCCCGGGTGCAGTCCGGGCCAGCCGGGCGTGGGGTCGCCCTTGACCTCGCCGAAGTACAGCGCGAAGGTCTGCTTCCACCGCTCCACCTCGGCGCGGTCGGCCATGAAGCGGGGGAATCCGCCCAGGTCGGCGTTCGGGTACTCCCAGATCGGCTTCAGCCCGGCCGGCGGCGTGACGTCCGTGCGGACCGACCAGCCGTTGAAGGACGCCTGCTGCTGCGTGAGCGACAGCTGCCAGTTCAGGTAGAGCTTGGCGGCGGTCGGGTTCTTGGCCTGCTTGAAGATCGCGGCCCGCTGGCCCCAGGCCATGAACGGGTGCCCGTCGGCGACCACGAACCGCACGGGCGCCGACGCGGGCGAGGTCAGCGAGCCCGCGCCGCCGATGCCGATCGCGGCCTGCCCGGCCATCACCGCTTCGCCCGGTGTGTTGCTGCCGCGCGCGAACCGCACGCCCTGGGTGGCCAGTTTCGCCGCCCAGTCCCAGCCGTAGGCCTGGACGTAGCGCGTGTAGAGGTAGAGGACGGCGTCGTCGTCGTGGGGGTACGACGACGCGATCTTCCCCTGCCACTTCGGGTCGACGAGGTCGAGCGGGGTGCGCGGCGCTGCCGACCCGACCGCCGACGTCCCGTACATGAAGCTGAAGGCGAGCGCCGAAACCGCGACCCAGGCACCCTGGCGGTCCTTGAACGCGTCGTGGACCTTCGAGAACCCGGCGGGCCTGTAGCCCAGCAGGCGCCCCTGTTCCTTCCAGCGCACGAAGTCCTGCACGGTCTGGAGCTGCACGAGGTCCGGGACGAGGGTGCCGGTGGCGAACTGGTTGTCGACCCGCACGTCGTGGTACTTGCTGTAGTCGACGATCAGCGTCAGGTCGATGCCCGGGAAGCGGGCCTTGAAGGCCGCCTTGGTCGCGTCCTGCTGGGTCGGGGTGTCGCCGCCGGCGTAGATGACGAGCTTGCCGCCCTCCGCCAGCGCGGCCCGGTAGAGCTCGTCGAGCGTCCGGGTCTCCTCGGGGCCGCCGCCTGATGGCGACGCGGGCGAAGCTGACGCCGCGGTGGCACCCACGCCGACGCCGATCGCGGCGCCCGCCCCGGCGGCAAGGACACTTCGTCTGCTCAGGAAGGTGGCCACGTCGAGGAAACCTCTCTACTTGGGGAACGTGCGATGCCCAGGCGCCGTGGGCCACCGTCATTGTGGTGCGATCGAGCCGGCCATCGCATCGTACGGACGGAGCGATCAGGCGCGCTGGAGAGGGAAGCTGCGTTCAACCGAACGATTGAACGGCCGATTCCGCACGGCACCGAGGCCCGCTCGCGACGTTGGCCATGTCACCGTCCGCGGGAATGAGTGACTCTTGCAACCTGCACGCTCTGCCCAAAGACGTACAGCGATAGAGCCGGCTGGGGCCGGCCGGTAGCACTTGAGCACAGCCTGCGCGCCCTGGACAACCCATCCGGCATTCGCGCGAGCCGACGAGGTCGGCGGCATTGTCGCCACGCTCACCGCGCGCGACGCGGAAACCTTTGGCAAGGCCGATGACAACCGGCTGAAGCGGTGGATCCTTGAACGGCTCACGGCGTGGGCTGGAGAAGTGCCGGGCGGTTCGAAAAGTCGTGGTCGTGGTGGCTGTCTCGCTGGTGGCGACGTCTCTCTCTTGCGGGCCGCCCGGGCGCTGCAGTATCGCAGGCATGGACAGCAACGCACGAGTTCGTTCGATACAGGAACGAAATGATCACTTCCTGTCGATCGTTTCGAGCTCCGTGATCAACTCCACGACCAGACGGCGGCGGGTCTTGCCCACGATGTCTCGCGGTTTGACCGTCGCCACGAGCCTGAGCCGCGGACAGGAACTTCTTCGCGCCGCCGGGAAACAGCTCCAGCAGCAATCGGTGGAGGCGGTTGGCGGTCTGGGTCCTGGCGCGGCCGAGCTCGTCACGGCGATCGACGAGCATGCCCAGTACGACCAGCTCAGGATCGGCCTGGACTCGGACCAGGTTCGGTGCGCGCAACGCCGCCGTGGCGACGGAGTGCGCGTCGACGGGATCGGTCTTGCGGCCCTTCCCTGATGTCACCCGCTCATCGGCTACTTGAGACTGGGCCGCAGGACCGGGTCCGGCCAGTCTCTGGTCCAGGTGCTCGGTGAGTCGCTCCCACATTGCGGCTGCCCGCCGGTGGCATTGGCGTGGCTCTTGCCCGTGGCGAACACCCGATGTCAGCAAGGAAGGCACCGCTACTTCGAGCAGAACAGACCTCGACGCGTCGAGGCAGGGAGAATTGGATGCCGGTGATCATCGGGATGGATCCGAGGTGGCGAATGACCCGTCGTACAGTCGCGCTGAGATGCGTGCAGATCGGTTCGGCCCGATGGCGGCGGTTGTCCAGTCCGGCTCACAGGTGGGACCGTCGGACCACACGGCCGGCGCCGTGGGCGAGAACCGGTGGGCCGTCATCACCTTCGCGGCCCTGTCGGCGGCCCCAGGTCGTCGTGATCATGACCCTTTCGGCCGCGCATGCTTCGGCGAACCCGGACCGGGGAGCGACACAGTGAGCGCGACAAGCGGTTTCAGACTCGCGGACCGGTCAGTTCGGCCGCACCGAAGGACACGTCGAAGCGGTCACACCAAAGGCTCACGCTGGCGTAGCCGGCCAGGTCGGTCCCCGCGGGCAGTGGGTAGTTCTGGTTTCCCTTGTTGCCCTTGAGCTTGCCTGCGTCGAGGTACTTGCCGTCGTCGAACACGTCCCAGCCGTCCTTGCCCGGTTTCACCGGCGCGTCGGTGAGCCAGACGTGCACGTCCGGGCCGCTGCTGGTCTCGAGGTTCTCCAAGCGCAGCACGAGTGCTCCGTCGGCTGCCCGCAGGACCCGGACGGTGCCCGTAGTCGGGTGCTCGTGGCTGATCAGCGTCCCGGTCGCGAGTTCGGCCGGCGTAGCCGGTGGCGAGGGCTGCGACGCAGAGGGCTGCGACGTCACAGCAGAGGGTTGTGCCGTCGGCGCGGCGGCCGGCAGGGACTCCTGCACCGTCTCGTCCACCCACAGCTGCCACGGCTGGAACCAGAACAAGCCCGCCGCGACCGCGACCAGGCCCGCCACCAGGACACCGACGACCCAAGGCCGGGCGAGCAGGCGCCGCGTGCGATTCATCTCGTACTCCTCCACATCGTTCCGCTGACACCTCATTCAACGGGACAAATCGCCCAGCCGTGTCCGGCGCGCGGTTACCGATCCCTTACGGACGAACCCGGGAGGACCGGCGCCGGAGATCGTTCCGGACCGTGCTCGCCGGCGAGAGACAACAAGGACATACCAAGGGCGGCACCGATCATCGTGAACACGCCGCGCGGCCAGAAGATGTGACTGTCGAGAAAGGACACACTCGCGAGCAGGAGGACCACCGCACCCGGTGCCGCCCACCACCTCGCACGCGCGACGGCCGCGGCGACAATCAGGACGTTGGCGGCGAGAAAGCAGCCCGAGCCGATATAGCCGAGCAGGTCGCCGATGGCGAACGCGGCACCGACGACCGGCGTGGCACCGTTCTGCGCGTGCACCACGGTGCCCGCGGCGACCCCCGCGACGGCGTCGAGCCCGCCGTAGAAGGCCGCGAAACCGAACGCCGCCAGCCGCCCCGGCCACCGAAGCCACGGCGGCGCCGAGGTCAGCAACTGCCACTGCGCCGCGGCCAGCAGCGGGAAGACCGGGAGCAGAACGATGTGCAGCGCTGCCCACCACGCCGTGGCTGCGGAGAGCCTGCCCGTCCAGGTACGGCAGGCGACGGACGCGTTCTTCGCCGATCAGCGGCACTGGGTGGCCGGCGTGCTGGCCGAAGCGGGCATGCCCGCCACCCGGACCGGCGCGGCGGCCGAGGCTTACCTGGCGTCCCTGGAGGGGGCACTGCTCCTGGCCCGCGCCCACGGGCAGCCGGACAGCGCCGCCGGACAGGATCGGGATGTGGTCCGGTCGGTGGCGGCAACCCTGCTCTGAAACGCCACGCATCGCCGCGGCGCCTTGCCGGTAGAGCCGGAGCACAACGGTGACGATGTCACGACTGATGGCAGCGGTGTCCCTACTCAGATCACCGAGTTCACCAAGAGGAAGGAAGTCCCGTGAGCGAAGTCGGCCGGGAGGCGATCATCGTTGTCACACAAGAAGATCTCTACAACTCGACACTGTCGGCGGTTCGCCGGGGCGGCCACCGGGTGGTGTCGGAACTGCCGCCGACGCTGGCGACGGCCGTGTTCTCGGAATCCGGATTTTCCGCACCTGGAGCACAATTGTTCTTCGACACCGTCCCGCTCGACGTCGTGAATCGGCTCGACGCGCGGTCCCGGCTTTTCGTCGGGGCGTGGCAGGCGGGAAAAGAACCCAAGACCCGTCCCGGCGACGGGCTTTCCTGGGACGCTCCCGGGTTCACCCCGCCCGGTTGGTAGAGCGACCCGAGGCGTTCAACGGTCAGCCCGGCCGCCGTCGGCCGGATCGCGATGGCGTAATCCGCGCCGGGCTCGGGCAGCCCCCACCGTTCCCGGATGAACGCCCGCGCGACAGCGGGATCGCCGATCTGCTCGCTGAAGCCGAGCGCGCATCGAGCACCGGTTGACGAAGGTCAAGACCGAGACTCGTTCGAACATCATTCCGGAGACCAGGCCATGGGCGTGGCGCCCATCGCCGCAAGTACGGACTCGCCGCGTGCTCGCTGCTCCCCGCCGATGAACACCAGCGTCCGTGCCCACTGGTAGCGGCAGCCGGCGTCCTGCAGGGCGGCGGCTGCGGTGCTCAACCCGTCGCGGCCGCCGGTGTGCAGGGCCGCTGCGCGGTCGACGATGGCGATCACGATCGGATTGCCGTCCGCCGCCACGCGTGCGCGCTGCAGGCGGGCTGCGACATCCTCGTGCCCGGACAGAACGGCTGCCTCGGCCCACAGCGCGGCATACCAGGGACGCCACTCGGCGTACAAGTGCGTCGACTGCTCCGGCGACGTGTCCAACACCTGCGTCGCCTCCTCGGCCTGACCGCAGTGCAGCAGGAGCAAGGCGTCGAAGAAGTCGCCGAAGGTAACGTCGGTCCGCAGGCGTCCTGGCGTCATGAGGGCGTCGAAAATGTCCAGCCACGCGGCCCGGGCGTCGTCGTCCCCACGCAGTCCGTGCACGGTCGCGGCCGCATACGCGCCGCCGCTGAGATTGCCCGCACGGGGGCGTCCGGCCCGCTCCCACCCCTCGCGGAATCGCTCCGCCAGCGTGATCGTCTCGTCCCAGTCGCCCGCCAGCGCCGTGACGAGGAGCAGCTGCACGGTGGCCAGGTGGCCCTCCTCCGCATGGAAGGGCAGGTCTCGCAGACGTTCGGCCAGTCTCCTCGCGGCCGGCAGATCGCCGGTGGCGACAGCGCACTCGGCGGCCATGCCGAAACTGTCGAAGAACTCCAACCCGGCCACCGCCGTCACCGGCATCGACGCCAGCAGCTCCGTGCGCCGCAACGCGCTGGCCGCTGCGGCACGGACCTGCCCCCGAGCCAGCTGTACCGCAGTGAGCTGGTCCAGTGCGGCATTCTCGATCAACGGGTCGCCGATGCGACGGGCCAGGGTGAGAGCGCGCTCGATGAATTCGACGGTGGCTGGATCGTCGATGGCGCCGTTGAACGCCTCGGCGGTCAGCAGCCGCGCCTGCGCGGCCAGGTCGCTGCCGGCCAGCGCCCACCCCTCGGTGACCAGCGCCTCGACTTCGCCGACCGCGGGTGTGGTGGCCATGAGTCCGGGGGCACGATAGATCAGCACGGCATTGCGGGCGAGGTCACCAGCCGCGCCGGCCCGATCACCCGCGCGCAGCGCTGCGTCGGCCGCGCACCGACGCAGCTGCAGAGCCTCGGTGCCGACATGCCGCGACTCCGCCGCGCCTGCGGCGCCGCGCAAGGCGTCTGCGGCGGCCAGGTCGTCGGCGGCGAGCCCGGCCGCCTGCTCGTAGCGTCGCTGCGACTCGCCGGGCATCCCGCGGGTGAAGCTCAGTTCGGCCAGCCCGATCGCCAGCCGGTAAGCCTCCGGGCGGTATCGATCGTTGCCCGCTGCCCAGGCCAGCGCACCCCGCAGCTCATCGACGACCTCATCGAACCCGGCCCGCCATGCGTCGACCGGTTCCCGGGCCACCAGAGCAGCACTTTCCTCCAGGCACCAGCTCAGATGACGGGAGAACGCCTCGACCGCCTCGCCCGCCTCTTCGAGCCGATCGACACCGTATTGGCGGATGGTTTCCCAGACGCGGTAGCGAGTCCCGCCCGGCCCCACGATCGCGACCAGCAAACTCTGCTCGGCCAGCTCAGCCAAGATGGTGGGAACGGCGCCGGCCGGCACCGGCGGCCAACCGGCCACAGTGGCCGCCGCGGCGGCGGTGAACGGGCCGGCGAAAACCGAGACCCGGCGCAGCACCGCCTGAACCGGCTCGGCCAGCAGCGCGTAACTCCAGTCCAGCGTCGAACGCACCGAACGATGCCGGTCATCGATGCGCGCGCCGCCGGCCAGCAGGCGCAGCCGGTCGGCCAACCCGGCTTCGAGCCCATCGAGCCCCAGCGACGGGAACCGGGCGGCGGCCAGCTCGATCGCCAACGCCATGCCGTCCAAGCCCCGGCAGATCGCGGCGATCCGTTTCGTGTCCTCGGGCATCGGCGGTCTCCCGCCGGCCGCGGCTCGCCCGGCGAACAGCTCGACCGCGTCCCCCAGTCCACCGTCGTCGGCCTCGACGGACAGCCCGGGCACCGGGAACACCCATTCGAAGGGCACCAGCAACCTGGCCCGGCTGGTCGCGAGCACCGTCAGCCGGGGACTGCCGGCGAGGAGCTGTTCCAGCAGGAGCACCACACCGTCGGCCACGTGCTCGCAGTTGTCCAGCACGAGCAGCGTTTCCCGGTCGGCCAGCCGGCCGAGGACATGATCCGTGGCCGAGTGACCTTGGCTCTCTCCGATGCCGAGCGCGTCGGCGATCGCCGGCGCGATCATCGATGTATCGGTCACCGGTACCAGGTCGACGTATGAGACGCCGTCGGCGAACCGGTCCGTCATCTCACCGGCGACGCTCAGGGCCAGCCGGGTTTTGCCGACCCCGCCCGGACCGACGGCCGTGACCAGGCGGCGCCGGCCGAGCGCCTCGGTCAGCGCCGCCCGTTCGGCCACCCGCCCCACGAACGGCGTCAGCCGCGAGGGCAGGACGGCGGCCACTGTCGTAGCCCGGACCGGTTGAGTCCCCAGCGCGGGCCGCGTGGTTGCCGCGACAACCGCCAGGGCGCGGCGATTGGCCACCTGAAGCTTCCGCAGCAGGGAGGAGACGTGACTTTCCACGGTGCGGATGGAGATGGTCAGCCGGGCGCCGATCTCGGCATTGGTCAGATGGTCACCGAGCGCCGCGAGTACCTCGGCCTCCCGTGCGGAGATGCCCACCTCGGCAGGTACCTCCTGATCGGCCACGTTCGGATTGTCCCCCGCCGGCCTGACGCTGTCAGTCGAACGCGAGAACGAGGTCGTGTTCGTCGGGACGTATCGCTGCCTGGCCCGGGTCCGCTGCGCCGGCATGGCGGAGGGGGAACGGCCCGGCCGGCCCGCGCGGCGGTGAAGGCGTCGGCGAAGGCATCCGTGGCCGCCACGGAATCTCCGGATCCGTGGCGGGCACGGATGCCCAGCGGCCCGATCTGGCTCAAGGTTGGTACCAGGCCGCAAACGTTCGCTGATCGAGCACCCCGGGCAGGAGGGCTACGGGAAGATGCGGGCTTCGCAGCAAGGCCTACCGCGACTACGAAACGTTATGCGTCGGCATGCAAACCCTCCTCCACGACCTCGGCATCACTACCGGCACCGCCGCACCCTTCCGGACCGCAGCAAGTGACCGGACACGCCCACGTCCGACGTCAGTAACAACCACATCATCAACAACACTCAGGAGATTGCACATGTTCAGTCGACGCAGAATTCGTCGGACGGTCCTCGGCCCGCTCGTCGCCGGCACCGCCATGATCGGGGCTGCCGGGCTGACCGCGGTGCCGGCGCACGCCGCGCCGGCCGGCGTCACCGTGGCGCTGAACGGGTCGGTGCTCACCGTCACCGGCGACGCGGGGAACAATGGCCTCGTAGTAGGCAGAACCCCGGCCGGCACCATCACCCTCAACGGCGCCGTCGTGCTGGGCGGAACCGCAACGACCGCCACCGTGTCGCTGATCCACATGGATGGCGGAGCCGGCGACGACACCCTGAAATTCGATGAGACCAACGGCGTCATGCCACAGGGCGAATTCGTCGGCGGCGACGGACGCGACAAAATCACCGGTGGTTCGGGCGCCGACACCATTGTCGGAGGCCCAGGCAACGACAGGGTGGTCGGGGGCCCCGGCAACGACACAGTGAGCCTGGGCGCGGACACCGACGAGTTCACTCTCAACACCGGCGACGGCAACGACCACCTCGATGGCGGCGCCGGGACCGACGGCCTGATCGTCAACGGATCCCCCACGATTCCCTCCTTCACCGAAACTGTCCTCGTCAGTGCCAACGGACCACGGACGACGCTGCGCCGCGTCCAGCCCACCGCCCCGAGCACCGTGATTCAGGACGTGCTGGACGTCGGTGGCGTCGAGCAGGTGAAGCTGAACCTGGCCTCCGGTCCGACCGATGCGCGCCCGAATTCGGTGTCCGTCGCGGGGCTAGGCACCGACATCAGCGTGATGCGGGTCAACCTCGGCTCCTTCGTCAGTCCCAATCCCGGCTTGCGGAACACCTTCAATATCTCTGGCACAGATGGCCCGGACAGGATCCGGATCGCCGGCTCGGCGGCCAAGGGCGTTTCGGTGAGCGGAGCCGGGTCCGGGGCAGTACTGGTCACCGGCGCGCAGTTTTTCGGGGTGAGCGGAAATGCCGGCGATGACGTCATCGACGCCGGCGTCCTGCCCGCCGGCACGGTCGAGACTCTCATCGAGAGTGGCGATGCCAGTCCGATTCTGACCCCCGGAGGAAACGATATCTTGGTCGGTTCGCCGGGCAACGACGAGCTGTTCGGTGGCGTCGGCGACGATCGGCTCGAGGGCCGGGGCGGCAACGACATCCTCGATGGCGGTGCCGGAAACAACGTCATCATTCCCTGAGGTATCCGCGCGACAACGCTGAGCCGGTTCCTTGGGGACCGGCTCAGCCGGGTGACGGACTCGAAGAACGCGGGCGCGACCCGGACCGTCGGCCTATGCCAAGAATGACTGCACCCCCGGCTGCAGGACACGGCCCGTCGCCGCCTCATCGGCGACGCCGAGCGGTGCGATCGGCAAGCGGAATGCGTTACCTGGCTCGGCGTAAGGCAGACCCGTGATTTCGCGCAGGACCACGCTTCGCGACCCGGCCGGCCGCGTCCGGATCGCCGGCTGGAGATCGAACTGCCGCCGCCACCGGCCGTGGACGACGTCCCTCGGCGGACTGAGCGAGGGCCGAGTCCTTGACACAGCAGCAGGTGCACACAGTCGCAGCATCACCCGAATGCCGGTTAACGCGGTGATACGTCCCGGCGAGTCAGAGGTGGATGCCCGGCAGGGGGGCGGGAGAGGGTCGGCGACGTCACCATGACCTGATGATCGGACGCTGGGCGCAAGGGCCCTCGCTGCGTCACGTGGTCCTCGGTCACCTGCTCCGGAAACTCCTGTTTGTCGGTGGGACCATGCGAGCATGAGCTACGACTGGCGGTATGGGACGGCGACCGACCTGCCGCCGACCCCGATAATTTCACGGTATGTTGCAACACTACTCGAAAATGGCCAGACCCGAGCAAAGACAACCTAGACATATGTCTATGGATATGTTCGCCATTGATCAGCAATGCACGCGGACCGATCTTTATTTCGGCATTGGTTACGAGGTGTCCGACAATGTAGCGGCATATGCCACCGAAACCGCAAGACGACTTTCCCTGGCATGCTACGACCCTCAAACGCGCAAACTTCGCTGATCAGCCTACCGACGGGTGAACCACTCACCGATCGACTTCCACTCGAACTTGTCCAGCCACGAGAAGTCGCCCTTTGCCCAACCCGCAAGAGCGACCACCACGTCATCCCGAGAATCCGTCAACGCCTGGAAGTGTTCCGCCGCGCTCCCCGCTCGATATTCAAGTTGATAACCCCCCTCCGGCCGAAGCCTGGCTTGGACGTAGTTAGCGTCGACTTTTCCTTGCTCGCCATCGTTTTCCAGAACGACGTGCTCGCCAGGCCTAAGGCCGACTACCGTTATCCGGATGTTCAGTTCGCTCGCCGGACGAACAGTCGAACCGTTGAATTCTCGAATGACAACTTCCGCATCCACGACATCTCCCATGGGACACTTTCGAACTTACACCAAAGTCAGATCATATCAGAACAACCGAAAGCACGGTTCAGACATTAACCAACCGCACACCGACGATCCTGAAACCTTGAGCCTGACCTGTTCCTTTGGCACTCTTTACTTCGATGCCAACGTAGTCGCCGTTCCCCAGATCGATAACCCCATCGTAGACGCGCACCTGCTCACCTGTTTCCGACGCAGTAAACTCGCCCTGTCGTCGCATCAAAATATCCCGTCACCCAGGCCCTCGACGCAGCAAGCTCCATTGTGTACGAGAACGATAGTCGTTCCGGCAATTACATAGAACGCGTGGATGTTTCTGATGGTCAGGTTGTACGTCCGGGCAACTGCCGTGTGCCGATTGGTGTCGATTACCGTGGCGCGAACATCGTCAGACGTATCGAGTTGCTGACCCTGCACGAGGTCAGCGGCGTACACCCATCGTCGAGTGGTGTCATCCCAGAACAGGTGATGCGCGGTGCCGGCGATCACT
Organism: Amycolatopsis sp. NBC_00355; assembly: GCF_036104975.1. Classification (GTDB taxonomy): domain Bacteria; phylum Actinomycetota; class Actinomycetes; order Mycobacteriales; family Pseudonocardiaceae; genus Amycolatopsis. The sequence goes on along the minus strand of NZ_CP107982.1, from coordinate 8,279,521 downwards.
CCAATACTGCCGGAACCAGCGATCATCAGATCGACGAAGTCTGTGTCGTTGTCCGTGACGTGGACAGCTTGGACCACGTGCGACTGGACTTTCCCGTCGTCCGGCGAAGCATTGAGAACCAAGTCACCGGGTTTGATGTCCTGGATGGACTTGGCGGTCCGGTCGGCCATCAGTATCTGCGTACCTGAAACGAAGCTGTTCGGTGCGCAGGCGATCGGATTTTCCGAGAGCTGGCTGGCAATTTCACTCAGTTGCCTCTGTTCTGCGGTCATCTCGGCCGCGATTTCGGCGGCTTGGCCGAGTTCGGCGTTAATTTCGACGCCGAGAACGTCGAAAGCGCTCTTACCCCCGGCCGTCGATTCTGCCATCGCGGCCAATGTTTCGAGAGCGTCAATTCCGCCGAGTTCAGCGCCGGCGCCTCCAAGCGGTGTAAGGACGTCGCAGATGCCGTCACATGCGGCGGTGAGCAAGGAAGCAGCCCAGTTCGCCCGGAGCACCGCCGCCGAACTGAGCGAGCACGGCGACTTCACCATCGAGAGCGTCGACGCGATCCGCCGCACGCTGGCGTGCCCGCACAACCGCGAGATGCTCGAGTCGGTCCGGGCGCCGCTGACCTTCGGCCGGTTCTGGCACAACCTCGTCCACGCTGTCGGCCGCACCGGCCTGCGCTACGACCGCGACCCGCATCAAGCCCAGTACTGCGGCGCCGGAGATGCATGACCAGCGTCGGCAGCCGACGGAGGTCGACAACTCATGGGGAATGGGTTCATCACGGTCCGCCCTAGTCTCACACCAATTTCTACTGGTGCACAGGTGGGTCTATCGCCGCAGGTCAGGGCCATGGTCGACTCTCACTGGCAGTGAGGGGGTCAGGGGTTCGATCCAGCACTCCTGGTGGAACGTGACTGGAGCACCGCCCGGGCCATCCTCGGTTGTCGAGGTGATGGCCGACCCGGCGGGCCTGGGCGATCGACGGCACTGCCCGCGATCAGCCGGGTCTTGCGACTGCCGCAGCCCGTGGATCGCCCATGAGCGGCGAGGCATGCCGGATTCGAAGGCTTCTGTGGCACGACCGGACAGGAACCGCCCGAACCGGACTTCGGGGCCGCTCACCAGGGTTGATCCTTGTGTCGGGTCGGTCCTACTCTTCAGCGTCGATGATTGCCTAGGAGGGCCGATGCGAGGCGTCAACCGTAGGCGTGGTCACTTGGTGATCATCTCCTGTGCACTGTCCGCCGGGCTGCTCGCCGCCGCGAGTCCGGCTGCGGATGCGGCGCCGGCACAAGCGCCTCGATACTCCCCTGGTGCGCCGGGCGCTGGGGATCCGTACTTTCCCGACATGGGCAACGGTGGTTACGACGTCAGCCACTACGACATCCGGTTGGCCTTCAGCCCCGAAACCGAAGCGATCGACGCGACCACGACGATTCTCGCCACGGCCACGCAGGATCTCTCCCGCTTCGACCTGGATTTCCGGGGGCCGCTGAAGATCAGCCGGCTCTCGGTGAACGGCCTGGACGCCACCTTCACCCGCAGCGGTGCCCAAGAGCTGGTGATCACCCCGCCGCACGGGCTGCGGAAGGGCAGCGCGTTCGTCGTCTCGGTGTCCTACGCCGGCGTCCCGCAGAAGATCGACGACCCCGCGCTGGGCGTCTCCGGCTGGGTCGCCACCAAGGACGGCGCGGTCGCGCTCAACCAGCCGATCGGCGCGGCGACCTACTACCCGGTGAACGACACCACCGACGACAAAGCGACCTACACCCAGACCATCACCGTGCCGGCCGGGCTCACCGTGCTGGCCAACGGCGAACCCGGGCCCACCACCACGCACGATCACCGGACCACCTTCCGCTGGTCCATGAACCGGCCGATGTCCAGCGAGCTGAGCATGCTCGCGATCGGCGACTACGACGTCACCCGCGGCAAGACGGCCGGCGGCCTGCCGGACATCACCGCGATCGGCAAGTCGATCGACACCCAGCCCGGTCAGGGCGAGGTGTTCAACCGGACCACGGCGCAGATCGTCCAATGGGAATCCTCGATGTACGGGCCGTACCCGTTCGACTCGACCGGCGGCATCCTCGCCGACGTCGGCGTCGACTACGCCCTCGAGACCCAGAGCCGGCCGGTCTACGACCAGAGCACCAGCGACGTCGACGGCGACCTGCTCGCCCACGAACTCGGCCACCAGTGGTTCGGCGACAGCCTCACCCCGGTGCACTGGTCGGACATCTGGCTCAACGAAGGCTTCGCGACCTATTCGGAATGGCTCTACCAGGAGAAATTCAACCACGTTCCCGTGCAACAGTCCTTCGCGAAGGCATACGCCGACGAGAAGGACTGGAGCGGCGAAGTCGCCGACCCCGGACGTGATCACATCTTCGACGATCTGGTCTACAACCGCGGCGCGATGGCCCTGCAGGCATTGCGCGTTAAGATCGGCGACCGCGCCTTTTTCCAGGTGCTCACGCAATGGCCGACGGCTCACCGGTACGGCACCGTCTCGACGCGGCAATTCATCCAGTTCGTCGAGCGACAAACCCACCGCGACCTCGACTCGTTCTTCCACACTTGGCTCTACCAGCCGGGTAAACCGACGCTCTGACGAGCCGCCCGCCTCCGGCCGCCGGGTCAGGCTCCGACCGTCATGCGGTTCCGGGACCTGCTCGCCGAGTACCCCGAGAGACGGGAAGCCTTGTTCGCCTATGCCTGCGCGCTCGACTACGCCGGGCATGAGGCCGACGCCGCGTCGGCCTACGAGCGGGCCTTCGCCGCGGGCCTCGACGGTGACGATCTCCGCCGCGGGCTGCTTCAGTACGGCAGCACTCTGCGCAACCTCGAGCGCTTCGACGAAGCCGTCGCCGCGCTCGAGAAAGCCGACGAGATGTTCCCCGGGCACGACTCGGTGAAGGTGTTCAAGGCACTCGCCCTCACCAGCGCCGGACGCAGCCGCGAAGCTGTCGCCGGGCTGATCGCCCCGGCCCTCGATCGCATCGACAGCGACGACCTCCAGCGTTACCGATGGGCACTGCGCAACTACGCCGCGGACCTGGCCACATGACGCGGCGAACCGGCCGGCCAGGGTGGTCGGGCAGGTGCTTCGAGGTCACCACACGTGGGGAATGAGCCGGGCCCGGCTCGCCGCGAACCGCCGGTAACGGTCGCCCAGCGCCTGCTCCAGGGCGTGCTCCTCGATGCGCAGCCGGTAGATCAGGGCGATCAGCACCACGGCGACGGCGCCCGCCGCGCTCACCCAGTTGTCCGCGATCAGGCCGCCGCCGGTGAAGGTGAGCAGCAGACCGGTGTAGCTCGGGTGGCGCAGGAGCCGGTAGGGGCCGTGGTCCACGACGGGCTGGTCTTCGCTAGTCTGGACCGTCACGGTGAAGTACTTTCCCAGGCTGGCGAAGGACCACCAGCGCAGCAGCAGGCCGAGCCACCCGAGCACGATCCCGAGCGCGAACAGCCAGCCGCCTCCGCCGATGCGGGCGGCCGGGACGACGGCCCGGCCGACCGGCCACAGCAGGATCGCACCGAAGAACATCGCCCTGAAGACGATCTCCGCGCGCACATCGACGAGTTTCGCACCGCGGCGCGTACGGAACGCCTGGACGAGTTCGCCCGCCACGAAGGCGCCGACGCTGCCGACCAGGACGACACTGGCCACGTCCGGCAGCTCTCCCCAAGGCGCGAGCACACCGCCATTATCACCCCGGGAGCACGCCGCCCCACTCAACGATATGCGCGTGTGACGCCTCGATCGCAGACTGCCGGGATGGACATCGGGGACGTCGGCGCGCGGTTGGTGGATCGGTTCGGTCCTGAGGCCGAGGGGTGGCTCGGCCAGGTGCCGGAACTCGCCGCGCGGCTGGCCTCCCGATGGGGAGCCGTGCTCGGTGAGGTGTTCCGGAGCGGGGCGTCCTCGGTTGTCCTGCGGTGTCGATGGCGGGACGGGACGCCGGCGGTACTCAAGCTCAGCCCGGATCGGACGCTGCTGACCAGGCAAGTGGAGATGCTGCGCTTGTTCGCACCGTCGGGTCGGGTGCCGGCCGTGTTGGCTGCGGACGCGGACGCCGGGGCGATGGTGCTTGAGGAGGTTCTGCCCGGCACCGAGGCCGAAGACCTGCCGCCGGAGTCGTTGCCGCGGCGGTGGGGAGAGTTGCTTGCCGCGCTGCATGCTGTGCCGCCGCCGGTGCGCTGGCCTGGGGAGCTGCGCGGCCGGTGTGACGAGGCCTTCGCCCGGATCGGGCGGCGGTTGTCCGATCCGGTGATCGGCGCGCGGATCGGGCCGGACGCGTGGCAGCGGGCGATGCGACGCTGTGAGGCGTTGCTCGACACTAAGGCCAGGATCGTGTTGCTGCACGGTGATCTGCACCTCGGCAACGTCCTCGACGGCGGTCCGTCGCGGGGCCTGGTCGCGATCGATCCGAAGGCGTGCTGGGGTGATCCGTGCTTCGACGCCGTCGACTTCGTGGTGGCCGGTGCGGGGCAGGACGGGGTCGAGGCGCGGTGTCAGCGAGTGGCGACGTCGTGTGGGCTCGACGGGGACCGGCTGTACGCCTGGAGCCGGGTGATCGCGCCGATGGTGGCCGTCGCGCACCTCACCTATGGCGGCCCGGAACCGGTGCTCGACGAACTGCTCGCTCTGAGTGCCTGAAGGAGATGTCCGGCGAGGACCTTCACCGACGTCGCGACGGCAGTGCCCCCGCTCGACGTCCTGACGCCGTTACGAGCAGGCCCGTTCGAGCCACACCGAGTCCGGGCCGCCATTTGTGTCGGGCTCTCGTTTCAGGTGCGTGAATCCGTGGTGGGCGTAGAACTTCGCCGCTCGGTCGTTGCCCTCGATGTGCGCCAGCCGCACCGCTCGGTGGTGGCCCTTCGCGGTGTCGATCACCTTGCGCAGCAACGCCGTTCCGGCGCCCGAGCCCTGTGCTTCCGGGACGACGTAGAGCTTCCACACGATCAGCACGTCCTCGACCGGGCCGAAGCTGGTCATGCCGATGATCTCGCCGCTGGTGTCTTCTGCGACCAGCGTGCGCTCGAGTGCTTGGCGGAGGAGGTCACCGGACCACCAACGGGCCAATCCGTCTGCGACGTATTCCTTGCCCGCCAAGGGTTCGTACGTGGGCGGCCAGGTCCGGTGGCCCACTTCCGCGATGGCGGGCAGGTCGCCCTCGACGGCTGCTCGGATGCGCACTTTCTTCTCCTCACGCGTGATAACTGCCGATGTTCGCGGACCCCAGTGTGGTCAGCGGGCCCGGGACGCCGTTCAGCAGCCGGACGAGGTCGGTGCCGCCCAGGTGGTGCGCGACCTTCCACGAGTATGCCGGATCGCCGACGACGTGCCCGAACGCCAGCGCGTCCGCCTGCCCGCTCCCGAAATCCAGCGCGGCGAGCACCGAGGAGAGCAGCACGTTCCGCGCGTTCTCCAGCCACTTTCCGACGTCGTGGTGGCCGAGGACCCGCTCGGTCGCTTCGCGTACCTCGGCTTCGCGGTCGGTGGGGAAGCTCAGTTCGAGCCACGCCCGTGCTTGGCCTGGACGGCGCTGGACGCTGGTGCGCAGGCCGTAGCTGATCCCGAGGTCGTCGCGAAGTGCCTGGTACAGCGGGGCGAACGGCGCGCCGGCGACGCCGAAGAGGAACAGCTCCGCCGCCGCGGCTTGTTCGGGGTCCAGTGGCGGCAGGTCCCAGTACACGGCGTACCAGGTCTGCCGGCCGCTGCCGGCTCGGTGCGTTTCGCCGGCTCGCCTCGGCGAGGTGAGGTCTGCCGGTGGTTCGCGGCTCGTGGCGGGCTCGGCGGGGCCGTCGAGGTCGGCGAGGATCGTGAGGTGCGTTTCGAGCGGGCCTTCCGGCCGGACGAAAAGGTCTTCACCTGCGGCGAGTCTTCGGGCGGCGAGCCGCGGATCGGCGGTGCGTCCGGCGTCGGCGACGTCCAGGTCCGCCCACGTCAAGGCCGTGCCGCCGAGAAACCCGAGCAGCTCGCCGAGACGGTCTTCGGTCACCGTGAACGACAACGCCGGCTGCCCGGCGAGCACCTTCGTGCCCACCCCAGCGCCGGTGCTCGCGGCGACGCCCCGCCACTCCGGACGCGCGGCGACCGCCCGCTTCCACGCCTCGGCGACCTTCGCGGACGCGCCGGTCGTGGCCAGCGTCCACCGGACGTGCGCCAGGCCGGACGCGATCCCGGACCGGTACACGTCCGCCGGCAGCCGCGTCGAGCCGCCGGCCGCGATCCGCACGGGCAGGCACTCCAGGACGGCGGTCACAGCACGATCTCCCGGCCGCCGTGCGCGGCCAGTTCCACCGCGGCCTTCGCCACCCGGTCACTGTCCACATCGGACAGCTCGGCGAGGTAGCCGTCGACGGACGCGCCCGCGAACATCCGCAGCCAGGTGGCCGCGCGCGTGCGCGGCACCGGGCGGTCGAACCGCTTGAGCGCCCCGGTGCGCACCCACCGCGCGGCCGCCGCCACCACCGCCGGATCGAGCCCGTCGGCCAGCGTCCCGAGCGCCGTCGCCAGCGCGTCCGGCAGCCACTCCGTCTCCCCGGTCGCCTCGACGGTCAGGCACGTCGGCGAGCGGTCCTCGTTCGGGTCGCCGCTGATCCCGGCCCGCGCCGTCACGTTCGTCCCCGCGGGCGCGCGGCGGCCGACCAGCGATCGGCCGCCACCCTGTCCCAGCAGCGCGGCCACGACCTGGGCGACCGCGAGATCGGTCAGCCACCGCCCGGTCCGGACCACCGGGAAGCACACCGCGCGGGCGTGCGGCGAGTCGTCGGCGCGCTCGATCCGGATCACCCGCGGGCCGCCCAGGTCGTGCGGCCGCGGCGCGTCGGGCACCGCGTTCCCGTCGAGCACCTCGAGCAACGGCGAGAGCCGCTCCGCCACCTCGTCCGGCCCGAGCGGCCCGACGCTCGCGACCTGGGCGACCGATGGGTCGAGGAAGAACCGGAACCACCGGTCGAGGCCCGCGGGCGTCAGTTCCCGAAGGGCCGGGTTGTCGACAAAACCACTGTGCGCGTTGGCCTCGTCGTCGAACAGCGCCGCCCGGTTGTACTGCACGCTGAAGCCGCGCTGCGGGTGCCGCAGCACCTTGCTCGCCACCTCCTGCGCGATCACGTCGAGTTCGCGCCGCACCGCGGCCGGCTCGTGCGCCGGATCGACGAGCTGCCGCCGCGCGATCCGCGCCCAGCGGCCGAGCCCGGCCGGCGGCACGCTCACCCAGAACTGGACGTAGTCCGCTCCGGTGTAGGCGTTGCAGATCGCGCCGGCGGTGCGCAGCGACGCGAAGAACTGTCCCGACCCGGCGTCGCCGCGGCAGTGGAACACGTGCTCCACCAGGTGCGCCGCGCCGGGTAGCGGCTCGTCGCGCTGACCGCGTCCGAACGTGAGGCAGACCGTCTGCAGTGCGCGGCCCCGTTGCCGCTCGGCGAGCATCATCGGACCGCGGCCGCCACGGCGGCGGGCGGGGCGGGGGCCACCGGGGCGGGTGGCGGGCGGACCATGGTGCACGCGGCGGCGGCCACCGCCCCGCACGCCGCCGTCACCAGCCACACCACCGTCCCGCCGCGGGCGGTCAGCGACAGCATGACCACCGGCCAGAGCAGCCCGGCGGCGGCCCAGCCGAGCTGGTAGGCCGCCATGTACTGGGCCAGCCGGGCGGCCGGCGCGATCCGGGCCACGAAGTCGTTCATCACCGACGTGCTCAGCAGCTCACCGGCGGTCAGCCCGACCATGCCGAACACCGCGCACACCGCGGTTCCCCAGGCCGGCAACAGGAAGCCGACGCCGAGCACGGCGGCGCCGGCCGCGATCGACAGCGCCGCGGCGATCATGACCGTCCGGTGCTGGTACCGCTCCAGCCGCCGCGACACCACAGGCAGCAGCAGCACGAGGAGCACGACGTTGAGCGCGATCAGCGCTCCCGCCAGCCCGGCCCCCCATTGTCCTTTTTGGACCAAGGACAGCGTGAGCACGGACGGCATCGCCAGCAACGGCACCACCAGCAGCACCGAGGCGATCAGGAAGACACTGAACCTGAGGTCCGCGTAGACGGCCAGCGCGCGGGCCGGCCGTTCGGCGCCGGCGACCCGCGGCGCGGTGCGCACCCCGCGCAGCAGCACCGCCGCGACCAGGAACGACACGGCGTTCAGCGCCATGAACACGGTCAGCCCGCCGTTCCCGGCGAACCCGACCGAAATGCCGCCGACCAGCGCGCCGAACCCCATGGCGGCGTTGCGGATGCTGCCTTCCAGCGCGTACCACCGGCGCCGCTGGTCCCCGGTGATGTCGGCGACGAAAGTCGAGTTGCTGGCCCAGAAGGCGTTGTCGCCCGCGGTCGAGAGCAGCAGGACGACCAACGCGAGCAGCCGGCTGGTCGCGAACAGGGCCCCGACCGCGGCGAACGCCCGAGCGTAGTTGATGACCACGAGACAGCGTGCCGAGCCGAACCGCCCGACGAACCGGCTGGCCAGGGTCCCGGCCGGCAGGGCCAGGATCGCGGCCAGCGTCATCAGCACGCCGACCGCGGGCTGGGAAAGACCGGCCCGGAAGACGAAGTACAGCGGGATGAACGGCACCAGGGCCCCGCTGGCGACGGAGTCGATGGCGACCGAGGCGAGCACGGACCGGCCACGCGGGATCCGGGCGAGGTCGAGCTGCGTCCAGCGGGCGAACATCCTGCCTCCTCAGTAGTGCGCGAGCGGAAAGCGGTTCAGCCCGGACTCCGGCAGCGGCGTCTCGCGCCAGCCGAGCGTGACGGCGGCCCGGCTCACCCGCTCGCCGCCCCACTGCGGGAACGCCGCCGGGAAGTTCGGCACCAGGCCGGGGCTGAGCACGCGCACCGCCGAGAACCCGGCCTCGGCGATGTCCGGCGTGGTCAGGTCGACGGCGATCGGTTCTTCGCCGAATTCCGCTTGCAGGGCCCCGGCGATCCGCCCGATCTGCGCGTCCGCGGTCTCCGGCGCACCCGCCGGCTCGGCCGGGCGGAGACCGGCGGGGAGGTCGAGCGTCCACGGCGAGACCCGCGCGGCCGCCCGCGGGTCCAGGTAGATCTGCAGCTGGCAGGACAGATCCTTGACGTCGCGGAAGTCGGCCCGGTACGAGTCCAGGTACCGCGAATCCGCCCGGAACGGCTTGAGGTTCCGTTGCGCGGAAAGGACGTTCGCCTGCGCGCTGCCCGGCCGCGCCCCGCCCATCGTCAGCCCGGTCCACTGGAGACCGACGCCTTCGGCAAGCGCTTTCCGGCCCGCTTCGGCGAAGCCGGGCCGGGTCGCGAACCCGATGGCCAGGAAGTCCGACCGGACGTCCTGCACGCAGGCGGCGACGGTGGCCATGCCGTACCGGCCGGAGATCGGGATGATCGACGTCCGGAACCGGTCGCCGAGCTCGGCGGCGAGTTCCGGCGCGAACTCCGCGAGCGGAACCCGCGGCAGCACCGGCGTGTTCGCCCACCAGACCATGGACGCGTCGCGCTCGATCGTCTCGCACAGGCCGTTCGCGACGGCGTCCGCCCAGGTGCGGCCGCCCGCGATGCCGGACAGGTTCGGGTAGAGGTGCCGCTGTTCGCCTTCCGGCCGCACGGAGTTCCACGACACGTACACCCAGCACGCCGGGACCCACCGCTCGGCGCCGCTCACCAGCCCGCGGCCCGGAACCCACGCCACGGTCGTGTCTTCGGCCAGCGGCGCGAACGGGAACCCGCGCTCCGCGTGCTGGTCCGCCGAGTACCCGACGAGGCTGCCCGGCGCCACCGCGGCGAGCCCTCGCCGCGTCAGCTCGGTGTAGCTCGCCGACACCATCGGCGTCCGCGGCGACACCCAGTTCGCGCAGTAGCGCTCGATCAGCTCGCCGATCGCCGGGCCTTCGGCGGCCGCGGCGCTTTCCCAGCTGGAGCCGAACGCGGTCAGGTCGTTGGGAAAGTCCATCACCCGGCGCATGTCGGCCGCGCGGGCCACCGCGATGTGCAGTGAACGCGGGAAGTGCGCCGGTGTCGGCTGCACCTTCACCGACCGGATCACCCCGGCCTCGGGATCGCGCAGGTGCCACGCGTCGGTGCGGCGCACCGCGCGACGGCGGTCGCCCTGGTCGGGCAGGGCGATGATGCCGTGGTGCTCGACGCTCAGGTGCGCGCAGTCCAGCACCAGCTCGGCCGACTGGATCTCGGCGCGGGCGGCCCCGGCGAGCCAGCGCTCGGCCTGCACGGCCAGCGTCGCGCCGGCCCAGCGCAGTTCCGCGGGCCGCAGCGAATCCGGCTCGGCCGCCGGCGGCTCCTGGTGCTCGGCCAGGAACATCGCCGGGGACGCCGCGGCGGCCTCCCGGCGGCGGTAGACGTCCGACATGGTCGCGCCGACACCGGGTTTGATCACCGGCCCGGCGAAGATCTTGTGGTCGAGCAGCCGGACGACCAGCCGCAGCGCGTCGAGCCGTTCGAGCTCGTCGTCCAGCGCGATCACGGCCTTCGCCGGCGCGTGGCTGAACACCGGGCAGACGACCAGGCGCGGCCCGAAGTCGTCGAGCGCCTGGCCGGCGGCGGTGAGGAGGCCGTCCTGGGCGCACACACGGGCCTCGGTGCGCAGGCCGGCGGCCTGCCAGGCCTCGGCCAGCGCCGTCACGGGCCCGGCGGGGCCGAGCCAGAGGAACCGGTAGTCGTGGAGCCGCTGCGTGCGCAGCGCTTGCGGGAGCAGCCGGTACCAGGACCGGTCGCGGGTGTCGGCGACCGGCTGGACGCAGCCGTCGCGGGTCAGCGCGTCCCAGACCTCGGCGAACCCACCGGGATCGGGGGCCGCGGCCAGCAGTTCCTCTTCGGTGCGGGTGCCGTCCAGGAGCGCGAGCCAGCTCCGCATCCGTTCGGCCGCGACGCGGACGCGAAGAACGGTCCGGCTCGGGGGCACCAGGAGGCAGCGGTCCGGCCCCTCGGCGACGACCCGGACGTGCCCGGCGATCCATTCAGCTGACATCTGCTTCCTCCACGCCGCTGCACGCGTTACCCTGGACGTGCCGGTTGGCCCCCGGGGTGTGCTAAGGACGCACCCCGAGGGCCAATCCGATCATCGTGCGGTCAGTCCTCGTCCCAGCTGAACTCGATTTCCGGGGCGACGTTGTTGTTCGCCAGGATTGCGAGCTCGTTCTCGTTTTCGAAGGACTCGAAGATCTCCAGCATGTGCGGGTGCTTCCTTTCCTCGATCGATTACCGGACCGCGCCCGGCGGCGAGGCTGCGTCGGCGTGGCCCACCCTCGGGTGCGACTCACAGCCGGTCATGTGCGTTCCTCATACCTTCGCCGTGCGTGTTTCCATGGTGCCGATCCGGCACAACGCAGACGTCTCCCCGATTGCGGCCCGCGGATGCACACCTCGGTGCGCGGGGCAGGACCGCCGTCAACGGACCTCGGACGCGCGGCACTAGCGCCGGGCCTGCTCCACGTTCGCCTGGTGGGGGCCGGCGAGCCAGTCCTGCTCGAGGCGCGCGTCGGCCGGTTCTTCGCCTCGCCGCAGCGCTCCGAGGTAGGCGCGGTCGGCGGCGAAACGGGCCGCCACCTCGGATCCTTCGGCCACGGCGCCGTGGCCGGGGATCACGACATCGACGTGCTCGGCTGCCTCGGCCAGGCGGTCGAGGGCCGTCTCGTAGGCGCTCAGCTGACCGGGGCGGCGCGGGTCGAGCAGCGGGATCAGGACGTCGGACAGCATGTCGCCGGCGAGCAGGACACCCCGGTCCGCGAGGAGGATCGCGGCGTGGCCGACGGCGTGCGCCTGGTGCTCGACGATCTCGCCCGGCACCCCTCCGCCGTCCGCGGGCAGCGGGGTGAGGAGTGCGACCAGCTCGAGCGGGATGCCCGTCGCGCTCTCCGCAGCCATCTTCTGCGCCCGCTCCCGGGCTTCACCGGCGAGCTGCGCGCAGGCGGCGGTGGCGTAGCGCGGCACGTCGCCGAACCGGGCGTGCCACAGCAGGTGGTCCCAGTGCGGGTGGGTGGCGAACCCGGCCACCACCGGAATGCCCAGCCGGTCCACGTCGTCGGCGAGCTGGTTCAGATCGGCGCCGTCGATGCCGGGATCGACCACGGTCAACCCCGCGTCGCCGCGCACCACGACGGCGTTGCTCCAGACCCACTCGCTCTGCCGGACCCAGACCCCGTCGGCCACCTGCTTCAGCATCGGGTCACTCTGTCAGCTGGTCCCGCCCGGCGCGAGGGCTACCGCAACTGGTCGCGACGGCGGGTCAGGTAGGCGATTTCCGCGGTGTTGCCCGCCAGCCCGATGGCCTTGTCGTACGCAGCGCGTGATTCCCGGCTCCGGCCCAGCCGGCGCAGCAGGTCGGCGCGGGTCACGTGGTAGGCGTGGTACCCGGCCAGCTTGTCCGCGAGCCGGTCGACAGCGGCCAGCGCCACGTCCGGGCCGTCCAGTTCGGCGACCGCGATGGCCCGGTTGAGGGCGACGATCGGCGACGGGTCGAGCCGGACGAGCCGGTCGTAGAGGGCGACGACCTGCGACCAGTCGGTGTCGCGGATGTCGCGGGCGGAGGTGTGCACGGCGTTGATCGCCGCGAGGATCTGGTAGCGCCCCGGCGCCACGCCGGCGGCGGCCGCGGCGAGGCGCTCGCGCACCAGCCGGTGCCCCTCGGCGATCAGCGCCGCGTCCCAGGCCCCGCGGTCCTGCTCGGCGAGCGCGACCAGTTCGCCGCCGGCCGAGACCCGGGCGGGGCCGCGGGCCTCGATGAGCAGCATCAGCGCCAGCAGCCCGGCGACCTCGCCGTCGTCGGGCAGCAGGGCCCGGATCAGGCGGGTGAGCCGGATCGCCTCGGCCGTCAGGTCCCGGCGGACCGGATCGGTGTCCGGGCCCGTCGCCAGGTAGCCCTCGTTGAACACGAGGAAGAGGACGGCGAGCACGCCGGTGACGCGGGCCGGGAGGTCCTCGGCGGACGGCATCCGGTAAGGGATGCGGGCCGCCTTGATCTTGGCCTTCGCGCGGGTGATCCGCTGCCCCATGGTGCTCTCGGCGACCAGGAAGGCGCGGGCGATCTCGGGCATGGTCAGCCCGCCGACCAGCCGCAGGGTCAGCGCCAGGCGGGCGTCCATCGCGAGCGCCGGGTGACAGCAGGTGAAGATCAGCCGGAGCCGGTCGTCGTCGAGGACGCCGAGGGGCTCGGGCGGGTCGTCGTACCGCATCTGTGCCTCCTTCTGGGCTTCCCCGTGCTTGTCGTCGCGCTTGTTCTCGCGCCGGATCCGGTCGATGGCCTTGCGGGTGGCGGTGGTGGTCAGCCAGGCGCCGGGGTTGGGCGGCACGCCGTCGGCCGGCCACCGCTCGACCGCGGTCGCGAACGCCTCCGCGGCCGCCTCCTCGGCGACGTCGAGGTCACCGAACCGCCGGGTCAGCGCGGCGACCACCCGGGCCCACTCCTCGCGGTGCACCCGGGTGACCGCGTCGTCGACGTCGTCGTCGGTGCCCGTCATCGGAACGGCCGCACCTCGATCTTCCGGTCGCAGACCTTCGACGCCTCGGTGGCGAGCTTGAGCGCCACGTCCAGGTCGGGGGCCTCCCAGACCCAGACGCCGGCGAGGTACTCCTTGGACTCGACGAAGGGGCCGTCGGTGACCACCGCCTGCCCGCCCCGGTTGTCGATGACCGTGGCCGTGCCGGTGTCCGCGAGCCCGCCCGCGAAAACCCAGTAGCCCTCGGCGATCAGCCGTTCGTTGAACTCGCTGATGGCCGGCTGCCGGTCCGTGCTGCCGGGGTCGTCCTTGTCGTCGATGACGGAAACCAGGTACTGCATCCGAAGATCCTCTCCTGCGGGTCGAGACGGTGGGTGTGCTTCAGGCCATCGCGTACTGCGGGCGCCCGGCCGGCCGGTAGACCTGGATCGTCACGCCCTTCGAGTCGGCTCGCGACTCGACGAGGTCGAGCGCGAGGTCCGGACCGGCGTCCGGGAACAACCGCGCGCCCTGGCCGAGCACGACCGGGACCACGAGCAGGATCATCTCGTCGACCAGACCGCGCTCCAGCAGCCACCGGGTCAGGGTGCCGCTGCCGTGCACCTGCAGCTCACCGCCCGGCCGGGCCTTCAGATCCGCGACCGCGGCCTCGAGGTCGCCGGACAGGACGGTCGTGTCCGCCCAGCCCGGCGCGGTGAGCGTCGTCGAGGCGACGTACTTGGGGGCCGCGTTCAACGCCACGCCGACGGGGTGCGAGCGCATCCGGTCGATCGCTCCCCAGGACCCGGCGAACAGTTCGTAGGTCCGCCGGCCGAACAGGTACGCGCCGGCACGCTGGTAGGTCCGCGTGATGAACGCCCTGGTCTCGTCGTCACCCGCGCCCTTGGCCCAGCCGCCGCGCTCGAACCCGTTCCGGCGGTCCTCCTCCGACGCGCCGCCGTTTCCCTGAGTGACTCCGTCGAGGGTGACCTGGGTGATGGTCGTCAGCTTCATGATCGCGGTTCCTTCGCCTCGGCGCCGGCCCGGTGCGGGCGGCCTCACCCCTGCTACGAACACCGCCGTCCCGATCCGACACCGCCGCCGAGATTTTCTCCGAAGAATTTTCGGGCACCCGGCCGCCGGTAAGCTCGCTGGTCAGCAGGGGTGTCCGCGCCGGCCGCCGGAGTGCGGCGAAAGAATCTTCCGGGGCCGTGTCGATCCGCGCGCCGCTCGCTCGACCAGGGGGTGCGAAGGCCGGGAGGCGGCCCGCCGGACAAGGAGAAGCCGATGTCGAAGTACATGCTGATCATGCGGGGCACCGACGAGTCGAACGCGGCCATGATGGCCGACATCGACGAGATGATGGTCACCAGCCGCCGGTTCATCGAGGACCTGTTCAAGGCCGGCGTCTACGTCGCGGCCGAAGGGCTGGACGATCCGGGCAAGGGCGTCGTGGTCGACTTCGGCGGCGAGACGCCAGTGGTCACCGACGGGCCGTACGGGGAGACCAAGGAGCTCTTCGGGGGGTTCTTCCTGATCGACGTCGCCTCGAAGGAAGAGGCGGTCGAGTGGGCCAAGCGGGTCCCGGCGGCGCCCGGGGCCAAGGTCGAGGTGCGGCGGGTGCCCGGCGAGGACGAGGTCCCGGCGGAAAGCGGGACGTCCGCCGAGAGCACCGGCCGGCGCTGATGGGGACGGCCGACGTCGAAGCCGTCTGGCGGATCGAGTCGGCGCGGATCGTCGCCGCGCTGACCCGGTTCACCGGCGATTTCGGGCTGGCCGAGGACGCGGCCCAGGAGGCGGTGGCCGAGGCGCTGGTGTCGTGGCCGCGCGCCGCTCCGGCCGATCCGGCCGGCTGGCTGATGACCACGGCCCGGCGGCGGGCGATCGACGCGATCCGCCGCCGGGCGGCTCTCCGGGACCGCTACGCCCTGCTGGCGGACGACGACCGGATCGACGCCGAAGAAGCCGACCCCGACCGGATCGACGACGACGTCCTCGCGCTGATGTTCATCAGCTGCCACCCGGTGCTCTCCCCCGAGTCCCGGGTGGCGCTGACCCTGCGGGTGGTCGGCGGCCTGTCCACCGAGGAGATCGCCCGCGCGTTCCTCGTCTCCGTGCCGACCGTGCAGGCCCGGATCACCCGGGGCAAGAAGACGATCGCGGCGGCCGGTGTGCCGTTCGAGGTGCCGACCGCCACCGAGCGCCGGGAGCGGCTGGGCGGCGTGCTCAGCGTCCTCTACGTGATCTTCACCGAGGGGTCGACGGCGACCTCGGGTGACCGGCTGGTGCGCCCCGACGTCGCGTACGAGGCGATCCGGCTGGCCCGCAAGCTGGCCGCGGTGCTGCCGGACGAGCCGGAGGTGCACGGCCTGCTCGCGTTGTGCGAGCTGACCGCCGCGCGCTTCCCGGCCCGGACCGGCCCGGACGGTGCGCCGGTCCTGCTCGAAGACCAGGACCGGCGGCGGTGGGACTTCTCGGCGATCACCCGCGGGCTGGCCGCGCTGGCCAAGGCGTCGGCTCGCGGCCTCGGCCCCTACGGCCTGCAGGCCGCGATCGCCGCCACCCACGCGTCGGCGTCCTCGGTCGAGGCGACCGACTGGGACCGGATCGTGGTGCTCTACGAGGCGCTGGGCCGGGTCGCGCCCTCGCCGGTGGTCGAGCTCAACCGGGCCGTCGCCGTGGCGATGGCCTCGGGTCCGGAGCCGGCCCTGGCCATCGTCGACGAGCTGGTCGCCACGGACCGGCTCCCGGGTTCGCACCTGGTCCCGACCGTGCGCGGTGAGCTGCTGGCCCGGCTCGGCCGGCGCCCGGAGGCGCGCGCCGAACTGGAGCTGGCCGCCCGGCTGTGCGCCAACCAGCGCGAACGCTCGGTACTGCTGCGCAAGGCGGCCACGCTGGGTTGACGGCTCCGGGCGGCCACACCGGGCACCCCGGCCGGCTTCCATCGACCGTGACGACGGTCACAGAAAGCCGTGTCGAGAACGCCTCACCGGCTCCGTCCCAGGGGTACGAGCGGCCACGAGGGCCGCGTGACCCGGGAGGGGAATCATGACGATCCACCGGATGGACCACGTCGGCGTCGTCGTCGAGGATCTCGCGGCCGCTGTCGCGTTCTTCGTCGAACTGGGCCTGGAGCTGGAAGGCGAGACCACCGTCGAAGGCAAGTGGGCCGATCAGCTGATCGGGCTGGACGGCGTCCGCGCGGACATCGCCTTCCTGCGGACCCCGGACGGCCACAGCCGGGTCGAGGTGTCGGCGTTCCGTTCGCCGGTCACCACCAGTCCCGCGCCGCGGGCGCCGGTGAACGTCCCGGGCATCCCCCGCTTCACGTTCGTGGTGGACGCGCTCGACGACGTCCTCGCCCGCCTGCGCCCCCACGGCGCCGAACTCGTCGGCGAGGTCGCGCGGTACGAGGACTACTGCCGCTACGGCTACGTCCGCGGGCCGGCGGGCGTCATCATCGGGCTGGTCGAGGAGCTGACGTAGGCCGGCGCGCCGTACCGTCCACACCAGACTCCCGCTCCGGAAAGGACCGTCCGTCATGGCTGTCGCCGACGACCTCGACCGCGCCACCGACTCTTCGTGGGACTGGGTCGCCGAGCAGACCCGCACGTACCTGGCCTCGGGCGGCACCGAGGGCCACGAGTCGAACGGCGTGTACACGCTCATCCTCGCCACGACCGGCCGCAAGACCGGCGAACCGCGCCGCACCTGCCTGATCTACGGCACCGCGGGGGACGACTTCGTCGTCGTCGCCTCCAAGGCCGGCGCCGACGAGGATCCGGCGTGGTTCAAGAACCTCGAAGCGGACCCGAGCGTCGGGGTGCAGGTCGGCACCCGCCGGTTCACCGCCCGCGCCCGGGTCGTGCCCGCGGCCGAGCGCCCGCCCCTGTGGGACCGGATGGCGCGCATCTTCCCGCTGTACGACGAATACGCGCGGAAGACCGACCGCGTGATCCCGATCGTCCTGCTCACCCCGCAGGACTGACCGGCTCGCGCGGCGGCACACAGCGGTGACGGTCGCCGTGCTGGTCGGGGCGGTTCCGGCCGGCTGACGCGGTGGTGTCAGGGCTGTGTCAGGTGCGTGTCAGGGCGGCCCGTGATCGTGGCTTCACCAGCCCGCCACGAAAGGCACTTCGATGACCCGGACCCCAGGCCTGCCCATGGAACGCGACGCCGGCCCGTTCGACCCGCCCCGCGACATCACCCGGCTGCGGGAGACCCGGCCCGTCAGCCCGCTGCTCTTCCCCGACGGCCACGAAGGCTGGCTCGTCACCGGTTATGACGCCGTCCGCCAGGTCATGGCCGATACGCGCTTCAGCTCGCGGCAGGACATCGGTGTCCTGCACGTGCCGTACGAGACTCCCGGGATGCCGGTCGTCACCGAGCCCTCGCCGCAGCTGCCCGGGG
This sequence comes from Amycolatopsis sp. NBC_00355, assembly GCF_036104975.1. Lineage (GTDB taxonomy): Bacteria > Actinomycetota > Actinomycetes > Mycobacteriales > Pseudonocardiaceae > Amycolatopsis. Next base: position 8,261,712 of record NZ_CP107982.1, on the reverse strand, counting down.
TGTTCATCGCGATGGACCCACCCGACCACAGCCGGCTGCGGAAAAGGCTGACCGGGGCCTTCACCGTCAAGCGGATGAAGCAGCTCGAAGGGCACATCGTCGACGTCGTCGAGCGGCAGCTGGACGAGATGGCGAAGCTGACGCCGCCGATCGACCTCGTCCGGGAGTTCGCGCTGCCGGTGCCGTCGCTGGTGATCTGCGAACTGCTCGGCGTCCCCTACACCGACCGCGCGGACTTCCAGGCGAACTCCGCCCAGTTCATGGTCAAGGAGCAGCCGTTCGAGCAGAAGATGGGCGCCTACATCGCGCTCAACACCTACCTCGCCGAACTGGTCACGCGCAAACGGGCCGACCCCGGCGACGACATCCTGTCCGATCTGGCCGCCCAGGACGACCTCACCGTCGAGGAGCTGACCGGCGTCGCCTTCCTGCTGCTGCTCGCCGGCCACGAGACCACCGCCAACATGCTGTCGCTGGGCACGTTCGCGCTGCTGGAGCACCCCGGGCAGCGTGCGGCCCTGGCCGCCGACCCGGAGCTGCTGCCCGGGGCCGTCGAGGAGCTGCTGCGCTACCTGTCCGTCGCCGACATCTTCTTCCGCTACGCCACCGAGGACCTCGAGCTCGGCGGGGAGACCATCCCCGAGGGGGCGACTGTCGTCATCTCGCTGCTGGCGGCCAACCGCGACCCGAAGCGGTTCGAGCACCCCGACACCCTGGACGTCCACCGCACGGCCCGCGGGCACCTGTCCTTCGGCCACGGCGTCCACCAGTGCCTCGGCCAGCAGCTGGCCCGGATCGAGATGCGCGCCGGGTTCGAGGCGCTGCTGCGGCGTTTCCCGACGCTGGAACTCGCCGTCCCCGCCGGCGACGTGAAGCTCCGGACCGACATGAACATCTACGGCGTCCACGAGCTGCCCGTCACCTGGACGGCGGTGGACCGGTGACGGCGATCGAGGTTTCCGGGCTGTACAAGGCGTTCAAGGACAAGGTCGTGCTCGGCGGCGTCGGCTTCGAGGTCCCCGAAGGCACGGTCTTCTCCCTGCTCGGCCCGAACGGCGCGGGCAAGACCACCACGGTGAACGTGCTGACCACGCTGATGAAGGCCGACGGCGGGACGGTCCGCGTCGGCGGGCACGACGTCGGGACCGAGGCGAAGGCGGTGCGCGCGCAGATCGGCGTCACCGGCCAGTTCGCGGCCGTGGACGAGCTGCTGACGGGCCGGGAGAACCTGCAGCTGATGGTGGACCTGAAGCGCGCGGACGACCGGATCGTCCCGGAGCTGCTGGACCGGTTCGACCTGGCGGAGCCGGCGGGCAAGCTCGCGTCGACGTACTCCGGGGGCATGCGCCGGAAACTGGACCTGGCGATGACGCTCGTCGGCGGCCCGCGGATCATCTTCCTGGACGAGCCGACGACGGGCCTGGACCCGCGCAGCCGCCGGACGATGTGGACGATCATCCGCGAGCTGGTCGACGACGGCGTCACCATCTTCCTCACCACCCAGTACCTCGAGGAAGCCGATCAGCTCGCCGACCGGATCGCGGTGCTGGACCAGGGCGAGCTCGTCGCCCAGGGCACGCCGGACGAGCTCAAGCGCCGGCTCCCCGGCACGCACGTCCGGCTCCGGTTCACCACCACCGCCGAACTCGGCGCCGCCGCGCGGATCTTCCCCGGCGCCACCCGGGACGACGAGACCCTGGCCCTGCGCGTGCCCAGTGACGGCGGGACGAAGTCGCTGCGGGCCCTGCTCGACCGGCTCGACGAGTACTCGGTCGGCGCCGCGGACTTCTCCATCCACACCCCGGACCTCGACGACGTCTTCCTCGCCCTGACGGGCCACAACACGAAGGTGAGCCCGGAATGAGCACCCAGGTCATGGTGCGCCGCAACTTCAAGCACATCGCCCGGAACCCGACGTCGGTGTTCAACGCGGTCCTGATGCCGATCGTGATCATGCTGATGTTCGTCTACATGCTCGGCGACGCGTTCAGCGTCGGGGTCGACTACGTGGACTACGCGACGCCGGGGCTGATGCTGCTGGCCGTCTGCTACGGCCTGGGAGCCACCGCCACGTCGGTGAACTCCGACATGACGAAGGGCATCATCAACCGGTTCAAGGTCATGGACGTCTCCCGGGGCGCGGTGCTGACCGGGCACGTCGTCGCCAGCCTGCTGACCAACCTGGTCGCCATCGCGGCGCTCGTCGGGGTGGCGTTCCTGCTGGGGTTCAGCACGTCGGCGAGCCTGCTCGACTGGCTCGGGGTGCTCGGGATCGTCGTGCTGCTCGGGGTCGCGGCCGGCTGGTTCACCGTCGCGCTGGGACTGGCGGCGAAATCCCCGGAGACGGCGGGCCTGGCCACCGTGCCGCTGGTCATGCTGCCGTTCTTCAGCAGCGCGATCGTCCCGGCCGAGAAGATGGGGCCGGGCCTGCGGCAGTTCGCGCAGTACCAGCCGTTCACGCCGATCATCGAAACCCTGCGCGGGCTGCTCAATGGCGCCCCGGCCGCGGGCGACGTGATCCCGGCCCTGGCGTGGTGCGCCGGGATCGCCGTCGCCGGGTACCTGTGGGCGCGGGCCACGTTCAAGAAACGGGCGTGACCAGCTCGCTCCACGCCGTCTCCGCGCCCTCGCGCGCCGCCTCGGCGTACCCCTCGCCGCCGAGGCGTTCCCGCGCGGCCTGCTCGATCCGGGCCACGTCCGGACAGGACCGATCGGGCAGGCCGCGCACCCCCGCGCTCGCCGCCAGCAGCCGGGCGGCCTGCTCGGGACGGTCTTCGCGCAGCGCCAGGTCCGCCAACCCGACCAGCGCCTGGGCGATCGTGGGCGGGTGTCCCGCCTCGGACGCCGCCCGCAGCGCCGCGGCCCGGTGTTCGCGGGCCGCGCCGAGATCCTCCGCCAGGTAGCCGAGCAGGTCCTGCGTCATCGCGCGGACGCCGGGCAGCTCGGCCGCGTCCCCCAGCAACGCCGTCCCGGCGTCGAGCTGCCGGCGGGCCTGTCCGGCGTCGCCGCTCCAGCGCGCGAGCTCCGACTTCGCCAGCGCCAGCTCGGCCAGCGCGCTCGGCCAGGCGACGCGTTCCGCGTGCCGCTGCGCTTCCGCCATGGCCGCCGCGCTCGCCTCCGCGTCACCCGACAGCCAGTACAGCTGGGCTTGCCGCGACCGCATCGGCACGACGTCGTCGAGCGCGCCGACTTCGGTGACGACGGCGATCGCGTCTTCGTAGTGTTCGCACGCGCGGACGAACTCGCCGCGGGTGGCGATGCGGTTCGCCACTTCCATCAGGGCGAAGGAAATCCCCCACCGCTCACCGAGCGCGCGGAACTCGGCGAGGGCCTGCTCGAGGTAGACGTCCGCGTCCCGCCCCTCCCGGCCGAGCTCGATCCGCATCTTGCCCAGGTGCAGCCGGGCGAGCGCGCGGACCCACGGATCCTCGTCGGCGAGCAGGGGTTCCCACGCGGCCAGGGGCGCTTCCGGCGCCCGCACGAGACGTTCCAGCGCGGCGATGACCCCGAACAGCGGATGCCGGCTCCGGCCGCGCAGGGTGAAGTCGTACGCCCGGTGGATCCACTCCGCCGCCCGATACTGGTTGCCGCCCCGCCCGGAGCTCAGGAACATCGTGGCGTAGCCGTACACCATGGCGCGGACGTCGTCGGTCACCTCGCCGGGCAGCGCGGTGGCCGCCATGATCAGCTCGTTGCTCTCGAGCTTGTGCCCGCCGAGCCACCAGTACCAGGCGGCGCCCGCCGCGAGCCGCATCGCGCCCTGGGCCTCGCCGGCCGCGAGCGCGCCGCGCATCGCGGCGCCGATGTTGTCGTGCTCGGCCCCGAGGGTGGCGAGCCAGTCCAGCTGCTCCACGCGGCGAAGGTGCGGCTCCGCGGTTTCGGCGAGTTCGGTGAAGTACGCGAGGTGCGCGTGGCGGGCCCGCTCCGACTCCCCCGCCTCGGCGAGCCGCTCCCCGGCGTACTCCTTGATCGTGCCGAGCATCCGGTAGCGCGGCGCCTCGTCGCTTCCGGTGACCACCAGCGACTTTTCCGTCAACGCGGTCAGCAGCTCCAGGACCTGCCACGCTTCGACGGCGTCGCCGGCGCAGACCCGCTCGGCCGCTTCCAGGCTCGCGCCACCCGAGAACACCGCGAGCCGGCGCAGGACCGTCCGTTCGGCGTCGGTCAGCAGCTCCCAGCTCCAGTCGACCACCGCGCGCAGCGTCCGGTGCCGCGGCAGCGCGGTGCGGCTGCCGCCGGTCAGCAGGCGGAACCGGTCGTCGAGCCGGTGGGCGAGCTGGTCGGGCGACATCGTCCGCAGCCGGGCCGCGGCGAGTTCGATGGCCAGCGGCATCCCGTCCAGCGCCCGGCAGATGCGCGCCAGCGTCGACGACGTGCCGGCGTCGCCCCCGAGGTCGGTGCGCACCGCGCCGGCCCGGTCCCGCAACAGCCGGACGGCCGGCGCGGCCTCGATCGCGCCGGGTCCGGCGCCGGCCGCGGGCAGGACCAGCGGCACCACCTGCCAGAGGGCCTCGCCGGTGATGCCGAGGGGTTCCCGGCTCGTCGCGAGGATCCGCAGCCGCCGGCACTCGCCCAGGACGCGGTGGGCGAACGCCGCGGCCGACTCGATCACGTGCTCGCAGTTGTCCAGGACCAGCAGCACATCCCGCTCGCGGACGGCGGCGACGACCCGGTCCGTCGCCTCCGCGTCGCTCGCCTCGGCGAGCAGCGCGTCGCGCAGCCGGAGCGCCGACAGCGTCGCCTGCGCGACGTCGCCGCCCGCGCCGAGGGCCGCGAGCTCCACCACCCAGGCGCCGTCCGGCAGGTCGCCGAGCAGCGTGCGCGCGGTTTCGGTGGCCAGCCGGGTCTTCCCCGAACCCCCCGGCCCGATCAGCGTGACGAGCCGGTGCCCGGCGACGAGCTCCCGGACCGTGGCCACGTCGTCGTCCTTGCCGACGAAGCTGGTCAGCTCGGCGCGCAGGTTGGTCTGCCGGGGCTCCTCCCGCCGGGCCAGCTCGCCGCGCAGCAGCGCGACGTGCACGGCGGCCAGCTCCGGTGACGGGTCGACCCCCAGCGCGTCGGCCAGGGCTTCCCGCGCACGCTGGTAAACGAGCAGTGCCTCGGTGTCACGACCGGCCGCGGCCAGGGCCCGCATCAGCGCGGCGACGAGCCGTTCGCGCACCGGGTGCGCGGCCACGAGATCGGTCAGTTCCGCGACGAGGCCGGCACCGCGGCCGGCCCCGATCTCGGCGTCGAACCGGTCCTCGACGGCGGTCAGGCGCAACGCCTCGAGCCGGGTGACGGCCGCGTCGAACGCTTCGCTCTCCTGCAGGCCGACGTCCTGCATGGCCGCGCCCCGCCACAGCGCGACGGCCTCGCGCAGCAGCCGCGGATCCCCCTCCGTGCGGGCCCGGCCCACCAGCCGTTCGAACTTCACGGCGTCGACGTCGTCCGGGGCCACGTTCAGCCGGTAGCCGTCCGGCTGGCCCTCGACCGAGCCTTCCGGCAGCGCTTTCCGCAGCCGGGAAACCAAGCGTTGCAAGGCGTTCGCCGCTTCCGCGGGCGGGTGCTCACCCCAGATCCAGTCGACGAGCGCGGCCTTCGGGACGACGTGCCCCGGTTCGAGTGCGAGGGCGATCACCAGCCCACGCAACCGGGCGCCCGGCACCTCGGCGGTGCCGCCGTCGTCCGTGCGCACCTCGAACGGTCCCAGCATCCCGATCTGCACTTCGCCGATTTTGCCACGAAGGGCCAGGCGACCGGTGGGCCGGCAAGATCTTCCCGCCGGCCGGCGTCACGAACAGTGGCGAACCGAGTTCGCTGCGCGGCTTCCGACGAGCCGCGGGATCAGGCGTCCGCCCGGCGCGGACGTTCGGCCGCTCGCGCCCGGAGCGCGGCGCCGGCCGGCGGGCGGTCGCCGTGCGGGGCTTCCCGCGAGTGTCCTCATAGGACTCCAGGCCCGCCGCGGAACTCCCGAGCGACGGCAACGCCGGTGGCCCGGCACGCACGGCAGGTCCGCGGCCGGCAACCGCTTGCGAGCCCGGGCCGCCGTTTCGACGACGTACGCGGCCACCACGCGCCGGACCCGGTCGTCGAGGAGCCGATCGACGGCCACCGGCCCGGATCGCCGTGGTCCACCGGGCCCAGCGAGGACGCTGTCACGAAAGGCCGGTGCCGCCACGGACGTCGCCACGGCGGCACCGGCCGGGAATGCCGGGGCCCGGTCCGCCCCTCCCCGCGAGAAAGCGAAGCCGGCCCCGGCGAGTCGGTCCACCGTGTACGCGCACGGCGTCAGCGGCGCGGCTCCCAGCGGAAGAGGCGGGTGGCCAGCGCGACCGCGACGACCACCCAGGCCAGCGTCGGCGCGAGCAGGATCAGGGAGTCGCCCAGGGCGACGCCGCCGTTCCAGGCGTTGAGGATCAGCTCGGTGGCCGAGCCGCCGGGCAGCAGGCGCTTGAGCAGCGTGAGCTTCTCCGTGCCGGTGGCGCCGACCCAGCCGGCCACCGCGATGACGCCGACGCTGATCGGCAGCGTGGTGACCTGGGCGTGTTCCGGGGAGTTCGTCAGGCCGGCCGTGGCCAGGCCCAGCGCGAGCATCATGACCACCGTCGAGACGACCGCCACCACCAGCAGGAGCGGGTCGGCGGGCTTGCCGGTGACCGCCGCGAGCACGCTCAGGATCACGGCGATCTGGACCAGCGTGAGCACGGTGATCGGCAGCAGCAACCCCGCGAGGATGCCGGTGTCACCCGCCGCGGTGGAGCGCAGGCGTTTGAGGAACAGGTTCTGGCGGCGGGAGGCCAGGGTGGTCACCGACGTGGTGTACAGCCCGATGCCCACGACGAAGAACAGTGCCAGGGCCGCGATGTAGCCGAGGCTGCCCGCCTGGGTGAACAGTTCGTGCTGGTTGATGAGGAACGCGCTGAACGCGACCGGCAGGAGCAGGGCGGTGACCAGCACCAGCCGGTTGCGGAAGATCTGGATCAGCTCGCCGCGAGCGATGGAAAGCATGGGAAGGGCCCTTTCTCAGGAGTTGCTGATCGCGCGGAAGACGTCGTCGAGGCGGGTCGGGCCGGCTTCGAGCCCGCGCAGTTCCACGGCGTGGTCCTGCGCCCAGGCGAGCACCGTGTGGAGGTCCTTCTGCAGCCCGAACGTCTCGATGAGGAACCGGCCGTCCGGCTCGCGGGTGGCCTGCAGCGGCGGCGCCGGCGCGTGCGGCGGGAGGGCGAAGTGGATGGTCGAGGGCAGGGTCCGCGTCAGCTCGGCGACGGTACCCTCGCGGTGGAAGGTGCCCTCGTGCATCAGCCCGATGCGGTCGGCGCGCTGCTGGGCCTCTTCGAGGTAGTGCGTGGTGAGCACGATGGTCGAGCCGTCCTCGCGCAGCCGGTCGACGGCGTCCCAGAGCGCGTCGCGGGACTGGATGTCCAGGCCCGTGGTGGGCTCGTCGAGGAAGATCAGCTCGGGCGTCCCGTAGACGGCGGTGGCGAAGTCCAGCCGCCGCTTCTCGCCGCCGGAGAGCTGGGACACCTTCGTACCCGCTTTGCGCGTGAGGTCGACGATGCCGAGCACGCGCTCGACGTTGTCGGTCCGCTCGGTGAGGCCGCCGATCAGCCGGACGGACTCGCGCACGGTCAGGTCCGGGGAGAAGCCGCTCTCCTGCAGCATGATCCCCATCCGCGGGCGCACCGCTGCGCGGTCGCGCGGGCTCTTCCCGAACACCCGCACGGCGCCCGAGCTGGGCGCGCGGTGGCCCTCGACGGTCTCGAGGGTCGAGGTCTTGCCGGCGCCGTTCGTGCCGAGCAGCGCGTACAGCTCCCCGCGTTCGACCTGGAACGAGAGGTCCCGGACGGCGTGGAAGCCGCCGTAGGTGAGGTTCAGGTGGTCGACGTCGATGACTGGTGTCGTGGACATGCTCCGATTCCAGCGCGGTGCGCGCCCGCCCGGCAGTGTGGCCACGTCACCCGAGGACATGACGTGGTGTCACTGGTGGGGCCCGCCGTGGCCGTTACGCTCGGGGACATGGAGGTGACCACGCTCGCACGCCGGGCGACCTGGACCGGCGGGGCGGTGCAGGAACGGCTGCGCCGGCTCAACCTCATCACGACGGTGCCGCCGCTCGCCGTCGTCGGCGTGCTGCTGGTGGTGCTCACCGCGCGCACCTGGTGGCACGTCGTCCTGCAGGTCGTCGGCCTGATCGCCGCGCTGGCGACGGCGGAGCGCTGGACCGCGGGCGACTTCATCCGCGTCGCGCGTCCCTGCGTGGCCATCACGGCGGCGGTCTGGCTCGCCGGCGCCCTGAACGACGACTCCTCCTCGTTCTACGGCCTGTGCGTCGTCGGCTCGTTCACCATCCCGCCGCTGCCCCGGCACCGCATCGCGGCCCTGCTGGGGCTGGCCGTGCTGGTCGCCGCGCTGGGCGCGTCGAACCCGCTGTTCTTTCACGACTACGGCGTCGGGCGGCTGCTGCAGTACGTCGTCATCCCGGCCGTCTCCGTCGTGGTGTCGACCGCGTTCACGTTCGTCAGCCAGCGGTTGTACGACCTGGTGGCGGAGCTGGAACAGTCCCGCGACCGCGAGGCGGAGCTGGCCGTCATCCGCGAACGCATGCGGTTCGCCAGCGACCTGCACGACATCCAGGGCCACACGCTGCACGTCGTGAAGCTGAAGGTCGCGCTGGCCGAGAAGCTGCTGGGCGGCGACGTCGACCGCGCACGGCAGGAGCTGCGGGAAGTGCACACCCTGGTCGGCGACACCATCGTCCAGACCAAGGAGCTCGCCTACGCCCAGCGGCGGCTGAACCTGTCCGCGGAGCTGGAGAACGCGAAGAACCTCTTCGAGGCCGCGGGCATCCACGTGCGCGTCGACCGCGAGGCCGAGGTCGACGCGCGCGCGGGCGAGCTGCTCGGCCAGGTCCTGCGCGAGACGACGACGAACATCCTGCGCCACGCCCAGGCCGAGCAGGTGCGGATCACGCTCACGGAGTCCGGGATCAGCATCGTCAACGACGGCGCGCAGGAGGGCGGGCTGCCCGAGCTCAACGGGCTTTCCACCCTCCGGCAGCGGCTGGCGGACGACGGAGGCGAACTGAAGGTGGAGCAGCAGGACGGCCGGTTCCTGACCGCGGCCGCCTTCCCGCGACGGGAGGACGTCCGATGACGACCGTGGTACTCGCCGACGACGAGGCGTTGCTGCGCAAGGCGCTGGCGGCGTTGCTGCCTCTCGAAGGCGAGATCACCGTGCTCGCCGAAGCGGAGGACGGCGAAGAAGCCGTGAAGGCCACCTTGGAGCACCAGCCGGACGTGCTCGTGATCGACCTGGAGATGCCCAATGTGGACGGACTCGGCGCCGTCGCCGAAATCCGCCGCGCCCGGCCGGACCAGGTGATCCTCATGCTGACCCGGCACGCCCGGCCCGGCGTGCTGCGCAAGGCCCTGAAACTCGGCGTCCAGGGGTTCGTCAGCAAGTCGGCGGAACCGGCGCACATCACGTCGGTGATCAAGACCCTGCACGAGGGCAAACGCTGGATCGACCCGGACGTCTCCGCGCTCGCCGTCGTCGACGACTGCCCGCTGACCGACCGCGAAATCGACGTCCTGCGCGCGACCCGCGAAGGGTTTTCGGTCGCCGACATCGCGGGCCGGCTCCACCTCGCGGAGGGCACGGTCCGGAACTACCTGTCGAACGCGATGCAGAAGACCCAGACCCGTACCCGCCACGAAGCGGCCCGGTACGCCCGCGAACACGACTGGCTCTAGAGCACCTTTTCGGTCCACGCCAGGAGTTCCGCGACGACCTCGGCGCGGTTCGTCTCGTTGAGGATCTCGTGCCGGGCGCCCGGGTACACCCGGGTCGTCAGGTCCTTGATGCCCGCTTCGCGGTAGCGCCGCACGAGGACGTCGAACAGCGCGAGGTTGCCGTTGACCGGGTCCTGCTCGCCGACGGCCAGGTACATCGGCAGGTCCGGGCGCATCGCGCCCACCGCGGCGGGATCCGCCAGCCGGCGGGCGCCGGCGAACATCGCCCTCGTGTTCTCCGGGTCGATCCCGAAGCCGCACAACGGGTCCGCGACGTAGGCGTCCACTTCGGACTCGTCGCGGCTGAGCCAGTCGTAGTCCGTGCGCGGCGGCTGGAACGGCGCGTTGAACACCGCCAGGTCCAGCGGCCGGTCGAGGTCCAGCGCCGGCTCCAGGACGTCGAGCGCGGCCGTGCCGGTGAGGACGGCCGCGTCGACGGCCGCGGAGTTCTCGAGCAGGTACTGCTGGGCCGCGAACGAGCCCATGCTGTGCGCCAGCAGGACGACCGGCAGGCCGGGCCGCTCCGCGCGGACGTGTGCGGTGAGCACGCCGATGTCGGCGACCAGCGCCGGCCAGCCGTCCGGGCCGAGGTCGCCGGGCGTGTCCCGGATGGACGCGCCGTGGCCGCGGTGGTCCTGGCCGTAGACGGCGAACCCGCGATCGGTGAACGCGCGGGCGACCCGGTCGTAGCGGAGCACGTGCTCCCCCATGCCGTGGGTCAGCTGCAGCACGGCGACCGGCGGCCCCGCCGGGTCCCAGCGGTACGCGGTCACGCTTCCGGGCAGGGTGAACGTCTCATCGGGCATCGTCGCCTCCTCGTTCCGCCCACCCTGCCTCATGCGCCCCGCCGGTTCCAGCCCTCAGCCGGCCGGGATGTAGGCGAGGCCGTGCGCGCCCGGCTCGCCGGCGCGCGGCACGGCGAGCGTGCCGACGACGGTGGGCGCCGCGGGATCCGCCAGGTCGACCACGGTGACCGTGGACCCGACCACCGCCGAGACGTACGCGCGGTCGCCGTCGGGGGACGACGTCAGCGTCAGCGGCATCGTGCCGACCTCCGCCGTCCCGACCAGCTCCAGCGCCTCGGGCGACGCTCCCTTCCAGACGGACAGGCGGCCGTCCGGGCGGTGCTGCTCGCCGGCCAGCAGCAGGCCGGTGGCCGTCCAGTGCACCGGGATGACGGCGTGGGCGGCGGGCAGGGTCCGCACGATCGTGCCGCTGCGGGTGTCGATCAGCGCCACGCCGGGCTCGGCGTCCCGCACGGCCACCGCGACGGTCGCGCCGTCCGGGCTGACCGCGATGCCCTCGCTGCCGGCCACGGCGATCTTGTCGAGCAGCTCACCGGTGGCCAGTTCGACGACGGTGACGTACGGCGCTTCCTTGTTCGCCGCGTACCCGCGCACGCCTTCCGGGTCGATGACGAACCAGTGCGGGCCGGGCGCGAGGGTGTCGATGCGGCGCAGCACGCGGCGCGTGGTCGTGTCCAGGACGACGACCCCGCCGGGGCCGGCCGGACCGGCCTCGACGCTGACGTAGAGCAGCCGCCGGGCCGGGTCGAGGGCCAGGCCGTGCGGCCCGTGCTCGGGTGACAGGTCGAGCACCTCGACGATCTCGCCGGCGTCCGGGTCGATGACGGTGAGCAGGTGGTTGTGGCCGTCGTGGGCGCCGTAGTAGCCGCGGACGTAGGCGCTGGTGCAGTAGAGCAGCCGGTGTTCGGCGTCGAAACACAGCTCGTGCGGCTCGGCCGGCACGGTCAGGACGGCGCCGGCCTCGTGGGTGACGGCGTCGAACAGGGTGACGGTGGGGCCGCTCTGGCTGACGACCGCGAGCCGGTCGCCGGGGCGGGGGTAAGTGGACATCGGATCTCCTTCGTTCGTTCTGGTCCCACCTTGCGTCGCGCGGCGGTATTGCCACAATGGGAATGTCGGCACGGGATAGTTGCTCAGATCGGAACGGTGCTGGTGAACATCGACGCGAACCTGCTGGTGGCGCTGGACGCGTTGCTGGCCGAACACAGCGTCACGCGCGCGGCGGAGCGGCTGCGCACGTCCCCGGCGGCGATGAGCCGCACCCTCGCCCGGCTGCGGCGGCTGCTGGGCGACCCGCTGCTGGTGCGCGCCGGGCAGGCGATGGTGCCCACACCCCGCGCGGAGGCGATGCGCGACGAGGTCGCGGCGGTCGTGCGCCGCTGCGGAGCACTGCTCTCCCCCGGCGCGGACGTCGACCCGCTCACGCTGCAACGGACGTTCACCCTCCAGGCGGCCGACCTCATCGCCGCGGCCCTGGCCCCGGGGCTGCTGGACCTCGCGGCGACGGAAGCGCCCGGGGTGTCGGTGCGGTTCCGCGCCGAGGAGCTGGAGGGCGGCCCGGCGCTGCGCGAGGGCCAGGTCGACCTGGAGGTCGGCGCCCTCGACCACGCCGACCCGGAAACCCGCACCGAGCCGCTGGTCACGCTGCGCATGGCGGCCGGAGTCCGCGCGGGCCACCCCCTGACCGAAGGCCTGCTCACCCCGGCCCGCTTCGCGGCGGCGTCGCACGTGGTGGTGAGCCGCCGAGGCCGCTTCACCGGCCCGGCGGACGCCGCCCTCGCGGAGGCCGGCCTGCGGCGCCGGGTGGTGGCGGCACTGCCCAGTCACCTGGCGGCGATGACGCTGGCGGCGCGGACGGACCTGGTCTGCCTGGTGCCGGGCGGAGTCGGCCCGACGACGGAGGCGGCTCGCGCGCTGGGGTTGCGGCTGCTGGAGGTGCCGTTGCCGTTGCCGCCGGTGGTGATCGGGATGGCTTGGCACCCCCGGAATTCCGCGGATGGCGGGCACTGCTGGCTGCGTTCGGCCGTGCGGCGGGTGCTTGGTGAGGGACTGCCGCTCCTGCCGGGATAATCGCCGGGTGCCCGACGCCGAGGTAGCCGATCAGACGACCACGCTGTCGTGGCCGCGTCAGCGCTGGTGGCGCGTCGCGCTGGTCGTCGCCGCGATCGGCGTCGCCGCTTTCTCGTGGGAGCAGCCCGTTGTGGCCTTCTTCGGCCTTCTCCCCACCCTCGTGTGGTGCGTCCTGGCGAAGTCACCGCGGACCGGAATGATCGTCGGACTGGTGCTCCTGGTCCTGCTGGCGTGGTTCGTCGTGCCGCGGGCCCTCGAGCTGACCGGGCCGTGGGTGCCGGCGTCGATCGAGGTCTACTGGTTCCACACCACCCTCGCGGCCGTCGTCTGCGCCGTCGGGATGCTCGCCGGGCGGCAGCGACCGAGCGAACTGCTGCCGACCATGGTGGTCATCGGGTTCGTGGCGGCCGGCGGCATCCTCTTCCTGCACAAGGACGCACCGCCCGGGGACGAAGGCGTCGCACCCGGGCCGTCGCGGCTGACGGTCGCGCGGACCGTCGCCTGTGGGTCCGGCGGGTGCTGGGGTGTCTTGGAAGCCACCGGCGACCGCGCGACCGAGGTGATGCGCGGCTACCTCGTGCCGCACGGTTACACGCCGGCGAGCGAGATCGACGGAGTGCCCCGGCTCTGCCGGCGCACGGGTGTGCTCGTCACGCACGAGGTGTGCGCGGAACTGCGGACCCTTTCGGCGACGGCCGTCCGGGTCGAGTGGTACGTGAACTGACGGCGCGGCGGCGTCGGACCGCCGCGCCGCCGGGTCAGGCCGGGGCCACCGCGCGGCCGGTCTGCGGGGAGATCATCCCCGCGCACAGGCCGCGGGCGGCCAGGCCCTGCGCGATGCGCGGGATCGCCGCCCGGGTGTTGGCCGGCCACTCGTGCATCAGGATGATCTGGCCGTTCTGGAGCCGGGCGTTGGCCGCGACGATCGCGTCCGTGCTCGCGCCGTTCCAGTCCTGCGAATCGACGTCCCAGATGATCTGGGTGAGGCCGTACTTCGCTTCGACCGTCCGGAGGGTGGTGTTGGTTTCGCCGTAGGGCGGCCGGAACAGCCGCGGGGTGCCGCCGCCCGCGTTCGCGATCGCCTGCTGCGTCCGGGAGACCTCCGAGTCCACTTGGGACTGACTCTGCTGGATCAGGTGCGGGTGGGTGTAGCTGTGGTTGCCGACCCACATCCCGGCACTCACCTCCGCCCGCACCTGGGCCGGGTACGCGGCGGCGTACTGGCCTTCGTTGAACATCGTCGCCCGCAACCCGTTCTGCCGCAACGCGTTGAGCAGTGCCGGAGTGTTGGCGTTGGACGGGCCGTCGTCGAAGGTGAGCCCGACGTAACCGGAACAGGCGGCCGCTCGGGCCGGCCCTCCGACGGCGATCGCGCTCGCCGCGGCCACGACCGCGACGGCGGCCAGCAAGGATTTCCGCATGATCAGCCCACCGTCAGGTTCGAGTTGCCGCTGCTCTGGTAACCCTCGGTCGCGAGGATCATGTAGTAGCTGAAGTTGCCGAGGCGCATGCCGTAGCGCGCCCACGCGTCGAAGTGGTTGCCGGTGGTGATGGTGCCCCCGGTCCGCTTCTGCTGCCGGACGCTCCAGTACTGGTTGAAGGTCTTGGTACCTTCGACCGACGGCGCGTTGTACCGCGTGGTCTGGTAGACGTCGTAGGTGCCGCCGTCGCTGGTGACGGTGCCCTTGTAGGTCCCGGTCGGCCGGTAGGTGCCCCAGTTGTCGACGATGTAGTACTCGACGAGCGGGTTCGACGTCCAGCCGTAGAGCGCGAGATAACCGTTGCCGGAGGGGTTGAAGCTCCCGGAATAGGTGACGTTCCGGCGGCTCCCGTTGCTCCACCCCTTGCCGGCGACGAAGTTCCCGGTGTTGCTCCAGGAGGTGCGGTAGTTGCCACCGGAGCCGAGCGTCATCGAAACGGAGCCACCGCCGTCGGTCCAGAAGGAGTAGTAGTAGCCGTTGCTGGTCCCGGTCCGATTGGTCGTGATGACGGTGTCGGCATGGGCGACACCCGGCGTGAGCGCCGCGAGCACCGCGACGGCGACCCCGCTGACAAGCACCTTGACGCGACTCTTCCTGCGCATGCTTCCTCCTCGCTGAGGATGGTCCGGTGCGGGAAGTATTGGTCCGATTTCGCCGAAGTGTCAACGATTCTCGAAACCTTTCGACATGCTTTTCGGAGCCGAAAGTTTCGGTCGCCACCGAACCGCGAGGCACCCCCTGCGCATCCAGTTCCGTGAAGGCCTCCTTGAGGGACTCAGAGTCTCTCAAGGAGGCCTTCACGGACTTGCCGGTGACTACTCGCGCAGGCCGATGGCGTCGATCGGGCGGGCTCGCAGCGCCACCCGGGTTGCCAGGCCCATCGACAGCAGGCCCAGCAGTACCGCGCCCGCGATGATTCCGATGTAGACCGTCGGCGAGCCGGACGGGATCACCGTCCCCCGCAGGCCCATGTTCAGCAACGCCAGCGGCAGCAACGGAACCAGTGTCCCGGCGACCACCGCGACCCCGACCGTCGCCAGCGCCTCCAGGCGCATCATCCGGATCACCTGGCCACGTGTCGTGCCCACCAGGCGCATCAGCGCGAACTCGCGGCCGCGCTGGGCGGTGCTCATGACCAGGGTGTTGGCCACCGAAATCGCCACGTAGCCGATCAGCACCCCGACCGCCACCAGGTTCAGGTAGAACTGCGCCTGCCGTTCGCCGCCGGTTTCCGGGGACGTCGAGGCGAAGCCCAGGCCCGGGTAGCGGCCGGCGACCGAGAGCAGGCCGGCGGACACCGCGGCCGGGTCGGCCGTGAGCGAACGGCGGACCAGGACCGAGTCGTCCAGCTGGTCGCTCGTGTGGGCGCGGGCCAGCGAGGCCGGCAGCACGAAGTCGCCGAACGCCAGGTCGTGCGTGTAGGTCGCGACCAGGCGCAGTGCGGCCGGAACGCCGTCGCCGTAGTAGAAGTCGACTTCGTCGCCGATCTTCTTGCCCAGCCAGCTGGCCTCCGACTCGCTCAGCGCCACCGTGTTCCCGGTGAGGTCCGTCAGGCGGCCGGCCGAGATGCCCAGGTCGAGGGTCGCGCCGGCCTGGTCGCCCAGCAGGCCTTGGGCCGGCAGGCGCTGGACGTCCATGTCCTCGCCCGTGGGCGTCGCGACGATCACCTGCGTGCGCACCACCGGGGTCGCCGCCGCCACGCCTGGGACGCGCCGGACCGCCTCCGCGACCTCCGGGGAGACGCCGCCCGCCGGGCTGGTGAGGACGTAGTCCGCCGTGGTGGACCGCGCCGTCTGCTGCTCGGCCGCCGCCGAGGCCGACGTCTGGCTGTAGAACATCGACAGCGCGAACGCGACCGCCAGCATCAGCGGGGTCACCGCCGCCGCCAGCCTGCGCGTGTTGGCCTGGCTGTTCGCCGCGGCCAGGTAGCCGCTGATCCGCGACACCCGCGACAGCACCGGCGCGAGCACCCGCACCATCAGCCCGACCACCCGCGGACCCACGACCGCCAGCCCGATGACCGCCACGAGCGTCGCCATCGACGACGCCGCCGTGCCCGCCTCACCGTGCACGAACAGCGGGACCGCCGCGCCGCCGAGACCGATCAGCACCAGCGCCCAGCCCGTGACGAGCCGGACCTTGCCGAGTTCGCGCCGCTCCACCGCGGCTTCGCCCAGCGCCTCGACCGGCTTGATCGTCGACGGCCGCCGCGACGCCGTCCAGGCCGCCAGCCGCGCCGCGCCCAGGCCGAGGAGCACCGCGGCCACCAGCGGGAGCGGGCCGATCGCCAGGCCGAAGTCCGCCGGGATGACGCCGATCGCGGCGAACGCGTCGCGCATGCCGGAGGCGACCGCCAGCCCCAGCACGCTGCCGAGCACGCCGGCGACCAGCGCGATGAGCGTCGTCTCGACGCCGATGAGCTTGCGGATCTGCTTCGGCGTCGCCGCGACGGCGCGCAGCAATGCGAACTCGCGCCGCCGCTGGTTGATCGTGAGCGCCAGGGTGCTCGCCACCACGAAGACCGCGACCATCAGCGCGAACCCGCCGAACGAGCCGGCGATCGCGAGCAGCAGTGTGCGGGTCTGGCTGACGTCGAGGAACTCGACGGTGCTGCGCTCGACGCCGCTGGTCACCTCGACCGGCGCCCCGGCCGTTGCGGCCCGCACCCGGTCGGCCAATGCGTCCGGGGCGACGCCCGGCTCGGCCAGGACGCCGATCGCGTTCACCTGGCCGGGCCGATCGGCCAGGCGGGCGGCCTGGGTCGTCGTGAAGAACAGCGCCGACTGCCGCGACAGGCTGGCCGCGGTGGCGATGCCGGACACGCGGTAGGGCACCGGCGCCGACCGGGTCATGACGCGCACCTGGTCGCCGACGACGACTCCGGCGCGCTGGGCCAGGTCGGCGTCGAGGACGACCTCGCCGTCGGTCGCCGGCGCCCGGCCGGCGCTCAAGGTGAAGGGCGCGAGGACCGCCGCGTCCCAGTTGTGCCCCAGCGACGGGACACCGGTCACCACCTGCCCGTCGCGGGTCACCACCTGCGCCGCGAAGCTCTGCTCCGCCACCGCGGCGCGCACGCCGGGCACCGTGGCGAGCCGGCCGGCCAGGTCCGCGGGCACGGTGGCCTGCTCGGCGACCTGCTCCGACGACAGCGCGTCGGCGCCCGGCGGCCGGACCGACTGGGTGCCGCCGACGACGACGGCCGCGTCCGCGTACCGCTGGGTCGGCACGCCGGCGCGCAGGCCGGACTCCATGAGGATCCCGCACGCGGCCACCAGGGCCGCGCCGCACAGGATCGCGACGAACGCGCCGGCGAAGCCGCCGATGCGCGTCCGGATCGTCTGCAGGGCCAGGGTCAGCACGGTCACCACTCCCCGAGGTGCGTCATGCGCTCCGCGACCCGCTCGGGCGTGGGCTGCGTGAGGTGGCCGGCGAGCTTGCCGTCGGCGAGGAAGAGCACACCGTGCGCGGCCGAGGCCGCGACCGGGTCGTGCGTGACCATTAGGACGGTCTGGCCCATGCCTTCGACGACGGCGCGGAGCAGGTCGAGCACCTGCCGTCCGGTGCGGGTGTCGAGCGCGCCGGTCGGCTCGTCGGCCAGCACGACTTCGGGCCGGCTGACGAGCGCCCGCGCGATCGCGACGCGCTGCTGCTGCCCGCCGGACAGCTCGGCCGGCCGGGCTTCCAGCTTCTTCGCGATGCCGACGCCTTCCACGATTTCCCGCAGCCAGTGCGGATCCGGCTTGCGGCCGGCCAGCCGCGTCGGCAGCGTGATGTTCTGCAGCACGTTCAGCGACGGCAGCAGGTTGTAGGCCTGGAAGACGAACCCGATCCGGCTGCGCCGCAGCTGCGTGAGCGCGGTTTCCTTCAGCTTGCCGATCTCGGTGTCGCCCAGCAGCACCCGGCCCGACGTCGGCCGGTCGAGGCCGGCCGCGCAGTGCAGGAACGTGCTCTTGCCCGAGCCGGACGGCCCCATCACGGCGGTGAACGTCCCTCGCGGCACTCCCACCGATACGCCGTCGAGCGCGGTGACGGCACCGTCACCGCGGCCGTACACCTTCCGCACCTCGGCCAGCTCCAGCGCATACCCTGTGGTCATCACGATCCCTTTCGTTCTGTACCACCAAAACTAGGATCGCGGCGGCGTCCGATCGATCCTGCGGAGAGGTGGATCGGGGGTAGCGCCAGCACCACCACGCCGGTGGGGTGCGCCCTGGTGGGAGACTTGCCCGGTGACGACCCGCGTGCGCGCCTGCTGGTCGGCGGTGCGCTACCTGCTGGTCGGGGCGGCGACGTCGATGTTGTCGATCTTCGCCCTCCTCGGGCTGTTCGTCGTGCTCGTGCTGTGCCCGTTCGGCATCGGCATCCCGTCGGTGGCGCCCGCGATCCGGTTGTCGCGCAAGGTGGTCGGGTTCGACCGCCGCCGCGCCGCCCGGGCGCTCGGCGAGCCGATCCCCGAGCCCTACCGCGACGGCAACCCGCTGACCGACCCGGCGACCCGCCGCGACGTCGCGTGGCTGGCGCTCCACGCGGCGACCGGGCTGGTCCTCGGCGCGCTGGCCTTCGGCCTGCCGATCGGCGCGGTCCAGCAGGTCGTCACGGCGTTCGTCTGGCCGGCGGTGCCCGGCGGGATCGAGGCGTCGATGGGGATCGTCGTGCACTCGTGGCCGACCGCCGGGCTCGCTGTCCTCAGCGGGATCGCGATGGCCGCGGTGACGCTGCTGCTCGCGCCGCCGGTCGCGCGCTGGCAGGCGCGCACCGCGCGGTCGCTGCTCAAGCCCGGGCCGGGCGTCGTGCTCGCGGACCGCGTCGCCGAACTGACAGCGACTCGTGCCGCCGCGCTGGAGGCGCACGGGGCGGAGCTGCGCCGCATCGAGCGTGACCTGCACGACGGGACGCAGGCGCGGATCGCCGCCGTCGTGCTCCAGCTGGGCATCGCCGGGCAGCTGTACGAGCGCGACCCGGAAACCGTGCGGGACCTGCTGGTCAAGGCGCAGGACACGGCGACCGACGCGCTGGCCGAGCTGCGGACGGTCGTGCGCAGCATCTACCCGCCGCTGCTGAGCGAACGCGGGCTGGCCGGCGCGGTGCGCGCCCTGGGCGAACGCAGCCCGGTGCCGGTCGCGCTCACCGTCGAGAACGACGCCGGGCGCCCCGCCGCGGTCGAGGCGGCCGCGTACTTCGTCGTGGCCGAGGCGCTGGCCAACGTGACCAAGCACGCCGACGCGTCGAAGATCGAGATCACCCTCGGCGGCACCGCGGGCCTGCTGAGCATCGACATCCGCGACGACGGCCGCGGCGGCGCCGAAGAGGCCGCCGGCAGCGGGCTCGCCGGGATCCGGCGGCGCGCCGAGGCCTTCGACGGGACCCTCACCCTGACCAGCCCACCCGGTGGGCCGACCGAGCTGCGAGTGGAGCTGCCATGCGGGTCGTGATCGCCGAGGACGACGCCCTGTTGCGCGAAGGGCTGTCGCTGCTGCTGAAGACGTCGGGCATCGAGGTGGCCGCGACGTTCGACAACGCCGAGGACTTCCTCACCTTCGTCGAGCAGGACCGGCCCGACGCCGTCGTGATGGACGTGCGCATGCCGCCGACGCACCGCGACGAGGGGTTGCGCGCCGCCGTCCGGGCCCGCGAGATCCACCCGGGCCTGCCGGTGCTGGTGCTCTCGGCGCACGTCGAGACGAGCTACGCGGTCGAGCTGCTGGCCGACGGCGTCGGCGGGGTCGGCTACCTGCTCAAGGAGCGCGTCGGCAAGGTCGAGCGGTTCCTCGACGCGCTGCAGCGCGTCGCGAAGGGCGGCACGGCGATGGACCCCGAGGTGATCGGCCAGCTGATGGCCCGCAGCCGCGCGAAGGATCCCCTGGACGCGCTCACCGCGCGCGAGCGCGAGGTGCTCGCGCTGATGGCCGAGGGCTACAACAACGGCACCATCGCCGAGCTGCTCGTCGTCAGCGACGGCGCGGTGCTCAAGCACATCCGCAACATCTTCCAGAAGCTCGACCTGCCCTCGGACGAGGGTGGTCACCGGCGTGTGCTGGCCGTGCTCGCCTACCTCGGCCGGGACAGCTGACACGCACCGGTAGTGCTGGCGCTACCCCGATTCCGGGTGCGCGGGCCAGTGAATCGCGCCGCGGCCGCTTCTAACGTTCCGGTCATGGAAAACAACACCATCACCTCCGCCCGCACCTTCGCCCCGGCCCTCTGGCTGGTCCTCGCCGTCAGCGCCGGAACCAACGCCGTCGGTTCCGCGACGGGACTGGATTTCACCCTCCGCATGATCGCCGGCTCGGTCGCCCTGGTCTGCACCGTCCTGCTGATCACCCACTACGTGCGCCGCCGCAAGGCCAGGTAGTCGCCGAGCCGGGCCGACGCGTCGAGCATGGCGAGGCCTTGGGCCGTCACCCTCGCCTGCCAGCCGGCCAAGGCGCGGGACAGCTCCTCGGTACCGCCGGCCGTCCGGATCTGCTCGACCACCGTGGCGATGTGCTCCAGCGGGTAGCCGCCGCGGCGCAGGAGGTGGGCGAGTTCGGCGTCGCGGACGTCCTCCGCGCGGTAGACGCGGTAGCCCGCGGCGTCGCGCGAGGGCGTCAGGATGCCGGCCTCCTCCCAGTTCCGCAGGGTCGCCGGCGTGACGTGCAGCCGGTGCGCCAGCTCGCCGATCGTCCGGGCGCCCGGGTCCGGCGCGGGTTCCGCCGTCAGGTCGCCCGCGGCGCGGCGCACCGAATCGAGGGTCTCGCGGTCGCGCAGCAGCCGGCCGTGGCCGCGGTCGATGACCAGGAGCGCGTCGTCGAGGTGGTCGTCGTGGATCGCGAGCATCACGCGACCGGCCGTCTGGTGGCCGTATCCCCGGATCAGGGCGAGGTAGGCGCGCAGCGCGGCCGCGTGCGTCCCGGTGTAGATCCGGTAGCCGCTCGGGGTGCGGTCCGCGGGCGGGAGGAAGCCGTCCGCCTCGTAGTTGCGGACGGCCTGGCTCGAGAGCCCGTGCTCCCGGGCGAGGTCGGCGGGTCTCATCGGGTTGAGACTTTACCGTGCTCGGCTTGGACGAAGTCTCAACCGTCCTTTCAACGATACGCTTGAGCCTCATGAGTCAGGACATCCGAGACTTCGCCCCCGCGTCGTGCACCCTGCTGGGTTACGGCGAGCCGTCGCACCAGGAACCGGCGTTTCCCTTGCGGCGCAACGCACTCTTCGCCCAGCTGGCCGAGCACGGCTTCCGCTCGATCGCCCTCGAGACCGACCGGGTGGCCGCGCTGGCCGTGGACGGCTTCGTCCGCGACGGCGTCGGCACCCTCGACACCGCGATGAAGGAAGGCTTCTCGCACAGCTTCGGCGAGCTGGACGCCAACCGCCGCCTGGTCGCCTGGATGCGGGACCACAACGAGCACCTCCCGGCCGGAGAACGCTTGGCGTTCCACGGTTTCGACGCCTCCACCGAGATGATGAGCGCGCCCAGCCCGCGGCGCTACCTCGAGCACGCCCGCGACTACCTGGGCCTCGACGTCGACGTCGCGAGCCTCGCCGGGGACGACGAGCGGTGGAGCCGCACGGAAGCCGTGATGGACGCGGCGGCCTCCCCCGGCGCCACACCGGAGGCCGACACCCTGCGTGCGCTCGCCGACGACCTGCTGACCACGCTCTACAGCCGCGCGCCGAAGCGGATCGCGGCGACCTCGCACGCGGAGTGGGTCCGCGTGCGGACGCATCTGAGCGCCGGGCTCGGCCTGCTGCGCTACCACAAGCAGGCGGCGATCGACGGCGCCGAACGGTATTCGCGCCTCAGCGGCACCCGGGACGCGATCATGGCGCAGAACCTCCTCGACATCCGCGACCTCGAGGCCCAGCGGGGCCCGACGTTGGTGTTCGCCCACAACAGCCACTTGCAGCGCGGCACGAGCACCTGGAACTCGGCGGTGGCGAACCTCGTGTGGTCCGGCGCCGGCGCCATCGTGGGGTCGCTGCTGGGCGAGCGGTACGTCTTCGTCGCCGGGAGCGTCGGGCGCAGCGAGGCGCTCCGGCTCGGGGAGCCCGAGCCGGAGACCTACGAGGCCGCGCTGCAGCACCGCGTCGACGGCTGGGGTCTGGTGCGCGCCGCCGAACCCGGCCGCACCCGCACCGACGCCGTTCCGGAGACGGGCTACTTCCCGCTCACCCCCGAAATCCTCGACGGCGCCGACGCGGTCCTGCACATCAGCGCGACGACCTGAGCCGCGCCGATCAAGGCGACGGCCAGCCAGACCGGCGCTGCCACCGCCCCGAGCACCGGGCCGGTGGCGGCGCCGACGTTCAGCGCCGCCGTCGCGTACGAGCCCGCCATCGTCGGCGCGCCCGCGGCCAGCCGCAGGATCCGCGCGATCACCGTGCTCCCGACGGCGAACGACAACGCGCCCTGCGTGAAGGCCAGGACGGGCAGCGCGGCCGGGACCAGCGCCAGCAAGACCCAGCCCGCGAGCAGCAGGAGCCCGCCGATCGCGACGACCCGGCCGGGCCACCGGTCGGCGAGCCGGCCCGCCGCCGTCACGCCGGCGAAGCAGCCGGCGCCGAAGATCGCGAGGACCAGCGGCACCGGCGCGATCCCGGTGGCCAGCGGCGCCAGGGCGGTGAAGACGCCGAACGTGGCCGCGTTGACCAGGGCGCCCAGCAAGAGCGTCCCGGCGAGTGCCGGTCGTCGCAGCTCGGCGAGTTCCGCACGCAGCCCGGACGGCTTCGCGGTCGCCGGGGTGTCGGGGATCCGCGCGACCCCCGCGACCGCGGGTGCGCACAGCAGCGCGACCGCCCAGAACGCCGCGCGCCAGCCGAACGCGGCGCTCAGCAGCGCGCCGCCGGGAATGCCGGCGACGCAGGCGATGGTCGTGCCGCCGAGCAGCACCGCCAGGGCCCGGCCCGTCCGGTCCGGCGGCACCAGTCCCGCGGCCGCGGTGAGGGCGACGGCGAGAAAGCCCGCGTAAGCCACCGCGGCCATCGCCCGCGTCACGAGCAGGACGGCGAACGATCCGGTGAGGCCGCCGACGACGTGCGCCGCGACGAACACCGCGAGGAACCCCAGCAACGCCGTGCGACGCCGCCACGAACGGGCCACGGCGGCCATCAGCGGCGCGCCGACGACCAGGCCGACGGCGAACGCGGACGTCAGAAAACCGGCCTGCGCCGGGGAAATCCCCAGCGCGCCGGCGATGTCGGGCACCAGCCCGGCGAGCATGAACTCGGACGTGCCCATGGCGAACACGGCCAGGGCGAGGAAGTAGACCGGAAAGGGCACAACAGGCTCCAGGGATCACGAGATCGGCAGACGACTTCGTGGTCACCCGGGGACCCGGGCACGCGGGCGGTGAAGGAGCGGGCTACCGGGCTGCCGGGGCGACCGACAGCCCGGTCCTGGACGCTTCGGGGCTCGACACGCGTCCGACGATACCGTGGCCCCATGTTCGAGCAGGAAGTCGCACGCCTGGATGCCGTCCTGGAACCGATCGCGAACGCCCCGTACGACGGGGGGCCGTTCGAGGTGGTCCTTCCGCCCGGCGCGCGGGAAGTTCTGCGCGCCCTGCTGGACCACTACGCGACCGGCGGCGACGCCGCACGGGCCGAGGTCCGCGCGTTGTTCGAGCGGTATCCGTCGTTCCGCTGGGCGGTGTCCCTGCCCGACGCGGACTTCCGCACCCGGCTGCTGCACATCTCGGCCTGCGACCAGGGCGCCGACCCGCGCGACGAACTCCTGGCGCTCAACGCCCTCTGCGCCGCGGCCCTCGCCGACGGTGTCGACGTCCGGCCGGTGCTGCGGGAGGTCGCGGCACTGTCGAGCCCGGTGGACAAGTACGGCATGGGCTCGACCCGGGACTTCCTCTTGCGCAGAGCGGACTAGCTACGACCGCGTCGTGGCGCAGAGCGGCATGGCGCAGAGCGGCATGGCGCGCGGATACCGCCGATTTCCCGGTGGCCGCGCAACGGCCCCTCGCGGAGGTCGCCCGCGTTTCCGCCGCCCGCTCCGAACCGGGGTGCCACGGCTCGACGTACAGCCCGATCCGGTGCAGCGCCGCGATGGTCCAGCCGGACGCGGTCGCGCTGCCGCACCCGGTGGAGCGCCTGCTCGGGCGTCGGGTCCGCGAGGATGCTGCCGACGAGCGGGAGATACGGATCCCCGCCCAGCTCGGCCGCGAGGTGCGCGCCGACGGCGGGTGGTCTGCCGCGGCTCGTCGTGAGTGGTTAGGGCGGTTCTAACCGCCCTAACCACTCACGACCGGCCACGGGAGCCTCAGCCGGCGCGGAAGCTTGCCCGGTAGGCGTGCGGGCTCGTTCCGACGACCCGCTTGAACCGCTCCCGGAACGCCGTCGGTGACCCGAACCCGACCTCGCCCGCGATCCGGTCCACCGCGTACCCCGTCGCCTCCAGCAGGTACTGGGCCCGCCGGACCCGCACCCGCAGCAGCCACTGCAGCGGCGTCGTCCCCAGCTGCTCGCGGAAGCGGCGGTTGAGCGTGCGGGTGCTCATCCCGGCGTACGCGGCGGCGTCCTCGAGGGAGATCTCCTTCGCGCAGTTCTCCTCCAGCCACGTCAGCACCGGCTCCAGCGCCGAGCCGCGCGGGGCCGGCGGCTGGTCGTGGACGATGAACTGGGCCTGGCCGCCCTCGCGTTCCAGCGGCATGACCGACAGCCGGGCCGCGTCGGCCGCCACCGCCGAGCCGTGGTCGCGGCGGATCAGGTGCAGGCACAGGTCCAAGCCGGCCGCCGCGCCCGCCGAGGTCAGGAACCGGCCGTTGTCGACGTAGAGGACGTCCGGGTCGACGTCGATCGCCGGGTGCCGCCGGGCCAGCTCCGCCGCGCCGGCCCAGTGCGTGGTCGCGCGGAGGCCGTCGAGCAGCCCGGTCTCGGCCAGGATGAACGCGCCCGAGCAGATCGACGCGATCCGCGCGCCCCTCGCGGCGGCCCGCCGCAGCGCGTCGAGCACGTCGAGAGGCACCGGCGGGTTCGCGTCGCGGCCCGGCACGATGACCGTGTCCGCGTCGTCGAGCCCGTCGAGGCCGAACGGCGGCCGCAGCGTGAACGCGCCGGCGTCGACCTCGGGGCTCGCGCCGCAGATCCGGACCTCGTACGCCGGCCGCCCGCTCGGCAGCGTCGTCCGCGAGAACACCTCGATCGGGGTGGCCAGGTCGAAGGGGACGACCCGGTCCGGCGCGAGGACGGCCACGATGTGCATGCCGTCCACGATAGGCCCGGCCTACCCGGCCGCCGGCGGCTCCGGGCGGAGGCTGCGCAGCATCAGGTTGGCGAAGTGCTCCCCCACCTGCTCGCCGGACAGCGCGCCGTCGGCGTGGTACCACATGTGGAGCCGGTGGATCGCGCCGTAGTGGTAGTTGATCACCAGGTCGGCGGGGACGTCGGCGCGGAAGACGCCCGACCGCTGGCCTTCCTCGACGAGGTCGCGCACCCGCTCGTGGTAACTCCGGCGTTCGGCACGCACCTGGACCTGTTTGGACTTTTCGAGCAGCGGGAACGACTGGAAGAACACGGTC
This sequence comes from Amycolatopsis sp. NBC_00355, assembly GCF_036104975.1. GTDB lineage: Bacteria > Actinomycetota > Actinomycetes > Mycobacteriales > Pseudonocardiaceae > Amycolatopsis. Next base: position 8,236,078 of record NZ_CP107982.1, on the reverse strand, counting down.
GCCGCGTCGAGGTCCGCAATGGACGTCACCACGACGTCGGCGATGATGGCGTGCAACCGTTCCGGCAGCGGCATGTCCGACTCGGCGATGGTGCGCATCCGCTGGGTCTGCATCCGCAGCATCGCGGTGTAGATCTCCAGGAGCAGGTCCTCCTTGGACTCGAAGTAGTGGTACAGGCCACCTTTGGTGACCCCGGCCGTCTCGACGATCTCGCGGACCGTCGTGGCCCCGAACCCCTTCTCGGCGAACAAGCGCACCGCGGCCCGCACGACCTTTTCCCTGACCGCCATGTCTTCACCTTAAGCGAGGGGGTGGGCCGGCTCGCGCGGCGCCGCGAACCGGCCCACGTCTTCTCACTTCCCCAGCAGGTTCACCTGGTCGGGGGTGGCGCGTTCGCCGCTGTACGGCGTGATCGCGCCGGTGCCCCGGTCGGTGACGGCCGGTTGCTGGATCACCGTCGTGGTCGTGTCCGGGTTGATCTTGAACACGTAACCGCCGGTGTAACCCGAGTGCGAGTCCTTCGAGAATCCGAACGGCGTCAGGCCCGGTCCTTTGAGGGAACCGGAACTCATGGCTTCGACGATCTTCTGCCGCGTCGGATCGGGCCCGGAGGCCTTGAGCGCCTGCGCGAACGTGTAGGCCAGCACCATGCCGTAGAACAGCGTGTTGGTGAGCTGCTCCTTGGGGATGTACTTGTCGTGGATGCCCTTGAAGTAGGCGACCCACGGGTCGGACGTCTGCGCGACGTCGGGCAGGTAACCGGTGCCGATCAGCCCGTTGAGCAGCTGCGCGCTCGACACGCTCGCGCCGCCGCGCTTGGCGAAGTCCTGCAGCAGCCCGGAAAGCGTCGCCGGGTCGGCGCCGATGCTGCTGACGACGAACTGCGGCTTGTAGCCGATCTTCGCCGCGGCCAGGATGGACAGCGCGGTGAACGCCGGGATGCACTCGCACACGACGACCTCCGCGCCGGCCGCTTTGAGCGCGGACAGCTGGGGCGTGACGTCGGTGTTGGCGCTGTCGTAACCCTGCTTGGCGACCGTCTGGTCCTTGATGAACTGGTCGAGGCCGGCCTGGGTGTCGCGGCCGACGTCGTCGTTCTGGGTGAAGTAGCCGACCTTCTTGCCCGCGAAGGTGTCCTTGATGTACTTGCCCTGGATCTTGCCCTCCCGGGTGTAGTCCAGTTGGTACCCGAAGGTCATCGGCGCCTTCTGCGGGTTGTCCCAGGCGAGCGCGCCCGACGACACCAGCAGGTCCGGCACGCCTTCGGTGTTCAGGTAGTCGACCACTTTGGAGTGCGTCGGCGTGCCGAGCCCGCCGACGATCGCGAACACCTTGTCCTGCAGCACGAGCTTCTTGACGACCTCGACGGTCTTCGTCGGGTTGTAACCGTCGTCCTCGACCTTGTAGTCGATCTTGCGGCCGTTGATCCCGCCGCCGTCGTTGATCGACTGGAACACCGCGCGGGCGCCGACGGAGATCTTGCTGTAGCCCGGCGCGGCCGGCCCGGTGAGCGGCTGGTGGGTGCCGATCACCACCGAGTCCTTGGTGACGCCGACCGCCGAATCCGCGGCCTGCGTGCCACTGGTGTCGGACTCCCCCGCACCGCCGCACGCGCTGAGCGCGAGCGCCAACACCGCGATTCCCGCGACGGTTCTAGTGGTTCTCATGGTTCTCCTTCTTTTCGGCGGTGCGACGGAGAAGCCCGCGAAGCCGTTGGAAACCGCCCTGGATGCCGCGCGGGAAAGCGAGCACGACGACGATGAGGATCACGCCGTACACCGCGAGCGGGAGGTTGTTGGCCACGTCGGTGTTCAGGTGGAGCGCGTCGGCGAGGTCTTCGGACCACGCCTGGAAGTAGACGAGCGCGATCGCGCCCCACAGCGCGCCCCAGAGCGACCCGAGCCCGCCGAGGACCACCGCGGCCAGCAGGCTCAGCGACAGCGCGGGCGTGAACGAGCCGGGCGCGGCCGTGCCGAGCAGGTACGCCTGCAGGCCACCGGCGAGCCCGCCGCAGACCGCGCTGACGAGGAACGCCAGGATCTTCGTGCGTCCGACGTGGATCCCGCTCAGCGCGGCGGCGACCTCGTCGTCGCGGACGGCGCGGAAGGTCCGGCCGAGCTTGCCGCGCACGATGTTGACCACGAACACCAGCGCGACGAGCACGCTGAGCCAGACGATCCAGGTCTGCCAGCGCAGTTCCGGGACGACGCCGGCCAGGCCGGCCGGTCTGCTGTGGACGGTGAAGCTCAACCCGTTGCTGCCGCCCAGGAAGTCCTGGAACCGGCGGGTCAGCGCGGGCAGGCCGACGGCCAGCGCGAGCGTCGCCCCGGCGAGGTACGGCCCGCGCAGCCGGGCCGCGGCGGCCCCGGCCAGCAAGCCGCCGAGACCGCCGGCGGCCGCGGCGAGCAGCAGGTCGGCCCACAGCGGGAACGCCGGGACCCGGCGCACCAGCAGCGCCACGGTGTACGCGCCGATGAACATGAACGCGCCGTGCCCCAGGGAAACCTGGCCGGTGAGGCCGGTCAGCAGGGTCAGGCCGGCCACCGCGATCAGGTAGTAGCCGACGGTCGCGATCCGCAGGTTGGTGAACTCGTCGGTGACCAGGGTGAGCACCACGATGACGGCCAGCGCGCCCAGCGCGGCCAGGATGTGCAGGACCAATGGGGGCAGCCGGCGGTTGCCCGGCCGGGCCGGGGAGCCGGCCGGTGCCTCCGGAAGACTCGTGCGCACGCTCACACCCGCCTCGCCTTCGCGCGGCCGAACAGCCCGGCCGGTCGCAACGTCAGCACGATCACCAGGATCACCAGCGCGGCGATCGTCACCGTCTCCGGTCCGAAGTAGCCGGACACATAGGACAGTCCGACGCCGAGCACGAACCCGCCGGCGATGGTGCCCAGCGGGTTGTCGAGCCCGCCGAGCACGGCCGCGGTGAGCGCGTAGACGAAGACGCCGTCCAGCACGTTCGGGAAGAGGAACGGCGGGGTGGCCAGCAATCCGGCCAGCGAGCCGACGGCCGCGGCCATCCCCCAGCCGACGGTGAGCATCAGCCCGACCCGCACGCCGAGGGTGCGCGCGACGTCCGGGGCGAACGCGGCCGCCCGCATCCGCAGGCCGAGCGGGGTGTACTTGAACACCACCAGCACGAGCGCCGCGATGGCGAGCACCACCAGCACCACGAACAGGTCGTTGGCGGAGAACCGGCCGACGAAGTCGAAGGCGTACGGGTAGGCCAGCGGCTCGTTGGACCAGATCATCCCGGCGATCGCCTGCAGCACCAGCAGCAACCCGAGGGTGACGATGATCGAGCTCAGTTCGGAGCGGTGGCGCAGCGGCCGGATCAGCAGCCGTTCGGTCACGACGCCCAGCAGCGTCCCGGCCACGATCGCGACGGCGAAGCCGAGCCAGTAGCTGCCCGTCCCCTTGGTCACCGAGTACGCGAGGTAGGTCGAGATGAGGGCGAGCGCGGGCTGCGCGAAGTTCACCACCCGGGTGGCCCGGTAGATGATGACCAGCGCGAGCCCGAGGGCCGCGTAGACCGCACCGGCGGAGATCCCGCCGAGGGTCAGGTCGAGGAATTCCTGCATACCGGACCGTTCACCTCCCGTTTGATGGTCAGCAGCGTCAGAAGCCGAGATAGGCGTGGCGGAGGCCGTCGTCGGCCAGCAGCTCCGCCGCGGTGTCGACCGCCACCACGCTGCCGAGCGCGAGGACGTACCCGTTGTCCGCGATGGACAGCGCGCTGTGGGCGTTCTGCTCGACGAGCACCACGGTGAGCCCGGTCGAGGCCCGCAGGTCGCGCAGGATCCGCATGATCCGCGCGGTGATCAACGGCGCGAGACCGAGGGAGGGTTCGTCCAGCAGCAGCAGTTCGGGCCGGCTCATCAGGGCCCGGCCGATGGCCAGCATCTGCCGCTCGCCCCCGGAGAGCGTCGCGGCGAGTTTGGCCGAACGTTCTTCCAGCGGCGGGAAAAGCTCGTACACCTCACGCTTGGCGGCCGCGCGGTCGGCGCGGTCACGCCGCCACAGCGCGCCGAGGCGGAGGTTCTCTTCGACGGTCAGCTCGGTGATCACGCCGCCGCCTTCGGGCACGTGCGCGACCCCGCCGCGGGCGATCCGGTCCGGCGCCCGGCCCCGCAGTTCCGTGCCGTCCCAGGTGATCCGGCCTTCGCGGGCCGGCTGCAGGCCGCTGATCGTGCGCAGCAAGGTGGTCTTGCCCGCGCCGTTCGCGCCGAGCACGGCGGTGATGCCGCCGCGATCGACGGTCAGGCTGACGCCGTCGAGCGCCCGGACGGCGCCGTAGGCCACGGAAAGGCCGTCGATCTCAAGCACCGGGTGCCTCCTCGGCGGGGTCACCGAGGTAGGCCTCGGCCACGCGGGGGTCGGCCTGGATCTCGGCCGGGCTGCCCGCGGCGATCACCTCGCCGAAGTTCAGCACCACGACGCGGTCGCAGACCTGCATCACCAGGTCCATGTGGTGCTCGACCAGCACGACCGCCATGTGCCGCCGCAACGACAGGATCAGCGTCGAGAGCTCGACCAGCTCGGCGGCCGAGAGCCCGCTCGCGGGTTCGTCGAGCAGCAGCAGGTCCGGTTCCGCGACCAGCGCGCGGGCCAGCGCGACGCGTTTCCGGACGCCGTAGGGCAGCACGCCGGGCAGCCGGTCGGCGAGCTCGGCGATCCCCAGCTCGCCGAGGGTCGCGCGGGCGCGCTCGGTGAGGTCGGCCTCGTCGCGGGCCGAGCGGCCGGCACCGGCGAGCGCCGGGAGCACCCCGGTGCGAGCGTGCCGGCCCGCGCCGGCCAGCACGTTCTCCAGCACGGTCAGCCCGGCGAACAGGCCGAGGCCCTGCAGCGTCCGGACGATGCCGAGCCCGGCGAGGTGTTCGGGGCGGTGCCGGATCAGGGGCGTCCCCCGCCAGAGGACGCGCCCGGACTGGGGGCGGACGAAGCCGCAGATGACGTTGAAGAGCGTCGTCTTGCCGGCACCGTTCGGCCCGATGACGCCGACGACGGTGCCTTCGTCGACGCTCAGCCGGACGTCGCGCAGCGCGGTGAGACCACCGAACCGCACGGTCAGGCCGTCGACCACGAGCAGGCCCTCGCCGGGAAGTGTCATCGATGACCCCTCTAGTTCTCACCATGTGGACCAGTCCGTACCGCGCGGTCGGTATGAAGAGGGTGGAGCGCGGCGCGGGCCGTGTCAAGGTGCGAACCGGCAACTTCCGGATCTTCCGGGCCGGTCCGAAAATTTCGCGAAGGACGGCCGCGAGGGGAAGAGCCGACGTCCGCAAAACGACCGAAGGCGGGTGCGCAGAGTGCGCACCCGCCTTCGGTCGTGGAATTACCCGGATCAGCCGGTACCGGACTGCGGCGCGATCATCTCCGAAGCGTCGACCTTCGTCTGGATGATGCCCAGCTGCTGGAGCAGGTCCGGGACGCGCTGGATGCGCCGGGCGTCCAGCGTCGAGCCGAACGTGGGCATCACCATCAGGCTCGCGATGTCCTGGTCCACCTTGGCGTTGCGCACGACCAGCGGCTCGATCCGGCCGCGGTCCACCGAGTCGCGGGTGGCCTTGAGCATCGCGCGCTGGAACGCCGCCATCGTCCGGGGGTGGTCCTGGACCCATTTGCCGGTGGCGCCGAACCCGGTCAGCGGGAACGACTGGGTGCTCCCGCTGGCGGCGTCGACGACCGGGTACGCGCCGGCGAGCTTGGCGGCCTGGGTGAGGAACGGCTCCGGCTGGTACGCGGCGTCGACCTTGCCCTGGGCCAGCGCGGCGCCCATTTCCGGCAGCGGCATCGGGACCCACTGCACCTTGGCGAAATCGATGCCGTGGTCCCGCATCACCGACCGGGTCAGGATGTCGGAGGCGGCGTTTTTCGAGCTGATCGCGATCCGCCGGCCCGCCAGGTCGCCCACGGTCTTCACCGGCGAGTTCGGCACGGTGACGACCTCGTTGCTGAGCGGGCTCGCCGACGTCGCGTCGGCCACCAGCTGGACGTCGGCGGTTCCGCTGTTCTTGGCCAGGAAGAACAGGGTGTACGTGGACAACGCGATGTCGTCCTGGCCCTTCGCCATGCGGTTCAGCGACTCCTGCCCGCTGGTCGCGACGTCGGTCTGCACGTCGAGGCCCTCGGCCTTGAAGTAGCCGCCTTGCTGGGCCAGCCACAACGTCGCGAGGTCGACGGCGGTGAAGATGGCGACCCGGATGGCCGGCTTCTCGACATTGCCACCCGCGGAACCACTTCCACCGGCCTGGTTGCAGCCGGCCAGCAAGAGCCCGGCGGAAAAGAGCGCGGCGAATCGCCGCAGCGAGGCGCGTCGGAACATGACACTCCCGGAAAACACTGGACAGATCAAGGAAACCGGCCGGTATGGCCGAGATCTGCCGGACTGTAGATGACGCTTTCCATCGCCGCAAATGTGTTGCCGAGAAAAGAGAACACGTTATTTCCGGAAAAGGATCACCGAACTTCATCCCGGGTGGAGCGCGCCAGCAACCCACCATTGCGCGGCCTCGGAAATGAGCAACGGCAAATTGCAGAAAGGATTTTCCCGGCACCGTCGGTCCCGATGCGCGGGTGCTCGGTCAGCGGCTGACCCGCGACCGGCGCAGGCGGCGCGTCCACCGGGCGACCAGCCGGCCGAGGCGCTCCTCGGCCCGGCGGCGGTCCCGCTCGCTCTGGCAGGTGACGGTCCACAGCTGGCTGACCGGGATCATGACGGCTCCTCTGGCTCGGGGTTTCGCCCCGACGACGCCGCCGGTCCCCGGGATCGACAGGGCCCCGGGGAAAACTTTCCGGGTTTCTCCCGGGGCCCTGTCGATTCCGGGCCGCGGCCGCGTCGGGTGGGTGAGAAGCTGCACCGGACGATCAGGAGGAGCCCTTGCGGTACATGCTGATGATCTGCGACGACGGCGCGGAGCTGTTCAGCCCGCCCGAGATCGACGCCCAGCCGGAGTTCGTCGCCTGGCTGCGGGACGTCGAAGCCCGCGGCGCGAGCCACTCCGGGACGCTGCTGCGGCCGCCCGCCGAAGCCGTCACCGTGCGGGTGCGGGACGGGCGGCGGCTGACGTCGGACGGCCCGTTCGCCGAGACGAAGGAATGGGTCGCCGGCTGCGAGGTCGTCGAGTGCGCGGACCTCGACGAGGCCATCGCGATCGCGTCCGCGCACCCGTCCGCCGGGCGGTTTCCCATCGAGATCCGGCCGTTCTGGGAGGACTGAGTCATGAAGTTCCTGATGTGGGTGTGCGTCGACCCCGAGCTGGCCGGCACCGCGGAAGACAAGCCGGACGACTGGGTCGCCGTGGCCGGAAGCCGCCGGCTCGAAGGCCACCAGCTGCGGCCGGTCAGCGACGCGACGACGCTGTGGCCGCGTGACGGCGGCACGTTCGTCTCGGACGGCCCGTTCGCCGAGACGAAGGAGCAGATCGCCGGGTACGACATCCTCGACTGCGCCGACCTGGCCGAGGCGATCGACGTCGCCGCGGCGCACCCGGTCGCGAAGTTCGGAGCGATCGAACTGCGGCCCGTGTGGGAGTGACCGAGCCGGTCTCCGCAGCCGTCGACGAGGCCTTCCGCACCGAGTGGGGCCGCGTCGTCGCCACCCTGATCCGGGTCACCGGCGACTGGGACCTGGCCGAGGAGTGCGCCCAGGAGGCGTTCGCCAAGGCGCTGGCCACCTGGCCCCGGGACGGCGTTCCGCGCCGCCCCGGGGCGTGGCTGACGACGACCGCCCGCAACCGGGCCCTGGACAAGCTGCGGCGCGGCACCGCCGAGGCGAACCGGCTGCGCGAGCTGGCCGTCACGGCACCCGCCGACGACGCGGCACCGGAACCCGACGACGTCCCGGACGACCGGCTGCGGCTGATGTTCACCTGCTGCCACCCGGCCCTGCCGCTGGAAGCGCAGGTGGCGCTGACGCTGCGGACGCTCGCCGGGCTGACGACGCCGGAGATCGCCCGCGCGTTCCTGGTGCCCGAGGCGACGATGGCGCAGCGGATCGTGCGGGCCAAGCGCAAGATCCGCAATGCCCGCATCCCCTACCGCGTCCCGCCCGCCGAGCTGCTGCCCGAACGGACGTCGGGGGTGCTCGGCGTGCTCTACCTGCTGTTCAACGAGGGCTACTCGGCCAGCGCGGGCGCCGACCTGGTCCGCCAGGCCCTGACGGCCGAGGCGATCCGGCTCGCCCGCGTCGTCGGCCGGCTGCTGCCGGACGCGCCGGAGACCGGCGGCCTGCTGGCCCTGATGCTGTTCCACGACGCCCGCCGCGCGACCCGCACCGACGACGACGGTGACCTGATCACCCTGGCCGACCAGGACCGCACGCGCTGGGACCGCGCGCTGATCGACGAGGGCGTCACTGTCCTGGACGAGGCGCTGACGCTCGGCCGGCCGGGCCCGTACCAGCTCCAGGCGGCGATCGCGGCGTGCCACGCGACGGCGGCGCGCGCCGAGGACACCGACTGGGCGCGCATCGTCCGGCTGTACGAGCTGGTCGCGCGGCTGAACCCGTCCCCGGTGGTCGAGCTGAACCGGGCGGTCGCGGTGGCCATGGCCGACGGCCCGTCGGCGGGCCTGGCCCTGGTCGACGCGCTCGCGGACGGCGGCCACCTGGCCGGCTACCACCTGCTCCCGGCGACGCGGGCGGACTTCCTGCGTCGCCTCGGCCGTGGCGAAGCGGCGGCGACGGCGTACCGGGAGGCGCTGGAGCTGGCACCGACCGACGCGGAACGCCGTTATCTGGCCCGGCGAATCGCCGAACTCCAGTAACAAACCACCCCGCCGCGGAGACTCTGGCCGCGAATCGCGACGCGCGAAGAGGGTGGGAACGATGAACGACTCCTGGAAGTACCGGCCGCCGCTGCTGTCTCCCAGGTTCGGCCACGAGGTGGCGCGCGCCGGCGACGACATCTTCGTCATCGGCGGCACCGACGGGACCGCCGGTCACAGCTCCGTCGAGACCCGCAAGGTGACGGGCAGCGGCGCGTGGCACCACGTCAGCCCGATGCCGGCCCCGCGCCACGACCACGCCGTCGGCGTGACCGGCGGCCGGGTCTACGTCGCCGGCGGCATCGTCGGCGACGGCTCCACCGACGCCGTCGACCGCTACGACCCGCGGCTCGACGAGTGGAGCCCGGCTCCGCCCCTGCCCCGCCCGCTCGCCGCGGCTTCGGCCGCCGGTCTCGGCGACCTGCTCTACGTCGCGGGCGGCAGCGTCGGGGACAGCGCCTCGGACGCGGTGCACGTCTTCGACCCGGCCGAGAAGCGCTGGGACCCGGTGGCCCCGATGCGCACCCCCCGAGCCCGGTTCCGGCTGCTCGCGACGGAAACCCACCTGTACGCGATCGGCGGGCTGGCCGGCGGGCCGCAGGACGTGCTCGACTCGGTGGAGCGGTACTCCCCCGAAACGGACACCTGGGAAGCCGTGGCCCCGATGCACAAGCGGCGGGTGCTCCCCGGCGTGGCGCTGCTCGGCGACCGGATCGTGGTCGTCGGCAGCGAACCGGCGGCCGAGGACCCGGTCGCGCGCGACCGCACGACCGAGGTCCTCGACCTGGGCACCGGAGCGTGGCACCTGCTCGCCACGCTGCTCCCCCACGGCCGGTCGTCGGTGGTCTGCACCGCCGGCGCACCGCACCGGGTCCTGGCGATCGGCGGCCGCGCGAACCCCTACGGCCGGCGGATCACGGTGCCCGGCGTGCTCTCGCTGAAGGTGCCGTGACTCAGCAGAACCAGCCCGACTGGACCCAGCCTCTCTTGTTGACGTTGCCCATGGCGTAACCCTCGGCCCAGTCACCGCTGGGCGAGTACCGCGACAGCTCGAAGTGGTCGCCGCGGTAGAGCGTGCCGACGATGACGCCGGCGGGCTGCGTCCGGACGTACAGATCGGTGGCGCAGATCTCGTGGACGGTCCCCGCCGAAGCGGCGGGGGCGAGGGTGATCGCCGCGGACACGGCGAGTGTCGCGGCCGCGAGACCGCCGGCGATGCGTGCTGTGGTCATGTCTTTTCTCCCGTCAGTCCAGTGAGAAGCAGCTGCGGAGCAGGAAGCCCCACTTGCTCGCGCCGTGCCAGAAGACGTCGGCCGAGTTGTGGTCCGACGTGATGTACCGGACGCCGATGTAGTTGCCCTGCACGAGCGTGTCGATCGGGTCCGAATGCCCCTGCCCGGCCGTGTAGTTGCCGAAGAGCGTGGCGGACGAGCAGGTGATGTGGGCGGCGCGCGTCGGCACCCACGGGTCGCTGATGGTCCCGCTTCCACTTTGGACGGTCAGGGTCCCGGCCTGCGCGGGCACGCCGCCGAACCCGGCCGCCGCCGCGGTCAGCGCGACCACCGCACAAGCGCGTTTGACGCTGGTGAACGTCATCATCGGTCCTTTCCCCAGCGGTTTCTCCGCTGCTCGGAAAAGAACTACCGAGTAGTAGGCACGGGCGGAAGCCCACGTCGTGACCGTGTGTGCACAGTTCGGGTCCCGGTGTGCACCCGCCCAGGTCAGGCGTCCGCCGCCGGACCGGGTCCGCGGCGGCCTCGTCCCCCGGCTGGGTGTGACCACATCCGGGGCGGCGCGACATACTGAGGCCATGCCCCGTCCGAAGCACGTCCCCGCGAGCGATCTCCGGCTCCCGGACGCACTGGAGCCGGGGCGGCCGAAAGGCGACCAGCTCCGCGAAATCATCGAAAGCGTCGCGACGGAGGCGGGCCCCGGCCGACTGATGCCGTCCGAACGGTTCCTCGCCGAGCACTTCCAGGTCGCCCGCGGCACCGTCCGCCAGGAGATCAACCGCCTGGTCGCCGACGGCGTCCTCTACCGCCAGCACGGCACGGCGACGTTCACCGCCCAGCGGCAGGCGGCGCACATCGACATGCTGACGTCGTTCACCGAGGACATGAACGCCCGGGGCGTCGTCCCCAAGACGAAGGTGCTGCACGCCGAAATCGAAAACGCGGGCCCCCGCATCGCCGGCCGCCTGAACGTGCCCCCGGGCGCGCGGGTGTTCCGGCTGGAGCGGCTGCGGTACGTCGAGGACGAGCCGTTCGCGGTCGAGCGCACCAACCTGTCGGTCGACCGGTTCCCGGACATCGAGCTGTTCGACTGGGAGACCCAGTCCCTGCACCGCACGCTGGAGGAGCGCTGGGGCGTCCGGGCCGACTGGAACGACACGGCGATCTCCGCGGTCCTCCCGAACACCCACGACGCGGGCCTGCTGGGCATCGAGGCCACCCAGCCGTGCCTGATCATCGAGGGCACGTTGCACGACCAGAGCGGCGGCGTGATCGAGGCAGGCCGCTCGCTCTACCGCGCGGACCGCTACACGGTCTTCACCCAGGCCCGCCGCAGCGGCGGCTAAGCCCCTTCCAGTCACCGTGTCGGCGCCGCGGCGGCGACTAGGAAGTGTCCTGTAAGTCATCGGAGCCAGAGGACGATCGCGGCGATAGTCAGTTCGGCCTGGTAGTAGGCAGCACGTTTGGCGTAGCGGGTGGCCAGGTCACGGAACTGTTTGAGCCGGTTGAAGCACCGCTCCACAACGTTGCGCTGCTTGTAGACCTCCGCATCGAAGACGGGTGGCCGCCCGCCGCGGGAACCCTTCGCCTTTACGGCGGGCGATCTGGTCATCACGTTCGGGGCTGACGAAGGTGATCCGCCGTCGGCGCATCGCCTCACGGGTGAAGGGATGCGAATACGCCTTGTCCGCGATCATCGCCTCCGGCCGACATCGTGGCCGGCCCCGCCCGATCCGGGCGACGCTGATGCCATCCAGCAACGGCACCAACTGCGGATTGTCCCCGGCGGTTGTCGACGGCGAGATGGATCTTCGTGCCCAGTCCGCCTCGGGACCGCCCGAGTCCTTCTCCGTCGAGGGCGAGGGCTTCGGTGTCGCTGCCGCATCCCTTTTTCCGGGCACCGGCGGAATGCCGGTGCGCCCTGACCACGCTGGAGTCCACCGAGATGACCCATTCGAGGTCGCCGACGGAGTCGTCTTTGACGATGACGTGGTCGAGGATCTTGTCCCAGGTCCCGTCTGCAGTCCACAGCCGCGGTTTCCAGAGGATCGCGTTGATCACCTGGCGGTGATCCCGCCACCGCCGGCCACCGCTTTGTTGCGGTGGCAGCAGCGGTTCGATCACTGCCCATGCCGGTCTGTCAGTTCTCCTCGGCCAACCACCGCACACGATTACCAGAGGTCCAGCTCAACCGCTTACAGGCCACTCCCTAGGCGTAGTGGCTCTTGAGCAGCTTCGAGCAGTGCTCCACCAGCACCTCCGCCGCGTCCGGGCCGAAGAGCGTCACGTACGACTCGTAGATGCCGTCGCGGTGGCCGTTCGCGTCCGGCAGGTACCCGAGGTAACCGTCCGTGTAGCCGATCACCCGCGTGTGCCGGAACGGGCTGCCGCGGCGGATCCGCAACCCCAGGGACGCGAACAGCTCGAACGGCGTGTGCAGCCAGGCGATCTCCCCCAGGGACACCACGCTGACCGGCACCTCCGCGCACCCCGTGGGCCGGTCGCTGGCCGCCATCACGGCGAGCATCGCGCACCCTTCGTAGCGGGTCTGCGCGATCCGGACCGACGGGTGGTCCGAGCCGTGGCGGGCGAGTTCGCGCTGCCACTCGCCTTCGGCCGACTCCCGCAGCTCCAGGCTGTCCGCGATCGACGGGACGTCGCGGTAGGGCAGGTACAGCGACGACCGGGTCAGCCGGACCGGGCCGGTGGCCGCCGCCGGGGACGCGGCCTCGAGCGTCCGCGAGATCGACGTCGCGAGGTGGCCGCCGAGGGTGCGGACCTCGTCGTGGTCACGGCCGCGGCGGACGAAGCGGGAGCTGGCGTCGCCCGCCGCGCCCTGCAGGAACGCCGCGACCGGCCGGCCGATCAGCGCGGCCAGCTCACGGCGGGTCGCGCCCGGCCAGTCCGCGGACCAGCTCAGGTTCTCCGGGCCCAGCACCGTGGGGTGACTGGCGTAGTCGAACAGCAGGGCGGCCGGCGTGTCGTCGTCGCGCCGCAGTTCGAGGACGCCGAACGAAGTGTCGTGCGGGCCGTCGGGGTCGTAGCGGTTGCTGCCGACGGCCTCGGTCTCGCCCGCGTGCCAGCGGGCCCGGACCCGTCTTCGGCAGGCGCGCAGCAGGGCCGCGGCGCCGGTGACCTTCTCCGTCATGCGCTCGACCAGGCCGGTGTCCCGCTGCCCGGGCAGCCCGGGGTGCAGCGGGCCGGTCCAGCCCTCGGGCCCGGAGTGCGTGTGCGACGCGCAGACGAGCACGCGCTCGGGGTTGATGCCGACCGCGTCGGCGACGGCGTCGGCCAGGGTGCGGGTGAGCCCGGCGTCCACGGCCAGCGCGTCCAGCGCCACCCACAGCACGCCGGGGTCGTCTTCGGTGGACAGCCAGATCAGCGACGCCTCGAGGTCGTCGTGGGTGCCGGTCGCGACGCCGTTGCGGGCCAGGTAGCCGCCGAGGGGGTGCCCGGGACCGGGGGTGATCCGCACGTCCTGCGCGGCGAGCAGGAGCGAGGCGGTCACCAGGTGGATTCCAGGACGTCGACGACGCCGTCCCGGCCGGCGGCGCGGGCCACCCCGGCCAGCTCGGTGACGTCGCCGGCGGGGTGCAACAGCACTTCCAGCAGCATCGGCAGGTTCAGCCCGGACACCAGCTCGACGCGGGCCGGCCCGCCGGCCGCGAAGGTGCGGACGGCGTTGAACGGCGAGCCGCCGTGCAGGTCGGCGAGCACGAGCAGCTCGGTGGCGGCGCCGGCCAGCTCCCGCAGCCGGGCGCCGAAGTCCTCCGGCCGGTCGGCCGGGTTCAGCTCGCAGACCTGCAGCCGCGACTGCGGGCCGAGGATCATCTCGGCCGCTTCGCCGACGCCCGAAGGCAGGCTGCCGTGCCCCGCGAGAATGATCGGGATCGACATGACGGGCTCCTAACTCTTCGCAGGCCCGGCGGGGGCGAACCAGCCGAGCCACCCCAGTGCGACGCCGGCCACCATGACGACCGCGATGATCCAGATCGGCCGCATCCGGGCCTTCACCACCAGCAGGTACACCCCCGCCGTGACCAGCACCGGCAGCAGGAACGGCACCAGCTCGTCGAGCCGGTCCTGGATCGCCACCGCCTGCGTCACGGGCTTGCCCTGGACGGTGGTGGTCTGCCGGTAGGTCAGCGTGGTGACGACCTTGACGATCGACGGGATGAACCCGCCGAGCACCACGAACCCGAGCACCGTCGCTCCCTGCGCGACGCGGGCCAGCGCGCCGGCCGCGAGGTGCCCGGCCAGCCGCTTCCCTTCACGGTACGCGAACCCGAACTGCCAGCGCCGGATGAGCGCGTAGGGCACGAGCACCATGACGGCGGCGAACACCGGGCCGAGCCAGTTGCCCTGCAGGGCCCAGGACGCGCCCATGGTGAAGATGATGCTGTTGTACAGCGCGAAAACGAGGGTGTCGCCGATGCCGGCGAGCGGGCCCATCAGCGCGACCTTGGTGCTGGCGGCCGACGTCGGCGTGCCCGCTTCTTCCAGCGCGACGGCGGAGCCGAGGATCAGCGGCCCGCCGACGAGCACCGAGGTGTTGAAGAACTGCATGTGCCGCTGCAGCCCGGCGGCGTAGTCGCCCTTGTCGGGGTAGAGCCGGCGCAGCACCGGTTCCATCGCGTACGCGAAACCGAGCGCCTGCATCCGTTCGTAGTTCCAGGAGATCTGGCTCGACCAGAAGTACCGGCGGTAGGCGCGGCGCAGGTCCTGCTTGGTCAGCCGGGGGTCCACAGTGGACTCTTCGCCGGCCGGAGCGGCTTCCGCCGCGGACGTCACGACCGCCGGTTCCTCGCGGCTGAACGTCACGAACAGCATCGCCACCGCGACGCCGACCAGCGCGACGCCCAGCACGGGCAGGTGCAGGTAGGCGAACCCGACGAAGCCGATGAGCAGCAGGTACCAGTACTTCGGCAGCTCCATCATGCTCAGCAGCAGCGCGAAGCCGACCGCGGGCAGCAGCGAACCGGCCAGCGTCATGCCGTCCACGAACCCGGCCGGGATGTTCGCCGTGATGTCCTTGACCAGCCCGCCGGACGCGGCGAGCGCGGCGAGGAACGTCGGGATGGCGCGCACCGCGACCCACGGGATGAGGCTCACCCAGTGGATCATCGCCATCCCGCGCGCGTTGCCGTCGGCGGCGTAGGAGTCGGCGCGGTGCACCAGCCCGGTCGTGACCATCTTGCCGACCGGGTCCAGCGCGGACAGCAGGACGGCCGCCGGCAGCCCGACGCCGAGCCCGACCGCGACCTGCGCGGACGTGCCCCCGGCGGCGCCCGCGGCCAGCGCGGTGCCGACGATCGCGCCGGTCTGGTAGTCCGGGATCGTCGCGCCGCCGTAGGTGTAGACGCCGAGCGCGGCCAGTTCCAGCGTCGCGCCGATCAGCAGGCCGAGCAGCGGGTTGCCGGTGATCAGGCCGGCGACCGAACCGGCGATCAGCGGGCGCTGGGCGTAGATCAGGAACGGGCCGAGCCCGTCGTAGGTGCAGTAGACGGCCCAGACGGTCAGGGCCAGAGCGACGAGCATCCCGGGCTCACAGCCCCTTTCGGTCGAGCAGCGCGACGAAGTCGGCGGGTTTGTCCTGGGGCATGAGCTGGGTGACGACCGGGACGCCGGCCGCGGCCAGCTTCCGGTAGCCGGCCGCCTCGTCCGCGGTGACCGCGATCGAGCGGGTGACCATCGTGTACCCGGGGCCGGGCCGGGGCGCGGCGTTGCCGACGTTCACGACCTCGGGCAGCAGTCCGCCCTCGACCAGGCGGAAGACGTCTTCGGGGTGCTTGGCGATGATCATCGCCTCGGCGACGGCGGGCGCGAGCAGGGTGTCGGCGACCGAGAGCACCTCGGTGGGCAGGCCGCGCGCGGCCTGCGGGAGCAGCAGCCGCTGCAGGTCGTCGGCGGCGACTTCGTCGTTGCAGACGAGCAGCCGGCGCACACCGAGACGACGGGTCCAGGCCACGGTGACCTGCCCGTGGACCAGCCGGTTGTCGATGCGAACGTGCGCCCCCGCCATGTTTCTCCTCCCAGATGGCAGGAGACATCCTGGTTCGTCGCAGTAGCGAAGTCAACACTGCGTGTGACCGAACACATGCGGCCAGGAGACAGCCTCGCGCGGGCCGACGGCAGGACCCCTCAGACCTCCCGTCGGCCCCGAGCGCGCGAAGCCTCTTCACCTACCCCGGCGTGAATCCCCGGACCCTCCCATAAAGGTATATACCAGTATGGACCGTCTAGATCGACTGTCAAGACCCGTACCGCTCAGCGGACCACGAACACCGGACGGCGCCGTCGATCCGTGACCGGTTCACCCCAAGCTGTCCGTTCTTGTCAGTGACGGCCATCGGGCCCCGCTCCTATCATTCCGAGTGGTCTAGACCGCCTGCGTACTTCTCGTCCACTGCCGCATCGGGAAGGCGGATTCGTCGTGACCGCAAGAACCTGGCGCCTCGCCGCGCTCAGCACCGCCCTCGTGTTCGCCACCGCGTTGCTCCCCTCCGCCGGGGCCACCGGCAACGATGGCACCGAACAGCTTCCAGCCGACCTCCGGACGCCGTCGGCCGCCGCCGCGGCACCCCTGTCGACCGTCTGCGACGGCGACGGCACCAGCGGAAAGCGCGTTCAGGCGCTCTACGTCCGCGGGACCGGGCAGGCCGACCGGTACTCCCAGTTCGCCGCGCAGTTCCAGACGTTCACGAGCCAGATCGACGACGCCTTCGTCGAGGCCGCGGGCCGGCTCGGCGGCGGCGTCCGGCACCTCCGCTACGTCACCGATTCCAGCTGCCGCGCCACCGTCGCGAACGTGACGATCGCACAGGGCGACATGGCGACCGTCGACACGATCACCAACGCCATCAAGGCGCAGGGCTACAACCGCGCCGACCGCAAGTACGTCGTCTGGTACGACAAGGACGGCTGCGGCCTGGCGTTCGGCAACGGCGGCAACGACAGCCCCGGCGCGAACAACCCGTACAACGCCGGCCCGCACTACGCCACGGTCGGCACCGGCTGCTGGTCGTGGCAGGCGACCGGCCACGAACTGCTGCACACCCTCGGCGCCGTCCAGGGCAGCGCGCCGCACTCCACGCCCTACGGCCATTGCTGGGACGACGAAGACATCATGTGTTACGACGACGGCGGCATCCCGAACCCGCCGGGCGGGCTGGTGAAGGTCTGCCCCGGCGCACCGGAGAACCAGATCGACTGCGGCGGTGACGACTACTTCAACACCAACCCGCCGGCCGGCGGTTACCTGGCGACACACTGGAACGTCGCTAACAGCGCGTACCTGATCACCAGCGGCACCGCGAATCCGTCGGGCGCGATCACCGGGATCGGCGGCAAGTGCGTCGACGTCAGCGCGTCGAACACCGCCAACGGCACCGCGATCCAGCTGTGGACCTGCAACGGCACCGGCGCGCAGCGGTGGACGTCGCAGAGCGGGACGCTGCGGGCACTCGGCAAGTGCCTGGACGTCGCGTCGAGCGGCACCGCGGACGGCACGCTCGTGCAGCTGTGGGACTGCAACAGCACCGGCGCGCAGACGTGGCAGGCCCGTTCCGACGGCACGCTGCTGAACCCGCAGTCGGGCAAGTGCCTCGACGCGACGGGCAACGCCTCGGCCGACGGCACCCGGCTGCAGATCCGGTCGTGCGCCGCGACGGCGAACCAGCGGTGGCAGGTGCCGGCCTGATCTTTCCGTGATTTTTTCGCGAAGAGGTTCCCCTTCGGACGGAAACTGGCAGAATGCGGAATGACCTGCCGGTTTCCGTCCCCACCGGGAACTCCTCGGGAACTCGTCGAAATACCGGCAGAAAGCGCGCAACCTGGCCGCGCCCTCGTCGTTAAGCGCAACGCCGGTCGCCACCCGTTCACGCGGGACGCCGGCACGCTGCGAAGCCGGGCCGTTACGGCTTCGCTCAGGGAGGGAAAGCAATGCCGGCCGTTACCGCGAACATCGTCCCGCTCCGGCACGCGCGCCCGGGGGTCGTGGCGTACGTGAAGAGCCCGGACGAATGGTTCGTCGCCAACAGTGGCTGGATCCAGGGCAGTGAAGGCGTCGCGCTGATCGACACGTGCGGCACCGAACAGGCCACGCTGGAACTGGTCCGCGACGTCCGCAAGTACGCGCCCGAAAGCGCGCGGCAACTCACCGTGGTCGTCACGCACGCGCACGGTGAGCACCACAACGGGGTCGGGGTCGCGTTGCGCGACGGCGGGACCGTGCTCGCCGCGCCCGCGAGCGTCGAGGTCGTCAAGGCCGGGCCGCAGACCTACGGCAACGTCTTCACCTGCACCCAGTGGGGTGTGCTGGAACCGCCGGAACCCGCCGCGGTCCGCCCGGTCGTCGGCTGGAAGCGGCTCGACCTCGGGGACGCCGTCGCCGACGTCGTGGCCGTACCGGGCACCGCGCACACCGCGGGTGACCTGGTGGTGCACGAGCCACGCTCGGGCACGCTGTTCACCGGCGACCTGGTGTTCATCGGCAGCACGCCGATGGCGGTGCACGGCTCGATCCCGGGCTGGCTCGACGCGCTCGACTGGCTGCAGGACACGTTCCGCCCGCGGACGCTCGTGCCCGGCCACGGGCCGGTCGCGAACCCGGGTCACAGCGCCGTGCACGCGATGCGCGTCTACCTGGAGTGGCTCCTGGACGCGACCGCGCGCAGCCGCGACTTCTCGAAGCTCGCGACCCAGGCTTCGCTGCGCTGGCCGACGTGGAGCAACCCGGAGCGCCACATCGGCAACCTGATGCGCGCGTACGCCGACCAGCACGGCCGCAAGCTCGACGTGGACCTCGCGGTCGACGCGGTGATCGCGGCGGCGGGCGGGCGCATCGACCTGGACTACCTGCTGGGCGCCGAACCGGTCCGCCGGATCTCCTAGTCCCGAACGCCCCAAGGCCGCCTCGGGGCGTCAGGAATCCGCGCCACCGAGGCTCTCGAGGAGCTTCCGGAGCATCTCCGCCAGGTCCTCCCGCTCGTCGTCTTCGAGCGCGGCGAGGACGCGGTGTTCCGTCGCGACGTGGTCCGGCAGCGCGCGGTCGATCAGCTCGCCGCCGACGTCGGTCAGCTCGACCCGCACGCCGCGGCCGTCGGCCTCGTTCGGCGTGCGGCGGACCAGGCCACGGGCCTCCAGCTTGTCGAGGCGCTGGGTGATCGCGCCGGAGGTGACCATCGCCGAGCGCATCAGCTCCGTCGGGGTCAGCCGGTACGGCGGCCCGGTGCGGCGCAGGGTCGCGAGGACGTCGAAGGTCGCGTGGTCCAGGCCGTGCCGGGCGAACGTGCGCCGCAGCTCGGCGTCGACCAGCACGCCCAGCCGGGACAGCCGGCCGATCACGGCCATCGGGGAGACGTCGAGGTCGGGGCGCTCGGCGTGCCACTGCTCCAGCACCCGGTCCACGTGGTCGGCCATCGGCCCAGCGTAACCGATGTCTTAGCGGTAAGTGAGCAGTGGCAATCTACCTTAGCGCTGAGCTATATTAGCTTAGTGCTAAGCAATCGACTGCGGGTGGCCACCGCCCTCGCCCCGGTCATCTGGGGCTCCACCTACCTCGTCACGACCGAGCTGCTCCCACCCGGCCGGCCGCTGCTCGCCGCGGTCGTCCGGGCCCTGCCCGCCGGGCTCCTGCTGGTCGCGCTCACCCGGCGGCTGCCGCGCGGCAGCTGGTGGTGGCGGTCGCTGGTGCTCGGCACCCTGAACATCGGCGCGTTCTTCGCGCTGCTGTTCGTCGCCGCCTACCGGCTGCCCGGCGGCGTCGCCGCGACGCTCGGCGCCCTGCAGCCGCTGCTCGTCGCGGGCCTGTCCACCGGCCTGCTCGGCGAACGGCTGACGCGGCGCACCCTGCTCGCCGGCGTCGCGGGCGTCGCCGGCGTCAGCCTGCTCGTGCTGCGGTCGGACGCCCGGCTCGACGCGCTCGGTGTCGCCGCGGCGGTCGGCGGCGCGGTCGTGATGGCCACCGGCATCGTGCTGAGCAAGCGCTGGTCGCCACCCGCTCCCCTGCTGGCGACCACCGGCTGGCAGCTCGTCGCGGGCGGGCTGGCGCTCGTGCCGCTCGCGCTCGCCGTCGAAGGGCCGCCGCCGTCGACACTGTCCGCGGCGAACTACGCGGGTTACGGCTACCTCGCGCTGATCGGCGCCGCGCTGGCGTACCCGCTGTGGTTCCGCGGGATCCGCGCGCTGTCGCCGACGCACGTGACGTTCCTCGGGCTGCTCAGCCCGGTGGCCGCGACCCTGCTCGGTTGGCTCGTGCTCGGCCAGCGCCTCGGCGGGTGGCAGCTGCTCGGCGGCGCGGTCGTGCTCGCCGCCGTCGTGACCGCTCAGCGACGGACGCTGGGCCGGACGGCTGCTAATAACTATCAGCCTTTGACAACGTCTCCGCGCGCCACCGACTCTGAAGTGGTCTGAACAACTCGTGATCACCGGCCTCGACGAGGAGGCGCCCCCGTGCGTACGAGATGCCCCATCCGACGGCGGTTTTCCGCTCTGGCCGCGACGCTGGCCGTCGCCGCCGGGCTCGCGACCGCCGTCGCCCCCGCCGCCGACGCGGTCCCGGCCACCATCCCGTTGAAGATCACCAACAACTCCGGCCGCGGCGACCAGGTCTACGTCTACGACCTGGGCACGAACCTGGCGACCGGGCAGCAGGGCTGGGCCGACGCGAACGGCACGTTCCACGCCTGGCCGGCCGGCGGCAACCCGCCCACCCCGGCGCCGGACGCGTCGATCCCCGGGCCCGCGAACGGCGGCTCGACCACCATCCGGATCCCCAAGTTCTCCGGCCGGATCTACTTCTCCTACGGGCAGAAGCTGGTCTTCAAGCTCACGACCGGCGGCCTGGTGCAGCCCGCGGTGCAGAACCCGTCCGACCCGAACGTCAACATCCTGTTCAACTGGTCGGAGTACACGCTCAACGACGCCGGTCTCTGGCTCAACAGCACCCAGGTGGACATGTTCTCCGCGCCGTACGCGGTCGGCGTGCAGCCGGCCGGCGGCACGACGAAGAGCACCGGGCACCTGAAAGCGGGCGGTTACAACGGTTTCCTGAACTCGTTGCGCGGCCAGTCCGGCGGCTGGGCCAACCTGATCCGGACCCGCTCGGACGGCACGGTCCTGCGCGCGCTCGCCCCGGGCCACGGCATCGAAGCGGGCGCGCTGCCGGCGACCGTGCTGCAGGACTACATCAACCGCGTCTGGACGAAGTACAGCTCGTCGGCTTTGACGGTGACGCCGGTGGCGGCCCAGCCGAGCGTGAAGTACACCGGCCGGGTGTCGGGCAACGTCATGAACTTCACGAACACGTCCGGCGGCTTCGTGACGGCGTTCCAGAAGCCCGACTCCGACAGCGTCTTCGGCTGCTACAAGAACCTCGACGCCCCGAACGACGTCCGCGGCCAGATCTCGCGCACGCTCTGCGCGGGCTTCAACCGCTCGACCCTGCTGACGAACGCCAACCAGCCGGACACCAGCTCGGCAGGCTTCTACTTGGACAGCGTCACCAACCAGTACGCGAAGAAGATCCACGCGCAGATGGCGGACGGCAAGGCGTACGCGTTCGCCTTCGACGACGTCGGCAACTACGAGTCCCTGGTCAACGACGGCAACCCGGCGACGGCCTACCTGACGCTGGACCCGTTCAACTGAGCCGCACGCAGTCCGTTTCCGGCGTCACCGGTGTCCGCCCGAGCACGTCCAGCCCGGGTACGGTGCGCGCCGGAACGGGCTGCGCCGTACCGACTTTGACCACCACCCCAGCCGGTTGGCCGCACGCGGCCAGCTCCACCACCAGCAACGGCACGACGAGCATCGTGGTCCGGATCCGCATGAGCCACCCACCCCGCTTCGCTCCACACTCCCGTGGAGAACACGTGAGGTGGCGCCCCGCGGTTCAGCGCGGCCGGCCTCGTGAGTGTTTAGGGCGGTTAGAACCGCCCTAAACACTCACGACAAGCCGCGGCAGACCGTCAAGCGCCGACGTAGGCCGCCAGGTGCTCGCCGGTGAGCGTCGAGCGCGCCTCGACCAGTTCCCGGGGGGTGCCTTCGAACACGACCGTGCCGCCGTCGTGGCCGGCGCCGGGACCGAGGTCGACGATCCAGTCCGCGTGGGCCATCACGGCCTGGTGGTGCTCGATCACGATGACCGACTTCCCCGAGTCCACGAGCCGGTCGAGCAGCCCGAGCAGGTTCTCGACGTCGGCCAGGTGCAGGCCGGTGGTCGGCTCGTCGAGGACGTAGACGTCGCCCGCGGAACCCAGGTGCGTGGCCAGCTTGATCCGCTGGCGCTCACCGCCGGACAGCGTCGTCAGCGGCTGGCCCAAGGTGAGATAACCGAGGCCGACGTCGGCGAGCCGCTGCAGGATCTTGTGCGCCGCGGGGAGCGTGCCGCTGAAGAACTCCTCCGCCGCGGCCACCGACATCGAGAGGACCTCGCTGATGTCCTTGCCGCCGAACTTGTACTCCAGCACCTCGGCCTGGAACCGCTTGCCCTCACACACTTCGCACGGCGTCGCGACGCCGGCCATCATGCCCAGGTCGCTGTAGATCACGCCGGCGCCGTTGCAGTTCGGGCAGGCGCCTTCGGAGTTGGCGCTGAACAACGCCGGCTTGACGCCGTTCTCCTTCGCGAAAGCCTTGCGGATCGGCTCGAGCAGCCCGGTGTAGGTCGCCGGGTTGCTGCGCCGTGAGCCGCGGATCGCGCCCTGGTCGATCGAGACGACACCCTCGGCGCCCGCGACCGAACCGCGGATCAGCGACGACTTCCCGGAGCCCGCCACGCCGGTGATGACGGTGAGCACGCCGAGCGGGATGTCGACGTCGACGTCCCGCAGGTTGTGCGTGTCGGCGCCGCGGACTTCCAGCGCGCCGCCGGGCTTCCGGACGTCGTCCTTGAGCTTGGCCCGGTCGTCGAGGTGGCGGCCGGTCGTCGTGTCGCTCTTGCGCAATCCCGCGACGGTGCCCTCGAAGACGACCTCGCCACCTTCGGAACCGGCCTTCGGCCCGAGGTCGACGACGTGGTCGGCGATCGCGATCGCCTCCGGCTTGTGCTCCACGACGAGCACCGTGTTGCCCTTGTTCCGCAGCTGCAGCAGCAGTTCGTTCATCCGCTGGATGTCGTGCGGGTGCAGGCCGATCGTCGGCTCGTCGAAGACGTAGGTGACGTCGGTGAGCGACGACCCGAGGTGCCGGATCATCTTGGTGCGCTGGGCTTCCCCGCCCGACAGCGTGCCCGACGGCCGATCCAGCGAGAGGTAGCCGAGGCCGATCTCGACGAACGAGTCGAGCGTGTGGCCCAGCGCCTCCAGCAGCGGCGCCACCGACGGCGCCTTCAGGCCGCGGACCCAGCCGGCGAGGTCGCTGATCTGCATCGCGCACGCGTCCGCGATGTTCACCTTCCCGATCTTCGACGACCGCGCCTCCGGGCTCAGCCGCGTGCCGTCGCACTCCGGGCAGGTGGTGAACGTGACCGCCCGCTCGACGAACGCGCGGATGTGCGGCTGCATCGCGTCGACGTCCTTGGACAGCATGGACTTCTGGATCGAGGGCACCAGCCCCGAATACGTCAGGTTGATGCCCTCGACCTTGATCTTGGTCGGCTCCTTGTAGAGCAGGTCGTCGAGCTGGCGCTTGGTGAACTTCTTGATCGGCTTGTCGGCGTCGAAGAAGCCGCAGCCGCGGAAGATGCGGCCGTGCCAGCCCTCCATGCTGTAGCCGGGGATGGTGATCGCGCCCTCGTTGATCGACTTCGTCTCGTCGTAGAGCTGGGTGAGGTCCACGTCGTTGACCGCGCCCCGCCCCTCGCAGCGCGGGCACATGCCGCCGAGGACGCTGAAGCTGCGACGCTCCTTCGTGGTGCGGCCGCCCTTCTCGAGGGTGACCGCACCGGCGCCGCTGATCGACGCGACGTTGAAGGAGAACGCCTGGGGCGAGCCGATGTACGGCTTCCCGAGCCGGCTGAACAGGATCCGCAGCATCGCGTTGGCGTCGGTCGCCGTGCCGACCGTGGAGCGCGGGTCGGCGCCCATCCGTTCCTGGTCGACGATGATCGCCGTCGTCAGCCCGTCGAGCACGTCGACGTCGGGGCGCGCCAGCGTCGGCATGAACCCCTGCACGAACGCGCTGTAGGTCTCGTTGATCAGCCGCTGCGACTCCGCGGCGATCGTGCCGAACACCAGCGAGCTCTTGCCCGAACCGGAGACCCCGGTGAACACCGTCAGCCGGCGCTTCGGCAGCTCGACCGTGACGTCCTTGAGGTTGTTGACGCGCGCGCCGTGCACCCGGATCAGGTCGTGGCTGTCGGCTTCGTGTGCGGCCTTGCTCATCGTGTCTCCATGGTCTTCGGTCCGGTCGTTCCGGTCGGTCAGCGGTCCTGGTAGAGGCCGAGCACGTTGCCGTCGGGGTCGGTGAAGGTGGCCACCACCCGGCCGCCGCCGACCTCCTTCGGGGCCTCCTTGAGGGTGCCACCGGCCGCGGTCAGCTCGGCGAGCTTCGCCTCGATGTCCGGCACGGGCCAGTAGGTCACCGGGCCGGTCATGCCCTGCGCCGCGCCGCCCGGCACCAGCCCGATGTGCTGCCCCTCGACGTCGAACCCGACGTAGTAGTCCGAATCGGCCGTCGGCTCGGCACTGAGCAGGGTGGCGTAGACGGTCTTGGCCTTCGCCAGGTCGGTGACGGGGTGCAGAACGGTGATGGTCATGTTCACTCCTGGTTGTCGTCGCTGCTGCCGGTCACGCTACGGCCGCGTCGATGACCTGCGCTTCTCGATTCCTGATCGGTACCGCAAGGCATGATGGAGGCATGCGGATCACGGCCTGGTGGCGCGGCATCAGCCCGCGACGGCGCCTGATGCTGGGCGGCGTCGCGGTCGTGGTGGTGATCGCGGTCGTGGTGGCCGTCGTCGTCACGTCCGGGACCAGCGCCGCGCCGCAGGCCGGGACACCCGACCAGGACAAGCCGGGCCCGGTGCTGCTCGTGCCCGGTTACGGCGGCGGGCAGGGCGCGCTCAACGAGCTGGCCGCGCACATCCGGCAGACCACCGGACGCACCACCGAGGTGCTCACCCTGGCCGGCGACGGCACCGGTGACCTGCTCGAACAGGTCGCCGTCCTCTCCTCGGCCGTCGAACGCGCGTACGCGGCCGGCGCGCCTTCGGTGGACGTCGTCGGCTACTCCGCGGGCGGCGTCGTGGCCCGCCTGTGGGTCGGCCGCGAGGGCGGCGAGCACCAGGCCCGCCGGGTGGTGACGCTGGGCGCCCCGATGCACGGCACCGGCCTGGCCGCGGCGGGCGGCGCGCTGGTGCCGGGCGCCTGCCCGACGGCGTGCGTCCAGCTGGCGCCGGGCAGCGCGCTGCTGCAGGAGATGGCGAAGGACCCGATCCCGTCGACGCTGCCGTGGCTGTCGCTGTGGACCGAACGCGACGAGACGGTGACGCCCCCGGACTCGGCCCAGGTGGACGGCGCGGTCAACGTGGCCCTGCAGCAGGTCTGCCCCGGCAACCAGGCCGGCCACGGCGACCTGCCCACCGATCCGGCGGTCACGGAACTGGTGTTGCAGGCGCTGGGCACCACACCGCTGGAAGCACCGACCGACTGCCTCAGCTCGTGACGTCCTTGGTCGCGAAGTTCGCCCAAGCCGCGCCGAAGAACACCACGATGTAGCCGGCCTGCAGCAGCAGGCCGTGGTCGATGTTGCGCCACAGCACGGGATCGCGGAAGAAGTCGATCCACGACAGCCAGTAGTGCGTCGGCAGGTACGGCTTCACCGACGCCGCCGCGTCCAGGGTTTCCAGCACCGAGCTGGTGATCAGCACGGCCAGCCCGCCCAGCGCGGCGCCGAGCGAGGAGACGGTGACCGTCGACAGGAACATCGTGATCGCCGCGAACCCCAGCATCGACACCACGATGTAGGTCACCGCGCCGAGCAGCCGCAGGCCCAGCCCGGACGAGCTGAGCGACTGCCCCGACAACGACGTCACCCCGGCGGGCTGCCCGCCGGGACCCGCGACGCCGGGGGTGCCGCCGGTGCCGAACAGGATCACGCCGAGCACCAGCGACGTCAGCACCACGATCACGATCGCCGCGGTGACGTACACCGCGATGGCGACCATCTTGGCGCTCAGCAGCCGCGTCCGGCCGACCGGGCGCACCAGCAGGTAGCGCAGCGTGCCGCCGGACGCCTCGCCCGCGATGGAGTCCCCCGCGACGACGGCGACCGCGATCGGCAGGAACAACGGTAGGACCAGGGCGAGCGCGGCCGCCGGGTAGAGCGCGCCGTCGTTCACCACGGCCGACAGGAACGCCCCGCCCTGCCCGGGCGGTGGCGCGAAGTCGGCCGTCGCCAGGAAGATCCCGACGATCGCGGGCAGCAGGCAGAGCAGCAGGATGCTGACCCAGATCCGCGGCCGCAGCACGAGTTTCCGGAGTTCGACGCCGATCATCCGGCCGCCACCTCCCCGAAGCGGTCCGAGCCGGGGCCGGTGAACTCGAGTACCACCTGTTCGAGCGTCCGGCGCTCGGCGTCGATGGACGTCACGCGCACGCCCGCCTCGACGAGCATCGCGTTCAGCGCCGCCGGGTCTTCGTGCCGGATCACCAGGCGCTCGCCGTCGCGGGACTCGAGCTGCCCGTCGAGGACCGCGGCCGCCGCGGCCGGGTCCGGCGTGCCGACGAGCACCCGGCCGGTCAGCGCGCGCAGCGACGTCAGGTCCTCTTCCAGCACCAGCCGGCCGCGGTCGACGACGCCGACGCGGGTGCACAGCTGCTCGACCTCGGCCAGCAGGTGACTCGACAGGAACACCGTGGTCCCGCCCGCGTTCAGCTCGACGAGCAGTTCGCGGATCTCCTTGATGCCCTGCGGGTCGAGGCCGTTCGTCGGCTCGTCGAGGATCAGCAGCCGCGGCTTGCGCAGCAGCGCGCCGGCCAGCCCGAGCCGCTGCCGCATGCCCAGCGAGTACGCCTTGATCGGCCGCTGGTCGACCGCGCCCAGCCCGACCTGCTCCAGGGCGTCGTCGATGCGACGCCGCCGGGTGCGCCGGCCGCCACCGCGCCCGGCCGCGTCGAGCAGCGCGAGGTTCCGGCGGCCGGACAGGTGCGGGTAGGCGGCCGGGCCCTCGACGAGCGCGCCGACCTCCGGGAGCACCTCGGCGACCCGTTTCGGCACCGGCTTCCCGAGCACCTCGATCTCGCCGCTGGTCGCGTAGACCAGCCCGAGCAGCATCCGGACCAGCGTGGTCTTGCCCGAGCCGTTCGGGCCGAGGAAGCCGTAGCGGTCGCCTTCGCGCACGTCCAGGTCGACCGCGTCGACGGCTAGCACCCGGCCGTAGCGCTTGGTCAGGCCGCGGGTGACGATCATCGGCCGCTCCGGCGCAGCCGCGACAGCTCGTCCGCGACCGTGCGCAGCACGTCCGGCGTCACCGTCCCGGCAAGCAGGTACGAGCGCCGGGAGAACGCCGACCGCACGATCGCCAGCGACAACGGCGTGAGCGAGAGCTGCACCACGCTCCCGGCCGTCAGCTTGACCTCCACACCGCCTGCCTTCCCGGCCGCGTCGCTCGCGGCGTTCCCGACGTTGCGCGGCACGGCGATGACGGCGAAGGCCGCCAGCCCGGTGCCGTAGAGCGCGGCGCCGGTGATCCCGCCGAAGTTCGACGACACCACCGGCCGCCCGCCGAGGGTGTCCGGCAGCACCGCCTGGCCCAGCGCGCCGAGGGCGTCGGTGACGTCCGGGGCACTGGTGACCGAGAAGCCGGAGCCGAGCACCGGCCGCGGCGCCTCGACCGCCGGCGTCGTCTGTTCGAGCTGCTGGAACTCGGTGCTCAGGATCGGTGCCTGCTGCCCGCGGGCGGTCACCTCGACCCGCACCGGCAGCCCGGTCGCCGGGTCCGCCCACAGGTCCACCTGGCCGATCGTGGTGTCCGGGTCGGCCGGGACCAGCCGCAGCCCGGACGCGTCGACCCCGGCGACGCGACGCGCGGGCAGCGTGCCCACCGAGTCGTTCTTCGCGGCCTGAAGGATCCGCCGCGCGAGCTCGGGCGGCAGCAGATCGCCTGCTCGCGGCAGCCGGACGCTGGGTTCGCCGATCAGCTCGGTCAGCGTGTTGGTGCCGTAGTCCCAGGTGTACTCACCGTCGGGCAGCCGGTAGACGTCGTGCTCGCCCGCGGTACCGAGGGTGTCGACGCGGTAGCGGTCGGGCCCGGCGTACCAGGCGCGCATCCGCGTCGTCCCGGCGAAGAGCGCGGCGACGTCGGCGAGGTTCGGCAGCTCCGGCAAGGCGAGCGAACCGGAGCTCTCGGCGTAACCCTGGTACGGCCGTCCGGCGGACCCCAGCACGAGGGCGCGCAGGCGGGCCGGATCGATCGACTCCCCCGCGGACGGCAGCGCGGCGACGACGGCGGGCACCGACACGAGGACAAGGGTCACCGCGGCGACCACCGCCCAGCGGCGCCGCTTTTCGTGCCGCACCACCGAGGGCGTCATCCGGCATCACCTCTGTCGTCCTTTGTACGCCATGGGACCGGGGAGATCAGCCGCCGAGTTCTTACGGATCCGGTGGGTTCCGGCACTAGGCTCGCCCGGTGACGACCCCCGTTCATGCTGCTGTCTTGAGCTAGGTCCGGCTGCTCCGGCAGTCCCGAACCCCCTCTCACCCCGCGCCGCGCGCGGGCACACCGCCACGCGCGCGGCCGCAGCAGAACGGAAATCCGTGTCTCACCTCGTCATGCCCGGCGAACCCGCCCGCATGCTCTTTTCACCGCCTTCACACCGCGCCGTCCCTGCCGTCCCTGCCGTCCCTGCCGTCCCCGCCGACGAAGGGCTCTCGGCCGACGCGGCGCTACGCGCCCTGTCCGCCGGCGACGCGCTGCTCTGGCGCGGCGGCTATCCGGCCGCGCGGCAGCTCCTCGACGCCGTGTCCCGGCGGCTCCCGCCCCCGCCGTCCGGCGGCCACGCGGCCTACCGGGCGCACCGCGGGCACCGGGCGCGGCTGCTCTCGCTGTTGTACGTGCCCCTGGACCCCGGGCACGTCGTCCCGCTCCGCCGGGCGCCGGACGTCCGGGAGGCGTGCACCGGCGTCTACGGCCCGCTCGACGTCGCGGCCGCGGTGCCGCTGCGGGAGCTGCTCGGCGTCCTCGGCGCGGCCGGATGGCGCCGGAGCGGGATCGCCGTGCCCGCCCTCGGCGCCCGGATCCACCCGCACTACGGCGTTTTCGCGCCGGTGCGCCAGGAGTACGTCCGGCTGGTCGCGGAAACGCCGTTGCCCGCCACGGAGCTCGCGTTCGACGTCGGCACCGGGACCGGCGTGCTCGCCGCCGTGCTCGCCCGGCGCGGGGTCACGCGGGTGATCGCGACGGACGCCGACCCCCGCGCCGTCGTGTGCGCGACGGAAAACCTGGCCCGGCTGGGGTTCGCCGCGCGCACCGAGGTCGTGCGCGCGGATCTGTTCCCACCCGGCCGGGCGGGGCTGGTGGTGTGCAACCCGCCGTGGCTGCCGGGCCGGCCGCGGACGTCACTCGACCACGCCGTGTACGACCCGGGCAGCCGGATGCTGCGCGGCTTCCTCGACCGGCTGCGCCGCCACCTGACGCCGGCCGGGGAGGCCTGGCTCGTGCTGTCCGACCTGGCCGAACACCTCGGCCTGCGCACCCGCGACGAGCTGCTCGGCCGGATCGACGCGGCGGGCCTCGAAGTCGCCGGCCGGACGGACACGGCTCCCGGGCACCCCCGCGTCGCCGACGCCGGTGACCCGCTGCACCGGGCCCGCGCGGCGGAGGTCACGTCGTTGTGGCGGCTGCGCCCGGCCTGAGCGCCACAGCCGAAGTCACGGCTCGGTCCGGAATGCCGGATCCGGGCCGTGACCCGGCTATTCTTCGGCCAGCGCAGCCGAGAATGGGGGACGAAGTGAGCACGACCAGCGAGGGCACACCGCAGAGCAGCGCCGAGGCCATGATCGCCGAAGCCAAGCGGGCCTTGTGGGTGATGGTGGGCCTGCTGGCCGTGATGTGGCTGCTGCAGATCGTCAACTCCCTCGACAGCAACGGCCTGAGCCGGGAGTTCGGCATCGAAGCGCGCGATCCCGCGTCGCTACCGGAGATCTTCAGCGCGCCGTTCTTCCACTTCAGCTGGGACCACATCGAGGCCAACTCCGGCCCGCTGTTCGTCTTCGGCTTCCTCGCCGCCTACCGCGGCGTGAAGAAGTGGCTCGGCGTGAGCGTGCTGATCATCATCGCGAGCGGCCTCGGCGTCTGGTTCATCTCGCCGTCGACCGCGGTCACCGCCGGCGCCAGCGGCCTGGTGTTCGGCTACTTCGGCTACATCATCGTGCGCGGCCTGTTCGACCGGCACCCGATCGACATCGTGCTCGGGCTGGTGATGGCGTTGTGCTTCGCCTACCAGTTCTCGTCGCTGCTGCCGTCGGACGAGCAGGTCAGCTGGCAGGGCCACATGTTCGGCTTCGTCGGCGGCATCCTCGGCGGCTGGCTCTTCCGCGACCGCCGCCCCAAGGCCGTCGCCGGACCGGACGCGACCGACCCGGCGACCGTCCTGCTCCCGAAGGACCTCAGCTAGGCGGCGCCAGCCAGGCGTCGACGACGATCCGCACGTACCGGCCGATCATCGGCCGCGGCGCGCGCACGCCGAGCGGCGCCCGGTCCAGCGTTCCCGTCGCCCGGACGTGCCCTTCGCCGGTGGGCGGCTCGACCGTGAGCGTCAGCGGGCAGGACGTCCCGCGCAGCCGCAGCTCGCCGGTGACTTCCCAGCCCTCGTGCCGCCAGATCCGGGCGGCCTCGAAAACCAGCTCGGGGTGGGTGGCGCTGTCCAGGAGCTTCGGCTTCCGCAGGTCGGCGTCGCGACGCGGGTTCTCCGTGTCGAGGGCGCCGAGGTCGAGCGTGGCCGCGATCGCCGTCACCTCGCCGCCGGTCACCTCGACGGTGCCCGCGGTGACCGGGATCGTGCCGCGGACGCGGTTGAACCCGAAGTTGCGGACCTCGAAGGTCGCCGTCGTCCGTCCACTCAGGACGGTCCAGGTGCCGGTGCGCAACGCGGGCGCGGTGGGCCGGGTCATCGCGCGGCCGCCGGTTCCGGCAGGTCCGCGCGCAGCACGCGGTGCAGGTCGATCCGGTCCGGGCCGGGCAGCAGCGCGGGGTCCTCACCGGGCAGCAGCTCGGTGCTCATGACCGCCCGCTGCGTCGCCTCGATCGTCTCGATCGACGCGGCGAAGCCGACGATGACCGTCGCGCGGTCCGCCGCCGTCAGGACGTAGGACGGTCCGAGGCCCTCGATGTCCCGGATCGCCGGCCAGATCCGCTCGGTGCTCGCCCGCCGCTCGGCGGCCGCCTGGTCGGCGGTGCGCGGGCCGTCGAACCAGCTGAGCTGGGCGAACCGCGGCTCGGCGGTGGTGGTCCGGACGTCGGCGACCTCGTAGACGCCGGTGTCGAGCCAGGTCGTCCCGGCCGGCTGCCGGGCGGCCGCGGCGGCCGCGGCGTCGGGCCAGAAGGCGACGACGGCGCCGTTCAGGCCGCCGACCTGGGTGAACGCGCAGGTGCCGAGCGAGCCCGGGAGCAGCTCCCCGAGCGGGCCTCGGAACTGGTGGACGGTGGCGTACATGGCGGTTCCTTTCCGCTGGTCATCGTGTGAGGACGACTCTCGGCCGGAACCGGCGACCGGACATCAGTGCCAGTACGGAGCACGGCACTGAAACCGGGCACGCAGGGGATACTGCTCGGGTGACGCGCAGCGAACCGTTCGTCGGCCGGTCCGGTGCCGTGGCGGAGCTGCGGGCGCGGCTCGCGGCGGCGGCCGGCGGCACCGGCGCGCTGGTGCTCGTCGGCGGGCCGGCCGGGATCGGCAAGACCCGGCTGGTCGAGACCGTCGTGGACGCCGGCGCCGTCTGGGGCCGCTGCGTCGACGACCCCGGCGCCCCGCCCCTGTGGCCGTGGCGCCGGGTGCTGCAGGCGCTCCCCACCGCCGGGGCGGAGGTCGCGCGGGCGCTGGCCGACCTCGACGGTCACGACGGCGCCGACCTGGTCGCGGCCCGCTTCCGGTTCGTGGCGCTGGCCGCCGACGCGCTGGTCGCGGCGGCCGAACCGGCCGGGCTCGTGGTGGTCCTGGAGGACCTGCACTGGGCCGACGAGGCGTCGCTGCGGCTGCTGCGGCACCTCGCGGGCGAGATCCGCCGGTCCCGGCTCGCCGTCGTCGCGACCTACCGCGACGCCTTCTTCGAGGCCGATCTGCTCGGCCGCCCGGGGGCCGAGAGCCTGCGCCTGGATCCGCTCACCGAACCCGACGTCCGCGCGTACCTCGCCGAGATCGGCCGGCCGGGCGTCGACGTCGGGGACGCGCTGCGGCGCTCGGGCGGGAACCCGCTCTACCTCAAGGCGGTCGCGCGGTCGTCGGCCGCCGGCAGCGGGCGGGCCGAGCTGAGCCACCTCGTCCGCACCGCCGTCGCCGCACTCGATCCCGGCGCCCGGGAGCTGCTGGCGATCGCGTCGGTGCTCGGTGAGGACGTCGACGCGCACGTCGTCGCCGCGGTGGCCGGACAGCCGGTCGACGACGTCGTCACGGCGCTCGACCGGGCGGCGCGCGCCGGGGTGCTGGTGCCCGGCGTCGCCGGGACCCGCCGCTTCGCCCACGCCGTCGTGCGCGACGGCATCTACGCGGACCTCGACCAGGGCGTCCGCGAGGACCTGCACGCCCGGACGGCGGCCGCCCTGGAGCACGAACCGGCGCTCGCCGGGGTGGTGGCCGGGCACTGGCTGCGGTCCGCGCCGACCCCGGACGCGCTCGCCCGCGCGGCGCGCTGGGCCGAGGTCGCGGCCCGGGACGCGACCCGGTCGTTCGCCTTCACCGAAGCGGCCCGGTTCCTGGCGCTGGCCGTCGGCTCACGACGTCGGGCCGGGGCCCACGACGGGCTCGCGGCCCTGCTCGTCGAGCTCGCGACGGCGGAGTACCGGGCGGGGCGGTTCGCGCAGAGCTTCGAGCACGCGAAGGAGGCGGCCGGGCTGGCGCCGGACCTGGTCGTCGCCGCGGCGCTGGTCGTCCGGGACGTCGCCGCCCCGGACCTGCTGGCCGGGATGGCCGAGCTGACCGCGGCGGCGCTGGCCGCGGCCGGTCCCGACGCGGACCCGGTGGTCCGGGCGAAGCTGCTGGCGCAGTCGGCGTCGATCGCGGCCGACCGCGGGCGCGGCGGCGAAGCGGTCAAGACCGCGGACGAGGCGCTGGCCCTCGCCGAGCGGGCCGGCGACGAGGAGGCGCGGATCGACGCGGTCCGCGCCCGGCTGAAGGTCCGCCCGACGGACCTGCCCCTGACCGAACGGCTGCGGCTGGGTGCCCTCGCCGTCTCCCTCGGTGGCACCGGGCGGCCGCTGGTGGCGTTGTGGGGGCACAAGTGGCGGGTGGACGCGGCGTTCGAGGTGGGCACGATGCCCGTGGTCGACGCCGAGCTGGCCGGGATCGCCGCACTCGCGACGACGACCCGGCTCCCCCTGGTCCGCTGGCACTGCCTGCGGCTGCAGGCCTCCCTCTCGGCCTACCGCGGCGCGTTCGCCCGGTCCCGCGAGCTGAACCGGCTGGCGTCGGAGCTCGCCTGGGGTGAGCTCGCCGAAGACCGGTCCACGGTCGGCCTGACCTACGCGTTCGCGCTGCAGCTGGCCCTCATGGTCGGCGACCCGGGTGAGCTGCCGGAAGGCTACGAGGAGCTGCTGGCGATCGCGCCGCCGTTGCCGATCACGCTCATTTCGCGGCCGCTGTCGGCCCTCGTCCTCGGCCGGCGAGACGAGGCCCAGGCCGGGTACGACGCCCTGCGCCCCCTGCTGCGCGACCCCGACTTCGTCAGCCGGGCGCCCGGCGTCGGCGTCAACCTGGTGCCGTTGGTGGAGGAGTTCCGCGACCTCGAAACGGCGGAGTGGCTGGCCGACCGGTTCGACGGCGAACCGCCGTTCGCCTCGGGCGGCGCGGGCACGTTCTGCGGCGACTGCTCCAGCAGCTGGTCCGCCCGCCTCGCCGCACTTCTGGAGCGCCACGACGAGGCCGCCCGGCTCTTCGAGGAGTCGATCGCGTGGGACACCCGCCTGGGCGCCCGCCCGTACGTCGTGCACAACCGCGTCCGGCTGGCGGCGGTACTGGTCGAGTGCGGTGACCTGCGGCGCGCGGAGACCCTGGCCGGGCAGGCCGCCGAAGAGGCCCGCCGGCTCGGCATGCCCGGCTGGCTGCGGGACGCCACGGCGTTGCTGGAGCGGGTCCGGCTCGCCGCCGACCCGCTGACCGGCCGCGAGCGCGAGATCGCCGCGCTGGTCGCGGACGCGCTGAGCAACCGGCAGATCGCGCACCGGCTGGTGCTCTCCGAGCGCACGGTGGAAAGCCACGTCCGCAGCGTCCTGGCCAAACTCGGGCTGGCGAACCGGACCGAGATCGCCGCGTGGGTCCACCGTCGCGGGCTCACACCCCGCTGAAGCCGGACACGGCGCCGGCGACCTGAGCGTTGCCGGCATGGTGGCGGGGTGTGCCGGACGGCGCCCGGGAGCAGGCGCCGTCCGGGCTCGTCACTGGTCGGCGACGAGGGTCCCCGCGGCACCCCAGCTGTCGGCGGGTACCTCCTGGATCCAGACCTGCACGGTCTCGGCGGGGATCCGGTACGCGTCGACGACGGCGTCCGTCACGCGCCGGACCAGGTCCCGCTTGAGTTCGACGCTGCGCGGTCCCTGCTGGACGGTCACGATGGGCATGTCTGCGCTCCTCGTTCGGCTGTCGGATGTTCCGGCACCGAGTCCAGCCGACCGGCGGCCCGCGGCGAAGATCCGGTCCGCTACCGCAGCGATCACGAATCCCGTTGAGTCCCGACGCTGTGCGGTCGCTGTGGATCCGCCTCCGCGGGATGCCGATCCGGCACCGCTGTGGTGACCTGGATCAGTGGTGCACAGAGTCCTCCGGCCCGTGGTCGTCGTGGTGGTGTCGTTGCTGGTCCTCGGGGCCGGCCTGGCCGTCGGCGCCGGCAGCACGGCCGACGACGCCTACGCGGCGAACGCCCCGGTCACCACGGCCCCGGCCGCCGCGCCCGCGCCGACCGGCGCCGCGGCCACCTCGCCGGTCGGCGCGCTGTTCGCCGGCGGGAGCCACTTCTGCAGCGCGAGCGTCGTGCACTCCGGCGCCGGTGATCTCGTGCTGACCGCCGCGCACTGCGTCAAGGACGGGATGGCCTTCGCGCCCGGTTACCACGACGGCGTCGCGCCGCTCGGGATGTGGACCGTGACGAGCGCGGCCGTCGCGGACGGCTGGACGTCTTCCGCCGACCCGGATCTCGACTTCGCTTTCCTGACCGTTCAGCAGGCCGGGAACACCGCTTCCCTGGAAAGCCTGACCGGCGCGAACACCCTGGGAATCGACCAGGGATTCGACCACGAAATCACTCTGACGGGCTACCCCGACACGACCGATTCCCCGGTCGTCTGCACCGGCGCGACGACCCGTTCCGACACCTATCAGCAACGGATCGCGTGCCCCGGTTTTCCCGACGGGACCAGCGGCGGGCCGTGGGTGACGAACGGCGTGGTCGTCGGCGTGATCGGCGGTTACCAGCTCGGCGGGGACACCCCGGACGTCTCCTACAGCGCCTATTTCGACGACGACATCCGGAAGCTGTACACGTCGGCCGGCGGCTGAACGCGAACCGGGCCCGCGTCCCTGGCGGAGGACACGGGCCCGGCCCTTCTCACGTGAACCTTCAGCAGGTCACGATGAGCCCGGTGAGCGCCGAGCACGTCTTCGACGCGCTGTCGTTGGCACTGGTGGGATCGGTCGGCGTGCTCGTGGTCTTCTGCACCGAAGTGGTGTAGGAGCCGAGGGCCAGCAGCCCGCCGTTGACCGAGAACTTCGCGGTCGTGGACGCGCCGGAGGCCAGCGAGGCGACGTCGCAGTTCAGCGTCCGGGTGGTGCCCACGTGGGCGCAACCGGTCGAGCTCGCGTACGAAAGACCCGACGGATACGTTGCGACGACCCGGATCCCGGACGCGGCCGACGGGCCGGTGTTCGTCACGGTCAGCGTGTAGTCGATGCGCGCGTTCAGGCCGCCGTGGCCGGTCGCGGCCAGCGCGACCTTGACGTCGGCGAGGCTCGACGCCTCGCCGATGGTGACGACCGGGCCGTCGAGGGTGTCGAAGGCGTAGTTGTCACCGACGAACTGGTGCTGCAGCGTGAACTGGCCCGGCGTGAGCGTTTCCTTGGCGCGCAACGTGAACACCGCGGTCCGGGTACCGCCGGCCTCGAGGTCGCCGAACGGCGCGCGGTAGCTGCTGCCGGCCTGGAAGCAGCCCAGGTCCGTCACGCCGGTGCAGGACACGAGGTCCGCGATGTCGGTGATGGCGGTCGGCGAGCCGTAAATGGCCGCCTTCGCGAAGGTGACCGTGAAATCGCGGTCGTTGTAAATGGTTTCCGAAACGGTGAATGTCTGTCCCGGCAGTACCGTTGTGGGACTGACTTCGACAGAACTGGAGGGCGGGGCCGCGTCCGCGGCGGGCGCCATCGCGATGAACGCGGTGGCCAGTGCGGCCACCGAAGACAGAATCGTTGTCCGTCGCCAGCTTCTTCGCATAGTGGTGTTCTCGCCGTTCAGTCGAGGAATGCCGCTCTGACAGATGCTGCTGTTCAGTCGTCGCATCCCCGGAATTCGTTACCTCCATCCGGCGGCGCCCCCGCACCGCCGTCAGGAGTGACGCCAGCGGCCGTTCATCTCACCCGGGCGCGGCGGCGGGCCCGGCAGGTCCGGGCCGCCGCCCGACTCCAGCCCTTCGACGAGCAACGCGAGGTACCGCTGCCGCAGCTCGCTGGTGCGCGCCGGGTCGTCGACACGGATCGCCGCGCAGCACTCGAGGATCATGCCGACGTCTTCGGTGACGGCGTCGCGGCGCAGCCGCCCGCTCTCGTGCGCGCGGGCGACGAGCCCGGCCGCGAGCTCGTTCGCCCGCTGGGCGTCGAGGCCCATCTCCGGGGTCGGCGTGAACGTGCCCGCGAGGTGCGTGGTCAGCGAGTGCACGTCGGCGTCGACCACCCGGCGGAGGAAGCCGGTGAGGGCCCGCCAGGCGTCCGGTTCTTCCACCGAGACCTCGGCTTCGGAGATGAACCGGCGCAGGCCGTCGTGGCAGAGCCGGCAGAGCAGGAACTCCTTGCTCGGGTACCGGCGGTAGAGGGCGCTGATGCCGACGCCCGCGCGCTCGGCGACGGCCGAGATCGGGGCCTTCGGGTCCAGGAGGAAGACGTCACGGGCGGCGTCGAGGATCACGACGTCGTTGCGGGCGGCCTGGCCGCGGCGGCCGGGCAGGGCTGGCTCGGGCATGCCCCGAGATTAGCACTGGAACGGATCGTTCCGCTCTGCTATCGTACGGAACGAAGCATTCCGTTCCATTCAGATCCGCCGAGTTCCGAGGAGCAGCACATGACGAACGCCCTCCGCCCCTTCCGCGCCGAGGTCCCGCAGTCCGCGCTGGACGACCTGCACGGGCGGCTCCGGCGCGCGCTCTGGCCGGACGACCTGCCCGCCGGGTACGGCGTCACGAACGAACGGGTCCGCGCCCTGGCCGGGTACTGGCTGGAGAAGTTCGACTGGCGGGCCTTCGAGGCGCGGCTCAACGCGTACCCGCAGTTCGTGACGGAGATCGACGGCGAGACGATCCACTTCCTGCACGTCCGGTCGTCCCGCCCGGACGCCACCCCGCTGGTGCTGACGCACGGCTGGCCGGGGTCGGTCGCCGAGTACCTCGACGTCATCGGCCCGCTGACCGAGCCGGCGTCGCCCGCGGCACCGGCGTTCCACCTCGTGATCCCGTCACTGCCGGGCTTCGGTTTCTCGGGCCCGACGAAGGCGGCGGGCTGGGGCACCCACCGCACCGCGGCGGCGTGGGCCGAGCTGATGGAGAGGCTGGGCTACGAGTCGTACGGCGCGGCGGGCAACGACGCGGGCTCGATGATCTCGCCGGAGATCGGCCGGCTCGCGCCGGGGAAGGTCGTCGGCGTGCACGTCACGCAGCTGTACTCGTTCCCGTCCGGCGACCCGGCGGAGATGGCGGACCTGAGCGCGGCCGACCAGGCGGCGCTGGCGCACCTGCAGTGGTTCTACGAGAACATGTTCTCGTTCAACACGCTGCACAGCCAGCAGCCGCACACGCTGGCGTTCGCGCTCGCCGACTCGCCGCTGGGCCTGCTGGCGTGGAACGCGCAGCTGTTCGGCGAAAACCTGGACGCCGACTTCGTCCTGGCGAACGTCGCGCTGTACTGGCTGACGGGCACCGGCGGCTCGTCGATCCGCTTCTACTACGAGGACGCGCAGGCGACGACGCACCCCTCGGAGCCGACCACGGTCCCGACCGGCCTGGCGATGTTCAAGGGCGACTTCCAGTCGATCCGCCGCTTCGCCGAGCGCGACCACGCGAACATCGTCAGCTGGCACAGCTACGACGTCACCACCGGAAGCGGCGGCCCGCGCGACGCCGCCGGCCACTACGCGGCACACGAAGCGCCGGAGGTCCTGGTCGCCGACATCCGCCGGTTCTTCGCCGGGCTTTCCCGCCCCTGGCCCGTCCTGGACCAGGCCCACGCGGCGTTGCGCGCGGCGATCGAAGGCGTCGAGGACTGGTCGGCCCCGACCCCGTGCGCGGAGTGGACCGTCACCCAGGTCCTCCAGCACGCGGCGGGCGACCAGCTGGGCTACGCGGCGTCCATCACCGGCGAGCCGGG
The DNA here is from genome assembly GCF_036104975.1 of Amycolatopsis sp. NBC_00355. Lineage (GTDB taxonomy): Bacteria > Actinomycetota > Actinomycetes > Mycobacteriales > Pseudonocardiaceae > Amycolatopsis. Next base: position 8,197,362 of record NZ_CP107982.1, on the reverse strand, counting down.
CCCGGACTTCAACCCGTTCGCCCCGTCGGGCACCCTCACCGTCCCGGCAGGCGACTTCCTGGAACCCACCCTGGCGGCGGCCGAAGCCGCGTTCGCGACGATCACCCCCGACACCGTCGCGGTCCCGACGCCACTCCCCCAGGGCGCGCTGCCGGCCCCGGTGGCCGTCGGCGCGGCCGCCCTGGACGCGGCCGTCCACGCCTGGGACATCGCGACGGCGACCGGCCGGAAGTCCTTGCTGACCAACGAACTGGCGGAAGCCTTGCTGCCGGTGGCGAAGGAACTGGCCGAGCCCTTGCGCGGGTTCGCCTACGCCCCGGCGCTCCCCGCCCTGGCCGAGGACGACGCTGTCTCGACGTTGCTCCGGTACCTGGGCCGCGACCCGCACTGGACGGCGTGAGCCCCCTCACCCCGCCACGGCGAGGCCGGATCCTCCCCAGCTGTGGACAGCACATCCGTTGCCCCGCAAGGAACAGCGTTTCGCTCGACGGCGTCGTCTGGTACTACTTCGGCGGCGGGACACACACCGGCCGGAAAGCCCGGACGAGGGAGCAGCTCGTCCGGTCCACCCCCGGGAAGCCCGTGGTGATCGAACCGGCGGACGACGGCCACGAGCCGCGATACTGACTGGCCAGTCAGCAGAGGGTACGGTGAGCCGCATGGCGCGGAAGTCGGTGTCGGTGCGGCGGGAAGAGATCGTCCTCGCCGCGCTCGACCAGGTCCGGGCGCGGGGCATCGCCGGGGTGCGGGCGGCCGACGTCGCTCAGGCCCTGGACGTCAGCACGGCCTTGATCTTCTACCATTTCGGCACCCTCGAAACCCTCATCATCGAGGCCTTCCGGCAGGCCGCCGAGAACAACCTCGCGGTCCTGCGGGGCGAACTCGACCGCGGCGGCCCGGTCGGCGCGCGGCTGCGGGCCGTCTTGGCGCTCTACGGCCCCACCGAGCCTGCCCACGGCTGGAAACTGTGGATCGAGGCAGGCGCCGCGGCGATGCGCGACACCGAGCTGCGCGCCGTCCTGCAGCGGCTGGACCTGCGGTGGCGGGACGCCGTCGTCATGCTGATCGCCGAAGGTGTCGGGGCCGGCGAGTTCCGGTGCCCGGATCCGCAGGGCGCCGCGTGGCGGCTGACCGCGCTGCTCGACGGTCTGGCCATGCAGGTCGTGGCGCGCGAAGGCACCGTCACCACCGCGGACTGCGCGAGGTGGGTCGAGCAGGCCATGACGTACGAGCTGGGCCGTAACTGACTCGTCAATCAGGAGGGGCGATGACCGAAGCCGGATTCCTCGAGGTGACGTGGACCGACCCGGTCACCGGGTGCCGCGGTTACCTGGTGATCGACCGGCTCGTGCGCGGCGTCGCCAGCGGCGGGCTGCGGATGCGCCGCGGCTGCACGCTCTCCGAGGTCCGCGGCCTGGCCCGGGGCATGACGCTCAAGGAAGGCCTGAACTACGACCCGGCCGGCCGCTACATCCCGCTCGGCGGGGCCAAGGGCGGCATCGACTCCGACCCGTACGACGAGAACGCCCGCGACGTCGTCACCCGCTACCTGCGCGCGATGCGGCCGCTGATCGAGCGGTACTGGACCCTGGGCGAGGACCTCGGCCTGCGCCAGGACGTCATCGACGGTGTCATCGCGGACATCGGCCTGCGGAGTTCGATCCAGGCGATCCACCCGTTGCTCGAAGACCGCGACGCGGCGACCGGACGGCTCGCGGCCGCGTTCAAGATCGAGGTCGGCGGGCTGGGCCTCGACGAGCTGGTCGGCGGCCTCGGCGTCGCCCAGGCCACGCTGACGGGCCTCGACAGACTGGGTCTCGGCGGCGGCCCGAACCGGGTGGTGGTGCAGGGCTTCGGCTCGATGGGCGGCGCCACCGCGCGGTTCCTCGCCGAAGCGGGGCTCGACGTCGTCGGCGTCTCGGACGTCCACGGCGTCGTCACCAACCCGAGCGGCTTGGACGTCGAGAACCTGCTCCGGCACCGGGATCGCCTCGGCGGCATCAACCGCGACCACCTGAAGGCCGGCGACGCACTGCTGCCGCCGGAAGCGTGGCTGGACGTCCCGGCCGAGGTGCTCGTGCCCGCGGCCGTCTCCTACTGCGTCGACGCCGGCAACCAGGCCCGGATCGGCGCGAAGCTCGTCGTCGAGGCGGCGAACATGCCGGTGACGGCGGACGCGGAGGACCTGCTCGGCGCCCGCGGCATCCGGGTCGTGCCGGACTTCGTGGCCAACTCGGCGACCAACTCCTGGTGGTGGTGGACACTCTTCGGAGACATCGGCGCGGACGCCGACGAGGCCTTCACCCAGGTCCGCACCCGCATGCGCGAACTGGTGACGAACATGGTCGACCAGGCGACACGCGACGGCCTCAGCCTTCGTACCGCCGCCCTCCGGCTGTCGGAGACGAACCTCGAAGCCATCCAGGCAAGGTTCGGATGACGCCCGCCACCCGAAGCTCCGGTCACCCAGCACCCGGCCGCGAGGTCCGAGTGATGCCCGCCCAGTCACGCGAGATGCCCCGCGGATCACGCGAGACGCCCGCCCAGCCACGCGAGATGCCCCGCGGATCACGCGAGACGCCTGCCCAGACACACGAGACGCCCGCACCATCACGAGTAATGCCCGCCCGATCACGCGAGACGCCCGCCCAGCCACGGGCGGGCTCACAGCCCGCACCCCGCGCCGGTTCGCACACCCGCGCGAGTGCCGCCGAGCCGGGCGCGCGGGGGTGGTCATCGCGGCCGACCCGGCGGGAACAATCCGAGGCGGCAGCGGCGCCGGCTGTCCACCAAGCCGTCCGGCACCCCGCCCAGCCACTGCCGGTCCGGAGCTGGTCCGGAGCCGTCGACCTGAACACGCAGGTCAAGCCCTCAGCGGAGCCGCCCGACCTGCGCCGGGAACGAATCGGACCAAGAGGTAGTTGAACGCTCTATGAAACTCGGTATCTACAGTTTCGGCGACCGGCCGCCGGACCCCCGCACCGGCGAGCAGGTCTCCGTCGCCCAGCAGCTGGCCAACACCCTCGAGCGGATCAAGCTCGCCGACCAGCTGGGCCTGGACTTCTACGGCCTCGGCGAACACCACCTCGATCAGTACGCCATCTCGAGCCCCGGCACCGTACTGGCCGCGGCCGCGAGCGTCACCGACCAGATCACCCTGAGCTCCGCCGTCACCGTGCTGAGCACCGAGGACCCGGTGCGCGTCTACCAGCAGTTCACGACCCTCGACCAGCTCAGCCACGGTCGCGCCGAGCTGCTGGCCGGGCGCGGGTCGTTCACCGAGTCGTTCCCGCTGTTCGGCAACGACCTCGGCGACTACGACGAGCTCTTCGAAGAGAAGCTCGCCCTGCTCCTGCGGATCGACCGCGAGGACCCGCTCACCTGGTCCGGCAGGTTCCGGCCGCCGCTCGACAACGTGCGGATCCTCCCCCGCCCGTACGGCAGGCGGCTGCGGATCTCCGTCGGCACCGGCGGCAACCCCGAGTCGTCGATCCGCGCGGGCCTGCTCGGCCTGCCCGTCGTCTACGCCGTGATCGGCGGCCGGCCGGAGCGCTTCGCGCCGTTGGTCGACCTCTACCGCCAGGCCGGCGAAGCGGGCGAGCACCAGCCTGAAGACCTGCACGTCACGATGAGCGCCATCGGGCTCATCGCGCCGAATTCGCAGGACGCGAAGGAGAAGTTCTACCCGTACTGGCTCGAGACGATGAAGTACGGCGCGAAGGCCCGCGGCTGGGCGATCCCGACCCGCGCCGAGTACGACACGTACGCCCAGGGCGCGCAGGCCCTGTTCGTCGGCAGCCCGCAGGAGATCGCCGAGCGGCTGATCTCCGTCGGCAAGCTCACCGGCGCCGACCGGTACGCGCTGCAGATGGACTGGTCCGGTGTGCCGCACCAGGATGTCATGACGGCCATCGAACTGCTCGGCACCGAGGTGCTTCCGTTGGTGCAGAAGGAGTTCTAGACGTCGTTCGCGGCGATGTAGCCGAACGTCATCGCCGGGCCGATGGTCGAGCCCGCGCCCGCGTAGCTGTGGCCCATCACGGCCGCGCTGGCGTTGCCGGCGGCGTAGAGACCGGGGATCACCGAGCCGTCCGGGCGCAGCACGCGCGCCCGGGCGTCCGTGCGCATGCCGCCCTTCGTGCCCAGGTCGCCGGGGACCAGCTTGAGCGCGTAGAACGGCGGAGCCCACAGCGGCGCGAGGCAGGAGTTCGGCAGCACCAGCGGGTCGGTGTAGTAGTGGTCGTACGCGCTCGCGCCGCGGCGGAAGTCGCGGTCGACGCCCGCCCACGCGAAGCCGTTGAACCGGTCCACTGTGGACTTCAACGCGGCCGGCGGCACGCCGATCGCCGAGCCGAGCGCCTGGACGCTCGACGCCTTGAAGACCGCGCCCGCGCTGTACCAGGCGTCCGGGAACGGCAGCAGCGGCAGGATGTCGCGGAACAGGTACTTGTTGCGGTAGCTCTGGTCGACGATCAGCCACGCGGGGATGTCCGGCGCCGACGGGTTCTTGTCGTACATCGTGTGCACGACGTCGCTGTAGGGCGCGGCCTCGTTGACGAACCGCTGCCCGGCCTGGTTGACGATCAGCCCGCCCGGCAGCGTCCGCTCGGCCAGGCAGAAGTACGGGTCGCCGGGCGTCGGGATCGCCGGGCCCCACCAGGCGTCGTCCATCAGGTCGAGCGCGGCGCCGGCGCGCTGGCCCGCGCGGTGGCCGTCGCCGGTGTTCTCCTTGGCGCCGACCGTCCAGGCCGTGCCGATCGGCTGCCGCTGGTACTGCGCGCGCATGGCCGCGTTGTGCTCGAAGCCGCCCGAGCCGACGATCACGCCGCGGCGTGCGCGGATCAGGCCCTGCGGTACCAGAACACCGGTGACCGCACCGTTTTCGACGTTCAGGTCGGTGAGCGGGGTGTTCAGCAGCACCGGGACGTTCGCCGCGAGCAGCCCGGCCCGAAGCCCGGCGGCCAGTGCCTGCCCCATGGTGAGCGGCTTCTGCCCGGCTAGCGCGGCGGCCGTCCCCCGCGCGAGACACGTGGCGGCGACGGCGGCGCCCTTCGCGTTGACCGCGGCCAGGTTCAGCCACTTGTAGTCGGCGCTGAACACGACGAGCCCGGCCGGCGTCGCGAGGTACGCCGGATTCAGGTTCGCCAGCTCGGCACCGAGCAGGTTGCCGTCGAACTGGTCGGGTTCGATGGACCGCCCGTTCGGCAGGCCGCCCGGCAGTTCCGGGTAGTAGTCGCTGTAGCCCTCCATCCAGCGGAACCGCAGCGGGCTGTTGGCCATCACGGACGCGATCATCGCGGGTCCGTTGCGCAGGAACGCTTCCTGGCGCGCGGCCGGCACGTCCGGGCCGACGACTGCGGCGAGGTACTGCGCGGCTTTCGCCGGGGTGTCCGGCACGCCGGCGGCGAGCAGCACGGGGTTGTTCGGGATCCAGATGCCCGCGCCGGAGCGGGCGGCGGACCCGCCGAACGTCGGCGCCTTCTCGACCACGACGACACTCAGCCCGCGCTTGGCCGCCGTCAGCGCGGCGGTCATCCCGGCCGCGCCGGAGCCGACCACGACGACGTCGTACTCCCCCACGAGCGGTGCCGCACCGGCGGCCGGCGCCCCCGAGATTCCGGCGGTCACTGCGATTCCCACGCCCGCCGCGGTACCGCGCAGGATCTGGCGGCGGGTCAGGTCGGCATCCATGGGGCACTCCTCGCTCGCGGAACGGCGAAGGTCATGGTGTCGGCACCGGCGGAAAACTGGAACATGTTCTACCCGCTTGGAGCAGTGTCCACCCTCCCGAATGGACCGGAGGCGCCAACCGCGGACGGCATTCGGCGCACGGGACGTAAGTTGACGGCACCCTCACCTTCTGACTAACTTGAGCATAGTCTCAAGTTATCTTCCGAGGAGGTCCTCTTGTCGAAAGTGCTCGCCGTCCTGGGTGTCGGTCCCGGACTCGGCCTGTCGATCGCGCACCGGTTCGGCCGCGAAGGGTTCACGCCGGCGCTGGTCTCACGCATCGACGCGCGGCACGCGACCTACCGCGCGTCGCTCGCCGAAGCCGGCATCACCGCGCACACCTACACCGCCGACGTCACCGACGAAGCCCAGGTCCGCGCGGTCCTCGCGCGCATCACGGCCGAAGCGGGCGAGATCGACGCGGTGTACTTCGGCCCGGCGGACCTCGGCGTCGGCTCGGCGATCGCCCCGCTGACCGAAGCCGGGGCCGACAATCTGCGCGTGCCGTTCGAGTCGATCGTGCTCCCGGCCGCGCAGGTGACCCAGGCCGTCCTGCCGCGCCTGCTGGAGCGCGGCACGGGCTCGCTCCTGTTCGCCGGCGGCATCAGCGGCAAGTACCCGATCCCGCTGCTCGGCAGCTTCGCCCCCGCGGCGGCGGCGCTGCGCATGTACGTCCTGACGCTCAACGCGGCCTTGCGCGACCAGGGTGTCTACGCCGGGACGCTCACGATCGGCGGCGTCATCGAGCGCGGCGACATCCACCGGATGTTCACCGAGCAGGCCCCGGATTCCATGCCGGGCACGCTGGACCCCGACGACATCGCCGAGCGGGCGTGGCTCCTGCACGCCGAGCGCGACGAGGCCGAGGCGGAGTTCAACGCGCTCGTCGTCTAGCTGCCGTCGCGGTCGGAGTCGGCAACGAGCACGTGCGCGCCGAGGTAGCCGTCGCCGTCCGCCTTGACCGTCATCAGCATCGTGTCCTTGAAGATGGAGTCGTTGTCGTTCAAGGTGTCCCGGCCGGTGTGCGCCGCGTACGGCTGCTCGGCGTAGACCGCGCTGTTGAGCTTCTCGTCGAACATCAGCTGTGTGGTCAGCACCCGCTGGTTGCCGACGTGCACCAGCACATGGACGTGCGTGGTCCGGCCGCGGTACCAGCCGGGCCAGATCGTGGTGAACTCGACGATGCCCGCCGCGTTCGTCACCTGGGCGCCGCGCAGGTAACGCTGGTCGTCGGTGGGGGTCAGGTCACCCCGGTCCCCACCACCGCCCGGCGGCCGGCCGCCACTCGGGGGTGGCCCGCCACCCGGCGGCGCTCCACCAGGCCCGCCCGACGACAGCGATTCCGCCCCGGAGTAGAGCCCCGCCGCGTCGCAGTGCCAGATCTCGACGACGGAGTTCGGCAGCGGCTTGCAGGTTTCGCTGTCCTGCAGCTTCAGCGCGACGCGCAAGCGTTTGCCTTGCCGGTCTTCCCGGACGTCGGCGCGGATCTTGTCGGCGTCGAAGTAGTACGGCCCCTGTGTGGTCGACGCGGTGAGCGCGCAGCTTCCGCTGTCCTGGAACAGGTTCGTGAGGTCCTTCGTGGTGGTCGCTTCCGGCGTCACACTCGCGCCGGTGCTCGTCGTGACGGCGGTGGAGCCCGAGCACGCCGCGAGCAGCCCGGTCAGGCTGACCGAGCTTACCCCGGCCAGGAGCCGCCGCCTGCTGACCCGCTGGCCCTCGTGGTGGTCCATGTCCGTCTCCGTCCTGGATGTCGGGAATCCGAGGCTAAAGAGGTCGCCTGTGCGGCCGCTGTGCGCCCGCTAGCCTGGGGTTGTGTACACACCGGGGGACAGGGACCTGCTGCGCAGCGCCCTGCTCGCGGCGGCCCGTGCGGACGACCGCGTCACCGGCGCCGCGCTCACCGGCTCGGCCGCGCTCGACGCCGAAGACGCGTGGTCCGACATCGACCTGGCCTTCAAGACGACCGAGCCCGAGCGGGTGCTCGCCGACTTCACGGCGCTGCTGTACCGCGACCACGGCGCGATGCACCACATGGACGTCGTGTTCGAACGGACCGTCTACCGCGTGTTCCTCCTGGAGAACACGCTTCAGGTCGATCTGTCCTTCTGGCCCGAAGCGGACTTCGGCGCGACCTCACCGAAGTTCCGGCTGCTGTTCGGCACCACGAACGACCGCGAGCCGTCGCCACTGCCCGACGCGCGGCGGTTTGTCGACCTGGCGTGGCTGCACGCGTTGCACGCGCGGTCGAGCATCGCCCGCGGGCGCGCCTGGCAGGCCGAGTACATGATCAGCCGGGTTCGCGAGTACGCCTTGTCCCTGGCGTGCGTGCGGCACGACGTGCCCGCGGGCGAAGGCCGGGGCCTCGACCAGCTGCCCGCCGCACTCCTGGCGGAGTTCGAGACGACACTCGCGCACGGGCTCGAAGACCTCTCGCGGGCTTTCCGCGCCGTCACCGAACTCCTGATCACCGAGACCCGCCATCTGGACGCCCGCCTCGCCGAACGATTGGCTCCGCTGCTACGCGCGCTGGCTTCCTAAGTACGCGAGTTCCGGGTGCGCGGCGACGTACCCGTCCAGCAGCCGGCGCGCCACGGAAACCGAATCCACCAGCGGGTGCACCGCGAACGCCCGCAGCGCCGCCTCCCGCGAACCCGTCGTCGCCGCTTCGATCGTCGCCCGCTCGACGGCCTTCACCGCCGTCACCAGACCCAGCGCGTGGTCCGGCAACGGCCCGGCGTCGAGCGGACGCGCGCCCGCGCCGTCGACGACGCACGGCACCTCGACGACCGCGTCCGCCGGAACGCCCGGAAGCGCGGATCCGTTGCGGACGTTGAGGATCAACGTGGCCCGCTCGCCGCCCGCGAGGGCGCGCATGAGCGCCAGCGCGACCTTCTCGTAGCCGCCACCTTCGAGGTCTTCGCGTTCGCCTTCGCGCGTCTCGGCCATGTACGTCTCTTCGCGCTCCAGGCGCGTCCGGTCCCACGAAGCCAGCGACGGGTCCGCGTAGAACGACTTCTGCTGCTCCAGCAGGAAGGCCCCGCGCGACGCCACGCCCAGGGCTTCGCGGGTGAAGTAGTAATAGTGCAGGTACTCGTTCGGCAGGGCGCCCAGCACGCGCAGCCAGTCCGCGCCGAAGAGTTTCCCTTCCTCGAACGACTCCAGTGCGTCCACATCGGACAGCAGGCGCGGCAGGACGTCCTCACCGCCGACGTGGACCGCTTGGAGCCAGCCGAGGTGGTTCAGCCCGGAGTAGTCGAATCGCGCCGCGGCCGGGTCGACGCCGAGGGCGCGCGCCACCCGGCGGCACAGCCCGACCGGCGAGTCGCAGATGCCGATCACACGCTCGCCGAGCACCTCCGCCATCGCCTCGGTGACCAGCCCGGCCGGGTTGGTGAAGTTGACGACCCACGCGCGCGGCGCGACCTCGGCGATCGTGCGGGCGAGCGCGACGGCGACCGGGACCGTCCGCAGCCCGTACGCGATCCCGCCCGCGCCCACGGTTTCCTGCCCCAGCACACCTTCCGCGAACGCGACCTGCTCGTCGAGCCGCCGGCCGCGCATCCCGCCGACCCGGATGGCGGAGAACACGAAGTCCACATCGGACAGTGCGGCGCGCAGATCGGTGGTCGTGCGCACCCGCGGCGCGCCCGGGACACCGGCCGCCTGTTCGGCGAGGACCCGTTCGATCGCCGCGAGCCGGCCGGCGTCGACGTCGTGCAGGACCAGTTCGGTGCTGTCGCCCCCGGCCAGCAGCGCGCCGTGCACCAGCGGGACGCGGAACCCGCCGCCGCCGAGCAGCGCGAGCCTCATCGCAGCACCTCGACGCCGGCCTCGCCGAGCGCCGCGCACGTCGGTTCGTCGGCTCCCACGCTGGTGACGACGATGTCGAGGGCCTCCGGCCCGCACACCTTCGCGAGCCCGGTACCGGGGAACTTGCCCGCGTCGGCCAGCAGCACCACGCGGTCGGCCGCGGCGACCATCGCCCGCTTCACCGGCACCTCGACGACCGTCGAGTCCATCACCTGGCCGTCGCACCGGATCCCGCTGGCGCCGAGGAAGACGGTGCCGGCGCGCACCTGGCGCAGCGCGTCCTCGGTGAGGAACCCGACCATCGAGTGATAGCTGCGACGCACCACCCCGCCGAGCAGCACGAGCTGGACGTCTTCGGCGTCCTTCAGCTCTTCGTAGACGGCGAGGCTGCTGGTGATCACGGTCAGCGCGCGGTCGCGCAGGTGGCGGGCCAGCCGGTGCGCGGTGGTGCCGATGTCGAGGAGCACGGTGTCGCCGTCGGCGACCAGCGCGGCCGCGCGGCGGGCGACGGCTTCCTTGTCGTCGGCCCGTTCGGCGGCGACCTGCGCGAACGGCTCGTCGTCGTCCGCGCACGCCACCGCACCGCCGTAGACGCGGGTCAGCCGGCCTTCACGATCGAGGTGCACCAGGTCGCGCCGCACCGTCGCCGGGCTGACGCCGAGCCGCTCGGCCAGCACGCCGACCGGCGCCGGACCCTCCACGCGCAGGGTCCGCAGGATCAGGTCGTAGCGGCGCTGGGGCAGCATCCGGCGACGATAGCAGTCAAACCCGCTCATCACACGGACGAGTTTGCGCGGCTCTTGCGAAATCTGCGCGACTCAAGCAGTCTCGTGCGCAAGCTTGCGCAGCTCTGGAGGCGCCCGTGACGGCTGAACCCGACATCGACGTCTTCCTGTCCGGCCTGCTGTTCTTCGACCTGGTCTTCACCGGTCTGGAAAAGCCGCCCGCACCAGGGGAAGAGGTGTGGACGGGCGGCATGGGCTCGGGCCCGGGCGGGATCGCGAACTTCGCCGTCGCGCTGAGCCGGCTCGGGCTGCGGACGTCGCTGGCCGCCGCGTTCGGCACCGACGTCTACGGCCGCTACTGCTGGGACGTGCTGTCGCGGCAGGAGCACATCGATCTTTCGCGCTCGCAACGGTTTCCGCGGTGGCACTCGCCCGTCACCGTCTCGCTCGCCTACGCCGGCGACCGCGCGATGATCACCCATGGCCACCCGCCGCCCGTGCCCGTCGCGCAGCTCGCCGGTTCGCCGCCGCCGAGCCGCGCGACCGTCGCGCACATCGGCCTCGACACCGCCGACTGGGTCCACACGGCCCACCAGTCCGGCAGCCTGGTGTTCGCCGACGTCGGCTGGGACCCGTCCGAGGCCTGGTCGCGGGCGCTGCTCGACCAGCTGGCGTGCTGCCACGCGTTCCTGCCCAACGACATCGAGGCCATGCGCTACACCCGCACCGACACGCCCGAAGCGGCGTTGTCGACGCTCGCCGACCTGGTGCCGATCGCGGTGATCACCCGCGGCGGCGCGGGGGTGCTGGCCGTCGACAGCACCACCGGCGAGACGGCCGACGTGCCCGCGCTGCCGGTCGACGTCCTCGACGCCACCGGCGCGGGTGACGTCTTCGGCGCGGGGTTCGTCGCCGCCACCCTGACCGGCTGGTCGCTGGCGGACCGGCTGCGGTTCGCGTGCCTGACCGCGAGCCTGTCGGTGCAGCACTTCGGCGGCGCGCTCGCCGCGCCCGGCTGGCACGAGATCGCCCAGTGGCACGCGCGCACCCGGCGGCCGGACTACGGGTTCCTCGACGAAGTCCTGCCCGCCGACACGGAGACCGGCACTTCCCGGCGCGGCCCGGTGACGCTCGGCTTCGGCACCGAGGACGGCTGGGAATAGCCGTGCCGGACCGGGCCGCTCGCTACACCGCGTCCGGGCTGCGGACGTCGTTGCTGTCGGTCCCGGGCGCGGTCGGCGCCGAAGCGGTGGGGCTGCGGCCGATCGGCGAGGTGATGGGCTGCGTCGTCGAGCACGCCGGCGTCGACGACCCGGCGTCGTGCCTGCGGCGTGGCTACGCCACAGCGCTGGACCGCCTGCGCGCGGAGGCCCGGGCCCTCGGTGCGGACGGCGTCCTCGGCATCCGGTGCACGGTGACCCACGCGAGCCGGGCGATCCGGGAGTTCGTCGTGCTGGGCACGGCCGTCCGCGCGACCGGCGGCAAGCGCGCCGGACCGGTGTTCACGACGAGCCTGTCCGGCCCGGACGTGGCGAAGCTCCTGCCGGCGGGCTGGGTGCCGGTGACCCTGGCGATCGGCCTCGACGGTGGCACGGTCTACGACCTCGCGATGCCGGACCGCCCGGCGCAGGAGATCGCGGCGCCGACGGAACTGGTGACGCGGGTGCGAGCCGCGGCGCGCGCGGAGTTCCTGGAGGCGGTGCGGGTTTCCGGAGCGGACGGCGGTCTCGTGTCCGCGACGACGTTGAGCGCCTGGCCTCTCGGCCGCACCGGCGCGGCGGCGGTGGCGGGTGTGTTCGGCACGGCGATCGCCCGGTGCGGTACCGGTCCGGCGCCGCGGGACGCGCTGGCGGTGCTGCCGCTGGACCGCCGCGGCTGACCCGGCGCACGCAAGATCCTTCCCCGGAACCGGGAGCATCCGGACTGATCACCCGCGGTCCGCCGCCCCCGGTGCGGATCCGTGCCACGATGGCGGGAGAAGCCCGCCGAAGGAGGTCCGAAGTGCCCGAGTGGGACGGTCGTGGCCTGCCTCCCGTCGCGCGGGCCCGCGTCGAGCGCTACGCCGCGTCCGGGCTCAAGACGTCGCTGATGAGCGTGCCCAGCGCGGTGGGCGCCGAAGTCGCCGGCTTCACCGCGATCGGCGAGGTCATGGGCTGCGTCGTGCAGCAGGTCGGCTGGACCGGCACCGGCATCTTCGCCGACGACCAGGTCAAGCTGATCTCCGGCATGCTGCGGCAGGGCTACTCGACCGCGCTCGACCGGCTCGCCCAGGAGGCGACCGCGCTGGGCGCCGACGGCGTGCTCGGCATCGGGTTCACCGTCACCTCGCTCGACGGCGTGATGGAGGAGTTCGTCGCCCTCGGCACCGCCGTGCGCGCGGAGACGAAGCAGCGGCCGCGGCGGCTGTTCACCACCGACCTGCCCGGCCAGGACGTCGGCAAGCTGATGCAGGCGGGCTGGGTGCCGGTGCGCCTCGCGGTCGGCATCGCCGGGCGCGCGCAGTACGACTACAACATGCAGTACCAGACGACCACCTGGGCCGGGAACACCGAAGTGGACGCGCCCACGAGGGTCGTCACCGAAGTCCGCGCCGCCGCCCGGGCCGAGTTCGCCCGCGCGATCCGCGACGCCGGCGCCGACGGCGGCATCGTCTCCGGCATGACCCTGCGGACCTGGCCCGTGCAGGAGGTCGCGATGGCCGGCATCGCGTCCGTCACCGGCACCGCGATCGCCCGCTTCCACACCGGGCGCGCCGCCCCGACCAGCGCGCTCAAGATCCTTCCGTTGAACCGTTCCTGAGGAGGCTTCGTGACCACCGCGGACCCCGCCGGGCAGCACATCCCCGAGGATGCGATGCGCCGGCTCGCCGAGATGCGACCGGGCCAGAAGACCAGCCTGTTCACGTCGGACCTGAGCGTCAACGAGTTCCTGCTCGTGCGCGAAGCCGGGTTCCGGCCGCTCGGGCTGGTGCTCGGGTCGAGCATCTACCACGTCGGGTTCCAGATGGGCCGGTGGAGCAAGAACCAGGAGCTGGACCGGCTTTCCCAGGCGATGTACCACGCCCGCGAGCTCGCGATGTCCCGGATGGAGGCGGAGGCGGACGTGCTGGGCGCGGACGGCATCGTCGCGGTCCGGCTCGAGATCGAGTTCAAGGAGTTCGGCAGCGACCTCGCCGAGTTCATCGCCGTCGGCACCGCGGTGAAGGCCGACGAACCCGGGCAGTGGCGCAACAACACCGGAAAGCCGTTCACCTCGGACCTGTCCGGGCAGGACTTCTGGACGCTCGTGCAGGCCGGGTACGCGCCGCTGGGCATGGTGATGGGCACCTGCGTCTACCACATCGCGCACCAGCGGTTCCGGCAGATGATGGGCAACATCGGCCAGAACGTCGAGATCCCGCAGTACACCGAAGCGCTCTACGACGCGCGCGAGCTCGCGATGTCGCGGATGCAGACCGAGGCGGAACAGCTCGAGGCAGAAGGGATCGTCGGCGTCCAGCTGCTGTCGCTGCCGCACCGCTGGGGCGGGCACACGACGGAGTTCTTCGCCATCGGCACCGCGGTGAAACCGTTGCGGGAGGACCACCACATCGCCAAGCCGCAGCTCGTGCTGCCCCTCACCGACTGATGGGCGCCGAGCTGGAGTTCCACCTGCTGGTCGCGGCCCTGCGCACGGACCGCGCGGACGTCGAGTCCTACCACCGCGTCCTGTCGGAGACGCTGGGCGACGCGCTCCCGGCGGGCATGGTCGAGGTTTCGCGGCAACGGACGTTCGCCGACCGCGTCGCCGGCCGCGCCGGGCAGGTGGTTTCGGTCCAGGTGAGCACCCCGGACCGGGTTCTGGTGTTGAGCGCGGGCAAACACGGCGGGGTCGCGGCGGAGATCCGCCAGGTGGTGCGCGGCGTGGTGATCAGCCGCAAGGAAGCCGCGGTCGAAGACTGGCTGGCGGCGCTCGCCCGGGAGCTGACGACGCTGGCCGAGAAGGACGCGAAAGCCCGGGACGCGCTCTCGCGCCTGCTCGGCAGCTGACAAGTCCTTGCCCCGCAAGGGAAGTTTCATCGGGGGCGGGATGAGCGCCCCCGAATACACAGACTAGCCGCGGGGTACGACAGACCCGGGCTTCAGCGCAGCACGCGTCAGCGCAGCACCCGGCCGAGGAAGCCGCGGATGTAGCCGGCGATCGTGTCCAGCTGCGTCTCCAGCGCGAAGTGGCCCGCGTCGAGCAGGTGGATCTCCGCGTCCGGCAGGTCGCGGGCGTACGCGCGGGCGCCGTCGGCGATGAAGATCTCGTCGTTGCCGCCCCAGACCGCCAGCACCGGCACCCGGCTGGTCCGGAAGTACTCGTGGAACTTCGGGTACAGGCCGATGTTGTGGTGGTAGTCCGCGAGCAGCGCCATCTGGATCTCCGCCGCGCCGGGCCGGTCGAGCAGCGCCTGGTCGTGGATCCAGACGTCCGGGCTGACCAGCTCCGGGTCGGGTGAGCCGTCGAGGTACTGCGCCTTGGTGGCTTCGAGGGTGACCATCGCGCGCAGGTCGTCGCCGGTCAGCGTGCCGGCGGCCAGCTTCTGCGGCAGGCCTTCGCCGAGGCCTTCGACGTAGGCGTTGCCGTTCTGCGTGACGATCGCCGTGACGCGGTCCGGGTTCGCCGTGGCGATCCGCAGGCCGACCGGCGCGCCGAAGTCCTGGATGTAGAGCGCGAACCGGGTCAGGCCGAGCTGGTCGAGCAGGCCGAGGGTGAGCTCGGCGAGCGCGTCGAAGGTGTAGCCGAACTCTTCGACCGAAGGCGCGTCGGAGGCGCCCGCGCCCAGGTAGTCCGGCGCGATGACGTGGTAGCGGTCAGCCAGCGCCGGGATGAGGTGCCGGTACATGTGCGAGCTCGTCGGGAAGCCGTGGAGCAGCACGATCGTGGGAGCTTCGGCGGGCCCGGCCTCCCGGTAGAAGAGCCGGTGCCCGGCGACGGTGGCGTGGCGGTGGTGCACGGCGGTCATGGTTGCTCCTCGCATCTCATGGAATTTTTCCATTTATCCATGAGACGCGGTAGGCTGTCAACAGATCGGGGAAACTGGAGGCCGGACTCGGGAGGCGAACGTGGTCACTGCGGCACCCGGCGAGGAGCGCTCGCTCGCGTTGGCGCTGGTCAACACCCAGCGGGTCGGCGGCGGCGGTGCTGTCGACGACCTCGAAGACCCGCTCCCCTGGCTGCACGCGCACGGCCTCCGGGTGACGTCGGTCGCCGATGTCGGCCCCCTCACGGACCTCCGCACAGCGGTCCGTGAGCTGCTCGCCGCGCTGGCCGAGGACCGGGTGCCGGACCCGGCCGCCGTCGACGCGGTGAACGCGGCCGCCCGCGCCGACGCCGCCGCACCGCAGCTCACCTGGGCCGCCGGGCCGCACCGGGAGTGGCACAGCACCCGGCCGGGCAGCGTCGAGGAAGCCGCGGCGACCCTGGCCCGCGACGCGATCGAGGTCGCCGGCGGTGACCTGGGCCGGCTGGTGCGCCCGTGCGAGGCCCACGGCTGCGTCCGGTTCTACTTCCGCGAGCACGCGCGCCGCCGCTGGTGCTCCACGACGTGCGGCGACCGCGTCCGCGCGGCACGCCACCAGCAGTTGCTGGTCGAGCGGCGTACCGTGTGAGCCCGCCGGCGAAGGGACGCACCATGGACTGGACGCTCGAAGTGGTCATCGTGCCGGTGTCCGACGTGGACCGGGCGAAGGCGTTCTACGCCGATCAGCTCGGCTTCGTCCTCGACCACGACATCACGCCCGCCGAAGGCGTCCGGATCGTCCAGCTGACCCCGCCGGGTTCGGGCTGCTCGATCGTGTTCGGCCGCGGCGCGGTGCCGGACATGCCGCCGGGCTCGCTCAAGGGGCTCCACCTGGTGGTCAACGACCTGCCGAAGGCCAACGCCATGCTCACCGAACGCGGCGTCGCGGTCAGCGAGATCCAGGTCCACGGAATGGGCACCTGGGACGGCGAAGCGGACTTGAACAACGTGGGTTTCGTGCACTTCGCCGACCCCGACGGCAACGCGTGGACGGTCCAGCAGATCACCGCCCGGAACTAGCACGCACCCGCCGGCCCGGACCTGCCGCGGCAGAGCGCTAGTCGACCAAGGCGCCGCAGCTGACGTTGACCGTCGAGGCCGTCATCGACCGCGCCCGGTCCGACGCCACGAACGCCGCCACCGCGCCGACGTCGGCCAGGGTGGCCGCGCGGCCCAGCATCGTCCGGCCGGTGATGCTGTCCTCGACCACCTGGCGGGCGGCGAAGTCCGCGGGGAGCGTCTCCGGGATGCCGCCGGTCCGGAGCGTCACCGCGCGCACGCCGTGCGGGCCCAGTTCGGCGGCGAGCTGGCGGCGCATGGCCTCGAGGGCGTGGAACGCCACCTGCAGCCCACCGACGGAGAACTCGCGCACGGGATCCCCCGCGCCGCCGAAGAACAGCAGCACGCCGGAGCGCTGCTCGACCATGTGCCGCGCCGCGGCCCGCGCGGTCAGGAAGTTCGTCCGCACGGCGGTCACGACCGGCTGCTCGTAGTCGGAAAGGGTCATGTCGATCAGCGGCGTCCCCTGCACGTCACCATGGTTGACGAGGTTGAAGGAGACGTCGATCCCGCCCTGCATGGCGACGGCGTCGGCGTGCTCTTCGACGGCCCGCTCGTCCAGCGCGTCGACCGACGCGGTTTCGGCCGACCCACCGGCCGCCCGGATCCGCTCGGCGACGGCGTCGAGCCGGGACAAGCCGCGGCCGGCGAGGAAAACGCGCGCGCCTTCTGCGGCGAACGCACCGGCCACGGCGCTGCCGATCCGCCCGCCCCCGCCGTAGACGATGGCGTTCTTCCCAGCGAGCAACGTCATGAGTACCTCCGATGTCCGGGTGCGGTCACCTCCGCGTCGAACGAGCACCCCCGGAATCGACAGCTCACGGCCGCGGGACGCCCATCGGGTTCGGGACCGGGACCAGGCCCGCGTCGATCACCGCGCGGCTCAGCGGGACCGCCAGCTCCAGGACCCGGGCCAGTCCCTCGTCGCCGAGTGCCTCGACCGGGGCCGACGCCAGGCGGTCCGTGTCCTCTTCGATGCCGCGGCGCAGCGAACCACCGGCCGAGGTCAACCGACCCGACGCGTCGAGCACGCCCCGGTCCCGCAAGCGATCGACCGCCGCGGTCCAGTCCTCATCGGACCAGCCGCGGTGCGGCTGGACGTCGCCGCGGGTGAGCACGTCGTCGCCGATGTGGGTCAGCGTGGTCTCCAGGCCGGACAGGCCCGCGTGGACGGCCGACAGCACGTGGCCGTCGCCGCGGTGCTCGCGCAGGATCGTCGCCGCCAGCCAGAGCCGGCCGAGCACGCCGGAGGGGCGGGGCACCGCCGACCACGCCGCCGCCAGCGGACGCCCGTCGAAGCGGCACGCGTCCACCGCCCGCTCCAGCAACGAAGCCAGCTCCGCGGCGTCGGGCACCGCCCGGCCCAAGGCCTCCTCGACCGCCTCGATGCGCGTCCGGAGGACATCCGCCGGAGAGGCGAACGACCACGCGTCCGGCAGGGCCCGCGAGACCATCCCCGGCGCGAAGCCGAACAACACCGACGTCGCCGCCGCGGGACCGATCGGGCCCAGCGGCGCGAGACGGCCGGCGAAGTAGCCCATCCAGTAACCGCGCAGGCCGGCCGCCTTCGCCGCGGCCGCGGTCTCGGGCGCGAAGTACACCACGGCGTGCAGCGGCTCGACCGCGGCCCAGAGCCGGCGGGGCAAGGTCATCGCGGCCTCCTCACGGGGTCAGCCGGTGCAGGTCGCGCGGGAACAGCGTGACCTCCCGGATGTTGGCGACCCCGAGGAGCCGCGCCGTCCACCTTTCCAGGCCCAGCGCGAAACCGCCGTGGGGCGGCATACCGTGCGCGAACACCGCCAAGTAGTCGTCATATCCGGAAACCTCGCCGCCGAGCGCCGCGACGTAGTCGGCGTGCCGGTGCAGCCGCTGACCGCCGGTCACCAGCTCCAGCCCGCGGAACAGCAGGTCGAAGCTGTTCGAGTAGGCGGGCCGCGCCGGGTCCGGGTGGGTGTAGAACGGCCGTTTCGCCATCGGGTAGCCGGTGACGAACAGGAACTCCGACCCGTGCTCGCGCACCGCCCAGTCCGACAGCCACCGCTCGTCGGCGGGCGCCAGGTCGGGCTCGTCCTTCCCCAGCATCTTCTGGGCGTCGGCGAAGTGGAGCTCCGGGATCTCGGCGGGCACCTCCGGGACGGCGACGCCGAGCGACGCGACCGACCCGGCCATCCCGGCCAGCACCTCCCGCAGCACGGCCATGACGTCGTGGTGGTCCTCGATGAACCCGAGTTCGGCGTCGAGGCTGGTGTACTGCGCCAGGTGCCGCGCGGTGTCGTGCGGCTCCGCGCGGAAGACCGGGCCGACCTCGTAAACGCGCTCGAACACCCCGACCAGCGCCTGCTTGAAGAACTACGGCGACTGCGCGAGGTAGGCGCGGCGGCCGAAGTAGTCGATGCCGAAGACGTTCGCGCCGGACTCGGTGGCCGACGAGACGATCTTCGGCGTGTGCGTCCCGGTGAACCCCAGGCCGTCCAAAGTGGACCGGAACCCGGCGACGGCGGCCGCGGACACCGCGAACCGCGCCTTCAGCAGCGGATGCCGCAGTGCGACCGGCGCGTGGTCGAGGATCGTCGGCAGCGACGCGGACACCGCCGGCCGGTAGAGGTCGAACGGCGGTGGTGCCGCCGGTTCCGACAGCGGAACCAGCGACGCCGACGTCAGCTCGACACCGCCGGGCGCGCGCGGGTTCGCCGTCACGGTCGCGTGCACCTCGACCACGGTCTCTTCCGGCGGCGGCGTGACGTCGGAGCACAGCACGACCTGCGCGGTGCCGGACCGGTCCCGGACCGCGAGGAACGTGACGGATTTCAGGCGGCGACGGCGGTGCACCCACCCGGCGACGCGGACGTGGGTGCCGACGTGCCGGGGCAGGTCGGCGGTCAAGGTTCGGGAGATCATCGTGGGCCCTTCGCAGGCGACGTGACCCTTGGGAGTGCGGGCGATAAGGGAACTCGCGGTGCCACCACACTTTCACCGTCCGGGGACGGCCTCTCGTGGCCCGTGACGGGGGCCGGCCGGCGGGGCATTTCCTCCCCGCACTCCGGAGGGTCTTCACCGCGGGACACGGGACCGCCTTCCCAGCTGCCGGCGGCTCTCTGGACCCGTGCGCTCCCGGGGCTACTCGGCTCCATCAGCGCGTTGGCCGGGAGGTTAGCCCGGTCGCGGCGAAGCGCGCACCGCATTTTCGGGCGTGGCCGGCGTCACGCCACTCTTGAATGAACGTTCAGTTGACAGTCGCGACCGACAGGCCTAGCGTCGCTATTGAATGAGTATTCAGTTAAGAAGGGACACCTCATGACCGGCAAAGTCTGGTTCGTCACCGGCTCGTCGCGCGGCCTCGGCCGGGAGATCGTCGACGCCGCCCTGGAGCGGGGCGACTCCGTCGTGGCCACCGCCCGCGACCCGCGCAGCCTCGGCGACCTGCCGGCGGACCGCGCGCTCGCCGTCGCGCTCGACGTCACCGACGAGGCCGCCGCCGACCGCGCCATCGCGGCGGCCGTCGAGCGGTTCGGCCGCATCGACGTCGTCGTCAACAACGCCGGCTACGCCGACTTCGGGTCCATCGAGGACACTCCGGCGGCGCAGTTCCGCGCCCAGATCGAGACGAACCTGATGGGCGTGGTGACGGTGACCCGCGCGGCGATCCCGGTGCTGCGCGAGCAGGGTCACGGGCACATCATCCAGATCTCCACCGTCGGCGGCCGGATCGCGCCGGGCGTCGGCCTGGCCGCGTACTCGGCGGCGAAGCACGGCGTCGAAGGCTTTTCCGGGGTACTGGCCAACGAGATGAAGCCGTTCGGGGTCAAGGTGACCATCGTCGAGCCGGGCGGGTTCCGCACCGACTGGGCCGGCTCGTCGATGTCGTTCGTCGAGCCGAGCGAGGCCTACCAGCCCGTGCTGAACCCGATGATCGAGCACATCCGCGGCCCGGAGCAGCTCGCCACCGGCGACCCCGCGAAGGCCGGCCGCGTGATCACCGAGCTCGCCGACCTGGCCGAGCCGCCGCTGCGGCTGCCGCTGGGGTCCGACGCGGTCATGCTGATCCGCGCCACCGACGAGGCCAAGATCGCCGAGATCGACGCGTGGGCCGAGACGTCCCGCCGCACCGACGCCGACGACGCCGCGCAGCGGGACTTCAGCAGCCTCACCCGAAACTGAACCCGGAACTAGGGTTGCGTGACTGTTCCGCCCCAGGCCACCGGCAGCTCGCGGACGCCGTAGACGAGAGCGTTGTGCTTGTACGCCAACGACTCCCGTGGCACCGCGAGGCGCAGGTCCGGCACCCGGCGGAACAACCGCGTCAGCGCCTCCTGCAGTTCGACGCGCGCCAGCTGCTGGCCGATGCACTGGTGCGCGCCGAACCCGAAGGCGACGTGCGTGCGCGGCGACTCGCGGTGGAAGTCGAGCTTGTCGGCCGCCGGGAACAGCTCCTCGTCGCGGTTGGCCGAGTTCAGCGCGGCGACCAGCCACTCCCCCGCCTTCACCGCGCGAGCCCCGACCTGGACGTCTTCGGTGGCGTAGCGCAACACCCCGAACTGCACGACCGACAGGTACCGCAGCAGCTCCTCGACGGCGCGTTCCGGCGCCGCCAGCACGACTTCGCGCTGCTGCGGGTGATCCAGCAGCACCAGGGTGCTGAGCGCGATCATGTTGGCGGTCGTCTCGTGCCCGGCCACCAGCAGGCTGAGCCCGAGCATCACCAGCTCTTCCATGGTGAGCGCGTCACCCGTCTCGCGACCGCGGGCGATCAGCCGGCTGAACAGGTCGTCCCGCGGGTTCTGCTGCTTGTCGACGAAGAGTGCGGTCAGGAACCCGGAAAGCTCTTCGTAGGCCTGCTGTCCCTGTTCACGGGTGGTGTCGGTGCTGACGAGCGTCGAGCTCTGGCGCTGGAACCGCTCGCGGTCGGCGTACGGGACGCCGAGCAGCTCGCAGATCACCAGCGACGGGATCGGCAAGGCGAAGTCCCGCACCAGATCGGCCTCGCCGGGCTTCGCGAGCATCGCGTCGAGGTGGCTCTCGACCAGCCCCTGGACGTAGGTCCGCATCGCTTCGATCCGCCGCACGGTGAACTCCGCGAGCACCATCTTGCGCAGCCGCGAATGGTCCTTGCCGTCGAGCTGGATGATCGAGCCCGGGGCGACCTCTTCGTCGAGGTCGGCGCCCGCGTTCACGTGCACCGAAGACGCGCCGCGCGAGCTCATCGTGCGGTCGGCCAGCACCGCGCGCACGTCGCTGTAGCGCGTGACCAGCCAGGCGTCCATGCCCGCCGGGCAGCGGACCTGCGACGTCGGCGCTTCTTCGCGCAACACCGCGTAGTTCTCGGGTGGGTCGTACGGGCATCCGGCCGGTCGCGTCGTCGGGAGGGCCGGGGTGTCGGATGCTGCCGTCACGGCGGATCACGCCTCTCTGCCGGTGGTCTGGACACTTCCACCATGGAGACGTCCGGCGCCGTCGTGGGACGCCCGACCCACATCCGACCCGGATGGACCAGTCCGGACGGCGTTCGTTAGAGAACTTTACGAATGGGTCTTGACGGGCCGCCCCTCGCACCGCGAACCTGGACCCACGCCGCAGTCATCGTCCGTCCAGTCCTTCCGGAGGCAGCATGACCCGGCGCGCTTCGGTGCTCGTCGCAACCCTTTTCCTCGCCCTGGCCGGCGCTCTCGCCGGTGGCACGCCGGCGAACGCGGAGACCACGCAGCCCACCTTCCTCACCTTCTACGGCTGGTGGGACAACACCCCGCCCGGCGGCGACATCGCCTACCCGCAGATCCACGACACCGCCGGCGGCAAGGGCAGTTACACCGACCCGATCACGTTCGCCACCAGCACGTCCGAGCTCAAGGCCGGCACCAAGGTCTGGGTGCCCCGGGTAAAGAAGTACTTCATCATGGAGGACGGCTGCGACGAGTGTTCCGACGACTGGAACGGCCAGGGCCCCAACGGCGGCCCGAACCTGCGCCACATCGACCTCTGGCTCGGCGGCCAGGGCGGCAGCGCCTTCGACGCGATCGACTGCGAAGACGCGCTGACGCACTACAACGCCGACAACACACCGGTCCTGGAACCGGTGGTCGTCGACCCGCCGTCGACCGAGCCGTACGACGCGACGCCGATCTTCAACACCAGCACCGGCGCGTGTTACGGCGGCGCGCAGCCGAACACCACGGTCGGCCAGTACCGCAACAACTCCACCAGCACGTGCCTCGAGGCGCCGAGCAGCGGGACCACGCTGAAGGTCGCCGCTTGCACCGGAAGCGACGCCCAGCGCTTCACCTTCCACGGCGCGTTCCTCGTGCACAACGACAAGTGCGCGGGCATCTCCGGCAGCTCGATCGTGCTGCAGACCTGCACCGGCGGCCCGGCGCAGCAGTGGTCGATCAACCCGGACGGCACCATTTCCGACATCCAGACGAGCAAGAAGTGCTTCCGCGCTTCGGGCACGGCACTCACCGCGGGCAGCTGCTCCGGTGACCAGGCCCGCTGGACGTTCACCGCGGCCGCCGGCCTCGGCGTGACGCCGTCGTCCGTTTCGGTCGCGCCGGGTGGTACGACGACAGCAACCGTCACCTCCACGGACGCGGTCACGCTGTCCGCGAGCGGCGCTCCCGCGGGCGTCACCGTGTCGTTCTCCCTGACGTCGGTGCCGGCGGGCGGCACCTCGACCGCCACGGTCACCGCCGCCGCGAACGCCGCCCCCGGCACGGCGACGATCACCATCACGGGCGGGACGAAGACCGCTCCGCTGGGCGTGACCGTCACAGGTGGCGGCGGCACCGAGACACTGCTGTCGCAGGGCAGGACTGCGACGGCGTCGTCGACCGAATCGACGTCCTACCCGGCGAGCGCGGCCTTCGACGGCAACCTGACCGGCACCCGCTGGGCCAGCAAGGAGACCGCGGCGGAGTGGCTGCGCGTCGACCTCGGCGCGACCAAGACCGTCTCGCACGTCAAGCTGACCTGGGAGGCCGCGTACGGGAAGGCGTACAGCATCCAGACCTCGCCGGACGGCACGACCTGGACGACGATCTACAGCACGACCACCGGCAACGGCGCCACGGACGACCTGACCGGGCTCGCCGGCACCGGCCGGTACGTACGGATGAACGGCGTCACGCGCGGCACGGCGTACGGTTACTCGCTGTACGAAATGCAGGTGTACGGCACCGCCTGAGTTGCCGAACCGGCAACTGGATTTGCCTTCCCGGGGACGTTCTCCGCATGGTGGGAGGACGTCCCCTAGGAGGAACCATGGCCCACACCCACGAACAGCCGATGACCGTCGAGAACATGCTCAAGCAGGAGTTCTGGGAAGCGCTCTACCAGCGTGACGAGCACCGGATCTGGAGCGGGAACGTGAACCGCAACCTGGAGAGCGAGGTGACCGGGCTGAAACCCGGGCACGCCCTCGACCTCGGCAGCGGTGAAGGCGGTGACGCGATCTGGCTGGCCCAGCAGGGCTGGACCGTCGACGGCGCCGACATCTCGACCCTCGCGCTGTCCCGCGCCGAAGCCGCGGGCAAGGAACGCGGCGTGGACGTCCGGTGGCTGCACCGCGACATCCTCACCTGGCGGCCCGAGGAGACCTACGACCTGATCTCGGCGCAGTACATGCACCTGCCGCCGGACCTGCGCAAGAACGTGTTCACCGCGGCCGCCGCGGCGATCCGGCCCGGCGGCTCGCTGCTGATCGTCGGGCACTCGCCGAAGGCGATGCGGGAGTTCGACGGCGAGGCGCCGCCGCAGGAGCTGTTCTTCGAGCCGGAGGAGATCACGAACTACCTGGGTGACGCCCGGGAGTGGGTCGTCGAGACGTGCGAGACGCGCGGCGAGGGCCACCACACCGACGCCGTCTACCGCGCGAAGCGCCGCTGAATTCTTGAGCGACTCCAAAAGCGCATCTTTCCTAGCGAAAGTGACGCCTTGGGAATGCCGCGAGGGCCCCTTCACGCGCCCTCGACGCGTGTGAAGAGGCCCTCGCGGGTGTTCCACCGGAGTGTGGATCAGGCGAGCTCGAGGCCGTAGTTCTGGAGCTCCAGGGTGAGCGGGTAGAAGTAGCTGGTCACGGTGTCGCCGCCGGACAGCGTGCCGAGGCCCTTCGAGCCGTCGTACGCCGGGCCGCCCGAGTCACCGTGGTCGGTGTGCGCGGTGGTGCCGAACTCGTGGTTCAGGACGCCGACGTCGAAGTTGACCGACTCGTCGACCGAGGTGACCTCGCCGCTGCCGCCACCGGTGGTCGAACCCTGCTTCTCCATCTGCTCGCCGACCGTCGGCGCCGCGGCACTGGTGATCGCCTGACCGGTGTTGATCTCGCTCGGGCCGGTGCCGTTCGGGCGGGTCAGCAGGCCGGAGTCGGCGTCGGGGCAGTCGCTCTCGACGACCGTGGCGCCGGAGACGTCACCGCCGGCCCAGGTGCCGCCGAGGTTGGTGCAGTGGCCCGCGGTGAGCAGGAAGGGCTCCCCGCCGCGCGTCACGTTGAAGCCGAGCGAGCAGCGGCCCTGGTCGTTCTGGATCGCGTCACCGTCGGCGATGTGCAGTTCGAGCTTGCCGGTGCGGTGCTCGATCCGGACGCTGTCGCCGTACTGCGCGGCGGCCGCGGCGACCTTGTCGGCGCTCTCCTTGCTGGCCGAGTCGTAGATCTTCACGACGACCTGGTTGGTCTTGGTGTCGATGCCCCACGCGGTCTGCGGGACGTTCTTCACGGCGTCCAGCGAGTTCTTGACGCCGGTCAGCGCGGCGAAGGTGTGCGCGACCTTCTTCGCGGTCAGGCCGGCGGCCTGCACCTTCTGCACGGACGCGTCGTCGGTGACGTTGACGACCGCCTTGCCGTTCTCCAGGTAGATGCCACCGGAGGTGGCACCGAGCGAGTCCGCCACCTGGGTGGCGTTGCTGACGGCGTTGGCCTGCATCTCGGAGAAGGCCAGTGGGGACGCAGTGGCCGCCGACGCGCACACGCCGGACGTCAGCGCTGCGGCCGACAACACGGCGAAGGTCTTGAGAGCGGTCTTCCGGGGAGTCATCAACTTCCTCCAGTTTGCCGGTTCGAAGCCTGCGCCGGTCACTTTCGTTGCCGAGCAACCAACGCACTACCGACTAAGGTTGGTTAATAACCAGCAGAACCGGACATACCTCGCACTCGGGACTCGCCGCCTCCGTGTCACTACTGCGTTCGGCGTAACAAACGCCTGGTGTAGTCCCTTCGGCTCAAGACCCGGACGGCCAACGGACGTGCGCCTCGTAGTCCGGGTGCTTCCGGAGGTACCCGGCGATGAACGGGCAGACCGGCACGATCGTCCCGCCCTTCGCGACGACGTCGTCGAGCGCGCCCGCCGCCAGCACCTTGCCCAGGCCCTGCCCGGCGAAGGCGTCGTCGATCTCCGTGTGGGTGAAGACGGTCAGCTCACCCCGATGGTCATACGCCGCGAAGCCGGCCAGCTTCTCGTCCGACCAGACCTCGTAACGGCTCTCCGCGGGGTTGTCGATCACCTTGGTCATCTGGACTCCATTCTCTCTGCGGCGTGAACGCCGGATGGCCGCCGGAGCTTCCCCCATCGTGCGACAGCCGGCCGCGTTGCGCGCCCGGGCCGTGAACCCGACTGGGCCGCCCGGGGGACAGCGGCTTCCCGTTCGTGTGCAACCCGACCGAGACCCTTGGCGCGCCCGGCCGCTTTTGGTTGCCTCATCGTGTCGGAATCCGCCGTAGCCGCAACGGAAAGGCCTCATCCGCGTGCCGCAGCAGCCGTTCGTCCTCCCCGAGTTCTACATGCCCTACCCGGCGCGGCTGAACCCGCACCTCGAGGGCGCCCGCGAACACAGCAAGGCCTGGGCGTACGCGATGGACATGATCGACGTCCCGCAGCACGGCACGGTGATCTGGAACGAGCACGACCTCGACTCCCACGACTACGCGCTGCTCTGCGCCTACACCCACCCGGACGCCGGCGCCGAAGAGCTCGACCTGATCACCGACTGGTACGTCTGGGTCTTCTACTTCGACGACCACTTCCTCGAGCTGTACAAGCGCACCGGCGACATCGACAGCGCGCGCGGCTACCTCGACCGGCTGAACCTGTTCATGCCCGCCGAAGGCGCGATCACCGACACCCCGGAGAACCCGGTCGAGCGCGGCCTCACCGACCTCTGGAACCGGACGATCCCGCACCGCTCCGCAGGCTGGCGGCGGCGCTTCATCGAGAGCACGAAAGCGCTGCTCGAAGAGTCGCTGTGGGAACTGGCCAACATCAACGAAGGCCGGCTCTCCAACCCGATCGAGTACATCGAGATGCGCCGGAAGGTCGGCGGCGCGCCGTGGTCGGCCAACCTCGTCGAGCACTCGGTACACGCCGAGGTGCCGGACGTGATCGCCGCGTCCCGGCCGATGGAGGTGCTGCGCGACTGCTTCGCCGACGGCGTCCACCTGCGCAACGACCTGTTCTCCTACCAGCGCGAGGTCGAGGACGAAGGCGAGCTGTCCAACGGCGTCCTCGTGTTCGAGAAGTTCCTCGGGCTGACGACGCAGCAGGCGGCCGACGCCGTCAACGACCTGATCACCTCGCGGCTGCACCAGTTCGAGCACACCGCGCTGACCGAGGTCCCGGGGCTGTTCGACGAGCACGCCGTCGACCCGGCGGCGCGGCTGGCGACGTTCGCCTACGTCAAGGGCCTGCAGGACTGGCAGTCCGGCGGGCACGAGTGGCACCTGCGCTCGAGCCGCTACATGAACGAAGGCGCGCTGGAAACGCGTGGCGGACCGGAACTGGGCACCGCCACCGGGCTGGGGACGTCGGCCGCGCGCATCTTCTCGTCCGTGCTCGCGACCGCGCCGCAACGGCTGCGGTCGTACTCGAGCACGCCGTTCCGCGCGGTCGAGATCGAGCGGCCGCCGGTCGAGCTGCCGTTCCCGCTGCGGCTGAGCCCGCACCTGGACGCGTGCCGCGTCCGCAACGTCGACTGGGCGCGGCGGATGGGCTTCCTCGACGGCGTGGTGTGGGACGAGCGGAAGCTGCGCGCCACCGACCTCCCGCTGTGCGCGGCGGGCATCCACCCGGACGCCGCCGCCGACCAGCTCGACGTCACCAGCGACTGGCTGACCTGGGGCACGTTCGCCGACGACTATTACCCGATCGTGTTCGGCGCGACCCGCGACCTCGCCGGCGCGAAGGCGTGCAACGCGCGGCTGTCGCTGTTCATGCCGGTGGACGGCGAACCCACGCCGGCACCGACGAACGCGCTGGAGCTCGGGCTGGCCGACGTCTGGCCGCGCACCACCGCCGGGATGTCGCCGGAAAACCGCCGCACGGTGCGGAAAGCCGTCGACTCGATGACGTCGAGCTGGCTGTGGGAGCTGGTGAACCAGGCGCAGAACCGCATCCCGGACCCGATCGACTACGTCGAAATGCGGCGCCGGACGTTCGGCTCGGACCTCACGATGAGCCTCTCGCGCTTCTCGCACGGCCGCGCGGTGCCGCCGGAGCTGTACCGCACGCGCCCGGTCCAGGCGATCGAGCACGCGGCGACCGACTTCGCGTGCCTGGTCAACGACGTCTTCTCCTACCGCAAGGAGATCCAGTACGAGGGCGAGCTGCACAACGCGGTGCTGGTCGTGCAGAACTTCCTGGACTGCTCCGAGGAGCGCGCGTTCGGCGTCGTCGAGGACCTGATGAAGGCCCGGCTGGCCGAGTTCAAGCACGCGGCGGCGATCGAGCTGCCGGCGTTGTTCCGCGACTACGGCATCGACCCGGACGTCCAGGAGATGCTGCTGGAGTACGTCGAGGAGTTCCGCGACTGGATGGCGGGCATCGTCAACTGGCACGAGAACGTGGGCCGCTACACGGAGAAGGAGCTGAACTACCACCCGATGGCGGCGTCGGCGTCCCTGTTCGGCCCGACGGGCATCGGCACATCGTCGCTGCGCATCTCGTCCCTGCTCCCCAGCGGGCGGTGACGTGCTGGGCTCCCCGACGACGAAGCAGCGCGAAATCGCCCGCCTGCTGCGCGCGGTCGGCATGCACCACGAGGCCGAGCAAGCGCTGCGCACGGACCTCCGGGCCCGCTTCCGCCGCGGCCGAAGACGCCTGAGACTCCGGTCGGTCCGCTGGTCCCGAAGGCTCCGCCGCCGCGTCCGGGCCTAACCCACCACCTCGCGTGACTACGAAGCCAACTCACGTGATAGCAAGGTCAACTCGCGTGATTGGAGGGTCGACACGGCGCGCAGGCTCCCGCGTCGCCGTGTCGACCCTCTGATCACGCGAGTCGACCCTCCAGGCACGCGAGTCGACCCTCCAGGCACGCGAGTCGACCCTCCAGGCACGCGAGTCGACCCTCCAGGCACGCGGGTTGGCACTTCGGGCACGCGAGTCGGCGTTCTGATCACGTGCGCCGGCGTTCGGATCGCGCCGGGGGCGTCGTTCGTGCCACTCCGCCGGGCATTTGCCCGGCGAGAAGGTGATACTCAAGGGCGTGAGCGGCTTCAACCTGCGTTTCCTCGGCCATTCGACCGTCCGGCTCGAACTCGGTGACCGCGTCGTCCTCACCGATCCCGTGCTCACCGCCCGGGTCGGCGGGCTGACCCGGGTAGTCCCGCCGCCCCCGCCTGGCGCCTACGGCGGCGTCGATCTCGTGCTGCTGTCGCACCTGCACGGTGACCACCTGCACGTGCCGTCGCTGAAGCTCGTCGGCCGGCGGACCCGGATCGTCGTCCCGCGCGGAGCCGGGAGCTGGCTGACCAGGAAGGGCTTCACCGCCGTCGAGGAGATCGCGCCCGGCGAGACGCTCACCGACGGCGGGCTCACCATCACCGCGACCGAGGCCGTCCACTCCGGACACCGCTGGGGCCCGCGCCTCACCCACGGCCCGCAGAGCCCGGCCGTCGGCCACCTCATCGACGGCGCCGGGCTCCGGGTCTACAACGCCGGCGACACCGACCTCTTCGACGCCATGGTCGGCTTCGGCCCGGTCGACGTCGCGCTCCTGCCCGTCTGGGGCTGGGGCCCGAACCTCGGCCCCGGTCACCTGAACCCGGCCCGCGCCGCCGAGGCCGCCGGGCTATTGCGGGCCCGCGCGGTCGTGCCGGTGCACTGGGGCACGCTCGCCGTCCCCGGGATCCGGCGCACCGCGCGGATGCGGCGGCTGCTCGCCGATCCGCCGCGGGAGTTCGCGGCCCACGTGGCCGCCGCGAGGGTCGCCACCGACGTCCTGTTCACCGAGCCCGGCGCCGACGTCGTGCTCCCGGCCTCGACGGACCGCGCGTGAGCTGGACCGACCCGGCCGCCCTCGGGTACCCGGCGCTGTTCGGCGGCGTGCTGCTCGGCTCGATCATCCCGATCGTGCCCACCGGCGCGGTGGTCGGCGCCGCGGCCGCCGTCGCGACCACCACCGACCACCTCTCGCTGCCGCTGGTGATCGTCCTGGCCACGCTCGGCGCGTACGTCGGTGACGTCATCACGTTCGGCGTCCCGCGCCTGGGCAGCGAAGCCGCGTTCCGCTGGATCAGCCGCCGCCAGCCCGCCGAACGCCTCGAAAGGGCGCGCGGCCAGTTCGCCCGCCGCGGCTGGCAGATCGTCGTGATCGGCCGGCTCGTCCCGGCCGGCCGGATCCCGGTGCTGCTCGCGGCCGCCGCGCTGAGCTACCCGTGGCGGCGCCTGCTGCCCGCCGCGCTCGTCGCGTGCGTGCTCTGGGCGGTCGCCTACAGCTTGCTCGGCATCGTCAGCGGGGGCATCTTCGATTCACCGCTCATCGCGACGCTGCTGGCGACGGTGCTGGTCCTGCTGGTCACCGTGCTGCTGAACCTGATCGCCCGCTGGCGGCGTGCCAAAGCCGAGGCGAAAGAGAAGACGGGAGACCGAGCTTGACGACGACCGCGCCGAAGGGCCGGCTGCTGCGGGGCGGCCGGGCCGTCGCCCGCGTCCTGCTGGTG
This sequence comes from Amycolatopsis sp. NBC_00355, assembly GCF_036104975.1. Lineage (GTDB taxonomy): Bacteria > Actinomycetota > Actinomycetes > Mycobacteriales > Pseudonocardiaceae > Amycolatopsis. The sequence goes on along the minus strand of NZ_CP107982.1, from coordinate 8,167,079 downwards.
TGGGCGGCGGTGACCGGCGCGCTGCGCCTGCTCGACGTGCTGCTCTCCGGCTTCCGGATGACGCACTGGTGGCAGCCGACGGTGTGCGCGCTGCTGCTCGGGCTGCTGGTGGCGTTCGTCTGGCCGCTGGTCATGCGGATCGCCTACCCGCTCGCGTTCGTCACCTTCGGCCTCTTCGGCTTCCTGCTGCTCGGCGCGGGCACGCTCGCCGTGTTCAAGACCGTGCCCGGCGTCGAGATCCTCGGCTTCCGGACGGCCGTGATCGTCACCGTGGCGATGGCCGGCGTCGGCGCGCTCATCTCCAGTCTCCTGGCCATCGACGAGGACGAGATCTTCTTCCGCCGCGCGAATCGCCGCCGTCGCCGGCACGCCGCCGATCCCGGCGACGCCGAACAGCCGCCCGGCGTGGTGTTCCTGCAGATCGACGGCCTCGGCTACGACACCGTCCGCCGCGCGATCCGCGACGGCGACATGCCGACGTTCGCCGCGTGGCTCGCCGAGGACAGCCACACGCTGACGCAGTGGCACACCGACTGGAGCTCCCAGACCGGCGCGAGCGTCTGCGGCATCCTGCACGGCTCCAATCACGACATCCTCGGGTTCCGCTGGTACGAAAAGGATCGCGACCACGTGATGGCGTGCGCGCACCCGACCGACGCGGCCGAGATCGAACGGCGCCACTCCGACGGCCGCGGCCTCCTCTCCGGCGACGGCGCGAGCCGGGGCAACCTGTTCTCCGGCGACGCCGACCACGTCAGCCTCACCATGAGCTCGATCCCCGTGCTGGTCCCGAAAGGCCTGCGCCACCGGCACCGCGACCGCCTCGGCGCGGGCTACTACGCCTACTTCGCGAACCCGGTCAACGCGCTGCGGACGTTCGTCGTCGCCCTCGCCGACGTCTTCCGCGAGATCAGCGCGTCGGTCCGCCAGCGCCGCGCCGGCGTCGTGCCGCGCATCCCGCGCGGCGGCTGGTACCCGCTGGCCCGGCCGGGCACGACGGTGATCGCGCGTGACGTCGTCGTCTCGGCGATCCTCGGCGACATGCTGGCCGGACGCCCGGTCGTCTACGCCGACTTCCTCGGCTACGACGAGGTCGCGCACCACTCCGGCATCGAGCGGTTCGACACGCTGTCGGTGCTGCGCTCGATCGACCAGCAGATCGCCCGGCTGCACCGGGCGAGCCGGCTGGCGCCGCGCCGCTACCACGTCGTCGCGCTGTCGGACCACGGCCAGACCCAGGGCCAGGCGTTCTCGCAGCGCTTCGGCGAGACGATCGAGGCGTACGTCGGCCGGCTGTGCGGCGGCTCGCCGTCGCCGGCTTCGGGCAAGCGCCGCCAGGCCGAGAGCTGGCAGATCAACGCCGCGCTCGCGGAGGCCACGAAGAGCGGCGGCCTGATCGCGCGCCGGCTGCGAGGCCGCGTCGAGAACGCCGAGGGCGGCGAGGACCGGCCGCGCACGGAGTCCGGCTCCCCCGGCGCGGTCACCCGCGTGGCGCCCGGCGTCGTCGCGGTCGTGTCCGGGCATACGGCGATGGTGTCGTTCACCGAGCACGAGGGGCGCGTCGAGCTGGAGACGATCGAGCGCGAGTTCCCCGACCTGCTGCCGTCGCTGGTGGACCACCCCGGCGTCGGGTTCCTGCTGGTGCGCAGCCGCGAGTTCGGCCCGGTGGTGCTGGGCCGCGACGGCTTGCACCGGCTCGCGACCGGCGTCGTCATCGGCGAGGACCCGCTGCTGCGCTACGGCCCGCACGCCGCGGACCTGGTGCGGCGCGTCGACACGTTCCCGCACTGCGCCGACGTGATGATCAACAGCAACTACGACCCGGAGACGGACCAGTCGTCGCCGTTCGAGACGCACGTCGGCTCCCACGGCGGCCTCGGCGGCCCGCAGCAGCGCGGTTTTGTCGTGCACCCACGGGAGTTCCCGCCGCCCGGGGACGTCGTCGGCGCGGAAGCGCTGCACCGGGTGTTCCGCGGCTGGCTGACCCACCTGGGCCACCCCTCGCCCGCTCCCGCCCCCGCCCCGGCTTCGGCCGAAACCCCTGTCGCTTCGGAGGTCTCTTCGTGAAACTGACCGTCTACGGTGCTTCCTGGTGCCCGGATGTCAAGCGCAGCCGCGCGTTGCTCGACCGCGAAGGCGTCGAGTACTCCTATGTGGACGTCGAGGCGGACGCGGCCGCCGAGACGCGGGTCCGCGCCCTGCAGGACGGCGAGCGCCGGATTCCCACCATCGTCTGGGACGACGGCACCTTCCTGGTCGAGCCGTCCGACGAGGAGCTGAGCTCACGGTTATGAAACTGCTGCGAGAGTTGCCGATCGGCACGCGAGTCGTGGTGCGGTACCGAATCGAGGGCGGTTTCACCGACGCGCTCGGCCTGCTGGTGGCCCGCGACGAGTCGACGTGCACGGTGGAAACCCGCCGCGGCCCGGTCGTAGTGGACTTCGACGCCGTCGCCCTGGCCAAGCCGGTGCCGCCGGCGCCGGTCCGGAAATCGGCTGGCGGTCCCCCGGCGTCCCTGTGACGATCGGGCCATGACGAGCTTCGACGACCTGGTGGCCGAGGCCGGCGCGGTGTCGGTGGACGGCTGGGACTTCTCGTGGCTCGACGGCCGGGCCTCGGAGCAACGGCCGTCATGGGGCTATCAGCGGCTGCTGGGCGAACGCCTGAGCGGCGTCCACGCGGCTCTCGACCTGGAAACGGGCGGCGGCGAAGTCCTGGACGGCTGCCCGTCCCTGCCACCGTTGATGGCGGCGACGGAGTCGTGGCCGCCGAACGTCGCGGTGGCGTCCGCGCTGCTGCGGCCGCGCGGAGTCGTCGTGGTGGCGAGTACGGACGAGCCGCCGCTGCCCTTCGCGGACGACCTGTTCGACCTGGTTTCCAGCCGCCACCCGGTCCGGACGTGGTGGGCGGAGATCGCCCGGGTGCTGCGCCCCGGCGGGACGTACCTCTCCCAGCAGGTCGGCCCGGCGAGCGTGTTCGAGCTGGTCGAGTTCTTCTTGGGCCCGCAGCCGGCGTCGTCGCGCGAGAGCCGGCACCCGGACCACGCCGTCGCCGCGGCTGCGGAGGCGGGCCTCGAGGTCGTCGACCTGCGCTCGGAGTCGCTGCGCACCGAGTTCCGCGACATCGGCGCGGTGGTCTACTTCCTGCGCAAGGTGATCTGGATGGTCCCGGGCTTCACGGTCGAGCAGTACCGGCCCCAGTTGCGGGAACTGCACGACCTGATCGAGCGCGACGGCCCGTTCGTCGCCCACACGACCAGGTTCCTCATCGAGGCCCGGAAGATCGAGGCTCGGAAGCCCTGACGATCGCCGCCTCGACGCCGTCGAGCAGCAGCTCCAGCCCCGCCTCGAACGACAGCCTCGCCTCGCGCTCCAGGTAGGGCTCGCCGTCCGGGACCGCGGCCGTGTCCGCGCCGAGGGCCGATACCGTCGGGAAGCGGGCAGCCAGGTCCGGGACCAGCTCGCCGAGCAGCGTCGACCGGGCGTACCACCAGTCCTCTTCGGACTGCCCCGTCTCGCGCGACGCCTGACGGGACTCCGCCGCAGACTGGACCGAGCCGCGCACGACGTTGAACAGCGCCGACACCACCCAGCGCACCCGCGGCAGCGGCAGGCCCGTCTCCGCCAGGACTCGCAGGAGCGTCTCCTGCACGTGGAACTCCCCCGGCCCGAGCACCGGCCGCGCCGGGGAGACTTGCAGCAGCCACGGGTGGCGCAGGTGCAGGTCCCACAACTCGTCCGCCAGAGCCAGCGCCGCCGCCCGCCAGCCGGCCGTTAGGTCCTGGTCGGCGGGCAGTTCGCCGAGCGTCCGGTCGTACATCAGGTCGACGAGCTCGGTCTTGCCCGGCACGTACGTGTAGAGCGCCATCGCCGTGCGCCCGAGCCGTTCCCCGACCGAGCGCATGGACAGCGCCCCCATGCCGTCGGCGTCCGCGATCTCGATCGCCGCGCCGACGATCGCCTCGACCGACAGGCCCGGCTTGGGCCCGGGACCGGTGCGCGGGGCGCCGACGCGCGGACCCCACAGCAGCTCCATGGACCGCCGGGCGTCGCCCTGACCGGCGAAGACGACCACCTTGCCGACTCCTTACAGCCTAAAGTATTGTAACCTGAGCCATCACCTTACAGCCTAAAGTATCAAGAAGGACGGTATGACCTCACCCAGGCGGGCCGCCGACACCCATGACGTGATCGAGGTCCGGGGGGCCCGGGAGAACAACCTGACCGGCATCGACCTGGACATCCCGAAACGCCGGCTGACGGTGTTCACGGGCGTGTCCGGCTCCGGCAAGTCGTCCCTCGTCTTCGGCACCATCGCGGCCGAGTCCCAGCGCATGATCAACGAGACCTACAGTGCCTTCCTCCAATCGTTCATGCCGAACCTCTCGCGCCCGGACGTCGACCTGCTGGAGAACCTGAGCGCCGCCATCGTCGTCGACCAGGAGCGGATGGGGGCCAACTCCCGCTCGACCGTCGGCACCGCGACCGACGCCCACACGATGCTGCGGATCGCGTTCTCCCGGCTCGGCGAGCCGCACGTCGGCACGTCCGGCGCGTTCAGCTTCAACCTGCCCGAAGGCATGTGCCCGGCGTGCGAAGGTCTCGGCCGGGTGTCCGACCTCGACGTCCGTGCCCTGCTCGACTTCGACAAGTCCCTCAACGACGGCGCGATCCAGGTTCCCGGCTTCACGCCGGACACCTGGTACGTCCAGACCTACCTCGCTTCCGGTTTCTACGACCCGGACGCCAAGATCCGGGACTACACCCCGCAGCAGCTCGACGACCTGCTGCACAAGGACTCCTGCAAGGTGAAGGTCGGCAAGACCAACGTCACCTACGAGGGCCTCGCGGTGAAGGTCAAGCGGCTCTACCTGCACAAGGACACGGAGTCGCTGCAGCCGCGCCTGCGTGCGTTCATCGAGAAGGCCGCGGCCTTCAGCACCTGCGCCACGTGCGGGGGCGCCCGGCTGAACCAGGCCGCCTTGTCGTCGACGATCGACGGCAAGAACATCGCCGACTGCTCGGCCATGCAGATCAGCGACCTCGCCGAGTTCGTCCGGAAGCTCGACGAGCCGTCGATCGCGCCGCTGCTGGGCAACCTGCGCGACACGCTCGACTCCCTGGTCGAGATCGGCCTCGGTTACCTCTCGCTGGACCGCGAGTCGGGCACGTTGTCCGGCGGTGAGGCGCAGCGCGTGAAGATGGTGCGCCACCTGGGTTCGAGCCTCACCGACGTCACGTACGTCTTCGACGAGCCGACCGTCGGCCTGCACCCGCACGACATCGAGCGGATGAACAACCTCCTTCTCTGCTTGCGGGACAAGGGGAACACGATCCTGGTCGTCGAGCACAAGCCGGAGACGATCCGGATCGCCGACCACGTCGTCGACCTCGGCCCCGGTGCGGGCAAGGCCGGCGGGCGGCTCTGCTACACCGGCGACCTCGACGGCCTGCGCGCGTCCGGCACGCTCACCGGCCGCCACCTCGACCACCGCGTCACCCTGCGCCCGGAGGTTCGCTCACCCACCGGGCGGATCCGGATCACCGGCGCCAGCCTGCACAACCTGCGCGACGTCAGTGTCGATGTCCCGCTCGGCGTGCTGACCGTGGTCACCGGCGTCGCCGGCTCCGGGAAGTCGTCGCTGATCCACGGTTCGCTGACGCACCGCGACGGCGTCGTGGTGGTCGACCAGTCGGCGATCCGCGGTTCGCGACGGTCGAACCCGGCCACCTACACCGGCGTGCTCGATCCGATCCGGACGGCGTTCGCCAAGGCCAACGGGGTCAAGGCGAGCCTGTTCAGCGCCAACTCCGAAGGCGCGTGCCCGAAATGCAAGGGCCTCGGCCTGGTGTACACGGACCTGGCGATGATGGCCGGTGTCGCGTCGGTCTGCGAGGAGTGCGAAGGCAAGCGGTTCACACCCGACGTCCTGACGTACACCCTGCGGGGCAAGAACATCAGCGAAGTGCTCACGATGCCGGTCACCGAGGCCCGCGAGTTCTTCCCGTCCGGCAACGCGCGGGCGGTGCTGAACCGGCTCGCCGACGTCGGCCTCGGCTACCTGACGCTCGGGCAGCCGCTGACGACCCTCTCCGGCGGTGAGCGGCAGCGGCTCAAGCTGGCGATCCGGATGGCCGAGCACGGCTCGACGTACATCCTCGACGAACCGACGACCGGCCTGCACCTGGCCGATGTCGACCAGCTGCTCGCATTGCTCGACCGGATCGTCGACGCGGGCAACACGGTGATCGTCATCGAGCACCACCAGGCTGTGATGGCCCACGCCGACTGGCTGATCGACCTGGGCCCCGGCGCCGGCCACGACGGCGGCCGGGTGGTTTTCGAGGGCACCCCGGCTTCGCTGGTCGCCGACGCCACCACACTGACGGCCCGCCACCTGCGCGAGTACCTGGGGAAGCAATGAACAGCACCGGTTTGCTCGAGGTGACGGCGGTCCGGCGGGTGACCCCGCGCACGGTGCGTGTCACCTTCACCGGCCAGGGCCTCGACGCACTGGAGGCGTGGCCGGACCAGCAGCTGAAACTGCTGTTCCCACCACCCGGCCGCCCGGTGCGGCTGCCGGCCGCCGAGGACGACGTGATGCGCTGGTACCAGGCGTACCTCGAGATCCCCGAGGACGAGCGCCCGGTGATGCGCAGTTACACCGTGCGCGCTCGGCGCCCGGAGCAGGCCGAGATCGACGTCGATTTCGTGCTGCACGGCGACGAAGCGGGCCCGGCCACCAGCTGGGCCGCGGCGGCGGCCCCGGGTGACGTCCTCGGCCGCTACGGCCCGGACGCGCTCTACCGCCGCCCACTCCCTTCGGGGGACGTCGTACTGCTGGCCGGCGACGAGACGGCGATCCCCGCGGTGTGGTCTTTGCTGTCCGAAGTGGACAATGCCGTGGTGTTCCTGGAGGTCCCGGACGAGGCTGAGGAACAGCCGATGCCCGGTGACGTCCGCTGGCTCCACCGGGACGGCGCTCCGCACGGGACGAAGCTGCTCGAAGCCGTGCGCGAAGCGAAGGTCGACGGCTCGGCGGCCGCGTGGCTCGCCGGGGAAGCCGGGACGGTCCGCGCGCTGCGCCGCCACTTGGTCGGCGAGCGCGGCATCGACAAGGGTGCCATCGAGTTCACCGGGTACTGGCGCCGCAAGCTCACCCAGGACGACGCGCCCACGCCCGAAGACCTGGCCGAAGCGGCCGAAAAGCTCGGCGGCGGCTGAGCGGAGACGCCACCTGGGCTGGCCGATCGGCAGAAGTGCTCGGCCATGCCCGGACAACCACGGCCGACGACCGGTAAAGTCGCCACACAGACGACCGACCGGCCCACCCGGCCGCGCGGCGGATGACCCGGCGGCCACCGCACGGACCGCACCGCCCGAGCCGACGCGACCGAAAAACTCGGCGACGGCCGAACGGAGACGCCACTCGGACTGGCCGATCGACAGGGGTACTCGGCCATGCCCGGACCACCACGGCCGACGGCCGGTGAAGTCGCCACGCAGACGACCGACCGGCCCACCGGGCTGTGCGGCGGATGGCCCGGCGGCCACCGCACGGACCGCACCGCCCGAGCCAACGCGACCGAAAAACTCGGCGACGGCCGAGCGGAGACGCCGCTCGGACTTACCGATCGGCAGACGTACTCGGCCATGCCCGGACCACCACGGCCGCCGGCCGGTAGCCACGGCCACGGCCACGGCCACGGCCACGGCCACGGCCACGATCGACCGGCCGATGCGGCTGCGCGACCGGCAACGTCGCAACCGCTGCAGGGGAACACTGCCCGAACCAAGCGGCTTCGCGGCGGCGTTGCCCGCCGGGCGACAGCTGCGCTCGACAGACCCGGACAGCCACGGCCGCAGCCGATCGGCCAGCCGGCGGACGAAATCGGCGGGGGCGCGGCCGGCGGCTTTCGCCCGGCCGCGGCGGCGGTGCTGGCACTCGACCGGCCCACCCGGCGGTGCGGCTGGTGGCCCGGCGGCCACCGCGCGGTCCGCGCGGGAACACTGCCCGAGACGACGCGGCCGCCGGGCGGGAAGCTGGACGGCGGCCGGGCGGCCCGCGGTGGCAGACTCACCCCGGTGCGTGCGGACATCGCTGCGGCGCTGGCCTCGTCGGGCATCGACCCGGCGTCGGTCGTGGCCGCCGGGGACATCGGTGGCGGGACCTACAACACGGCGATCCGGCTGACGCTCGCCGACGGCAGGCGGCTGGTGCTCAAGATCGCGCCGGCCGCCGTCGGGCTGGCCTATGAACACGACCTCCTCGCGACCGAGGCCGAGTACTACCGCTCGGCCTCGGGCCCACTGCCCGCGGTTGTCGGTGCCGGGCCGGGCTTTCTGCTGATGACGGAGCTGCCCGGCGCGACCTGGGACGTCTCCGACGCCGACCGGCCGCGGCTGCGGCGCGAGCTGGGCGCGGTCGTCGCTCGGCTGCACGAAGCGACGGGCGACGCGTTCGGCTACCCGCAGGACCCACCGCACCCGACGTGGACCGCGGCGTTCACGGCCATGACGGACGCGGTGCTCGCGGACGCGCTGAAGTTCGGGGTCCGCCTCCCGCGCCCGGCCGCCGAGATCGCGCACCTGGTCCGCCGCCACGAGCCGCTCCTGGACCACGTGACGACGCCGGTGCTGGTCCACTTCGACCTGTGGGCGGGCAACATCCTGCTCGACGGCGGGCACGTCAGTGGGATCATCGACGCCGAACGCGCGTTCTGGGGCGACCCGGTGGCGGAATTCGTTTCGCTGACGCTCTTCCGCGGCGTGGACCGAGAACTGGTCGACGGCTACCGCGACGCGGGCGGGCCGGCGAAGTTCGACCCGCCCGCGCGGCGGCGGCTCGCGCTCTACCGCGTCTACCTGGACTTGATCATGCTCGTGGAACTGGTCCCGCGGCGGGACCCGGACGCGGGCCGCGCCGAGTTCCTCACCGGACACCTGATCGCGGACCTCGACGCCTGTCAAAGGGCGCTCTGACCGGACGCGGCACAGGAATCGGGACATGCGGCGGAGAATCGTTGTCGTCACGAATCCCACGTTACCGAACACACGTGCGAACACCATCGCTAAATCGGGTGATCCCGACGAGCGTCGGGTAAGACCCGATTTCCGTTGCGGCGTAAGCGATTCAGTGGCGCGGAAGGGATAAAGTGCCCCCGAGTTCCAGGCTACCGGTGAGCACCGACAAAACCGGAATCCGTCACCAGGTGACCGGCAGCGAATGGACGCCGTAGACCAGCATGTCGTTCTTGAATTCCAGCTCTTCCACCGAAACCGCCAGCCGCAGTGCGGGAATCCGGCGGTAGAGCGTGCCGTACACCACCTGCAGCTCGACCCGCGCCAGCGTCTGGCCGAGGCACTGGTGCACGCCGTAGCCGAACGCCACGTGGTGCCGGGCGCCGCGCGTGACGTCCAGCTCGTCCGGCGAGTCGAACACCGAGTCGTCGCGGTTCGCGACGTCCGAGGCGCCGATGATGCCGTCGCCGGCGTGGATGACCTGGCCGCCGAGTTCGAAATCTTCGACGGCGACGCGGCGGCGTCCGGAGTGCGTGATGTTCAAGTAGCGCAACAACTCCTCGACGGCACTGCGCAGCAGCTCGGCGTCGCCGGAGCGGACCAGGTCCAGCTGCGCCGGGTTCTCCAGCAGCGCCACCGTGCCGAGCGCGATCATGTTCGCCGTTGTCTCGTGGCCCGCCACCAGCAGCAGCTGCCCCATGCCGGCGATCTGCTCGGCGGTCATCGTGCCCAGCTGCGAGACCGCCAGTCGGCTCAGGACGTCGTCGCCCGGCGAGACGGCTTTCCGTTCCACCAGGCCGGAAAGGTAGGCCAGCAGCTCGTCGGTGGCCTTCACGGCCTCTTCGGGTGTCGCGTCCATCGAGATCATCACCTTCGTGATGTCCTGGAAGAACGCGCGGTCCTCGTACGGCACCCCGAGCAGTTCGCAGATCACCAGGGACGGCAGCGGCAACGCGAACGCCGGCACGAGGTCGACCGGCTTCGGGCCCGCCAGGAGGTCGTCGATCAGGTCGTCGACGATCTTCTGGATGGCCGGGCGCAGCGCCTCCATCTTCTTGACCAGGAAGTCGCCGGTCAGCAGCTTGCGCTGGGCCGCGTGCTCGGCGCCGTCCATGTTGATGAACGACTTGACGCGGTTGCGCCGCGCCGCCGACGCCGCGCTCTGGTGCGGGTAGCCGGGCCGGTCGGAGTCGGCGCTCACCCGCGGGTCGCGCAGGATCGCGCGCACGTCTTCGAACCGCGTCACCAGCCACGGCGTGCTGCCGTTCCACAGCTTGACGCGGGAAACCGGTTCCTCGCGCTGCAGTTCGCCGAGCTCGGCCGGCGGGTCGAAGGGACACCGCCGGGTCATCGGAAACGCGGGCACACCGTCCGTCATGAGGGCCTCCCGAAGCCGCCGCACAGTTCGACAAGAAATTACATAGCTATGCTAAGCATCTTGTCGCGGCTCCGCCACACTCCGTTCAGGCGACGACCGGAAGATCACACGAATACGAGCGACAACAGCTCGTCGACGAACGGCTCGACCAGTTCGGCTCCGGTCCGGTGCAGCACGCTGTGGAACAACGCGACCCGGCCGTGCGCGCCGACGAACACGACAGCGGCCGCGCGACCAGGCGAAACCCGCAGCGGATGGCCTGCTTCGACACACCTCTCGAACGCCGCGGCCAGCCCGTCGATCACGTCCAGCAGCGGCCCCTCCGCGCGTGCGTCCGGGTCGGGCTTGGACGCGCCGTTCGCGAGCATCAGCCGGTAATGTCCGGGATGCTCCATGGCGAACGCGCAGTAGGCGTGGATCTGCGCCCGCACCCGCCCGACGACGTCGGCCTCGCCGAGCGACTCCTCCGCCGCGCGCATCGAGTCCCGCAGCCGCGCGTACTCGAAGTCCAGCAACCCCCGCACGAGTTCCGCGCGGTCGGCGAAGTGCTGGTAGATGCTCGCCGGGGCGATCCCGACCGCGCGGGCCACCCCGCGGATCGTCAGTCCGTCTTCGCCGCCGAGTTCGGCGAGCAGCCGGGCGGCGGCCGCGAGGATTTCTCCGCGCAGGCGTTCCCCTTCGCCCCAACGATTCCTGGTACGGCCGATTCCCGCGTTGTCCGGCACCCGCCCATTCATACGCCGGTGGCCGCCACGGGCGTATTCCGGGGGTCCCGAAATGACCATGGCAGCCCCAAACCGTCCTAAGTGGACTACGCCGGTTCAGGCGCTCAGACTCGGGTACAGCCCGGTCAGGTCACCGGCCAGCCCCGCCCGCACGGTGCGGCTGAGGTCGTCGACGAGGACCTCGAAGCGGCCTTCTTCGACAGCATCGATTCCGAGGCCGGCCGCGAACGCCGGGTCGACCTTCGGGCCGTCGACGTGCTTGGCCATGTCGGTGTCCATGTACCCGACGTGCAGCGCGGTCACGTTCGTCTTCTGCGGCGCCAGTTCCAGGCGCAGCGCGTTGGTCAGCGACCAGGCTGCCGACTTCGCCGCGGAGTAGGCCGCGACCTGCGGCGAGGTGAACCACGACAGCACCGAAAGGACGTTGAGCACGGCGCCGCCGCCGTTGCCCTCCAGGATCGGCGCGAACTCGCGCGTCACGGCCAGGGTGCCGAAGTAGTGCGTGTCCATTTCCAGCCGGATGTCTTCGAGCGAGCCGCCGAGCGCCGACGCCCCGGTGGACGAACCGGCGTTGTTGACCAGCAGCGTGACGTCGCCGGCGATCGCGGCGGCGGCGCGGATCGACGCCGGGTCCGTGACGTCCAGCTGCAGCGGGATCACCCCCGGCAGGTCCACCGACTCCGGATTGCGCGCGGCCGCGTAGACCTTCGCCGCGCCCCGTTCGACGAGGGCGGCCGCGAACTGCCGGCCGAGCCCGCGGTTGGCCCCGGTGACCAGCGCCACCGCACCCTTGATCTCCATGACGAACTCCTCTCGCATCTGACTTGCTCGTTGCAAGCTAGCTACCGGCGACCCTACGGCGTAAACTTGCTCCAAGCAAGCCAGCTCGAAGGGATCACACATGAGCCGCCGCATCACCTGGGAGGACGCCTCCTGCCCGATCGCCCGCGCCGCCGACGTCCTGGCCGAGCCGTGGACGCTGCTGATCCTGCGCAACGCCACCGCGGGCACGACCCGGTTCGAGGACTTCCGCAGCGAGCTCGGCATCGCCGACAACGTGCTGACGACCCGGCTCGGCAAGCTCGTCGACCGCGGGCTGCTGACGAAGCTCCCCTACCGCGACGGCGGCCGCACCCGGCACGAATACCGGCTCACACAGGCCGGGTCGGACGCGTTGCCGGTGCTTCACGCCCTCGGCGCCTGGGGTGACGCCCATACCGATTCGGTGAGCGCGTACGGCCCGATGAAGCTCGTCCACACCGGCTGCGGACAGCTCACCCGGCCGGGCCGGAACTGCGACAACTGCGGAAAACCACTGGTCAGGGACGATCTGGCGTGGCGTGGCTCATGGCTGAGCGAAGGTGAGATCCCGTTGGCCGAGCCGGTCACCTGAGCCCGGCGGGGCATCCTCGTATGCGTGGCAGCGCATGTCAACACTGCAAAATGGTTGGTAAATCACCACTAAGCACGCAGTACGAAAGTCGGGTCACAAGCGACGGCCGGATCCGTAAATTCGGACCACAGCACACGCAAACCCGGCAAATTCCCCACAGCTGCCCCTACCGCGAGGAGCCGTCCCGATGTCCAGGAAGTACCTGCTGCCCGGAGCCGCTGTCGCACTGGCGATGATCGCCACCCCGATGACCGCCGCGCCGGCCTTCGCGGCCCCGGCCCAGGCCGAAGCGGCCACGGTCGTCTACTACGACACCTCGGACGCCCCCACCTTCCGCGCCCAGATCAACGCCGGCGCGGCGAACTGGAACGCGGCGGTGTCGAACGTCAAGCTCGAAGAAAGCTCCTCGGGCGCCACGCTGCACTACACCGAAGGCAACGACCCGCAGGGCTCCTACGCCCAGACCGACGGTCACGGCAGCGGCACGATCTTCATCGACTACACGCAGGCTGAGCAGTACAACCAGACCCGCATCACGGCCCACGAGACCGGCCACGCGCTGGGTCTGCCGGACCACTACGAAGGCCCGTGCTCCGAGCTGATGTCGGGTGGTGGCCCCGGCCCGTCGTGCACCAACGCGAACCCGAACTCGGACGAGTCCGCTCAGGTGGAATCCCTGTGGGCCAGTGGTTTCCGCGCGGCTGCCGCCACGCCGACCCGCATCTACGAAGTGACGATGCCGGTCAAGTGACCCAGGTTTGACGTCGGGGGAGGCCGCACCGGGCAACCGGTGCGGCCTTCGCACGTGACGGAAGGGTCGGCACGCGTGATCGAGGAGTCATCACGCGTGGTTGAAGGGTCGACACGGCTCTCAGAGGCGGGAAACCAGGCGGTCCCGGGCTACTTCCAGGTGGGCTGTCATCGCTTTGCGGGCGGCGGACGCGCTGCCCGCGACCAAGGCGTCGACGATCGTGCGGTGCTCCGCGAACGTCTGTTCGCCGAACGGCTGGTTGTAGTTCAGCCGGAAGAAGTGCAGGTGGCAGTGGGTGCGGGCGGAACGCCTGCTCGACCGCGACGTTGCCGGCCAGGCGCAGGATCAGCTCGTGCAGCCGGGCGTCGTGCGCGGTCAGCGCCTTGTAGTCGCTGTACGCATCGTCGACCGGCACCGCCGGGCACGTCGCCAGCTCGGCTTCCAGAGCGCTGACCCGCGAGTCCGACATCGACGCCGCCGCCAGGGCCGCGGACGGCGGCTCCAGCAGCAGCCGCAGCGCGTACATGTCGTCGACTTCCGTGCGGTTCAGCAACTCCGTGACGCGGTAACCGCGCAACGGCAGCCGGCTGACCAGCTCCTCGGACTCCAGCCGCGCCAGTGCTTCGCGCACCGGCGTGCCGGAGACGCCGAGCTTGCGGGCGATCTCGTCGATGTTCACCCGCGCGCCCGGATCTGGCTGCTCTTCTGCGCCATCTCGGCGAAGACGTCGTCGTCGCGCTGGTGCGCGAAGTACGCCTCGAACAGCGGCCGTTCCGCGTCCTGCAGCGCAGCCCCGGTTGCTTGTCGTCCCAGGTCCACCAGTTGACGGTATTCCCGTTGCCGCTCGCCGAGCCGCCACCGCAGGCGGTCTCATGTTGTCACTCCGAATTGGTCATGGCCGCAGGATCGGCCGGAACCCTTCGAGTACCGCCTGGACGTCGTCCGCGCCGCCGGCGTCGTGGCCGTTGTATTCCCAGACGCCGATCTGCTTCGGGCCCTTGTAGGCGTGGTAGGCGCCGAAGACCGTGGACGGCGGCACGATGCCGTCCATCAGCCCGGCGGAGAACCACGCGGGCGCGGTCGCGCGGGCCGCGAAGCCGACACCGTCGAAGTAGGACAGCACCTCGAACGTCCTCGCCACGGCGTCGCGCTTGTCGGCGAGGTACCGCGTCAGTTCGAGGTAGGGCCGCTCTCCCGCGATCAGGCTGGCCCGGCGGAAGTCGCAGAGGAACGGCGCCTGGGCGTGCAGCGCGGCGACGTCCGGGACCAGGGCCGCCGTGGCCAGCGCGATGCCGCCGCCCTGGCTGTTGCCCAGCACCGCGACCCGCGCCGGATCGACGACGTCGAGCGCGCGCACGGCGTCCACCGCGCGGGCCGCGTCGGTGAAGATCCGCCGGTAGACGTAGCTTTCGCGGCTCTCGATGCCGCGCGTGAGGTGGCCGGGGTACGCGGGGCCGCTGCCGACCGGGTCGGGTGTCACGCCGCCCTGGCCGCGGACGTCGATCTGCAGGTGCGCGTACCCGGCGGACGCCCAGGTCAGCTCCTGCAGCGCGCTCCCCCGGCTGCCGCCGTACCCGTGGAACTGGATGATCGCGGGCCGCGGGCCCTCGACGCCTCGCGGCAGCCGCAGCCAGGCGCGGACCGGATGCCCGCCGAATCCGGCGAACGTCACGTCGAAGACGTCGAGGGTCCGCAACGGCGTCTCGACCGGCGTGACTTGCAGGGCCAGGTCGTGGTCGCGGGCGTCGTCGAGGGTCGACGTCCAGAACTCGTCGAAGTCGGCGGGGGCGGCGTAGTCGCTGCGGTACTCCTGCAACGCGGCGAGACCGAGGTCGGTGAGCATCAAAGTCCTTTCAGGACGGTCGATTCGCCGGCCCGCAGCCGCAGCTCGGTCTCCCGGCCGCGGTAGCGCACGCGCACCACGTCGGCCGGGTCGCCGGACAGCCGCCGCAGCACGGCGTAGGCCAGCTCACCTTCGCGCCATTCGAGGTCCACCGCGAGCCCACCGCCACCATCTGCGACATGTGCCGGTGGGCCGGGTCCCCGTCGGTGACGGCGAGCGGACGCAGGCGCGGCAACGCGAGGGCGATCTCGGCGCACAGCGGATCATGGACGCCGAGCGCGTCGGCCTCGGGTGCCGCTGCCGCCGTGAGCAGGCCCGCGAGCATCGTTGACCGCTCCTTCGAGGTCGGTGGAACTACGTCAGACATCGGAGGACCACGGCGGACAGAGATCGGACGAATCGAGGACTGTCGGGGGTGGCGGTTAGGTTCGGGGCATGTTGACCACGCTCGCCGTCGAGAACTACCGCTCCCTGCGCGACCTGGTGCTGCCGCTGTCCGGGCTGACCGTCGTCACCGGGCCGAACGGCAGCGGCAAGTCGAGCCTGTACCGGGCGCTGCGGCTGCTGGCGGACGCGTCGCGCAACGGCGCGGTGGCGGCACTGGCCGGCGAAGGCGGGCTGCCGTCGACGTTGTGGGCCGGCCCGGAGACGATCGGGCGGTCGGTGCGGGAGGGGCGCACGCCGGTCCAGGGCACGGTGCGGACGAAGGCGGTCGGGCTGCGCCTGGGGTTCGCGGGTGACGAGTACGGCTACGCCCTGGACCTGGGCCTGCCGCAACCCCTGGACACGATGTTCAACCTGGACCCGGAGTTCAAGCGCGAGGCGGTGTGGTCGGGCCCGGTCCTGCGCCCGTCGGCGCTGCTGGCCGACCGCTCGGGCCCGGCGGTCCGCACGCGCGTCGAGTCGGGCGGGTGGGGCGCCGACCGGTTCGAGATCCGGCTGACGGACAGCATGCTGAGCGAGTTCGCCGACCCGCGCGCGTGCCCGGAACTGCTGGTACTGCGGGAACGCATCCGGTCGTGGCGGTTCTACGACCACTTCCGCACGGACGCGTCGGCGCCGGCGCGTCAGTCCCGCATCGGCACCCGGACCCCGGTGCTCTCCCACGACGGCGCCGACCTGGCGGCGGCCTTGCGCACGATCATCGAAATCGGCCGGGCGCAGGAGCTGGCTTCGATCGTCGACCAGGCCTTTCCCGGTTCGCGCTTGGAGGTGGTGGCGCCGGAAAGCCGGTTCACGGTCCGCTTCCACCAGCACGGCCTGCTGCGTCCCCTGGAGGCGGCGGAGCTGTCGGACGGCACGCTGCGGTTCATCCTGTGGGTGGCGGCCTTGCTGACACCACGGCCGCCGGAACTGCTGGTGCTGAACGAGCCGGAGACCAGCCTGCACCCGGATCTCCTGCCGGCGTTGGCATCGCTGATCGCCGTCGCGGCGAAGGAGACCCAGGTGGTGGTGGTCTCACACGCCCAGCCGCTGATCAGGGCCCTGTCGGAGATCGCGGAGGTGGGCGAGGTGGAGCTGGAGAAGGAGTACGGCGAGACCAAGCTGGTGGGCCAAGGAAGGCTGGACCGCCCGTCATGGCACTGGCCCACCCGCTGAGCTGACGTACCCAGCCGGACGACACGCGTACCTGGATGGACGACTCGCGTACCCAGCGGGACGACACGGCAGCCACTCGGTTCGCTGGTCGTGTCGTCCGGCTGGGTACGCGAGTGCTCAGCGGCCCTTGGTGCTTTCGCGGATCTCCAGCGCGAACGGCGTCTGGACGTCCTGCGGCGGCGCCGACTTCTCCCCCGTGATCCGCCGGTGCACCAGGTCGATCGCCGCCTCCGCCAAGGCCGTCTTGTCCGGGGCGATCGTCGTCAGCGCCGGCAGGGAGAACGCGCTCTCTTCGTTGTTGTCGAACCCCACGATCGCGACGTCTTCCGGGACCCTGAGCCCCAGTTCGGCCACCGCTCGCAGCGCGCCGATCGCCAGCAGGTCGTTGAAACAGAAGACCGCATCGGGCCGGGACGGCGACGCCAGCAACGACTTCATCGCCGCCGCGCCGTAACCCCGGTGCCACTTCTCGGCGGGCGCGACCAGCGTGTCCGAATAGGACAGTCCCGCCTCGGCCAGCGCCGACCGGTAGCCCGCCAGGCGCTGGGACGACGTCCCGCGCGCCGGGTTCAAGCCGATCGCCGCGATCCGGCGGCGGCCCAGCGAGGCCAGGTGGGACACCGCCACATGCGCGGCCAGGACGTTGTCGATGGCTACATGATCGATGGGAACGTCGACCGCGTGCTCGCCCAGCATCACCAGCGGGATTCCGCCCGGTTCGGCCGGGAAGTCCTCCGCCTGCAACGCTTCCGGGTGCACCAGCGCGCCGTCGACCAGGTGCGGGCCCAGGGACGACAGCGTCTTGCGCTCGCGCTCCCGGGTGCCCTGGGTCTGTTCGATCAAGACACTCCAGCCGCGTTTCTGGGCCGCGGTGATGACCAGGCCGGCCAGTTCGCCGAAGTACGGGATCGACAGCTCCGGCACCATCAGCGCCAGGAACCCGGTGCGGCCGCGGCGGAGGTTGCGGGCGCCGACGTTCGGGCGGTAACCGGTCGCGGCCAGCGCTTCTTCGACGCGGCGGCGGTTTTCCGGCTTGACGAAGGCATAGCCGTTCACGACGTTCGACACCGTCTTCACCGATACTCCGGCAAGCGTGGCGACGTCCTTGAGCGTCACGGTCACGGGCGATCCCTTCACCTCAGCGTGAGGTCGAAGTGTAGCGACAATTTGCCGGTTTACAACGTTGTTCCAACGATGTAAAAAGTACCTCAAGGCTCCCGCGGTGACTCCGATCACCCCGGTGAGCGGGCCACCACCGTCGCTGCCCGAGGAGTCGCTGTGCCGCTGTCCACCCGTCCCCGTCTGGTCCTGGTCACCGCGGCCGCCGCCGCGCTCACCCTCACCTCCTGCACCGCCCGGGAGGAGACGCCGGCCGCGCCGTCGAGCGGCGGCGGACCGGCCGCTTCCGCGTCCTCCGCGGCACCGTCCGCCGACGGCTGCACGCTGGCGAAGACCGGCTACCCCAAGATCGACCCGAAGACCGCGGTGATCGGCTTCTCGCAGTCCGAAAAGGAGGCCAACCCCTTCCGGATCGCCGAGACGCAGTCCATTCGCGACCAGGCCGCGAAGCTCGGCATCCCCACCGACAAGCTGCTCGTCACCAACGCCCAGAGCGACCTCAACCGGCAGATCAGCGACATCAAGTCGCTGCTCGACCGGGGCGCGCAGCTGCTGATCGTCGCGCCGCTGAACTCCGACGGCCTCCAGCCGGCGCTCGACGCCGCGAAGGCCAAGAAGGTCCCGGTCGTCACCGTCGACCGCAAGGTGACCTCGGCGCCGTGCACCGACTACCTGACCTTCATCGGCTCCAACTTCGTCGAGCAGGGCAAGCGCGCGGCCGACGCGATGGTGAAGGCGACCGGCGGTAACGGGAAGGTTGCGATCCTGCTCGGCGCGTCCGGCAACAACGTGACGACCGACCGCACCTCGGGCTTCAAGGACGAGCTGGCCAAGACGCCCGGCCTGTCCGTGGTCGCCGAGCAGACCGGCGAGTTCGACCGGTCCAAGGGCCAGGCCGTGATGGAGCAGCTCATCCAGAGCCACCCGGACCTCACCGCCGTCTACGCCGAGAACGACGAGATGGGCATCGGCGCGGTCAACGCGCTGAAGACCGCGGGCAAGGCGCCGGGCAAGGACGTCAAGGTCGTCTCGGTCGACGGCACGCGCAACGCCGTGCAGCTGATCGCCGACGGCAGCTACAACGCCGTCATCGAGTCCAACCCCCGCTTCGGCCAGCTCGCCTTCGACACGCTGCAGAAGTTCGCCGACGGCCAGCCGATCGCGCCGAGCATCGTGATCACCGACGACCAGTACGACGAGTCCAACGCGGCGCAGAAGGTCGGGAACGCGTACTGATGACCGCAGCCACCGAAGAGGACGTCGCGATGACGACCGCACCGGTGCTCGAGGTGGCCGGGGTGACCAAACGGTTCCCCGGCACCCTCGCGCTCGACGACGTCAGCTTCCGGCTCGCCCCCGGCGAGGTGCACGCCCTCGTCGGGGAGAACGGCGCCGGCAAGTCGACGCTGATCAAGGTGCTCACCGGCGTCTACCAGCCCGACGAGGGCGAGGTCCGCCACCTCGGCGAGCCGGTGACGTTCAAGCGGCCGATCGAGGCGCAGCGGGCCGGGATCTCCACGATCTACCAGGAGGTCAACCTCGTCCCGCTGATGAGCATCGCCAGCAACGTCTTCCTCGGCCGCGAGCCGCGCACCAAAGCGGGACTCGTCGACTGGTCCAAGATGTACGCCGACGCCCGTGAGCTGCTCAAGGGCTACGGCATCCACGACGACGTCAAACGCCCGCTGCACACCCTCGGTGTCGGCGCGCAGCAGATGGTCGCCCTCGCCCGCGCGGTCTCGACCGAGGCGAAGGTCGTCATCATGGACGAACCGACGTCGTCGCTCGAACCGCGTGAGGTCGAGACGCTCTTCGAGGTGCTGAACCGGTTGCACGCCGAAGGCATCGCGATCGTCTACGTCAGTCACCGGATGGACGAGCTGTACCGGGTCTGCGACAGCGTCACCGTGCTGCGCGACGGCCGGGTCGTCCACAGTGGACCGCTGGCCAAGCTCCCGCGCATCGAGCTGGTGTCCCTGATGCTCGGGCGCGAGATCCGCCAGATCCGCGAAGAGGGCGTCACGGCGTTCGGCGAGGAACACGACGTCGAACGCGAACCGCTGCTCAAGGCGGAGCACCTGTCCGGCATGCGCCGGCTGCACGACGTCTCGGTCAGCATCCGGCCCGGTGAGGTCGTCGGCCTGGCCGGGCTGCTCGGCTCCGGCCGCAGCGAGACCGCGCGGGCCATCGTCGGCGCGTTCCCGCTCGACGGCGGATCCGTGCTGCTCGCCGGGAAACCGCTCAAGAAGGGCAAGGTCGCCGCAGCCATGCGCGCCGGGATCGCGTTGCTGGCCGAGGACCGCAAGACCGACGGGATCATCCCGAACCTGTCCGTCCGCGAGAACATCGTGCTCGCCGCGCTTCCGACGCTCTCGCCGTTCGGCCTGGTCAGCAAGGCCAAGCAGGACAAGGTCGTGAAGATCTTCATGGAACGCCTGCGGATCAAGGCCGCGAGCCCCGAGCAGAAGGTGTCCGAGCTGTCCGGCGGCAACCAGCAGAAGGTGCTGCTCGCCCGCTGGCTCGCCACCGGCCCGAAGATCCTGCTGCTCGACGAGCCGACGCGCGGTATCGACGTCGGCGCCAAGGCCGAGGTCCAGGCGCTGATCGACGAGCTCGCGCAGGAAGGCCTCGGCGTGCTGCTCATCTCGTCCGAGCTGGAGGAGCTGATCGACGGCTCGGACCGCGTCGTCGTGCTCCGCGACGGCTCGGTCGTCGGGGAGCTGACCGGTGAGGGCATCACCGAGGAAAACGTCCTGGCCGCGATCGCAGCGGAAGGTGACAACGATGTCTAGTGCCACCCTGACCAGAGCGCCGGACCGGGCGAAGGTCACCGCGTGGCTGCAGAACTACGGCGTCTACCTGGCCGTCGTCGTGCTGCTGCTGTTCAACGTCTTCTTCACCGAGAACTTCCTGTCCGCGGCCAACTTCCGGACGCAGCTGGTGCAGGCCGCGCCGGTCTGCATCGTCGCGCTCGGCATGGCGCTGGTGATCGGCACCGAGGGCATCGACCTGTCGGTCGGCTCGGTGATGTCGATCGCCGCCGCGCTCATCCCGCTCTACCTCGGCGCCGGGCCCATGATGGCGGTCATCGTCGCGGTGATCGCGGGCATCCTGTCCGGCCTCTTCAGCGGCTATCTCGTGGCCTACCTGGGGATCCAGCCGATCATCGCGACCCTCGCTCTGCTCGTCGGCGGCCGCGGGCTCGCGCTCGTGATCGCGCACGGCCAGCTCGTCCAGCTGCGCAACGAGGACTTCCTGGCGCTGGGCACGGGTGACGTCCTCGGCGTGCCGGTCATGGTCATCGTCGCGGGGGTGCTCGCGGTGCTGGCCGGGCTGCTGGTGCAGCGCACGACGTTCGGCCGCCAGCTGGTCGCCGTCGGCGGCAACCGGACGGCCAGTTCGCTGGCCGGGCTGCCCGTGAAGCGCGTGCTCGTCGGCGTCTACGTGATCTCCGGGGCGCTGGCCGCGGTGGCCGGCGTGCTCGCGACGTCGAGGCTGGGCGCCAGCGACCCGAACGACCTGGGCCTGCTGATGGAGCTGTCCGCGATCACCGCGGTCGTCGTCGGCGGCACGCCGCTGACCGGCGGCCGGGTCCGCGTGCTCGGCACGGTGTTCGGCGCGCTGCTGATGCAGCTGGTGCACGCCACCCTGATCAAGCACAACCTGCCGGACTCGACCGCGCAGATGGCCCAGGCGGCCATCATCGTCGTCGCCGTGTACGTCGCTCGTGAGCGGAGCCGCAAATGACCGCGACCCAGACCCCCGCGCGCAACGCGGCGTTCGCCGGGGTCCTGCAGCGCCAAGGCGCGGCCGTCGTGCTGGTCCTCGGCCTCATCGTCGCGTGGTTCGCCTTCCCGCGCTTCGGCTCCGCGGACAACCTGCGCGACCTCGCGCTGCAGGGATCGTTCCTCGCGGTGATCGCGCTCGGCATGACGTTCGTGATCATCTCCGGCGGCATCGACCTGTCGGTCGGCTCGAACTACGCGCTCGGCGGCGTGCTCGCCGCGTACGGCGCGCAGTACGGCTTCTTCGTGGCGATCCTGCTGCCGCTGGTGGTGTGTTCGGCGATCGGGCTGATCAACGGCCTGCTCATCGCCCGCACCGGGATGGCGCCGTTCATCGTGACGCTGGCGACGCTGCTGTTCGCCCGCGGCCTGCTGCTCGCCATCACCTCCGAAGGCGCGACGACGTTCAAGATCGAGTCCGGCTCGGCGATCCTCTGGCTCGGGCAGGGCACGATCTTCGGCATCGGCGTGCCGGTGTACCTGACGCTCGTCCTGTTCGCGCTCGGCGGCGTCCTGTTGCGGCGCACCGGGTTCGGCCAGTCGGTGTTCGCCATCGGCGGGGCCGAGCAGTCGGCGCTGCTGATGGGCCTGCCGGTGGTCCGCACGAAGATCGCGCTCTACACGCTGAGCGGCGCGCTCGCCGGTTTCGCCGGCATCCTCACCGCCGCGTACCTGCAGTCCGGCGTCACGGTGATCGGCGTCGGCACCGAGCTGGACGCGATCTCGGTCGTCGTCATCGGCGGCACGCTGCTCACCGGCGGCGCCGGGACGATCGTCGGCACGCTCGTCGGTGTGCTGCTGCGGGTGCTGATCCAGAACGTCATCAACCAGGTCGGCACGCTCGACTCCAACTACCAGACGGTGGTGAGCGGGGCCTTCCTGCTCATCGTCGTGGTGATCCAGCGTCTGCTGGCGCGGTCCCGAACCCGCTGAGCTCCTTTCCCCGCACCAGGAGGTCTCAACGATGTTTCGTCCTGCCCGCAGAACCCGCCGGTGGCTCACCGCCACCGCCGCGTTCGCCGTCGCGGTCGCCGGTCTCGGCACCGCACCCGCGGCGAGCGCCGCGGCCGCCCCCCAGTGGCAGCGCCTGACGCCGCCGCTGTCCACGCCGTGGACCAAGGACGTCTCGCCCACCAACGCCCTCCCCGACTACCCGCGGCCGCAGCTGACCCGCGACAAGTGGCAGAACCTCAACGGCGTCTGGGAGTTCGCGAAGGCGACGCCCGGTGAGGCCGCGCCGGTCGGGAAGACGCTCGGCGAGCGGATCCTCGTGCCGTACCCGGTCGAGTCCGCGCTGTCCGGGATCATGCGCCACGAGACGAACATGTGGTACCGCCGCACCTTCGAGGTGCCGAAGAACTGGCAGGTCGGCAAGGGGCAGCGGCTGCAGCTGCACTTCCAGGCCGTCGACTACGACGCCACGGTGATCGTCAACGGCAAGACCGTCACCCGCCACACCGGCGGCTACGACTCGTTCGCCGTCGACGTCACCGACGCGCTGACCACGGCCAAGACCCAGGAGATCGTCGTCGGCGTCGCCGACCCGAACGACCAGGGCGGGCAGCCGATCGGCAAGCAGCGCCAGCCCGGCGACGGCATCTTCTACACGCCGTCGTCCGGCATCTGGCAGACCGTCTGGATGGAGCCGGTCGCCTCGGCGCACATCGACCGCCTCGACACCACCCCGGACGCCGCGTCCGGGACGGTCACGGTGAACGCCGTGGTCGGCGGGCCGGTCAAGCAGCGCGTCGAAGCGATCGCCTACGACCACGGCCGCCCGGTCGGGCGCGTCACCGGTGACGCGAACAAGCCGTTGAAGCTCAAGGTGGACCGGCCGCACCTGTGGACGCCGGACGACCCGTTCCTCTACGACCTGCGCGTGAAGCTGTCCACAGGGGACGAAGTGGGCTCCTACTTCGGCATCCGGTCGGTGAGCGTCGGCAAGACCGCCGACGGCAAGCAGCGGATGCTGCTCAACGGCAAGTTCGTCATGCAGGTCGGCCCGCTGGACCAGGGTTTCTGGCCGGACGGCATCTACACCGCGCCGACCGACGCGGCCCTGAAGTTCGACCTGCAGCAGGAAAAGGCGCTCGGCTTCAACATGGTGCGCAAGCACATCAAGGTCGAGCCGGACCGCTGGTACTACTACGCCGACAAGCTCGGGTTGCTGGTGTGGCAGGACATGCCGGCGATGAAGGACGACGTCGAGCCGAGCACCGCCTCACGCGTCAACTACGAGTCCGAGATGCGGCGGATGATCGACCAGCACCGTAGCTTCCCGTCGATCGTCACGTGGGTGCCGTTCAACGAGGGCTGGGGCGACTACGAGGTCGGCCGGATCGCCGACGAGGTCAAGTCGTGGGACTCCTCGCGGCTCGTCAACGCCGAATCCGGCGTCAACTGCTGCCGGTCCGAACCGGACAGTGGCAAGGGCGACATCTACGACGACCACACCTACACCGGGCCGGGAACGCCGGTGCAGACCGGCACTCGCGCCGCGGTCGACGGTGAGTACGGCGGGCTGGGCCTCAAGGTCGCCGGGCACGAGTTCGACCCGGCCGGCAGCTTCGCCTACGAGATGGAGCCCGACAGCGCGACGCTGACCCGGCGCTACGGCGAGCTCCAGCAGCGCCTGCTGCTGGTCGCCCAGCGGTGCGGCGTCTCGGCCGGGGTCTACACGCAGACCACCGACGTCGAGAAGGAGGTCAACGGCTTCTTCACCTACGACCGGCAGGTGAAGAAGATGGACTTCGCGGCGGTCCGCGCGGCGAACGAGGCGGTCATCAAGGGCGCCACCGGCAAGCCGGTGTCCGGGCCTTCGGTGCCGGCGGGCACGCCGGGGATCGACGGCATCGCCGCCTACCCGTTCGACGAAAACACCGGCACGGTGGCCGCGGACGCGGTCGGCGACCACGACGCGACGCTCGTCGGCGGCGCGTCCTGGACCGAGGGCAAGAGCGGCTCGGCGCTGGCGGTGAACGGGTCGGGCCAGTACGCCGACACGGGCGCGTCGCTGGTGAACACCGAAGGCAGCTACAGCGCGGCGGCGTGGGTCAAGTTCAACGCCGTGGGTGACGGCTTCCAGACGGTGGTCAGCCAGGACGGCGACAGCACCAGCGCGTTCTTCCTGCAGTACTCGGGCGCGGACCACCGGCTGGCGATGAGCTTCGTCGGCACGCGGGCGCTGGCGCCCACCGCGCCGGAAGCGAACCGCTGGTACCACGTCGTCGGCGTCCGCGACGCGGCGTCGGGCACGCTGAAGCTCTACGTGGACGGCCAGCTGGCGGCCACGAAGAGCGTCTGCCTCGGCGACGCGTCCACGGGCCACACGGTGATCGGCCGCGGCAAGTACGGCGGCGGCCCGGTCGACTACCTGAACGGCGCGGTCGACCAGGTGCACGTCTACGACCGGGCACTGTCCGACGCGGACGTGAGCGCGTTGTATTCGAGCGGTAAGTAACCCACCAACCGGAACTCGGGGCGGTCGAAGAAATTCGGCCGCCCCGAGCCGTTTCCGGACGGTTTCCGGGACAACCGGTTCCACCCTTCGCGCGTGTGCGGTAACGGTACGGCCGTACTCCACGGCCTCCGGTACGCAGGGGGTGAGCCGGTTGGGCTCTCGAAGATCGTTCCGGCCCGCGAGAGCGGGCGTCCTCACACTCGTCACGGCGGTGGTCGCGGCCGGCACGGCGGTGCTCACCGCGACGCCGGCCTCGGCCACGTCGAGCACCGAGATCGCGGCCGCATCGTGGGCCTACATCGACTCGGCCACGCCGAAGGCGAGCTACGTCAACCCGCCCGGGACCGCGCCCGTCGGCGCGCACACCTACGCCGGCGGCACGAACCACGTGTCCAAGTCGTACGTCACCTTCGACCTCGCCGCCTTGAAGGGCAACCAGTTCCAGAGCGCCTACATCAGCGCGGGCGAAACCGCCGTCACCGACTGCGCCACCCCGCGCTCGACGGAACTCTGGCTGACCGACCCGGCGAAGAAGCCGACGTGGAACAACCAGCCGGCCGAGCTGCTCAAGGTCAACGGCCCGTACCTGGACTCCTCGTGCCCCTCGGCCGAGCTGACCTGGACGGCCACCGCGGCGATCCAGGCCGCGCTCGACGCCGGCCGCACCACGGCGACCTTCGTCCTGCGGCTGCCCGAGAGCCAGCAGAACGACCCGAAGTCCGGTCGTGAGTACGACCCGAAGGCGACCCTCTTCTTCACCTACGACAAGCCGCCGGGCAAACCGACCGGGCTGACCCTCAACTACCAGCCGTGCACGACGCAGACCCGGACCGTCGCCCGGCAGGCCCACCTGAGTGCCACGGTGCCCGACGCGGACGACACGTACACGGCCGGGGAGTTCGCCCTCTGGCCCGTCGACCACCCGGACCAGCGCACGATCGTGCCCAGCATCAGCTCCTCGGTGGGCAACAACGTCTGGACCGACGTGGACTCCCGCATCACCGAAGGCGTCACCTACGCCTGGCAGGCACGGGGCAAGGACGACAGCGGCGCCACCGGGCCGTGGAGCGCGACCTGCAAGTTCGCCACCGACTTCACCCCGCCCGCGACGGCGCCGGTGATCACGTCCCCCGACTACGCCACCCAGGCGCCGCCGGAAACCGGCGGCACCGGCGTGCCCGGCACGTTCGTGTTCGACGCCAAGGGTGACAAGGACGTCACCGGCTTCCAGTGGGACGGCGGGTACGTGGCCGCCGACCACCGCGGCGGCAAGGCGACCGTCCGCTTCGCGCCGAAGTCGAGCGGGCCGGAAGACCTCAGCGCCGCCGCCGTCGACGCGGCGGGCAACCGGTCCCCGACCGGCTACTACCGGTACTGGGTCGCGAGCAACCAGCCCGGGGTGAGCTGCACGCCGTACGACGACTTCATCGGGGTGGAGCGGACGTGCGCCTTCACGCCGTACGGCGCGACCCCGGTCACCGGGTACGTCTACCACCTGGGCAACCAGCCCGAGCAGACCGTGGCGGCGGGCCCGGACGGGGCGGCGACGGTGACGGTCACGCCCACCGACCCGAACCTGCCCTACCTGCAACTGTCCGTGCAGGCCCGGCTCGCCACCGGCTACCTGACCTCGCCGAGCACCGAGACGGTGGTCAGCGAGCCCGGCGAGCCCGAGGTCGAGTCGCTGACCGCGAACCCGACCCAGAGCCTGCCCGCGCGGTTCCGGGCGCACGCCGTCCTGCCCGGGTCGGTCACGCTCACCTACCGCTGGAACGACGACGAGCCGGTCACCGTGCCGCTCGAGGCGGACGGCACCGCGACGGTCACGGTCACGCCGGAGACGTCGTCATGGGGCTCGTTCAACGCCTACACCACGACCGCGTCGGGCCAGAACTCCGGCTGGGGCGGCGTGAACGTCGACGTCACGTCGAACAAACCGAAGGTGACGAGCGCCGAATACCCCGACAACAGCGAGATGACCGGCGCCGTCGGCGTCCCGGGGACGTTCGTGTTCTCCTCGCCCGTCCCGGGCGCGGTGAGCTACTCGTACGACTTCGGCAACGGATCGAGTGGCACGGTCCCCGCGGGCCCGGACGGCACCGCGAGCGTCGTCTTCGCGCCGAAGGTGCCGTACGTCAACGGCATCTTCGTGACCACGAAGTTCGCCGACGGCACGGTGTCCGAGCAGGGCGGTTACTGGTTCTACGTCAACTACTCGGCACCGCGGTTCTCCTGTGACCCCTCCGGCTGGTCGGTGTCGCCGGGGCAGCACATCCAGTGCACCCTGACGCCGGTGCAGGCGAACCTCGCGTCGTACGGCTACGCGCTGGGCTCCGGCCCGGACACGACGGTGGCGCCGGGCGCCGACGGCACGGCGACGTTCGGCTTCGACGTGCCGGCGGACCAGCCGAGCGGCTCGTACCTCCAGCTGCGCCTGTGGAGCACGAACACCGCGGGCACCCGCACGGAGGAGACCGGGACCAGCTTCTACGTCTACGTGAACACGGGTCTTTCGGCGCACGGCACGTCGAAGACGATCTGATCACCCGTGACGGCCACCCGCCGTGGTGGCCGTCACGGTTGACCTGGAGCGCGCTCCAGCCCCTAGCGTCGATCCCGACAAGACCGCTGGGGGAAAGGAAACCGGCATGACCGACGAACGCTTCGAACGTGGCCTGAAGACCCTGACCGAGATCGACGGCGAGAGCGGGCAGCGCGTCATCGACAACCTCGCCGACGTCTCGCCCGCGCTGGGTGAGGCCGTCGTCTCCTGGGGGTTCGGGGAGATCTACTCGCGGCCGGGGCTGGCGCCGCGCGATCGGCAGCTCGTCACGCTCGGCATGCTGACCGCGCTCGGCGGGTGCGAGCCGCAGCTGGAGGTGCACGTCAACGCGGCGCTCAACGTCGGGCTGACGGCGGCCGAGATCGTCGAGGCGCTGCTGCACTCCGCCGTCTACTGTGGATTCCCGAAGGCGTTGAACGCGACCTTCGTGGCCAAGAAGGTCTTCGGTGAGCGCGGGCTGCTGCCGGTGGCCGGGGAGTAGGGGTGGGCTCGTGCGGGTGATCCTGTTCGGCGCGACCGGCATGGTCGGGCAAGGCGTGCTGCGGGAGTGCCTGCAGGACGAGCGGGTCGAGGCGGTGCTGACCGTGGGCCGGGCCCCGGTCGGCGACAGCCACCCGAAGCTCACCTCGATGGTGCGCGAGGACCTGTTCGCCCTCGAGCCGATCACCGGGTACGACACGTGCTTCTTCTGCCTCGGCCTGTCGTCGGTCGGGGTGGCGGCCGAGGAGTACGAGCGGATCACCTACCAGCTCACCCTTTCGGTTGCCGGAAAGCTGCCCGCGGACACCACTTTCGTGTACGTCTCGGGCGCGAGCACCGACAGCACCGAACGCGGCCGGGTGCGCTGGGCGCGTGTCAAGGGCGCGACCGAGAACGCCCTCGCCAAACTGCCGCTGCGGACGTTCTTCTTCCGCCCCGGTTACATCCAGCCGCTGCACGGGATCACGTCGAAAACGCCGCTGTACCGCGCGATCTACCGCGTGGGGGCGCCGCTGTACCCGGTGCTGCGCCGGCTGGCGCCGCGGGTGGTGACGACCACCGAGGACATCGGCCGCGCGATGCTGGAGGTCGCCGCGAACGGCTACGAGCGGCAGATCCTGGAGAACTCCGACATCACGGCCGCCGCGGCCCGCGCGCACTGAGCCGTCACCGACCTCGCGCGACGAGCCCGGCCCGTGGGAACCGACCCTCACCGGCCTCGTGCGACGAGCCCTGCGAGCAGGTTCGTGAGGCCCTCGGCGAGCGCCGTCGTGAACAGCTCTCCCACCGGCGGGCCGCCCAGCTCGGCGGCGGCCGCCGCGACGGCTTCGGTCGGGTTGGCGTAGGGCCACAGCCCCGACACCACGACGACCACCGCCCCGGCGAACTGCGCCGCGCCCTCGGCCGACAGCTCCGGGATCCGCTTCCGGACCAGCTCGCCGAGCCGGTCGGTGTTCGCGGCCGCGCGGCGTTTGAAGCCGCGGGCGAACTCCAGCGAGATGTTGCGTTCCAGGACCGACCCCATCGAGCTGACCAGCTCGCACAGCAGCGGACGCTCGGCCAGCGACGCCGCGAGCGTCCCGGCGAGACGTTCTTCGCGGGCGAAGCCGGGCTCGGCGGCGCCGGCGTCGGCGAGGGTTTCCTCCAGGGAGGTGAGCCAGTCCGTCCAGGTGGCGTCCAGGACTTCGAGGAAGATCGCCTCACGGCTGTCGAAGTAGCGCAGGACGTTGGACTTCGCGAGCCCGACCCGGCAGCTGAGCTCCCGCAGGCTGATCTCGGCGACCGGCCGCTCGGCGAGCAGCTCGCGCGCGGCGGCGAGGATCGCCGTGCGGCGCGCCTCGACCTGCTCCGGCCGCCGGGCGCGCTGGAATCCGCCGCTCATGGGCCGAGGTTACCGCCGGCCGGGCCGCACTGAACGTCCGTTCAACTAGAATCGGGGCCATGGCCACCCGGGATCCCGCCGCGAAGCGCCGCCAGCTGCTCGAAGCCGCGCTGGCGGAGTTCGCCGCGCACGGCATCGCCGGCGCCCGGATGGACCGGATCGCGACCCGCGCGAAGTGCAGCGCGGGCCTCGTCTACACCTACTTCGGCAGCAAGGACGACCTGTTCGACGCGGTCTTCGACACGATCGTCGAGCGCACCCTCGCCGAGACGCCGATCACCGCCGACGACCTGCCCGGGTACGCCGGCCGGCTGTTCGACAACTACGTGGCCTACCCCGAGGTGACCCGGATCTCCGCCTGGTACCGCCTCGAACGCGCCGGCACGGGCCGCACGATCCAGGCGATCGCGGACTCGGCCAAGGGCAAGGTCGAGGCCATCCGCGCGGCCCAGAAGGCCGGCACGGTCTCGGATCGCTTCGAGCCGGAACAGCTGCTGATGATGGTGCTGACGCTGGCGGCGATGTGGTCGGCCCAGACGGTCGAGATGATCGCCACGGCTCCCGACGACGAGGCCTACCGCCGCGCGACGGTCACCGAAGCGGTCCGCAAGCTGATCAGCTGACCGCCTTCTCCTCCCGGCGGGACTTCACCCGGCGGTAGCTCCAGATCAGCAGCGCGAACAGGATCACCGACGACAGGATCAGGCTCGATCCGGTGCTCCAGCCGCTGAACGGCAGCGACTTCACCGTGCCCCAGACGATGCCCGCCGCCAGCAGCGCGAGCCCGGCCAGCACCGAGCCGGCGATCCGCAGGGGTGACGAGACGCTCTCCTCGGCCGCCTTCATCGCGCGGTCGCGCACCGGGTCGACGTAACGTTCCAGCTTCGGGAACTCCGACGCGAGCAGCAGCAGCCCGGCGAGCACCAGCAGCAGGCCCGGCCCGGGCAGGACCAGCAGCAGCACGCCGACCACCAGCAGGATCGCCCCCGCCACCGTGATCATGATGCGCTTGGCCTGTTTACCGATGCCCACTCCGCCACTCCCCTCGTTCCGTCCGATTCTTCCCGGTTGTGCCCCCGCGTGCCACTCGCGAGTACCCGGATCCGCGCCGCGGACACCACCAACGCGCCGAGCGTGGCCGCGGCGAGCCAGCTCACGACGCCCGGCCAGACGTACAGCAGCTGCCCGAACGTGCCCCGCCTCCCGGCGAACACGACGCTCATCAGCTGCGGCAGCAGCACCAGGACCAGCGGCGGCAGCAGGCTCGGCAGCAGCCGGAGGCCGGCCCGCCACCACGACGTCCGCCGCGCCGCCCACCGCCGCGCGTGGCGGACGCCCAGCACGGCCAGCACCACCGACAGCAGGATCAGCCCGGCGAGCACCCGGTCCGCGACGACGCCGGCGGGCAGCGCTAGCTCCGGCGTCCCGCCCCGGACCAGCGTCGCGAGGCCCTGCGCCAGCGAATCGGCGTCGTTGTCCAGGGACAGCCCGGTGGTGGCGAGCACCGTGACGCCGTAGCCGCCGGGCAGCAGGATCTGGGCCGCGGTGTGGCCGAACCACTCACCGTTGTGGGACAGCTGCCCGGGCCGGTAGGCGCCCCAGCCGAACGCGTAGTCGTGCCCGGGCGCCGGGGTGTGCGCCAGCGCGACCGACGCCGGCGACAGCACACCGCCGCCGTCCCGCTGCGCGATCAGCCAGCGCGTCAGGTCGGTCGCCGTGCTCAGCACGCCGTGGCTGCCGCCGGTGAACCAGTCCGGCTCGGCCGCCGGGACGGCGAAGCCGAACGCCCGCACGTAGCCGGGCGAGAGGTCCGCGGGCGGACTGTCCACAGTGGAACTGGCCGGCATGCCGAGCGGGGCGAACAGCCGGGTCCGCAGGTACCCGGCGAACGGCTGAGCGGCGACGACCTCGACGATCCGGGCGGCCACCTCGTAGTTCGGGTTGTGGTAGTGGAACTTCGCGCCCGGCTCGTCGGCCAGGCCCGCGTCCCGCAGCCGGGCGACGGCGTCGGCGAGGGTGTGCGGCTGCGGCAGCGTCAGGTCGGGGAACGCCGAGTCGGCCATCCCGGACGTCTGCTCGAGCAGCATCCGCACGGTGATCCGGGCGCCGCGCGGGTCGGCGAGGCGGAACTCCGGCAGGTAGCGCGTCACCGGCTCGTCGAGTCCGACGCGGCCGGCGTCGACGAGCTGGAGCACGGCGAACGCCGTCATCGACTTGCTCAGCGACGCGATCGGCAGCCGGGTCGACGCGGTGATCGGCGCGCCCGCCGCGTCGTGGCCGTAGCCGGCGACGCGCACGACGTCGGCGCCGTGCGTGACGGCGACCGCGGCTCCCGGCAGGCCGGTGTGGTCGAGGTAGGCGCGGACGTACTCGTCGATGCCGTCGCGCGCCGGAGCGGCCGAAGCCGGGGTCGCCAGCAGGAAGAAGAACGCGCCGAGCAGCGCGAAAAGCCTGGTCATGGCGCAAAAGTAGGCCGCGGGCCCACCCGCCGTCCGCTGCCGGACGACGCGAGCCACCCCCTACTTTCGACACCTCCTTGACGGCGGTCTCCCACGTTCTTATATTCAACACATCGGTTGATAAACAGATTGGTTGATAAAGATGGCGGTTGACGACGAGACGCTGGATCGGGCGTTCACCGCACTCGGCGACCCCGTGCGCCGGGCCCTGATCGCCCGGCTCTCCCGCGGCGAGGCGACGGTCAACGAACTCGCCGAGCCCTTCGCGATCACCAAGCAGGCGATCTCCCGGCACCTGCAGGTGCTGGAGCACGCCGGGCTGATCAGCCGCGGCCGCGACGGCCAGCGGCGGCCGTGCCGGCTCGTCCCGGCCGCCCTGGAAGAGCTGACCGGCTGGATCGACACCTACCGGCTGGCCACCGAACGTCGTTACCGGCGGCTCGACGCCGTCCTGGAAACCTTGGAGGAAAACGGATGAGCACCACGATCACCGCCCAGCCCGGCACCCCGTTCATCGACGTCACCCGCGAAGTCGCGGCATCGCCGGAGAAGGTGCTGCGGGCCTACACCGACCCGGACCTGATCGTGCGCTGGCTGGGCCCGCACGGCATGGAGATGGAACTGCTGGAGCTGGACGCGCGGTCCGGCGGCGGCTACCACTACGTGCACCGCGACGAACGCGGCGAGTACCGCTTCCGCGGCGTCTACCACACGGTGAGCGCCGAGCGGATCATCCAGACCTTCGAGTTCGAGGGCGCCCCCGGCGACGTCTGCCTCGAGACGATCGCCTTCACCGGCCTCGGCGACGGCCGCACCCGGATCGAGGGCCACTCGGTGTTCCCGTCGGTCGAAGCCCGCGACGCGGCCGTCGAAAGCGGCATGGAGGCCGGCATCGTCGACTCGTACGACCGCCTCGACACGCTGCTCGGGAAGGACGCCTGAGATGACCGTCGCGGCGAGCTTCTGCATGTCACTCGACGGGTTCGTCGCGCGGCCCGACAACTCCGTCGGGCCGCTGTTCGACTGGTACTCCGCCGGCGACGTCGAGGTGCCGATGGTCGGCTACCCGATGACGTTCCGCGTCGCCGAGCCGAGCGCGGGCTACCTCCGGCGGCAGCTGGCGCAAGCCGAGCACAGCGCGTTCGTCTGCGGCCGCACGGTCTTCGACCACACGCACGGCTGGGGCGGCCGCCCGCCCGGCGGCGGCACGGCGTTCGTCGTCACCCACCGCCCGCCGCCCGCGGACTGGCCGGCGGAGAACCTGGCGCCGTTCACGTTCTGCCCGGACGTGGAGACGGCGATCGAGCGGGCGAAAGCCGCGGGTGACGGCAACGTCGGCGTCTCCGGCCCGGCCATCGCCCGGCAGTGCCTCACCCTCGGCCTGCTGGACGAGCTGGCGATCGACCTCGTGCCGGTGTTCCTCGGCGAAGGCGTCCGCTACTTCGAAAACCTCGGCACCGGCGA
The DNA here is from genome assembly GCF_036104975.1 of Amycolatopsis sp. NBC_00355. Taxonomy (GTDB): domain Bacteria; phylum Actinomycetota; class Actinomycetes; order Mycobacteriales; family Pseudonocardiaceae; genus Amycolatopsis. Next base: position 8,133,658 of record NZ_CP107982.1, on the reverse strand, counting down.
AGCCGAGCTGGACCGGGTCGAGGTCGTCGAGGGCGAGGGCGTCACCCACCTGCGCTACCGGGTGCGCTACCGGTCCTGAGTGGACGCCAGCAGCTGGTCGAAGGGCACGAAGGACGGCGTCTCGGGCACGACGGGGCGGCCCGCGGCGAGGGTCGCCAGCTCGGCGCCCGCCCGCTCGATCCGCCGCTGCAGCGCGCCTTCACCGCTGCCCCAGTCCGACGAAGCCGCGTACACGCCCGTCGCGACCGGGTCCGCCTTCAGGTACCCGAAGAGCGGCCGCAGCTGGTAGTCGAGCACCAGCGAGTGCCGCTCGGTGCCGCCGGTCGCGCCGAGCAGCACCGGCTTGCCCACCAGCGACTCCGCGTCCAGGACGTCGAAGAACGACTTGAACAGGCCGCTGTAGCCGGCGGTGAACACCGGCGTGACGGCGATCAGCGCATCCGCCCCGGTGACCGTCTCGATGGCCCTGCGCAGGTCCGGGCTCGGGAAGCCGGTGAGCAGGTTCTTCGTGACGTCGAGCGCGATGTCACGCAGCTCGACGACCTCGACCTCGACGTCGACCGACGACCCGGCCGCAGCGACGGTCGCTGCGGCCAGCCGGTCGGCCAGCAACCGGGTCGAGGACGGCACGGACAGCCCGGCCGTCACCACCGCGAGCTTCATGCCCGGCTCCCGACGAGCGCCGCGTCCTTCAGGGCCTTCAGGGATTCGTGCGTCGGCGCGTCCGGCACGTGCGCCGGGCGCAGCGCGTCGAGTTCCTTGCGCAGCACCGGGATCACGTGCTCGCCCAGCAGGTCGAGCTGCTCCAGGACGACCTTCAGGGGCAGGCCGGCGTGGTCCATCAGGAACAGCTGGCGCTGGTAGTCGCCGAAGTGCTCGCGGAAGGTCAGCGTCTTGTCGATGACTTCTTGGGGGCTGCCGACGGTCAGCGGCGTCTGGTCGGTGAACTCCTCCAGCGTCGGGCCGTGCCCGTACACCGGCGCGTTGTCGAAGTACGGCCGGAACTCGTTCCACGCGTCCTGCGACTTCGGCCGGATGAACGCCTGGCCGCCGAGCCCCACGACGGCCTGGTCGGCGGTGCCGTGGCCGTAGTGCTCGAACCGCTGGCGGTAGAAGGCGATGAGCTGCTGGAAGTGCTCCTTCGGCCAGAAGATGTGGTTCGCGAAGAAGCCGTCACCGTAGTAGGCGGCCTGCTCGGCGATCTCCGGGCTGCGGATGGAACCGTGCCAGACGAACGGCGGGACGTCGTCGAGCGGACGCGGCGTGGACGTGAAGCCCTGCAGCGGCGTGCGGAACTTGCCCTCCCAGTCGACGACGTCCTCGCGCCAGAGCCGGCGCAGCAGCGCGTAGTTCTCGATGGCGAGCGGGATGCCCTGGCGGATGTCCTGGCCGAACCACGGGTAGACCGGGCCGGTGTTGCCGCGGCCCATCATCAGGTCGACGCGGCCGTCGGCGAGGTGCTGCAGCATCGCGAAGTCCTCGGCGATCTTCACCGGGTCGTTCGTGGTGATCAGCGTCGTCGACGTCGAGAGGATCAGCTTCGACGTCCGCGCGGCGATGTGGCCGAGCATCGTCGTGGGCGAAGAGGGCACGAAGGGCGGGTTGTGGTGCTCACCCGTCGCGAAGACGTCGAGACCGACTTCTTCGGCCTTGAGCGCGATGCGGACCATCGCCTTGATCCGCTCGTGCTCGGTCGGCGTGGTGCCGGTCGTGGGGTCCGTCGTGACGTCGCCCACCGTGAAGATTCCGAACTGCATGACCTGCTCCCTTTCCGAAGGCGCGTGCCCATCTTACATGCGCGTTCAACTACTTCCAAGCAAGAGATATTCCGCCCCGTCGGCGTCCGAGGGGCACCAGCTAAGGTCAGAGGCATGGACGCGGAGTTCGCTCGGCTGGGTTTGGCAGAACGTTCGGTACGACTTCTCACCGGCCGCGACATCTGGGCCTCGATCACCCCACTGCTCAGCCCACGCCGGAACCTGGTGGCCGCCTTCGGTCACGTGGGTCCCGGCGCGGCCGCCCTGCTGCCGCTGCAGCCGGGCGACACGCTGATCACGGACGCGGGCCTGGATTCGGTGCTCGCCGGCACGACGAGCCCGCACGCCCTGCTGCACTGGGTGAAGGCCGGCGTGGCCGTGCACTCGCTGCGCGGGCTGAACGCGAAGCTGGTGATCGCCGAGGACGACCCGGCGTTCGTGGTGGTCGGCTCGGCCGACGTCACCGCCGCCGGGCCGCGGCAGCTGTTCGAGGCCGTCACGCTCTCGACGGAGAAGCACACCGTCGAGGAGGCTCAGGAGGCCTGGCTCGAATGGGCCGACCTGGCCGGGCCCTCGCTCACCGCCGGTGACCTGGAGCCGCTCCTGGAGCAGTACGGCGCCGGGAAGCTGGTCACCCCGGCGCGTCCCGCGACGCCGGCCCGCACGCCCGCGGCCCGGCCGGTCGTCACGACCCGGCAGGTGACGCCGGTCCGCCCGGCCGCCGCCACACCCCCGCCGTCCCCGGTCCGCCCGGCACCACCGGTCACGCCGGTGCGCCCGGCGCCCCCGGTCGCCCCGCCGCCGGCTCCCCCGGCGCCGGAACCGGTTGCGGCACCGGCCGTCGCCGGCGGGACCGAGCCGGAAACCGCCGACACGCCCGAGACTCCCGAGACCACCGGCACCCCGGCGGCGACCGACGTCCCCCGGCCGTCGTGGCCGCGCCCGGCCGAGCTGTACCTGGTGAGCCTCGTCGAAGGCGGCGAGCCGTCGGCCGAGGCCGAGTACCGCCTCGAAGAGCTGGCCCGCGACCACACCCACCCCGGCGACGACGGCGAATCGCCGTTCCGCGTCGAGCTGTTCTGGGCCGACGACGGCCAGGGCCAGGACCCGCCGCGCACGCTGCGCGCCGGCGTCCACGTGGTCCGCGTCTACAGCCAGAAGCAGGGCCGGGCGCTCGTCGGGTCGCGGATCGAGGCCCCCGGCCTCGTGCTGCACGCCTACATCGACGAGTACGCCTACCCGCGTCGCACGTACTGCTACATCCTGACGCGCGAGACCGAGGCGAGGCCGGCGTTCGGGGACCTGCGCAAGGGGCTCGCCACGATCGGCGAGAAGCCGAACTTCCGGAACAGCTTCCAGGTCCCGCGGAAGATCGAAGCCGTGCTCAGCCTGTGGCCCGACCTGGGTTTCGACCCCCGCTAGCGGACGGCGCTCGCCACTCCGGGGACGGAGCGCGCGGAAGTTGTCGGGGTGGGCGGATATCCTGCAGTACGGTGCAGGCCGAGTCCGCACCCACCAGAACCTTCGCGAGCCACGATCCGGGAGAACGACCCTGTGACTGCCGAGACCTTGTACGGGGCCGATGACCTGACGCATCTCGAGGGTCTCGAAGCCGTCCGCAAACGCCCCGGGATGTACATCGGCTCCACCGACAGCCGTGGTATCAACCACCTCTTCTCCGAGGTGGTGGACAACTCCACGGACGAAGGTGCCGCAGGCCACGCGACCAGGATCGTCGTCACGCTGCACGCCGACGGCAGCGTCCAGGTCGACGACGACGGCCGCGGCATCCCGACCGACACCCACGCCAAGTCCGGTTTGTCCGGCGTCGAGCTGGTGCTGACCCGGCTCCACGCCGGCGGCAAGTTCGGCGGCTCCGGCTACAAGACCTCCGGCGGCCTGCACGGCGTCGGCGCCTCGGCGGTCAACGCCCTGTCGCACCGCTTCGACGTCACGGTGAAGCAGAACGGCAAGGTCCACCAGATGTCGTTCAAGCACGGCGTCCCCGGCACCTTCGACGCGCCCGGCCCGAAAGCGAAGTTCACCCGCCACTCCGGGCTGAACATCGTCGGCAAGATGAAGCGCGGCGAGCGCAGCGGCACGTCGATCCGCTACTGGTACGACGCGCGCTACTTCGAGTCCGGCGCGGCGCTGGACATCGAGGGCGTGCGGGCGAAGCTGCGCAACACCGCGTTCCTCGTGCCGGGCGTCACGTACGTGCTGCGCACGGCGATCGAGGACACGATCAACGAGGAGACGTTCCACTTCCCGCACGGGCTGGTGGACATGGTCGAGTTCCTCACCCCCTCGGGCGAGAAGCCGGTCTGCGGCACCCTGCTGATCACCGGCGAGGGCACCTACAAGGAGAACGCGGCGGACGCGGCGGGCGTCATGCAGTCCAATGTGGAACGCCGCGCCGAGATCGAGGTGGCGCTGCGCTGGGGCACCGGCTACGAGCGCACCGTCGAGTGCTTCACCAACACGATCCGCAACGTGCACGGCGGCACCCACCGCCGCGGCTTCGACCGGGCGATGGCGAAGGCGTTGCAGGACGCCATCTCCAAGACCCGCGGCCTGCTCAAGCCCAAGGAGGACATGCCGACGATCGAGGACGTCCTCGAAGGCATGACCGCCGCGGTGCACGTCCGGCTGCCGGAGCCGCAGTTCACGTCGCAGACCAAGGACGAGCTGTCCACCGCCGGCGTCACCCGCGTCATCCAGGGCATCGTCGACAAGCACGTCAAGGCCTGGACCGAGGACCGCAAGACCAAGTCCGAGGCCAAGGTCGTGCTGCAGAAGGTGGTCGACGCCTCCCGCGTCCGGCTCACCCAGAAGCAGCAGAAGGACGCCGCGAGGCGCAAGACCGCGCTGGAAGGCGCGGCGATGCCGCCGAAGCTGGTCGACTGCCGCACCACCGGCGTCTCGCGCAGTGAGCTGTTCCTGGTCGAGGGCGACAGCGCGCTCGGGTCGGCCCGGATGGCGCGCGTCTCGGAGTACCAGGCCCTGCTGCCGCTGCGGGGCAAGATCCTGAACGTCCAGAAGGCGTCCCTGGGCGACACGCTGAAGAACGCCGAGATCGCGTCGATCGTGCAGGTCCTGGGCGCGGGCACCGGCCGCACGTTCGACCTGACGACGATGCGCTACGGCCGGGTGATCCTGATGGCCGACGCGGACGTCGACGGCTCGCACATCCGGACCCTGCTGATCACCCTGTTCGCCAAGTACATGCGCCCGGTGATCGAAGACGGCCGGCTGTACGCGGCGATGCCGCCGTTGCACAAGCTCGTCACCAAGGGCCGCAACCCCGAGACGCACTTCACCTTCACGCAGCAGGAGATGGAGACGAAGTTCGCCCAGCTGGAGCGGGCGGGCAAGAGCATCGTCACGCCGGTCCCGCGGTTCAAGGGCCTCGGCGAGATGGACGCCGACGAGCTGTGGGACACCACGATGAACCCGTCCACCCGCTCGGTCCGCCGCATCACCATGGACGACGCCGAAGCCGCCGAGAGCGCGCTGGAACTGCTGATGGGCGAGAAGGTCGAGCCCCGGCGGAACTGGCTGGTCGCCTCCTCGGACCGGATCGACCGCGACGCCATCGACGCTTGATATTTTCGTAGCTACCAAGGAGTTCTGCCGTGGCACGCCGCAAGGGCCCCACCACCAAGGTCGATCCCAGCGCGTTCGACTCCGCCGGTGCGAACGTCTTCGACAACTCCCTGAAGACGGAGATCGAAGACTCCTACCTGGAGTACGCGTATTCGGTCATCCACTCGCGCGCCCTGCCCGACGCGCGCGACGGGTTGAAGCCGGTGCACCGCCGGATCCTCTTTTCCATGCACGAGCAGGGTTACCGGCCCACGCACGCGTACGTGAAGTCGTCCCGCGTCGTCGGGGACTGCTTCGTCCGCGGCGCACTGGTGTCGACCCCGGGCGGACTGCGGCCGATCGAAGAGATCGAGATCGGCGACCATGTCCTCGACGGGCGCGGTGAAGCCGTTCCCGTCACCGAGGTCTACGAAAACCCGGCTTCCGATCTCGTGCGTGTCACCTGGTCCAACGGGCACACGATGCTCGTCACGCCGGGTCAGCGGTTCCGGACCGTGGCCGACGACTCGACCTTGACCTGGACGGACGCGCGCGACCTCACCGGGCGGCTGACCGTCGCCTACGGGAACGCCCGCCGGGACGAGCGGCCGGCGGGCGGCGATCGCTACGCCTACCTCCTCGGCTTGATCACCGCCGAGGGCTTCGCGGTCGACCGGAACCGCGACGCGGACGGCCGGGTCCGGATCCACATGTGCGACGTCGAGCCCCTCGACGTGGTGCACGACTGGGCGGTGACCAACGGCCTCGGCGTATCCCGGGGAACCCGCGTCGCGGCGAAGCCGGGCTGGCGCGACCAGCACATCCTCACTTTCTCCCGGCACGACGGCCTGCTCGCGGCCGGGAGCCCGCTCAGCGACGCGAAGGCCGTCCCGGCGGAAGTCCTCTCGAACCGGCCGTCCTGGGCGCCGTTCCTCGCCGGAATCTTCGACGGCGACGGGTACATCCGCAAGGACCACCGGGAGATCGTCTACGTCAGCACGAGCGAAACGCTCGTCCGGCAGGTATACGCGATGCTCGCGGATCTGGGGATCCACGGTCATCACTGGAGCAACACGAAGACCGACGGCCACAAGACCCTGCTCGGCCTGTCCGTCAGCGGATCGGACGCCGCCGTGCTGGCCCACGTCCTACTGCCGTGGACCAAGATCGGCTACAAGAAGAGCGGGCTGGAAAGGCTCACCGAGATCGCCTACGGCTACGGCGGCAAGCAGGGCAACGACCGCCTGCCCGCCAAGGCGGTCATGGCCGAATTCTCGGCGGCCCACACGGGCGGCGGCTGGTTCCGGGACACCGACGGCAACGCCTTCCGCGCTTCTTTGTCGGCGGTGAGCGGCGCCGAGGTCCGTTACGGCAAGGACCGGCACGGCACCGCGCTGGCCGACCGCTCGTTCCCGCTCGGCCGCGCGTGCCAAGACGGCTGGATCGACAAACTGCGCCGGATCGGCTCCCCGCTCGCCGACAACCTCGACGCGTTGAAGGGGTTCTCGTTCCTCAAAGTCGTTTCGGTCGAGCCGGTCGCGGCGGACGTCACCTACGACATCCAGGTCGGCACCGAAGCACACGAGTTCGTGGCCGAGGGTTTCGTCGTCCACAACTGCATGGGCAAGTACCACCCGCACGGCGACACCGCGATCTACGACGCGATGGTCCGCCTCGCGCAGGACTTCTCCCTGAACGCGCCGCTGATCGACGGGCACGGAAACTTCGGCAGCCCAGACGATGGACCGGCTGCTTCGCGTTATACCGAGGCACGTATGTCCCCCGAAGCCATGCAGCTCGTCGGTGAGCTGGGCGAGGACACCGTCGACTTCCGGCCCAACTACGACGGGTCGCTCGAAGAGCCGACCGTGCTGCCCGCGGCGTTCCCGAACCTGCTGGTCAACGGCACGTCCGGGATCGCGGTCGGGATGGCGACGAACATGATCCCGCACAACCTCGGCGAGGTCGTCGCCGCGGCGCGATGGCTGATCACGCACCCGACCGCGACGCTCGACAAACTGATGGAGTTCGTCCCCGGTCCCGACCTGCCCACCGGCGGCAAGCTGCTGGGCCTCGACGAGGTCCGTCGCGCGTACGAGACCGGCCGCGGTGTCGTACGGATGCGCGCGAACGTCGAGACCGGGCCCCTCGAAGGCAGCCGCGGGCGGCAGGCGATCACCGTCACCGAACTGCCCTACGGCGTCGGCCCGGAGAAGGTGATCGAGAAGATCACCGACGAGGTCAACAAGTCCAAGCGGCTCACCGGCATCGCCGACGTCAAGGACCTCACCGACCGCGAGAACGGCACGCGGCTCGTCATCGAGTGCAAGGTCGGCGTCAACCCGCAGGCCCTGCTGGCCGACCTCTACCGGCTCACGCCGCTGGAGCAGTCGTTCGGCATCAACAACCTGGTCCTCGTCGACGGCCAGCCGCAGACCCTCGGGCTCAAGGAGCTGCTGGAGGTCTTCCTCCGGCACCGCTACGAGGTCGTCACGCGGCGCACGAAGTACCGGCGCCGCAAGCGCGAAGAGCGGCTGCACCTGGTCGACGGCCTGCTGATCGCCCTGCTCAACATCGACAAGGTGATCAAGCTCATCCGCGAGAGCGAGAACGCGCAGGCCGCGAAGGACGGCCTCATGACGCGCTTCAAGCTCTCCGAGATCCAGGCGACCTACATCCTCGACACCCCGCTGCGCCGGCTGACCAAGTACGACCGGCTCGAGCTGGAGTCGGAGCAGGAGCGGCTGCGCGAGGAGATCGCGGAGCTGAGCAAGATCCTCGACGACGAGTCCGTGCTGAAGAAGCTCGTCTCGTCGGAGCTGGCGAAGATCGCGAAGGACTTCCCGACCGAGCGCCGCACCGCGCTGATCGACGGCGACCTGAAGGAGGTCCTGGCCGCGTCGAAGCCGTCCGGGCCGCTGGAGGTCACGGACGACCCGTGCCAGGTGATCCTGTCGGCGACCGGGCTGGTCGCGCGCACGGCGGCGGAGTCCGAGGAGTCGACGGAGACACGCCGGCGCAACGGCCGGGTGAAGCACGACGCGGTGTCGGCGGTGGTGCACACGACCGCGCGTGGCCAGGTGCTGCTGGTGACGAGCCGCGGCCGGGCGTTCAAGACGGACGTACTGCCGTTGCCGGTGCTGCCGGAGCAAGCGGGCACGGTCTCGCTGCGCGGCGGCATGGCGGCCCGCGAGCTGATCCCGCTGGAGAAGGGCGAGACGGTGGTCGGCATTGCGCCTTTGGGCGAGCAGGCGGCGGGCTCCCCGGGCCTGGCGCTGGGCACGCGAGCGGGCGTCGTGAAGGTCTGTTCGCCGGAGTGGCCGGTCCGCTCGGACGAGTTCGAAGTGATCTCGCTGAAGGACGGCGACGAGGTCGTCGGCGCGACATGGCTCCGCGACGGCACGGAGACGCTGGCGTTCCTGACGTCGGAGGCCTCGCTGCTGAAGTACGCGGCGTCGCTGGTCCGCCCCCAGGGCTTGAAGGGCGGCGGCATGGCGGGCATCAACGTCGGCGCGGGTTCGGCGGTCTTCTTCGGAGCGGTCCGCACGGACGACGACGAGCACGGCGAGCCGATGGTCATCACGGCGACGGGCGTGAGCGTCAAGGTAACGCCGTTCAGCGAGTACCCGGCCAAGGGCCGAGCCACGGGCGGCGTCCGGGCGCAGCGGTTCTTGAAGGGCGAGACGGAACTGCGGGTGGCTTGGATCGGCCCGCGGCCGGCGGGTTCGGCCCGCAACGGCGACCCGGTGGAGCTACCGGAGGTGGACGTCCGCCGCGACGGCTCGGGTCACGCGCACCCTGGCCCGGACGTGGTGGGCCACCTCATCGAGCGCGACTGACGGTCGTGAGTGGTAATTCGGGTCAGAACCCGAATTACCACTCACGACCCGGTCAGGCCAGCAGGGCCTTCGCGATGTGGGTCACCTGGATCTCGTTGCTCCCCGCGTAGATCATCAGCGACTTCGCGTCCCGCGCCAGTTGCTCCACCCGGTACTCCGCCATGTACCCGTTGCCGCCGAACAGCTGCACCGCCTCCATCGCCACCTCCGTCGCGGCCTCCGACGAGTACAGCTTCATCGCCGACGCCTCGGCCAGCGATGGGCGCTTGCCCGCCCGCAGCTTGGCCACCGTCTGGAACACCATGTTCTGGACGTTCAGCCGCGCCACCTCCATCTTCGCCAGCTTCAGCTGGATCAGCTGGAACCGGCCGATCTCCTGACCCCACAGCTTCCGCGATTTCGCGTAGTCGATGCACAGCCGCTGGCATTCGTTGATGATCCCCAGCGACAGCGCCGCGACGCCCACCCGCTCCGCCGCGAAGCTTTCCCGCGCGTCCGACGAACCCGACGACGACAGCAGGCGGTCCGCGCCCAACCGGACGTCGGAGAAGAACAGCTCGCCCGTCGGGGACGACATCATGCCCATCTTCTTGAACGCCTTGCCCTGCACGAACCCCGGCATGCCGCGATCCAGCACGAAGGCGAGCACCGGCCGGTCGCGCGGCGGCGACCCGTCGTCCAGCTTCGCGTAGACGACCACGACGTCCGCGTGCGGGCCGTTCGTGATGAACGTTTTCTGGCCGTTCAGGACGTACTCGTCCCCGTCGCGGCGGACCGTGGTCTGCATGCCGCCGAAGGCGTCCGAGCCCGAGTCCTGTTCCGTGATCGCCCACGCGCCGATCTTCTCGAACGTCGCCAAGCTCGGCAGCCAGCGTTCCTTCTGCGCCTGAGACCCCTTCGACAGGATCGTCGCCGCCGTCAACCCCAGGGAAACACCGAGAGAAGCCACGATGCCCAGGCTCACCCCGGCCAGCTCGCTGATCGCGATCAGCGCCAACGTCTCCTGGCCGCCCAATGAGGAAGACGAACCGGAAGACGGTGACAAGACCCGAGAGACCGCTTCAGCGGCGAGAACATCCAGCCCGAATGCCTTGAACAGCTTCCGGATGATGTCGTACGGCGGAAGCTGACCGCTCTCGAGAAGATCCAGCTGCGGGCGGATCTCTTTCGCGATGAACTCGCGGATCGAGTCGCGGACCAGCAGGTCCGTCTCGGACCACTCGATCACGACAGCCTCGCCGCGATGTCGTCGATCGCCCACGGGCCTTGGGTCTCGATGACCTTGACGTCGTGCCAGCCGGCCAGTTCCGAGATCGCGCCGCCCTGCACCGCGAACACCTTGCCCGTCAGAGCGCACTTCTCGGACGCCAGATAAGCCACCAACGGCGAGATGTTCGCCGGCGAGAAAGCGTCGAACTCGCCTTCGGAGACCGGTTCCGCGAAGATCGCGCCCATGCCCGGGGTCGCCAGTGTCAGCCTGGTCCGCGCGATCGGGGCGATGGCGTTGACGCGCACGCCGTAGCGCTCCAGTTCGGCCGCCGCCACCAGCGTCATCGCCGCGATGCCCGCCTTCGCCGCGCCGTAGTTGACCTGGCCCGCGTTCGGCAGCGTCACCCCGGACGCCGACGCCGTGTTGACCACCGCCGCCGCGACCGGCGTACCCGCCCTCGACTGCGCTTTCCAGTACGCCGCCGCGTGGTGCAGCACCGCCGCATGGCCTTTGAGGTGCACCGCGATGACGTCGTCCCACTGCTGCTCGGTGATCCCGGCGACAAACGCGTCGCGCAGGATGCCCGCGTTGTTCACCACGACGTCGAGCTGCCCGAACTCCGCGACCGCCTGCTCGACCAGCTCCGACGCGCCGGCCCACGACGTCACGCTCGACGTGTTCGCCACCGCCTCCCCGCCCAGCGCCCGGATCTCCGCGACGACGTCGGAAGCGGGCCCGGAAGAGGAACCACTCCCGTCGTTGTCACCGCCGAGGTCGTTGACGACCACCCGCGCGCCCTCGCGGGCGAACAGCAGCGCGTGCTCCCGTCCGATCCCGCGGCCCGCGCCGGTGATCAGCGCGACGCGTCCGTCGAGTGCATCCATCAGTGGTCTCCGATCTCGGCGAAGCCGTCCTTGACGACGACCTTGTCCCCTACGGTGGTTTCGAAGGCGAAGGTGCCGGAACCCGCGTCCCAGATCGACGTCGAGAGGTCCTGGCCCGGTAACACGGGCGACGCGAACCGCACGGCGAGCCGGCGAAGTCTGTCCACATCGGACCCCGCGACCTCCGTCAGCACCGCCCACGACGTGAACGCCATGGTGCAGAGGCCGTGCGCGATGATCCCCGGCAATCCTGCGGCACGAGCGACGTCTTCGTCGAGGTGGATCGGCATCGGGTCGCCGGCGGCCGGGCCGTAGCGGAACGTCTGGTCGTCGTCGACGTGCTGGCTGACCTTCGCGACCGGCGCCCGCTCACGCAACGCCTCGTCGAAGCGGTGACCAGGGCCGAGCACCCCCTGCTTCTCGCCGGCGTCGAAACCGCGGACGAAGAACGTCACGTACTGCTCGTTGACCAGCTCGCCACCCGAAGTGCATTCCAGGTAGACCGTCGCACGGGTGCCCTTCGGCAGGCCTTCGAACCCGGTCATCTTGGCCCGCGACACCAACGAATCACCGGGCCGGATCGGGCGGTGGAACCGGAAGTCCTGCTCGCCGTGCAGCACCTTGCCGAACAGCGACGTCGGCACGACTTCGAGGGCCGGTTCCAGCAGCGACTGGAACACCGGCACGATCGCGAACACCGGGCTCGCGACGTCGCCCGCGTGGTGCGCCGGGATCGGATCGTTGGTGGCAAGGGCGTATTCGACGAGCCGCTCGCGCGTGACGTCGAACGTCACGGGCTCGGTCCACTTGTCCAGCCCGGTGGCGTCGAACTTCATGCGACCAGGGCCTTGAACTTCTCGAGGGACTCGTCGAGGTTCTTCTTGCCGTCCTTCTCGACGGCCTTGCCGAGCGCCCCGACGATCATCTGGCCGGTGAACTCGGCGTCGATCGAAGCCGCCGAGCCGGCGCCGGCCGCCGCCACCGACAGCGCGAACCGGATCTTCACCCCGGCCATCCCGGTCCCGGAGATGACCAGCTTGTGCGGCGCGTCGTACTCGTCGACGGTCCAGGTGATCGTGTTCGCCATGCCGAGCATCGTGACGACCTCGGAAACCTGGGCGCCCTGCGCGAACTCGGCCGGGACGTCGCCCTTCCACTTGGTGTGGATGGTCAGCCACTTCTCGAAGTTGTTCGGGTTCGAGAACTCCGCCCACACCTTGTCCGGCGTGGCGGGCAGTTCGACGGACGCGGTGATCTGGCCCATGTCTCTCCTAGGCTCGCTGGTAGGCGGTGACGACGGCGGCGCCACCGAGTCCGATGTTGTGCTGCAGCGCGGCTTGCACGCCGTCGACCTGGCGCTTGTCGGCGTCGCCACGCAGCTGCCAGGTCAGTTCGGCGCACTGGGCGAGGCCGGTCGCGCCGAGCGGGTGTCCCTTCGAGATCAGGCCGCCGGACGGGTTGACCACCCACTTGCCGCCGTACGTCGTGGCCCCGGAATCGACGAGCGAACCGCCGTCACCCTCGTCGCAGAGGCCGAGTGCTTCGTAAGTCAGGAGTTCGTTGGCTGAGAAGCAGTCGTGCAGCTCGATGACCTGGAAGTCGGCGGGCCCCAGTCCGGCCTGGTCGTACACCTGGCGTGCCGCTTGGCGCGTCATGTCGTAGCCGACGATGTTCTTCGCGCTGCCGTCGAAGGTGCTGCGGAAGTCGGTGGTCATGGCCTGCCCGACGATCTCGACGGCCCGCTCGGCCAGGCCGTTCGTCTCCACGAAGGCCTCGCTCGCGAGGATCGCCGCGCCGGAGCCGTCGGACGTCGGTGAGCACTGGAGTTTGGTCAGCGGGTCGTAGATCATCCGCGACGCGAGGATGTCGTCGAGCGAGTAGACGTCCTGGAACTGCGCGTACGGGTTGTTCACCGAGTGCCGGTGGTTCTTCTCGCCGATCTTCGCGAAGTGCTCGGCGGTCGTGCCGTACGCCTTCATGTGCTCGCGGCCGGCGGCGCCGAACATCCACGGCGCGGGCGGGAACAGCACCTCGGAGATCTCGGCGAGCGCCTGCATGTGGTGGCCCATGGGCTGCTCGCGGTCGTCGAACGTCGACCCGAGCGAACCCGGCTTCATCTTCTCGAAGCCCAGCGCCAGCACGCAGTCCGCGCGACCGCCGCGGATCGCCTCCGCGGCCAGGTACAACGCGGTCGAGCCGGTGGAGCAGTTGTTGTTGACGTTGAGCACCGGGATCCCGGTCATGCCCAGCTCGTAGACGGCGCGCTGCCCGGACGTCGACTCGCCGTAGACGTACCCGACGTAGGCCTGCTCGACGGCGTCGTACCCGAGCCCGGCGTCCTCGAGGGCGTGGGTCCCGGACTCCTTCGCCATCTGCGGGTAGTCCCAGTTCTCGCGCCGGCCCGGCTTCTCGAACTTCGTCATCCCGACGCCGACGACGTACACCTTGTTCGCCATGCAACAAACATACAGACCGGCATGTATTTATCAAGCCCAGAAGACGCATCTTTCCTAGCGAAAGCTCGGCTTTTTGTTACACAAGTGGCAGGTGGGGTCAGCTAAGCGGGGCCAGCGGGCCTGGGTAGCGCGCGGGGTCGAGGCAGCTGCCCAGGCCGTCGACGACCGAGCAGAAGCCCGGCGGCCGCACCGGCGTGTAGCCGGCCGGGACGCCGTGGCCGTCGATCAGCTGGCGGTACGTCGTGACCGCGTCCGTCGGGCGCCGGGTCAGCGACGGGTCGGTGGCGGCGTCCACTGTGTACAGACCGAAGCGGGGCTGGTAGCTGCCCCACTCGTAGTTGTCGGTGAGGCTCCAGTAGTTGTAGCCGATCACGTTCATGCCGTCGGCCTTCGCGCGCTGCACCCAGTAGATGTGGTCACGCAGGTGGTCCGAGCGCGTGTAGCCGTCCGGGCGCGCGTTGCCGTTGTCGGTCGGCATGCCGTTCTCGACGACGTACAGCGGCAGCCCCGGGAACTTCCGCGCGTAGTACCGCAGCGCGTAGTAGATCCCGTCCGGCTGCGGTGTCACCTTCCAGAACTCGCCGCTCGCCGCGTGGATCGCGCTGAGGTTGTCGAGGCTCGCGCCGTAGTAGTAGTCCAGGCCGGCGAAGTCGAGCTTGTCGCGCACCTGATCGAGGAACGACGCGTCCAGCACCCCCTGCACCGCCGGGACGTACGCGGTGTTGCTGGACACGAGCGCGCCGGGATCCAGCTGGTGGATCAGGTCGTACGCGGCACGGTGGACGCGCACCAGCCGGGCCTGCGCCCACGGCAGCTTCCACCCGGCGAGCCCGCCGTTGGCGGTCTCGTTCTGCAGGTAGACGGTCGGCTCGTTGATCGTGATCCACAGCGCGCCGAGGCCCTTGTAGCGGTCGACGACGCGGCGGGCGTTGGCCAGCCAGGCGTCGACCGTGCGGTCGCTGTCCCAGCCGCCCTGGTCGGCGACCCAGCCGGGGTAGACCCAGTGGTCGAGGGTGATCATCGGCCGCATCCCGGCGTCGAGGACGTGCCGGACGACGTCGTCGTAGTACGCCAGCTCGGTCTCGTCGACCTGGCCCGGGCGGGGTTCGATCCGGGCCCACTCGACGCTGAAGCGGAACACGTTCACGCCGAGTTGCTTCGCGCGGTCGATGTCCGCCACGTAGTTGTGCCGGAAGTCGACGGACTCGCGGTAGGGCTCCTTGATCGACGACGTCTTCGCCTGCTCGTAGCGGCGCCAGTTGCTGTCGGGTGCCGAACCCTCCGCTTGGTAACCCGAGGTCGCGACACCCCAGAAGAACGGCTGGGTGACGGCGACCGCCGGCGACGTCCCCGCGAGAAGACCCGCGAGCACCGTCAGGACCACGAGGACTGAGCTGCGCCGCATCGCTTCCCCATTCATGAAGGAACTTCATGTTAGTGCCGCGGTGACTCGCCGCACATCCACCGAAGGACGGAAGACAATCAAGGTTAAGCAAGGCTAACCTCACTTCGATCTTCACGAAGCCCGGGGGACGTCATGACTGCCGAAGCACCTGCTCTGACCAGGACCGATCCACCAAAACGCGCGGTACGGCGCTGGTACCGGCGCAAGCCCGTACGACGCGCGCTGGTCGTCACGCACCGGTGGACGTCGCTGGTGCTCGGGCTGCTGCTGGTCCTCGAGACCACCGCCGGGGTCATCCTGCTCTACCGCGCCGAGTACTTCCGGGCCACGCACGGCGACTTCTACGCGCACACCGAGAGCGCGCACCCGCTCGGCCCGCAGCAGGCGCGCGACCTCGTCAAGCAGGCGCACCCGGAGTTCGCCGCGGCCTGGGTGAGCAACGACGGCGGGATCATCGCCGTCGGCGACACCGACTACACCACGGCCTACGCCGTCGACCCCGGCAGCGGGCACATCACCGGGCCGCAGAAGCTCACCGACGGCGTCATGGGCTGGCTGACGAACCTGCACGACTGCGCGTTCACCTGCAAGGACGATCCGGGGTACGTGTCGTGGCTGGCCGCGCCGGTGCCGTCGATCGGCTTCGCCTGGCCGCCCGGCACCAACTGGGGCCTGCTGATCCTGGTCGTCCTCGGGCTGCTGATGATCCTGCTGGCGATCACCGGGATCGTCGTCTGGTGGCCGGGGTTCAAGAAGTTCTCGCACGGCTTCCGCGTCCGGCTCGGCAAGGGCCGCTTCGCGCGCGACTACGACCTGCACAACGTGATCGGCCTCGTGTCGGTGCCGTTCGTGCTGATGTGGGGCGTCACCGGCGCCGCCTTCTACCTGCCGCCGGTGGAAAACGCGTGGCTCGCGATCACCGGCGGCACCACGCCGGACGAGGCGAAATACAGCTTCACGGCGAACCCGGCCGCGCCCGGCACCCCGGAGATCGGCATCGACCAGGCGTCGTCGGCCGCGCTGGCCGCGTCTCCCGGCACCGTCCGCTACCTCGTCCCGCCCGCCGAGGGCACGGACTACTACTCGGTGTCGATCGCGGATGACGGCTACCAGCCCTACGGCGCCCGCGCGTTCTTCGGCGGCGACCGCACGGTGTACGTCGACAGCCACGACGCCACCCACGTGTCCTCTGTGGACGCTGCCCCGGAGCCGACGGCCAACCGCTTCTACAGCAAGGTCTTCGAGGCCGCGCACTTCGGCTGGCTCGTCGACGGCTGGTGGCGGCTCGTCTGGGTCGTCCTCGGCCTGGCGCCCCTCGCGCTGATGCTCACCGGCATCTCGACGTGGCTCTTCCGCCTGGGCACGAAACGCCGTCGCCGCAAAGCACGCCGGGCGTGATCGAGCCCCTGGCCTTCGCGACGACGATGCTCTGCCTGCTCGCTGGCGTCTTCGCCCTGGTCACCGCGGCGCTCGGCCGCTACCGCTGGCCACCCTGGCGCCCGCTGGCCGTCCTGATCGAACTGGCCCTGCTCGCCCAAGCGATCGCCGGCTTGGCCTCCGCTCACCACCCGGCGGAACCCGGCACGCACGTGGCCTACCTGCTCACTTCCTTGGCCGTCCTCCCTGCGGCCCTGGCCTGGGGCGCCCGCGACACCACCCGCTCGGCGGGCGCACTCCTGGCCGTCGCGCTGCTCACCCTGGCCGTCCTGGTGATCCGCCTCCAGGCCACCTGGCGCTGAAGTCCGTGAAGGCCACCTTGAGGGACTCTGAGTCCCTCAAGGCGGCCTTCACGGACTTTCCCTCTAGCCGACCTTGAACGACTGCGCCGCGCTGCCGTTGCACGTCGACTGGACCAGCTGGACACTGTCCGCTGTGGACGATGCCGGCACGGTCAGGCACTTGCCCGTGTGCCGGACGGCGAAGTGGTAGTACCCGCTGCCTTCCGACACCGGCTGCCACTGCTGGTTGTCACCGCCGCCGTAGGCCCACAGCTGCAGGCCGGCGTTGTCGGTCGTCGCCACGTTCGCGACGTCGATGACCTGGGCGGCGTTGTTCCGGTTGTTGATCCGGTCGTACCCGCCGCTGGTCGGCGCGAACTGGAACTGCTGCGCCGTGGTGCCGTTGCAGGCGTACTGCTGGATCACGGTGCCGTTGGCGCTGGCCGCGGCCCGCGCGTCGACGCACTTGCCGTTCGCCTTGTTCGACACGGCGTACCAGGCCGACGGGTCGATCGAGCCGTCCGGCGGCGGGGTGGTCGTGCCGCCGCCACCGAGCCACTTGAGGCCGTCGAGCAGGAACCGGTTCTGGTCGGCGCTCTCGAACGTCGACGACAGCGCGGTGTTCGTGTCGTAGTTCATCGCGTTGTGGCCGAAGTTCGAGTAGATCATCTTGTAGTTCTTGTTGGTCCACGAAATCGGGTAGTACCCGCTGTTCCAGGTCTGGCTCGGGTCGGTGCCGATCGGGAACGTGGACTGGTCCATCGACGCCAGGATGGTGATGTTGCTGTTCTGGCGCAGGTCGTTCTGCCAGGCGTACCACTCGGACGTCGAGGACCTGATCGTCGCCGGCAGGTTCACCGTCGACGGGTGCGTGCGGTTCTCGATCTTCAGCGTCTCCGGCGTCGGGCCCCACGTGTTCGTGGTGAACCGGCCGGTGCCGAGGAAGTCGTTGTGGAACCAGTTGGCGTACGACGGCGTCGAGCTGTCGTTGTAGGCCGTGACGTGGAAGCCGTAGAACCCGCCGCCGGCCTGCATGTACCGCTGGAAGCCCTGGAACTGCGCCTGCGATTGCGGCTGGTCGTCGAGGAACAGCACGACCTGGTACTGGTCCGGGGTGATGGACGTCAGCTGGTTCCAGTTGGTCGTCGAGGTGTAGGTGAAGCCGTTGGCCGCCGCCTGCTGCGGGAACCAGACGTTGGCCTCTTTTTCGAAGCTGATGTGCGCGGCGTCGTAGGTGCCGCTGTAGAAGGCGAGCACTTTGAACGGCGTCGCGGCGTGCGCGACGGGGGCCGCCGGGCTGCCGAGGCTGAGCCCCAGCAGCGCGGCGAAGAACGCCAGTATCCGGATCAGGGGGCGGCGGGTTCTGGACGGCATGCGTGTTCCTTCCGGTGGGGGCGGGGACCGATCACCAATGGCGGGGGTAGTGGAGGCCGTAGCCGAACGGGAACAGCGCGGGCCGGCCGTCGCCGACGTTGATCGGCTGCTGGCCGGCGCTGCGCATCCAGGTCACCGGCAGCTTCCCGGTCGGGTTGTAGTCGCCGAAGAGGACGTCGGCGACACCGGCGCCCTCGCTGCCCGGCAGCCACGACTCGACGAGCCCGGCCCAGTCCCTCACCTGCGCAGCGATGTCGAGCGGCCGCCCGGACACCAGGACGACGACCGTCGGCACGCCGGAGTCCTTCAGCTTCTGCAGCGTCGCAAGGTCTGTCTCGTCCAGGCCCATCCCTTGTGGACGGTCGCCCTTCGTTTCGGCGTAGGGCGTTTCCCCCACGACCGCGACGGCGACGTCGTAGCTCTGGTCGATCCCCGTGCCGTCCTTGGCGTAGGTCACCTTCGAGGAGCTGCTCCTGATGCCCTGCAGGATCGTGGTGCCGGGGATGACCGGACCGCTGGTGCCCTGCCAGCCGACCGTCCAGCCGCCGGACTGGTTGCCCATGTCGTCCGCGTTCTTGCCCGCCACGAAGATCTTTCCGTGCTTCGAGAGCGGCAGCACGTGGTGGTCGTTCTTCAGCAGCACCTGGGATTCCCGGACGGCCTGGCGGGCCAGATCGCGGTGGTCCTTGCTGCCGATGGTCTTCAGGAACCGCCGGTCGGTCAGCGGGTGCTCGAACAGGCCGAGCTCGAACTTCTTGGTGAGGATGCGGCGGTTCGCGTCGTCGATGCGCGACAGCGGCACCCGGCCCTGCTGCACCAGTGTGCGCAGCGTGTCGATGAACGTCTGCCAGTTGTACGGCACCATCACCATGTCGATGCCGGCGTTGATCGAGGCCTCGACCTCTTCCGGGGTGAAGCCGGTCTTGCCGTCGATCTTGTCGATGCCGTTGTAGTCCGAGACGACGATCCCCTTGAAGCCCAGTTCCTTCTTGAGGACGTCGTTGATCAGGTACGAGCCGGCGTGCATCTTGACGCCGTTCCAGCTGCTGTAGGAGATCATCACCGAGCCGACCCCGCGGTCGACGGCGGCCTTGAACGGCGGCAGGTGGACCGTGCGCAGTTCCTGCTCGCTGATCTCGGTGTTGCCCTCGTTGACGCCGCCGGTCGTGCCGCCGTCGCCGACGTAGTGCTTGGCGGTGGCCATGACCGAACCGGGCTGGTCGAGTCTCGTTCCCTGCAAGCCGGTGATGACCGTCGACATCTCGGTGGCCAGCTGCGGGACCTCGCCGAACGACTCGTAGGTGCGGCCCCAGCGGTCGTTGCGGGCGACGCACAGGCAGGGCGCGAAGTCCCAGTCGATGCCGGTGCCGGAGACCTCTTCCGCGGTGGCGCGGCCGATCTTCTGCACCAGCCGCGGATCGCGCGACGCGCCGAGGCCGATGTTGTGCGGGAAGACAGTCGCGCCGTAGACGCCGTTGTGGCCGTGGACGGCGTCGACACCGTAGACGAGCGGGATGCCCAGCGGCGTCGCGAGCGCGGCCTTCTGGAAGCCGTCGTACATGTCGGCCCAGGTCACCGGCGTGTTCGGCGTCGGCTGCGAGCTGCCGCCGGAGAGCAGCGAGCCGAGACGCCCGGTGGTGACGTCGGCCGGGGATTTCACGCCGAGGCGTTCGGCCTGCATCATCTGGCCGAGCTTGTCGTCGAGCGACATGCGGCCGAGCAGATCGGCCACCCGGACCTTGACGGGCCGCCAGGAGTCCTTGTACGCCGGGCCGTTCCCGGCGAGGGCGGGGGTTTCCGACGTCACCAGCAGCCCGACGGCCAGTGTGCCGATGGCCAGTCCGCGTCCGAGACCCATCCGGGTCCTCCTCGTCGAGAGACCAAAATTCACGCCTTGAATTAATGCATATATATCGGCAGCTGGTCCAGACCTCTGGGCGATCTCGGTTGCCACTCACCGGGACTGCGGGTTCCGGTCGTGAACCGACCGGCCACGGCTGCAGGTCCTGGTCCGCGGCCTCACGGACGAGGACGCGGCGAAGCGCACAACGGTCAGCGAGCTGACGCTGGGAGGCTTGCTCCGCCATCCCTGGACGGCGCCACCTCCACCGCCCAGCTGACCTGACCCCGAACGCCCCGAGCGGAACTGTCGGTGGCCGGCGGTAGCGTGGAAAACGGGGGCTGCTCGGAACCGGTCAGCGGTCCGAGCGCAGGGAAGCCGGGTCGAACGTGTCCCAGTACGCGTCTTCGTCCTCGACACTCGAAGCGGGAGCGGGAGCAGCAGAAGCTGCGGGAGGAGCGGAGCCGAGGCGTTCCTCGCGCAGCCGCTGGAACTCCGCCACCGTCATGCCCGGGTCGTCGTCCTCGGCTCGGGCCGGCGCGGGCAGGCCCGTCATCTGCTCGATCATGAACGTCATGTCCTCGCCCAGCAGCAGCGCGACCTTGTTGTAGCCGTCCTGGGTCGCCTCGCGCATGGCCGCCTGGGCGATCTCCACCACCAACGGCCCGAGACGCTCACCCAGGTTCACCGCCGACGGTGCCAGCCACACCCGCAGGAGCTTGCCGCGGGCGTCGACCGTCACCTCGACCTGGCCGTCGAGGTCGTGGGCCGTGCCGGACGCCGATGCGAGCAGCTCGTCCACCTTGGCCAGCGCCTCTTCGCGGGCCCGGGCCTGGGAAATCAGCTGACGCGTCGTGGGCATCGCGCTCACCTTCCGTAGGAGACGGACTCGGCGTCCGGGTCGTCGTCCGGGATCGGTTCGTAGCCCAGGGTTTCCAGCTGCGACGCGTCCACGACCGGGGCCAGCGCGTGGTACATCCGGTCGCCCGCGCGGCGGGTCGCGCGCTGGGCCAGCTCGAGGATCTGGTCGGCGATCACCGACGACCCGTGCCGCAGCGCGGAGCGGTGGATCGTCAGGCCCGTGAGCAGCCCGCCGGGCGCGACCTGGACCTCGATGGCGCCGTCGCCGGAGGCCGCCTTGCCCACCACCGGGCCCGAGCGCTCGAAGCGCGCGGAAGCCTCCGCGCCCGCGCGGTCCGCCTGCTCGGCGACGCGGGACGCGGCCAGATCCATGTCGAAGTCAGCCACTGTGCGAAGTTACCCCGTCGGCCGGTAGAACCCGATGAACGACTGTCCCGCGTTCGTGGTGCGGATCTTGCTGATCTGGACCGGGTCGCCGGCCTCGACCATCTGGCCGTCGCCGATCACCATCGCCACGTGCCCGGACCAGACGACCAGGTCGCCGGGCAGCAGCTGGTCGATCGAGGGCACCTCGGCGCCGACCGTCTGCTGCGCCGCCGTCCGCGGCAACTGCAGGCCCGCGTCCTGGTACGACGTCATGGTCAGGCCGCTGCAGTCGAGGCCCTGGCCGCGCGCGGTGCCACCCCAGACGTACGGCACGCCCAGCTGGGAAAGCGCGTTGCGCACGGCCTTCGCGGCGGTTTCGTTGGGCGCCATGACGGTCTTGCCGCCGGGCAGGTTGATGCCGACGCCGGTGCCGGGCTGCGGCGGGACCGCGACCGGCAGCCGCGGCTTGTGCACGGCGCCGCCACCACCGCCGCCGACTCCCCCACCGCCGCCGCCCCCGCTATCGGAACCGCCGCCGGAGTACCCGCTGTTGCTGTTGAAGGACTGGCCGACCTTGGTGTCGGACGCGCTGCTCGCCGACGTCGTCTGTTCCGGGCCACCGAGCTTGGTGCCGATGTCGGTGAGCTGGTTGATGGTCTGCTCGCTGAACGTCGCGGCCTGGCCGGTCAGCTGGCTGATCTTGGTCTGCAGCTTCATCAGGATGTCGCGCGACGCGGCGCCGCGGCTCTCCGGCGGCTGGATGCTCTTGACGGCCGCCAGCGCCTTCATCGACGCCGAGATCTCCTTGATGATCTGGTCGCGGACCTGGTCGTTCTTGATCTGGCCCAGGTTCAGCGTCTCGGCCGCCTCGGCGACGGCCCTCTCGATCTCGGCGCTCTCGTCGAGCAGGTCCTGGACTTCCTGCTCCAGGCTCTTGGACGTCGCGGTGGCGCGGTCGGTCGTCGAGCCGGAACTGGCCGAAGTCAGGGTGACGCGCTGCGCCGACGCGGTGTCGTGGGTCTTGCCCATCGACGTCTGCAGCGCGACGTGCCCGTCGCGTGCGCCGCTGATCGCGGCCGGGTCGTGGCGCAGTTTGTCCGCGAACTGGTTCGTGGTGTCCAGGCCGTGCCGGACGAGCAGGTCGGCGTGCTCGGTCACGTGAGGTCCGTCCCAAGCCGCCGGACGACGTCGCCGTGCTCGGCCTCGACACCGGCGTAGTTGCGGTCGGTCTGGCGGGCGGCGTCACCCATCTGGCTCCAGCCACCGCCGACGCGGTGCAGCTTCTCCTGCAGCGCCCGCATCCGGCCGGTATAGGCGCCGGAGAAGCCGGACTCGCCGCCCATCTCCGAGAAGCCGTGGCCACCGAGCGTCACGTGCGGGCCGACGTGCTTGTCGGCCGCGCCTTTGACGTCTTCACCGAGCGGATCGACTTCGCGCGCGTACCGCGTGTACGCGCCGTCGTCGACGTGAAACCCCGAATGCGAACCGTCCACTGGCCCTCCCTGTCACCAGGGATGCGACGTGCGCGCGCCACCCCCGGTTCCCCACCCTGCGGGACAAGCCTAGACCAGGTTCCGTACCCGAGTGGGCGAATTGCCCGGACTCAGCCGAGCACCCCGCCGAGCCAGCCCTGGTCCTGCCAGTTGACGATCGCACCGTTCGACACGACCGTCGGTGTGCCGAAACCGCTCTGGCCGCCGCCGAAGTCCTGCGCCAGCTTCGGGTCGTTTTCGATCTGCTGGAACGCGGCGTTGATCTGGTCGTTGTAGGTGCCGGCGTTGACCGTCTGGGCGAACTTCGGGTCGGTGATGCCGACGTTCTTGCCCAGGTCGATCAGCTGCGCCTTGTCGTAGCCGCGCTTGCCCTCTTCGGGCTGGTTCGCGTACAGCGCGTCGTGGAACTGGAGGAACTTGCCGGCGTCGGCCGCGGCGAGCGCCGCGTTCGCCGAGTCGAGCGAGTAGCCGGGCGGGCTCGAACGGTCGTTGAGCAGCGGCACCATGTGGTAGCGCACCGCCAGCTTGCCGTCGTTGACCGCCTGCTCGATTTGCGTCTTGTTGTTCTTCTCGAACGTGCCGCAGATGGGGCAGAGGAAGTCGGCGTAGACGTCGATCGACGACTTCGCGCCGGTCTTGCCGACCGTGACCACCACGCCGTCGCGCGTCTGGGTGACGTCGGCGGCCAGCGCGCTGGTGTTCTGGCCGGGGTTGATGACCTGGCCTTCGGTCTTGTTCTTGTCGGAGATCGTCCAGATCACGCCGCCGATCACGAGCGCGGCCACGACGACCACGGCGGCGATCCCGATGATCCACTTCCGCTTGTCCCCGGACGCGCCCCTGGCCTGGGCCACCGCCCTCGCTCCCCCGGCCTGCGCGGCCTGACGACGCTTCCGAGCGGTCCGCTCAGCTCCACCCACTGTGAATCAATTCCCTTCCGCGATACCCGAGTAGTCGGGCCCGGGTTCGACAGAGTTCCCGCGACCTCGCGCCAGCCAGCCGTCGATCGACAGCCAGGTGCGCGGCCGCGCCAGCAGCCATACGGCCAGCAGCGCGAAACCGGAGTCGCGGAGGATTTCCTGGGGGTACGCGGTCTGCCCCGCCGCCACCTGGCCGCCGCCGCCGAAGCACCCGCAGTCGATGCTCAGCCCGCGCGCCCACGACTGGGCGATGCCGGCGATGAGCACCACGAGCAGCACCAGCGCGGCGCCGGCGACCCACCGGGTCGCCAGGCCTGCGAGCAGGAACAGCCCGAGCACGAGCTCGACGAGCGGCAGCGCGACCGCCACGACGTTCACGAGGGCGCCGGGCAGCACGTCGTACGCCTGGACGGCGATCAACGTCTGACCCGGATCGGCCAGCTTCACGGCACCGGAAACGAGCCAGACGGCCGCCAGCCCGAGCCGGGCGAGCGTGCCGACGGCGTCCAGCACGGGTTGGGACGGTCGCACCACACACTTAGGCTAACGGGACGACCTGAGAACTGCGTGAGGGCCCGACGGGGGCGGAGGGAGCGGCGGGATGCGGTGGCGCGTGCTGGTCTCTTCGGCGTTGCTGCTGGTCACGGTGGCCGCGTGCGGTCCCGCCCACGTTTCGCCGACCGACTCCGTGGTGGCCCGCGCCAGTGCCACGGATCACCTGACCATCGGTATCCGGTTCGACGCCCCGGGCCTGTCGGAGCACACCGTGGACGGCCGGTTCGTCGGTTTTGATGTCGACGTCGCAACTTTTGTGGCGGGTGAGCTCGGCGTCGACGCGAAGGACATCACGTGGCGCGAGACGACGTCGGCGACGCGGGAGACGGACCTCGCCTCCGGGACGGTCGACCTGGTCGTGGCGACCTATTCGATCACCGACAAGCGCAAGCAGCAGGTGTCGTTCGCCGGGCCGTACTTCACGACGGGGCAGGACCTGCTGGTCCGGCGCACGGCGGCCGACATCACCGGGCCGGAGACGCTCAACTCGCGCAAGCTCTGCTCGGTCACCGGCTCGACGCCCGCCCAGCAGGTCAAGGACAAGTTCGCCCAGGCCGTCCAGCTGGTCGAGTACCCGCGGTACCCGGACTGCGTGACGGCGTTGCTGGCCGGGCAGATCGACGCCGTGACGACCGACGGCGTGATCCTGGCAGGCTACGTCGCGCGGGACCCCGAGCTGCTGAAGGTCGTCGGGAAGCCGTTCTCGAAGGAGAACTACGGCGTCGGCCTGCGGAAGGGCGACACGCAGGGGGTGAGCAAGATCGACGACGCGATCGGCCGGATGGTCTCTTCGGGTGAATGGCTGCGCTCGCTCAACGCGAACATCGGCCCGTCCGGTTACCAGCTGCCCCCACCCCCTGAGGTCACCGAGAAGTGAAACTGCCCGACCTGCCCGTGCGGGCCGTGCTGCCCGACGTGCTCGCCGCGTTGGACGCGCACGGCACCGCGGTCCTCGTGGCGCCGCCCGGCACCGGCAAGACGACGCTGGTGCCGCTGGCCCTGATGTCCGGCGACGGCCGGGTCGTCGTCGCCGAGCCACGGCGGCTGGCCGCGCGGGCCGCGGCGGGGCGGATGGCGGCGATCCTGGGCGAGCCGGTCGGCGAGACCGTCGGGTACGCCGTGCGCGGCGACCGGAAGGTGTCCTCGCGCACGCGCGTCGAGGTCGTGACGTCGGGGCTGCTGGTGCGGCGGGTGCAGGGCGACCCCGAGCTGCCCGGGGTGGCGACGGTGCTGCTGGACGAGTGCCACGAGCGGCACCTGGACGCGGACCTGCTGCTCGCGCTGCTCCTGGACGTCCGCGCCGGCCTGCGCGACGACCTGCGGCTGCTGGCGACGTCGGCGACGGTGGCGTCCGGCCGGCTGGCCACGCTGCTCGGTGACGCGCCGGTGATCGAGGCGTCCGCGCGGACCTATCCGGTCACGACGTCCTACCTGCCGCCTGCGCGGAATGAGCGCGCCGAGCCCGCGGTGGCGCGCGCCGTGCGGACCGCACTGTCCGAAGGGGACGGTGACGTGCTGGCCTTCCTGCCGGGCGCGGGGGAGATCGCGCGGACCTCCGGGCTCCTGCGTCTGTCTGATGTGGACGTTCTCCCGCTGCACGGACGGCTTACGGCGGCGCAGCAGGACGACGCGCTGCGGCCGCGTGCGCGACGGCGCGTCGTGCTGGCGACGGCGGTGGCCGAGTCGAGCCTGACCGTGCCGGGGGTGCGCGCGGTCGTCGACTCGGGGCTGGCGCGGGTGCCGCGCGTCGACCACCGGCGCGGGCTGCCCGGCCTGGCCACGGTCCGGGTGTCGGCGGCGGTGGCCGCGCAACGGGCGGGGCGCGCCGGACGTGAGGCGCCGGGCCGGGTCTACCGCTGCTGGGCGGAGCACGAGCAGGCCACGCTGCCCGCGTACCCCGAGCCGGAGATCCGGACGGCGGAGCTGGCACGGCTGGCCCTGGAACTGGCGTGCTGGTCGACGCCGGACGGCAGCGGCCTGGCCTGGTGGGACCCGCCCGGCGAGGGCGCGCTGGCGGCGGGGCGCGCACTGCTGGCCACGCTCGGCGCGACGGCGCCGGACGGCACGGTGACCGCGCGCGGACGGCGGATGGCCGACCTCGGGCTGCACCCGCGGCTGGCCCGGGCGTTGCTGGACGGTGCGGAGGCCGTGGGTGCGCGCAACGCGGCGGAGGTCGTGGCGCTCCTCGACGCGGGCGGCAAACTGACGGACGTCGACGCGGAACTGCGGCGGCTGCGCGGCGCGAGCGACGACGCGGCACGGCGGTGGAAGCGCGAAGTCCAGCGGCTTTCGCGGCTGGTCACGGGAGACGGCAAGCCCGATCCGGCGTTGATCGTCGCCTTGGCGCACCCGGAACGGCTCGCGCGGCGACGTCCCGGCGGCGAACCCGTCTAC
This sequence comes from Amycolatopsis sp. NBC_00355, assembly GCF_036104975.1. Taxonomy (GTDB): domain Bacteria; phylum Actinomycetota; class Actinomycetes; order Mycobacteriales; family Pseudonocardiaceae; genus Amycolatopsis. The sequence goes on along the minus strand of NZ_CP107982.1, from coordinate 8,107,001 downwards.
CTCATGGCCGGCGGCACCGCGGCCGAGCTGCCGCCCGGCAGCGGCCTGGACTCCGCGTGGCTGGCCATCGCCGAAGCGACCCGGGACCCCGGCCGCGTGCACGGCACGATCCGGCTCGCCGCGGCCGCCGACGAACGCCTCGCCGTGCGCGCCGGCTCGGTGTCCGAAGTGGACGAAGTGACCTGGGCCGACGGCGACGTCGTCGCGCGGCACGTCCGGCGGCTCGGCGCCATCACCCTGGCGTCGCGGCCGTTGAAGAACCCGAACGTCCACGACGCCCTGGTGGCGGGCCTGCGGGCCGAAGGCCTCGGCCTGCTGAAGTGGACCGCCGACGGGACCCGGTTGCGCGAGCGGATGGCGTTCCTGCACCGGGTGCTCGGCGCGCCGTGGCCCGCGGTCGACGACGCCGCACTGCTGTCCGATGTGGACAGCTGGCTGGACCTCTCCTCGGCCCGCCGGCGCGCGGACCTCGCGAACGTCAACGCCGGTACCGCACTGAAGGCGCTGCTCCCCTGGCCCGCGGCGTCCAAAATGGACGAACTCGCCCCGGACCGGCTGGAAGTGCCGACGGGCTCGAACATCCGCGTCGACTACGGCGGTGACCAGCCGGTGCTGGCCGTCAAGCTGCAGGAGACGTTCGGCTGGACCGGCACCCCCACGCTCGCCGGCGTCCCGGTCGTCCTGCACCTGCTCTCCCCCGCCGGCCGCCCGGCGGCGATCACCGCGGACCTGGCGTCGTTCTGGACCAACGGCTACCCGGCGGTCCGCGCCGACCTGCGCGGCCGCTACCCGAAGCACCCGTGGCCCGAAGACCCGGCGACCGCCACTCCGACGCGGCACGTCACGCGTCGCCGCCCCTGACGAAAGTCGGGGCCGGTCCGCGACCGTCGTCCGATGTCCCGGCGCCGCGAAAACCCCAGACTGGGTTGATGATCACGCTCAGGGGACTCACCAAACGCTACGGGGAGAAGACCGTCGTCGACGCGCTCACCTGCGACGTCGCGGCCGGGCAGGTGACCGGGTTCCTCGGCCCGAACGGCGCCGGGAAGTCGACGACCATGCGGATGACCGTCGGGCTCGACCACCCGCAGGCCGGCGAAGTACGCGTCGGCGGGCGGCGGTACGCCGAACTGCGGCATCCGCTGCGCGAGGTCGGCGCGTTGCTCGACGCCAAAGCCCTGCATCCGGGCCGCAGCGCCGGAAAGCACCTTCTGGCGATGGCGCACAGCAACGGCATCCCGGCTTCGCGGGTCGAGGAGGTGCTCGCGACGGTCGGACTTTCGGACGTCGCGGGCAAGCGGGCCGGGCAGTTTTCGCTCGGCATGGGGCAGCGGCTGGGCATCGCGGGCGCGCTGCTCGGCGACCCCGGCGTGCTGCTGTTCGACGAACCGGTCAACGGCCTCGACCCGGACGGTGTCCGCTGGGTGCGGCAGTTGATGCGCTCCCTGGCGGCCGAGGGGCGCACGGTGTTCGTCTCGAGCCACCTGATGAGCGAGATGCAGCTGACCGCCGACCACCTCGTGGTGATCGGCAGGGGAAAGCTCCTCGCGGACGCGCCGGTCGCCGAGTTCATCGCGGGCAACTCGCGCACGACGGTCTCGGTGCGCGTCCCGGACGCCGCCGAGCGCGACGCGCTGTCCCTGCGCCTGCTGGCGGAGGGCGGCCGCACCGACGTCGGTGACCCGGCCGAGCTGGTGGTCGACGGCATCGGCGTCACCCGCGTCGGCGATCTGGTGCACGAGCTGGGGATCCGGGTGCACGGCCTCGCCGAACGGACAGCGTCGCTCGAACAGGCGTACATGGAACTGACGGCTTCTTCGGTGGAGTACGGGGTGTCGGCATGACGGCGGCGGTGCCTGTGGTGCCTGTGGTCTCTTCGGAGTGGACGAAGTTCTGGTCGGTCCGCGCGACGTGGTGGACGCTGATCGCCGGAGCCGCGCTGATGGCGTTCTACAGCGCGGTGTCGGCGATCTCCCAGCGCTTCGACAGCGAAGACCCGATGGGCGCGAACACGATCGCCCTCGGCGGCGGTTTCTACTTGACGCAGTTCGCGGTGATCGCGCTGGCCACGCTGTTCGTGACAAGCGAGTACGCGGGCGGCGGCATCCGGTCGACCCTGCTGTGGACGCCGGTGCGTTCACGGGTGGTCCTCGCGAAGGCGGCGGTGCTGCTGCCGGTGCTGTTCGTGTACGGCGTGGCGCTGTCGGTCTCGGGAATGGCCTTGGCGGGTGTGGTGAAGGACGGCCACGGCCTGCCGACGTCCGTCGCCGGCGCCCTCACAACAGCTTTCGGCATGGGCGGGTACTTCGCCTTGCTGGGGCTGCTGTGCACCGGAGTGGGCTGGGCGCTGCGAAGCGCGGCGGGGACGTTGGTGACGGTGATCGTGGTGCTGGTGCCGCTGCCGCTGATCGTCGCGTCGCTGGGCCTGCCGGGCTGGGTGCCGTACTTCCCGGGGATCGCCGGGGTGAACGCGATGGTCGAGCCGGGACAGCCGAACCCGATCACGCAGTCAGTGGCGCCGTACGCACCTTGGGTGGGGTTGCTGATCTGCGCGATCTGGACCGCGGTGGCGCTGGTCGCGGGCACTGCGGTGCTGCGCCGCCGGGACGCCTGAAGTCCGTGAATGTCACATTGAGGGACGCTGTGTCCCTCGATGTGACATTCACGGACTTGGGGAGATGCCCAGGCCCGCCAGCACTTCCCGGGCGCCGCGGGTCAGCGCGGCTCGGGAAGGGGGCGCGAGAGAGCCCGTGCCCGCGATCGCGTCGAAGATCGCGCCGTCCAGCCAGGCCACCAAGACCGACGCGTGCCGCTCCGGTTCAAGAGATCCCGCCGCCGCGAGGACCGCCGCGCACCGAGAGCGGATCAGCAAGCCGCCCTTGTCGTACGCCTCCCGCAACTCCGGCCGTCGGGTCGCCTCCAGGGCGAACTCGTACCGCGCCAGCATCCGCGTCCGCCCCGACGTGATCGCCGCATGGACGAAACCCGCGAGGAACTCCGCCAAGCGACCCGGTGGTGGCTCCAAGTCGACGTTGTCCAGCGTGACCATCCGCGCGATCGCCAGCTCCAGCAGCGCGCCCCGGGTTCGCGCGTAGTACGACGTCGACCCCGCGGGCAGCGACGCCGCCCGATCGACCGCGCGGTGGGTCAGGCCGCGCATGCCTTCCGCCGCGATCACCTCGATCGCCGCGTCACCGATTGCCGAAAGACGGTCCACAACGAGGACTCTACAGGTGTAGAGTCCTCTACAGATGTAGAGGAGGAGCTATGCGCGCGGTGGTGGTCGGCGGCGGTATCGGCGGGCTCGCGGCGGCGGTCGGGTTGCGGCGGGTCGGCTGGGACGTGACCGTCCTGGAGAAAGCACCCGAGATCACCGGCGCCGGCGCCGGGATCTCCCTCTGGCCGAACGCCCGGCGCTGCCTGGACGTCCTCGGCGTCGAGACTCCCCTCCAGGAACAGCGCGACGGCGGCTTGAGGGACAAACGCGGCCGACGGATCACCGGCTGGGACGCGGCCGCCTTCACAAGGAACCACGGGCTTCCCCTGGCCGCGGTCCACCGCCGGGACCTCGTCGACGCGCTCGCGCGAGCACTGCCCCGAGAGACGATAAAGACCGGTGCCGAAGTCACCGAAGTCCGCGACGACGGCTTCGTGCGCTACACCGGCGGAGAACTCCACGCCGACCTCGTCGTAGCCGCCGACGGGATCAACAGCCAGATCAGGAAGGGAGCACCACCGGTCTACAGCGGCAGTACGGCGTTTCGCGGCGTCGCCCACCGGCCCGGGACGCCTCTGAGCACGAGCTGGGACCGCGGCGCCGAGATCGGCGTCCTCCCGCTGGCCGGCGGGGACGTCTACTGGTGGATCTCCTACGTCGTCCGGGCCGGCGAACGGCCGGCCGACGTCAAGGCCTACCTGAAGCAGCACTTCGGCGACTGGCACGACCCGATCCCGGCGCTCATCGACGCGACGCCGGCCGCGGACATCCTCCACCACGACCTCTACCACCTCGGCACGCCGCTGCCCACCTACGTCCGGGGAAAGATCGCGCTCCTCGGCGACGCCGCCCACGCGATGCCGCCGTTCCTCGGCCAGGGCGGCTGCCAGGCCCTCGAAGACGCCGTCGTGCTCGCCCACGCCATGTCCACAGAGGACACCACGGAGAACGCACTCGGGAAATACGACCAAGAGAGACGAAAGCGCAGCCAGAAAGTCGCACGAGACTCCGTCCGAGCCGGGAAGATCGGCCCGCAGCTCACCAACCCCGTCGCCACCACCCTGCGCAAAGCGCTCCTGAGAATGACTCCCGCCCAAGCCACGGCCAGGATCGGCGCCGGGATCAGTGGCTGGCAGCCGCCGGATCTCCCCCGACCAGACCGGCCTCGTACGCCGTGATCGCCGCCTGCACCCGGTTCTTCGCGCCGAGCCGGGTCAGGATCGTGCTGACGTGCGCTTTCACCGTGCCCTCCACGACGAAGATCTTCGCCGCGATGTCCGCGTTGGACAGTCCGGACCCCAGCAACGTCAGCACTTCCCGCTCCCGGTTGGTCAGCGACGCGATCCGCGCGCGGGCCGCCGACGCGCGGGCGAGCCGGCCGCCGGACAGCCGGGCGATCACCCGCTGCGCCACCTTCGGCGAGAGGAACGCGGCCCCGTCCGCGACGGCGTGGATGCCCGCCAGCAGCTCCCGCGGGTCGCCCGACTTGAGCAGGAACCCGCCCGCGCCCAGGCCGAGCGCGCGTTCGATGTAGTCGTCCTCCCCGAACGTCGTCAGCATGATGACGCCGGTCGCCGGCAGCAGCCGCCGGATCTCGGCGGCCGCGCCCAGGCCGTCCAGCACCGGCATCCGGATGTCGAGCAGCACGACGTCCGGGTGCGTGGCCAGCACCTGGTCGACCGCCGCGCGGCCGTCGGCGGCTTCGGCGACGACCTCGATGCCGCCGTCCGCGGCCAGGATCGCCGCCACCCCCGCCCGCATCAACGCTTCGTCGTCGGCCAGCACGACCCTGATCACGAATCCCCCTCGGCGAAGTTGTCCTTCGAAACCAGCTTCCCGTCGGCGAAACACAGCCGATAGGCGGCGTAGTCGTTGTCCATGAACGATCTTCCGGTGCCGTAGTACTCGCACGCGGCCCCGGGCACCGGCGGGAGCGGCGGCTCGCCGCGCGTCGGCCGGGCGCTGCGCTGGTTGCCCGGCAGCAGCGGCGTGACCTCGGCGCGCGGCTGCCCGAGCCGCAGCCGGTCGTAGACCGGGCCGGGTAGCTCCGAGGAGTTCCACAGGTACAGGAACGCGATCCCGGCGACCCCGAGGAGCACCGCGAACAGCCCGAGCGGGACGACGACGGCCTGGATCAGGCTGCGCCGGACGTCGCGCCGGGCCAGCTCCAGCGCCCGCGCGGACGTCGACTGCCCGACGGCGTCGTCGGCGGCCTCGCGCAGCTCCGCGGTCTCCTCGACCGGCGCGGCGTCGTGCGGCAGTGTCGCGGTGACGGCGAAGCCGCCGTCCCGGGGGCCGGCCTGCAGCGTGCCGCCGACCAGCCGGACGCGCTCGCGCAGCCCGATCAGCCCGCGGTGCCCGGACGTGGCGCCCGGCAGCGGTCCGGCGGGCGGCGGCGCGTTGACGACGCCGACGTCGGTCCGCGCACCGGAACTGGTCACCCGGACCGTCACGGCCGCGCCCGGCGCGTGCTTCGCGACGTTCGTCAGCGCTTCCTGGACGACCCGGTGGGCCGCGAGGGCGACCATCGGGGGCGCCTGCGAGCTGTCCACTGTGGAGTCAATGAGCAGCCCGGACGCCCGCGCCCGCGCGATCAGCTCGCCGAGGTCGCCCTGCACCGGTTCGACGGGCGCGGCGTCCTCGCGCAGCACGCCGATGATCTCGCGCAGCCGTTCGGTGGCGGCCGCGGCGCTGGTCCGCAGCTGGGCGGCCGCGCCGCGCTGGTCGTCGCCGAGCCCGCCGGCGACTTCGAGGGCCGCCGCGCGGACGGCGATCAGGCTCAGCTCGTGGCCCAGCGAATCGTGCATGTCGCTGGCGATCCGCGCGCGCTCGCGCAGCCGGGCCTGGTCGGCGATCAGCCGCTGCCGGCTCTCCATCTCCTCGGCGCGGCGCCAGCCGGTGCGGGCGAGCTCACCGCGCAGCCGGACGTAGCGGCCCAGCAGCCACGGCGACAGCCCGGCGAACACCAGCATCACGGCGAGCTCGGCCCAGTCGCCGAGCGCGTTGTCGCCGAACAGCGAGAGCGGCCCGCCGAGCACCGCGACCGCGCCGCCGAGCAGCAGTCCCGGTCGCGCCCGTGGCATCCGCAGGCCGGCCTGGTAACACATCGCGACCAGCACGAAGATCACCCAGACGGGCACCTGGTTGCCGTACGGGAACGGCACGACCAGCGCGCCCGCCAGCGCGATGCCGAGCGAAACGACCGGGTGGCGCCGGGCGGTGACGACCGAGCCGAGGACGACGGCGAAGCCGCCGGCCATCTCCCAGTACGCCCGGGTGCCCACCGTGTCCGAGACGACGATGAACGCCAGGAACAGCGCGAGGACGACGTCGAACACCGCCCGCCACCTGCGCTTCGTCGCCTCCCGCACGGAACCGACGCTACAAGCGGGCCGGCGCGCGGACCACTGCCGAAAGTCAACCTTTCAGCGCGTCCAGGAAAGCCAGGGTCTGCGGCCAGGAGAGCGCGAACGCGTCGGCGTTGACCGCGGTGCCGTGCCGCGAGGAGTCGCTGAAGCCGTGCTCGGCGCCCGGGAAGTGCTGGGTGAACGTCGCGCCCGTCGCGCGGGACTGCAGCGCGGCCTGGAGCCGGTCGAACGTCTCGTGCGAGACGACCGTGTCGGCCTCCGGGTAGGCGACGAGCACCGGCGCGGTGATCCCTGTCGACAAAGCGACCGTGTCGAGGGCGTGGTTCGGCGGCAGCGGGTCGCGGACCGTCGGGTGGTAGGCGACGACACCGGAAAGGCGCTGGTCACGGGCGGCGAGCAGGAGCGCGAACCGGCCGCCGAGGCACCAGCCGATGACCCCCGCCGACGTGCAGCCGAGGTCGCCGAGCAGGTGGTCGAGCAACGCCGTCTGCTCGGCGAGCGCGACGTCGTCGGACAGCTCGCCGAGCTTCGCGCCGAGGTCCTCGCGGGAGGTGTTGTCGGTGCTCGCGCCGTGGAAGACGTCCCAGGTCAACGCCGTGATCCCGCGGCCGGCGAGCTCGTCGGCCCAGGCGCGGACCTGCTCGCCGATGCCGGTGATCATCGGCAGCAGCAGCATCCCGGACCCGGAGCCACCGGCCGGGCGGGCCAGGTACGCGGAGAGGTCGCCGACACGGGTGGTGGACGTCTCGATGCTCATATCCGCACGGTAGCGCCCCGGGTGATGCATCATGATCCACCATGGCCGAGCGCACCCTCGCCGATCAGTTGGGCGGCGACCTCCCCGAAGGCATCGAGGCCCTCGAAGAGCACGAGCGGCAGGACCTCTCCGACGCGCTGCGCGACGCGCGCAGACGCCAGGCGAAGGCGTTGGCCGAAGCGGGCGAAGAGGGCCTCCGCTACGTCCCGGCGTTGCTGCGGGGCGCGGTCCGGAAGGCAGTCGGACTGTGAATGACAAAGCGGCGACAGACAACTACGAGGCCGAAGCCGAGATCCTCAAGCTGGCCCGCGTCCTCGGCGTCGAGCCGGAGCGGCTCGAGTACCTGGCCCGCGTCGACGCCGGTGACCTGCGGGCGTTCCGCGAGAGCGTCACCGACACGCTGTTCGACGCGAACCTCGCCGTGCTGCAGCGGATGGCGCTCGCCGCGCGGATCGTGCCCGGCGCGGTGCTGGCGAAGATCGCCGAAAAGGTGTTCGGCCCATTGCTGTGTGCCCGGATCGCCGGCGTGGTCGACGTCTCCCGCGGCGTCGACGTCGCGAAGCGCCTGAGCCCCCGGTTCCTGTCGGAGGTCGCGGCCGACCTCGACCCGCGCCGCGCGAGCGCGATCATCTCGCGCATCCCCCTCGACACCGTGCTCGCGGTCGCGGCCGAACTGGCCGGCCGCGCGGACTGGATCACGCTCGGCCGGTTCGTCGGGCACCTCCCCGACCCGACGGTGCGGCGCTGCCTCGAGGAGATCGACGACCCCGGCCTGCTGCGGATCGCGTTCGTCCTCGACGACAAGAACCGCATCGACCACGTCGTCGGCCTGCTCCCGGCCCACCGCCTCGGCCGCCTCATCACCGCGGCCGGCGCCGACGAAGACCTCTGGACCCCGGCGCTGGACATGCTGAACCACCTGAGCGCCGAGCGCCGGAACACTCTGGCTCCGATGCTCGGCGGGCTCCCGGACGACCTCCGGGAACGCGCTCAGGCGACGATCAAGTAGATCCCGTACCCGACGATCGCCAGGCAGACGGCGAAGCAGAGGATCGCGCCGGCCAGCGGGCCGGTGCCCGAGCCGCCCGCCTCACGAGCGGTCTCGCGCTGCGAGAGCCCCACCACTCCGAAGGAGAAGAGGCTCGTCAGCACGACGACCGAGGCGAGGGCGACGACGAAGACGAGACCGAGGGAACCCCAATCGATGTTCACGGCGCTCCTCAGACGTTGGCCGGCTGCGGGGCCGGCTCGGGCTCGGTGATGGTGTTCGCGCTGATCGGGTTCCGCCGCGACGCGAGGTAGATGCCGGCCGCGATGACGACGCCGGCGAGGCCGATCAGGACCGTGCCCCAGGTGCCGAGCGTCGAGACCTCGGCGGCGATCGCGCCGACGATCGCGGCCGCGGGCAGCGTCAGCGCCCAGGCGAGCACCATCTTGCCCGCGACACCCCAGCGGACCTCGGCGAGCCGGCGGCCGAGGCCGGAGCCGATGATGCCGCCCGAGCAGACGTGCGTGGTGGACAGCGCGAAGCCGAGGTGCGCCGAGGTGAGGATGACGGCCGCGGCGCTCGTCTCGGCCGCGAAGCCTTGCGGCGTCTGGATTTCGGTGAGCTTCTTGCCCATCGTCTGGATGATCCGCCAGCCGCCGAGGTAGGTGCCGAGCGCGATCGCGGTGCCGGCGGTCAGGATCACCCAGATCGGCGGGTTCGAGCCCGGCGCGAGCGAGCCGGACGCGATCAGCGTGAGGGTGATGACGCCCATCGTCTTCTGCGCGTCGTTCGTGCCGTGCGCCAGCGAAACCAGCGACGCCGAGGCGATCTGGCCGGCCTTGAAGGTGCGGCCCACGGTGTCCTTCTTCGCCCGGTTGGTGATCCGGTAGACGAGGAAGGTGCCCAGCGTCGCGACGAGCCCGGCGACGATCGGCGAGGCGAGCGCCGGGATGAGGACCTTCTCGACGACCTTGCCGAAGTGGACGGCGTCCGAGCCCGAGGCGATCCAGGTGGCGCCGATCAGCCCGCCGAACAGCGCGTGCGACGAGCTCGACGGCAGCCCGATCAGCCAGGTCACCAGGTTCCACACGATGGCCCCGACCAGGCCGGCGAAGATGATCACCGGCGTCACCTTCGTGTCGTCGACGATCCCGCCGGAGATCGTCTTCGCGACCTCCACCGAGAGGAAGGCGCCGACGAGGTTCAGCACCGCGGACACCCCGACCGCGACCCGCGGCTTGAGGGCACCGGTGGCGATGGACGTGGCCATCGCGTTGGCCGTGTCGTGGAAGCCGTTGGTGAAGTCGAAGGCCAGCGCCGCGACGATCACCACCAGCACGATCAGCGAGAAGTCCATGCGGGGCTCATTTCCGTCGCCGGAGGCTGTTCGTCGAAAACGCTACTGATCGACCGACCGGAACCCGATCCCTGACGTGTGACGGCTCCCTGAACTCTCCATGAACCCGGCTGCGCTTACCGGGAGGAACCGCGCATTTCCGGCAGGTAGGGCCAGCCCGACCACGAAGACGGTGGTCCGGCCCAGTGTGTTCCGCCGCCGCCCCTGCGAACGTCGGGTCATGAGCAGACTGGGGCCGGGCTGGCCGATCGTCGCGACAGCGGCGTCGGGCGTGTTGTTCTTCTTCGGGACGGGCTTGGACCCGGTCCCCGAGCTGGCGTGGTGGGCACCACTGCCGATCCTGCTGCTCGCGCCGCGGGTGTCCGGAGTGACGGCGCTGCTCTGCGCGTTCGTCGCGTACGCCGCGGGCAGCACCGGCACGTGGAGCTACTTCTGGCATTCGCTGGCGGTCCCGCGGCCGGCCGCGATCGCGATCCTCGGCGGCAGCGCGGTGCTGTTCGCCCTGGCCGTCGGCCTGTTCCGGCTGCTGGTGCGACGTCGGCACGAGGTGCTGGCCGTGCTCGCCGCGGCCGGGCTGTGGACCGTCGCGCTCTACGCGGTCTCCCTGCTGAACCCGACCGGCCTGATGGGGACGCTGATGACGACCCAGGCCGACCGGCCGGTGGTCCTGCAGCTCGCCTCGGTGACCGGCGGCTGGGGCGTCGAGTTCCTGGTGCTGGCCGTCCCGGCCGCGGTGGCCGCGATCTGCGCGCCCGGTGTCAGGGGCCGCTCCCGGCTGGTCTCGGTGGTGGCGGTCGCCGCCGCGCTGACCGGGCTGTTCTTCTGGAGCACCGCGCGTCTCAGCAGCCCCGCGGGGACCACGACGAAGGTCGCGCTGGTCGTCCCCGCGAACGCGGGCTGGGCCACGGACGTCGCGACGCCGCAGGGCGCCACCCTCCTGCAGTCCTATGTGGACCAGATCGGCGCGCTGCCGGACGACGTCCGCGTCGCGGTCCTCCCCGAAGCCGCTTTCGCCGTGGACGACACTTCGCGGGCCGGGTTCGTCGAGCAGCTCCGGCGCACCGGCGTCGAGGTCGTCACCGGCGTCTACGACACCACGCCGCAGGGCCGGTTCAACGCGGCGCTCGACGTGCCGCCGTCCGGGCCGACGGCCGAATTCCGCAAGTGGCACAACGGGCATTCGAAGAACATCGCCGACGGCACGGACCTCGCGTACCTCGCGGGCCCGGCGAAGATCGGCCTGCTGGTCTGCATGGACGTCAACTTCGCGAACCCCAGCGGCGGCTACGGCGAGGCCGGCACCGGCTTGGTCCTGATCCCGGCGTCCGACGAGGACGTCGACGGCTGGGAACACAGCCGCACAGCGCTGATCCGCGGCGTCGAGAACGGGTTCTCGGTGGCGTGGAGCGCCACCCGCGGCACGCCGATGCTGTCCGACGCGCACGGCCGCGTCCTCGCCGACACCCACACGGGCGCGCAGCCGTTCTCGGTGGTGACCGCCGACGTCCCGCTCGGCAGCGGCGGCACGCCGTACGCCCGCTTCGGCGACTGGTTCGCGTGGCTGTGCGGGCTCCTCGCCCTGGCCGGCATCGCGGCCGCGGCGAGCCGGGAGCGCGTCGACGCCTAGTCCGCGGCGCGGGCCACCACGGCCGCGCCGAGCAGCGTGACGTCCGCCGTCGACGTCGGGTCCAGGCCGGTCAGCGCCTGGACCCGGCGCAGCCGGTAGTCGACGGTGTTCGGGTGGACGTGCAGCTGGGCCGCGGTGGTCCGGCGGTCGCCGAGGCGCAGGTACGCCCGCAGCGTGTCGAGGAGATCCGCCTTGTCCGCCAACGGTTCCAGCATCTCGGCGAGCCGGTCGCGGGCCTCGCTCGGGCAGGACAGCTGGTACTCCAGCACGACGTCGTCCAGCCGGTAGACGCCCGGCGGGCGGCCGAAGGTCCGGGCCACCGCCAGGATCCGGCGGGCACAGGGTGCGGCCGCGGCGACGCCGTCGGGGTCGGTGACGACCACGCCGGCCGTCACGTCGACCGCCGCCGCGCGGGCCATCTCCCGGACCGCGCCGTCCAGCCACGGCAGGTCGCGCTCGGGCAGCAGCGCCAGCCCGCCGTCCGTGGTCAACGACGTCAGCATCGGCTCGCGGACCTGCCGCTCCAGCTCGGCGCGCAGCCGCCGCAGCTTCCGGCGGGCCGCGACCAGCGGGTCGACGTCCGCCGACGTCTCGTCCGGGTGCGCGCCGAACCCGAACGCCACGACCAGGTACGACGTCGGCAGCCGCAGCCCGGCCTGGTCGGCCGCGGCCTGCGCGGGCTCGCCGCCGAGCAACGCGGCCAGCAGGCTCTGCCGGGCCGAATGCTCGTCGCCGGAGATGGACTGCTGCTGCGCGAGGTAGCCCGCCGCGACGGCCGGGGTGATCAGCTCGAGGTAGCGCAGCAGGAGCGCGTTGACGGCCATGACGTCGGCGAGGTCGCCGGGCCGGGCGTCGGCGGTCATCGTGTCCCAGGCGACCTGGATGCCGACGTGGTAGGCGGTCAGCACCACCTCGATCGGGATGCCCTCCTCCGCGCGCCGGGCCGCCGACTCACGCAGGAACGCCACCTCGGCCGCCGTCGGCAGCGTCTTCGACCGGAGCACCGCGACGAACGACCGCAGGTTCTGCTCGATCACGCGGCTGATGTCGCCGGCCAGCTCCTCGCCGGGCATCAGCCGGTACGCCGTGAGCCGCGCGACCAGCTCCTCGATCACCGCCCGGGTCAGCGCCGGCAGCGCACCGGTCAGCCGGTCGGCCAGTGCCTGCCCGCCGATCCGAAAGGCTTTGTCATCTTTCACAACAGCCTCCGGTCGAGTCTGAGCGTCATCCCATGTCGCGAACCGCGGGTTGTGCCACATCATGACACTCGTCACTACTGACGGGTAACTGGAGGCAACGGAAATGCGGGTCACCAACGGCGGTGTCAAGCGAATCCTGACCGCGCTCGTCGCGGCGGTCACTCTCGGCCTCGCGGCTCCGGCGGTCGCCGAAGCGGCGCCGAGCAGCGGCTGGAACGACTGGTCGTGCCAACCCTCGGCCCAGCATCCCCAGCCCGTCGTGCTGGTGCACGGCCTCGGCGCGAACGACACCGTCAACTGGTTCTTCCACGCGCCGAAGATCGCCGCGCAGGGCTACTGCGTCTACTCGCTGACCTACGGCACCGGCGTGCTCGGCCCGCTCGTCGGCGGTCTCGCGTCCATGCGGGACAGCGCCGCCGAGCTGGGCCGGTTCGTCGACCGCGTCCGGAGCACGACCGGCGCGGCGAAGGTCGACATCGTCGGGCACTCCGAGGGCAGCACAATGCCCGCGTATTACCTCAAGTTCGGCGGTGGCGCGGCGAAGGTCGCGCACTTCGTCGGCTTCGGCGCGAACTACCGCGGCACCACGCTCGGCGGCCTCGACGCGCTCGCCAAGGCCCTGCTGACCTCGGTGCCCGGGCTCGACGGAATCCTCCGGACGGCGTGCGGCTCGTGCAAGGAATACCTGGCACCGTCGGCGTTCCTGGACGACCTCGCCCGGGGCGGTGTGCACGTCGCCGGGCCGACGTACACGAGCATCGTGAGCCGCTACGACGAGGTCGTCACCCCCTACACCAGCGGGATCCTCAACGAGCCGGGCGCGACGGACATCGTGCTGCAGGACTTCTGCCGCTCCGACGTCTCCGGCCACCTCGGCCAGGCCGTCGACCCGAACGTCACCGGCCTGATCCTGCACGCGCTGGACTCCCGCTACCAGCCGCGCTGCACGCCGTTCATCCTGCCGCTGTAGCCGGTCGTGAGTGTTTAGGGCGGTTAGAACCGCCCTAAACACTCACGAGGCGTCAGACCGGGAGCGGGTTCTGGCCCATGAACCGCCGGCCGTTCGCCGCGGACTCCCGGACGGCCGCGAAGCCGTAGTCCACCATCGCGGCCTCGTAGGCCGCGACGGCGTCGAGCAGTGGGGTCCCCGCCAACGCGGACGCCAACGCCGCACCATCGCGCAACGCGGTATTGGCGCCCGCGCCGGCGGCGGGGCTCATCGCGTGGATCGCGTCGCCGATCAGCGTCACCCGCGACGGTGACCACGGCCCGATCGGCACGCTCGTACGGATCGGCTGCGGGAACGTCGCGGTGTCGTCCCAGTGCTCGACCATCGCGCGGGCCCGCGGCGCGAAATCCTTCACCAGCCCCGAAGCCAGCTCCTGCAGCTCGGCCGGCGGCATCGCGGCCAGTTCGGCATCGCTCAGCCCGACAACCTCGCGACGGGCGCCGACCGCGCACGTCATGTACGGCTCGTGGTCCCGCAGTTCGAGCCCCGGCACCAGCCGCGCGGCCGCCTCGGCGACGGGCTCCGGGTAGTCGACCGGCGCGAACCCGACCATCGTCCGATCGGGCGCGACGGCCATCGAGAACACCGCGAACATCTCCGGGTCGAACAGCGCGCGGGTGGGCGCGGTGAGTGGAATCCGGCCGTACAGCTGGAGAAGCCCGGTGTCGACGACTTCGGCGTGCGGCAAGTACTGGCGCCGCACCGGCGAGTTGACGCCGTCCGCGCCGACCAGCAGCTCGCCACGCGCGGACGTGCCGTCCGCGAAGTGCGTGGTCACGCCGCCGGCGTCGGCCGTGTAGTGCGTGAACCGCTTGTCGTAGCGCACATCCAGGCCGTGCAGCAGGATCTGGCGCACGGTGAAGCGGTTGATGTTGAGGTGGGGCCCGGTCTCGTCGAGGATCAGCTCATCGACGCGGCGCAGCTGCTCGTCGTAGATCTGCGTGGCGGGCAACGCCCGGCCGGCGGTCGCCCGGAAGAGTTGGTGCAGCTCAGGTGGCAGGACTTCACGCAACGCCGAGTCGCCGACGTGGTCGATGTGCAGCCGGTACCCCTGCACCCGCGCGCCGGGCGCGGCGTCTCGTTCGTAGACCCGGCAAGGGATTCCGGCGCGACGCAGTCCTTGGGCGAGGCTCAGGCCGCCCATCCCGGCGCCGATGATGATGACAGACACACTTGTCCCTTCGTCGCTGGCGATGAAGGGACGCACGGGTGAGCGCTGGAACGGGTGCCCGGACTAACCCATACCGGACCGTGCGTTCGCGCGTCCTCTGCGATCCACGTTAGCGCACGAGATCTCCGGCGCGCCACACCACTTTCGTGAGCGGCACTCCGGGGCGGTAGGCCAAATGTGTGACGGACGGCGCGTCGAGCACGTGGACGTCGGCCCGCGCGCCGGGCCGCAGCACGCCGACGTCGTCGCGGCGCAACGCCCGCGCGCCGCCCGCCGTCGCGGCCCAGACGGCCTCTTCGATCGTCATGCGCATCTGCAGCACCGCCGTCGCGACGCAGAAGGCCATCGACGTGGTGTACGAGCTGCCCGGGTTGGCGTTGCTGGCCAGCGCGACCGTCGCGCCCGCGTCGAGCAGCCGCCGCGCCGGAGCGAGCGGCTGCCGGGTCGAGAGGTCGCACGCGGGCAGCAGTGTCGCCACGGTTTCGGACGCGGCCAGCGCCTCGACGTCCGCGTCGCTCAGGTACGTGCAGTGGTCGACGCTCGCCGCGCCCAGCTCGACGGCCAGCCGGACGCCAGGGCCTTCGCCGAGCTGGTTGCCGTGCACCCGCAGCCCCAGTCCGCGTTCCGCGGCGGCCTTGAGCACCCGCGCCGACTGGGCCTCGTCGAAAGCACCCGTCTCGCAGAAAACATCCACCCAGCGCACGCTTTCCGCGACGGCGTCGAGCATCTCGCCGCAGACGAGGTCCACATAGGACTCGGCGTCGGCGCCCGGCGGGACCAGGTGCGCGCCGAGGAAGGTCACCTCGTCGGCGACCTCCCCGGCGATCCGGGCGCTGCGCGCCTCGTCCGCGACGGTCAGCCCGTAGCCGGTCTTGGTCTCCAGGCAGGTCGTCCCCTGCCGGGCCGCTTCGTCGACGTGCTGGCGCAGGTTCGCGGCCAGCTGCTCGTCGGTCGCCTCGCGCGTCGCACCGACGGTGATCGCGATTCCGCCTGCGGTGTAGGGTTTTCCGGCCATCCGCGCCTCGAACTCGGCGGTGCGGTCCCCGGCGAAGACGAGGTGCGTGTGGCTGTCGACCCAGCCCGGCAGCACCGCGCGGCCTTCGACGTCGACGTGCTCGTCGGCGTCCGGCGCCTGCGCGCTCGGGCCCACCCACGCCACCTTCGTACCCTCGAGCACGAGAGCCGCGTCGGTCAGGCGGCCCAGCTCGGGGTCGTTGGTCGTCAGCTCGCCGATCCCCGTGATCACGACAGCCACAGTGCCTCGATCTCCTTCGCCAGAACGGTTTCCGGTCGTTCGACCAGCTGATGCGTCCCGCCGCGGACGACGTCGCGGCCCGCGACGACGACGTGCCGGACGTCGGCCCCGGACGCGGCGAACACCACTCCGGACGGCTCGATCCCGGCCGTCCGCACGGAGTCCAGCCCGACCGTCACGAAGTCCGCGCCGGCGCCTTCCTCGATGCGCCCGGCCTCCGGCCACCCGACGGCGGTGTGGTCGGTGCCCGCGGCCAGGAGTTCCTCGGCGGTGAACCGGCCGCGTTCCTCACTGGCCAGCCGGTCGTCGAGTTCGAGCGCGCGGGTTTCCTCGAAGGCGTCGACGACGGCGTTGCTGTCGCTGCCGACGCCGAGCCGCACACCCGCGTCCCGCAGTGCGCGGGCCGGGCCGATGCCGTCGCCGAGGTCGCGTTCGGTGGTCGGGCAGAAACACGCCCCGGCGCGGGCGGCGCCGAGCCGGTGGATGTCCGACGTCGTCAGGTGCGTGGCGTGCACGGCGACCAGGCGATCGGTCAGCACGCCGTGGTCGTCGAGGAGTTCCGCCGGCGTGCGACCGTAGGCGGCCAGGCACTGCTCGTTCTCGGCGCGCTGCTCGGAGAGGTGGATGTGGACCACGCGCGCACTGTCCACAAGCGACAGCTGATCGGCCGGGACCGCACGCACCGAATGGATCGCGGCGCCGACGCGGAACAGCTCGTCTTCTTTCAGCGAGGCGACCCGCGAAGCCCACTGTGAAGCCGAGCCGTCGGAGAACCGCCGTTGCACCTCGTCGGGTTCGACGCCGATGCCTCCGGCGAGGTAACACGTGTCGAGCAGGGTCAGCCGGATCCCGGCGTCGCGCGCGGCTTCCCGCAGCGCCTCCCCCATCGCGTTCGGGTCGGCGTACGGCTTGCCGCCGGGTGCGTGGTGCAGGTAGTGGAACTCGCCGACGCTCGTGTACCCGCCCAGGACCATCTCGGCGTAGACACCGCGGGCCAGCCGGTAGTACGAGTCCGGATCGAGCCGCGACGCAAGCGCGTACATCCGCTCACGCCACGTCCAGAAGGTGCCGCGCTCGTGGTGCGTCCGGCCGCGCAACGCCCGGTGGAACGCGTGCGAGTGGCCATTCGCGAACCCGGGCAGCGTGAGTCCATTCAGGACGGTTCCGACACGGGGCGAGTCCGACGTGACGCCGGTGATCCGCCCATCGGCGACGTCGATCCGCACCCCGCGCGCGATCCCGCCGGGCAGCCACGCCTGCTCGCACCAGTAGGTCATCGCGTCAGCTGCTCCAGCGCGGTGGCGAGCGCCTGGGCCCCGGCCTCGACGTCGGCGGCCTCGGCGAACTCCTCCGGCGAGTGGCTGATGCCGGTCGGGTTGCGCACGTACAGCATCCCGGCCGGGACGAACCCGGCGAGGATGGCCGCGTCGTGGCCGGCGCCGGTCGGCAGTTCCGGCACGCCGCCGAGCCAGCCGCCGAGGTTCCGGCGCAACGCGTCGTCGAACACGACGTCACCGGAGTACGACTCGCGCGTCACCCTGACCTGGCAGCCCTCTTCCGCCGCCGCGGCCGACGCCGCGCGGCTGATCTCGGCGACCAGCCCCGGCGTGCCCTCGCCGGGCACCCGCGCGTCGAGCCACAGGTCCACTGTGGACGCGATGACGTTGGTGCCACCGGGGGTCGGGACCAAGCGGCCGACGGTCGCGCGCGCGTCCGGCACGCCCGAGGCGAGCCGGCGGACGGCGGTGACCGTCGCGGCGGCGGGCAGCATCGGGTCGGCACGGTCGGCCAGCAGCGTCGCGCCGGCGTGGTTTCCCTGTCCCTCGAAGGAGAACCGCCACCGGCCGTGCGCGATCACGGTGCTGCCGACGGCCACCGGCGCGCCCAGGTCGATCAGCCCGCGGCCCTGCTCGACGTGCAGTTCGAGGAACCGGCCGATCCGGTCGAGCCGCTCTTCGTCCGGCCCCATCCGCGCCGGGTCGATCCCGGCCTTCTTGGCCGCTTCGGCGAACGTGACGCCGTCGGCGTCGCGCAGGCCACGCGCCTTGTCGGCGTCGATGGTGCCGGTGAGCAGCCGCGAGCCGAGGCACGGGACGCCGAACCGGCCGCCCTCTTCTTCGGCGAACACGACGACGGCGAGCGGCTTGCGCGGCCGGAACCCCTGGGCCCGCAGGGTTTCCACGGCGGAGAGAGCGCTCGCGACCCCGAGCGGGCCGTCGAACGCACCGCCGCCGGGCACCGAGTCGAGGTGGCTGCCGGTGACGACGGCGTTGCGCCCCGGCGGTCCCCACCAGGCCCAGATGTTGCCGTTGCGGTCGGTCTCGACGTCCAGCTCGAGCCCGAGCGCACGGTCGACGAACCATTCACGCAGGTCGTGCTCGGGCGCGTCGAAGGCGTGGCGGGAGTACCCGCCGCGCTTCGGGTCGCGCCCGACGTCGGCGATTTGTTCCAGATAACCAGCTGTGTTCATGCCACCTCCGCGGGAAAGAGTACGTCGGCGGTGGTCACGCATCCTCCTGCATCGGCACCCGCACGCCCCGCTCGTCGGCGACGTCGGCCGCGCGATCGTAACCGGCGTCGACGTGCCGGATGACGCCCATTCCCGGGTCGTTGGTGAGCACGCGCTCCAGCTTCTGCGCGGCCAGGGCCGTCCCGTCGGCCACGCTGACCTGCCCGGCGTGGATCGAGCGGCCCATGCCGACGCCGCCGCCGTGGTGGATCGACACCCAGCTGGCGCCGGACGACGTGTTGACCAGCGCGTTCAGCAGCGGCCAGTCGGCGATCGCGTCGGAGCCGTCGGCCATGCCCTCGGTCTCGCGGTACGGCGAGGCGACGCTGCCGGAGTCGAGGTGATCGCGGCCGATGACGACCGGCGCCTTGAGCTCGCCGCTGGCGACCATCTCGTTGAACCGCAGGCCGGCCAGGTGCCGCTCGCCGTACCCGAGCCAGCAGATCCGTGCCGGCAGGCCCTGGAACGCGACGCGCTCGCCGGCCAGCTTGATCCAGCGCGCGAGGGATTCGTTCTCCGGGAACAGTTCCAGCATCGCGCGGTCGGTCGCCGCGATGTCCTCGGGGTCACCGGACAGGGCCGCCCAGCGGAACGGGCCGTTGCCTTCGCAGAACAGCGGGCGGATGTAGGCGGGCACGAACCCGGGGAAGTCGAACGCACGCTCGCAGCCGCCGAGCTTCGCCTCACCGCGCAGCGAGTTGCCGTAGTCAAAGACCTCCACACCCTTGTCGAGGAAGCCCAGCATGGCCTCGACGTGCTCGGCCATCGACTCGCGCGCGCGGTCGGTGAACTCGTCGGGCTTCTTGGCCGCGTAGTCGTGCCAGTCGGCGACGTCGACACCCTTGGGCAGGTACGACAGCGGGTCGTGCGCGGACGTCTGGTCGGTGACGATGTCGACCTCGACGCCCCGGCGGAGCAGCTCCGGCAGCACCTCGGCGGCGTTGCCGACGACACCCACCGACAGCGCGCGCTTCTCCTGCTTCGCCTTGGTGACGCGGGAAATCGCGTCGTCGAGGTCGTCGGCGACCTCGTCCAGGTAGCGCGTCTCGACGCGGCGGTGCGCGCGCTGCGGGTCGCACTCGATGACCAGCGCGACACCGTCGTTCATGGTGACGGCAAGGGGCTGCGCGCCGCCCATGCCACCGAGGCCGGCGGTCACCGTCAAAGTTCCGCGCAGCGACCCGCCGAACTTCTTCTTCGCGACCGCGGCGAACGTCTCGTAGGTGCCCTGGAGGATGCCCTGGGTGCCGATGTAGATCCACGAACCGGCCGTCATCTGGCCGTACATCGTGAGGCCCTGCTGCTCGAGGCGGCGGAACTCGGGCCAGGTGGCCCAGTCGCCGACCAGGTTCGAGTTCGCGATGAGCACGCGCGGCGCCCACTCGTGGGTGCGGAACACCCCGACCGGCTTGCCGGACTGCACGAGCAGCGTCTCGTCGACGTCCAAAGTGGTCAGTTCGCGGGTGATCGCGTCGAAGCTGGCCCAGTTGCGGGCGGCCTTGCCGGTGCCGCCGTAGACGACCAGGTCCTCCGGCCGCTCGGCGACGTCGGGGTCGAGATTGTTGTGGAACATCCGCAGCGCGGCTTCGGTCTGCCACGACTTCGCGGTCAGCTGGGTGCCGCGGGCGGCACGGACGACACGGGACATGCTCAGACCTCCAGGTAAGCGGTCGTGAGTGTTTAGGGCGGTTAGAACCGCCCTAAACACTCACGAGAGCGGCGGCGTCGAGGACGGCGCCGGAGCGGACGAGTTCTTCGGCGGCCGCGATCTCGGGCGCCAGGTGCCGGTCGGGGCCGGGGCCCTCGACCTTGGTGCGGAGCAGGTCCCGGACGCGGCCGGTGACCGGTGACGGCTCGAGCGGCGCCCGGAAGTCGAGCGCCCGGGCCGCCGTCAGCAGCTCGATGGCGAGCACGGTCGTCAGGCCGTCGACGGCCTTGCGCAGCTTCCGCGCGGCCGACCAGCCCATGGAGACGTGGTCCTCCTGCATGGCGCTGCTCGGGATGGAGTCCACGGACGCCGGCACGGCGAGCCGCTTCAGCTCACTGACGATGGCGGCCTGCGTGTACTGGGCGATCATGTGGCCGGAGTCGACGCCGGGGTCGTAGGCGAGGAACGGCGGCAGGCCGTGCGAGCGGGCCTTGTCGAGCATCCGGTCGGTGCGGCGCTCGGCGATGCTGGCCAGGTCGGCGATCGGGATGGCCAGGAAGTCCAGCACGTACGCGACGGGCGCGCCGTGGAAGTTGCCGTTGGACTCGACCCGGCCGTCGGCCAGCACGACGGGATTGTCCACCGCGGACGCGAGTTCGCGCTCGGCGACGAGTTCGGCGT
Organism: Amycolatopsis sp. NBC_00355; assembly: GCF_036104975.1. Lineage (GTDB taxonomy): Bacteria > Actinomycetota > Actinomycetes > Mycobacteriales > Pseudonocardiaceae > Amycolatopsis. Next base: position 8,086,215 of record NZ_CP107982.1, on the reverse strand, counting down.
GCGCGAGGCTGTCGCGCGCGGCGCCGTGGACCTGCGGGGCGCAGCGCAGCGAATACGCGTCCTGGACGCGGTTGCAGTCCGGGCCGCGGTGGCTCTCGACGATCTTCGAGCCCTGCAGCGCGTCCCACATCCGCGCGGCGCTGAGGGCCTGACCGGGGTGCGGCCGCAGCGACTGCAGGTCGGCGGCGAACGCGCGGTCGGTGCCCAGCAGCGCCTCGACGCTCATCGCGGCGGTGAGGTCCGCGATGTCGAAGAGCCGGTGCAGGTCGGCGGCGGCGAGCAGCAGCATGCCGAGCATGCCGTCGGTGCCGTTGGTGAGGGCGAGGCCCTCCTTCTCGGCGAGCACGACCGGCTCGATCCCGGCGTGCTTCAGCGCTTCTCCTGCGCTCATGACCTCGCCGCGGTATTCGACGTCGCCCTCCCCCATCAGCGCGAGCGCGACGGCGGCCAGGGGTGCGAGGTCGCCGGAGCAACCGAGGGACCCGTACTCGTGGACGATCGGCGTGATCCCGGCGTTGAGCAGGGCCGCAAGCGTTTGCGCGGTGCCCGGGCGGACGCCGGTGTAGCCGCTGGCGAGGGTCCGCAGCCGCAGCAGCATCAGCCCGCGGACGACCTCGGTCTCGACGGCGGGCCCGGCGCCGGCGGCGTGCGAGCGGATCAGGCTGCGCTGCAGCGCGGTCCGGCTCTCGACGGGGATGTGGCGGGTGGCCAGCGCGCCGAATCCGGTCGAGACGCCGTACGTCGGTGAGACGGCGTGGGCGAGGTCTTCGATGTGCTGGCGGGTCGCGGCGAGGTTCTTCTCGGCCGCGTCCGTGAGCCCGACGGGCGCGTGGCCGCGGACGACGTCGACGACCTGGGCGGCGGTCATGGGTTCCGCACCCAGGAGCACTTTTTCCGGCATGGGCCCATTGGACACGGCGCTTCCCGCTGGTGGGATGCCCCACCGAGTGGTTCCGTCTGGGATACCAGACATTAGGCTGGGGTCATGGGCGAGAGCAGCGAGGTCCCGGCGCTGCGCCGCGGGCTGGCGGTGCTGCGGCTGCTGGCGACGCGCCCAGGCCCGGTCACGGCGTCGGCGATCGCCCGCGAAGCCGGCCTCCCCCGCTCGACGACGTACCACCTGCTCAGCGAGCTCGAAGCCGCCGGTTTTGTCGTGCACCTACCCGCGGAACGCCGCTACGGCCTGGGCATCGCGGCGTTCGAGCTGGGCTCGGCGTACCTGCGCCACGACCCCCTGGAGCGGCTGGCCGGCCCGTTGCTGCGCAAGCTCGTCGACCGCGCCGGCCACACGGCCCACCTCGGCGTCCTGCACGGCAACGAGTCGCTGTACCTGATCAAGGAGCGCCCGGCCCGCCCGGAAACGCTGGTGACGGAGGTCGGCGTCCGGCTCCCGGCCCAGCTGACAGCGTCCGGCCGCGCGATCCTCCGGCACCTGCCCGCCCCGCACGTCCGGGCGCTGTTCCCGTCGGCTTCGACGTTCGTCCGCCGCACCGGTCGCGGCCCGAGCACCCTGGCCGAGCTGCGCCGCACGCTCACCGCGGAACGCCGGCTGGGCTGGTCGATCGAAGACGGCCACGTCACGGACGGTTTCGCCTCGGTGGCCTGCCCGGTCTTCGACCACGGCGCCCGCCCGCTGGCCGCGATCAGCGTGACCTTGCGCCACCACTGCACGTCAGAGCCGTGCGAAGAGACGTGGCCGGCGCTGGCGGCGGAGGTAGCGGCCACGGCAGCCGAACTGACCACCCGCATCGGCGGCCACCCGGGTTAGCCATCGAGCGCTCCGGCCGCGTCCCGGATGCCGGCGCCCATCGCCAGCATCAGCTCCGGAGCCCGGACTGCTCGCGCGTCGTTGGCCAGCCTACCCAGCACGTCGTCGTCCTCGACGATCCGGAGCAGCACCTGCACTCCTTCGTCGTCGAGCAGCCCGGGCAACTGCGAGCCCAGGAGCCAGGCGCCCGCGAGCTCGTGATCGAAACCGAATCGGCCGAGCAGGTCCACGTACTCGTCGTACAGAAGATCGAAGTACGTCCCTGATGAGTACCAGGAGATCATCGTGGCGAGGTCGATCGCGTCGCGAGTGGTGAGAACCCGGCGATCCCACCAGGTCAGCAGCTTGAGCAAGGCCAGCGCGGGCACAGCGGGAACCCGGACGGTGAGCCCGCTGGGCAGGAGAACGGACTCAGCTGACGCCACCGCCTAGCGCATGCCGCGGACGTTCATCCGATGGTCGTCGGGCCAGAGGATGGTGCGGTCCGGTTGTTCGATGCCGCCGTAGGGCAGCACGTCGACTTCGATCCCGTCGACGAGGAACGAATGCTCACTGCGGCCGTGCTTTTCGAGCTTGCCGGCGAGCCGTCGGAAATCGTCCCAGCTGCTGACCTCGGCAGCGATGTCGACGTCCCGGGTGGCCCGCTCGGTGACCGTCCGATCAATCCCAGCGACAGGATCGTGCGCGCCGTCGCGCCGACCACCAGGTAGTCCACTCCGGCCGCTCGGGCCGCGGCGTCCACCTGGGTCAGCGCCCGGGTGGCCAGGAGGATTTCAGGATCGGCCGAGGCGGATAAGTCGATCATCACTGGTTCGGATCCGGTCTCCGTGTTCGCGCTGGCGGGGATCTCCCGAAGCCAGCAGGTCGGCGTAGATCAGTGGGGATGGCACCGTCCAAGCATCGGGTTCGGGCCTGTGCCAGAACCGTTCCCGGATGTGGACGTTGCCCCGGTCCTCGGCCCGGACCAGGCGGTGCCGGCCGATGAACCGGGCCGGGAGCTGTTCGGCGTAAAGCGTGAGGGAGGCGGGCCGCAGGTGCGGGTCGATGAGGCCGGCCCCGGCCTCTCCCCCCACCTGGATCCCCAGCGAACGCATCTCGGATTCCGAGTCCGGCCACCACGAGAGGTCGTCCACGGAAAACTCTCCAAGAGCGAGCGCGGCGTGCAGGTTGATCGAATATGCCTCCGACCAGTGGTCGAGCAACTCCCCACCGCGGGCCAGCCTGCGGCCTTCCGCCCCCGTGTAGAGGTAACCGGCCCCGGTGAGCTCGTCGATCACCGCCTTGACGGTTCCCAGCGAGGCTCCGCTCGCTCCGGCCAGCACCCGGTACGGCTGGGCCGCCATGTCCGGCCAGCTGAGGAGGACGAACACCACCCGCAGACCCGCCCGGCCGAAAGCACCGGCCCCGCTCGGCGAAGTTCTCGAACGCGGGACCGCCGGATTGCGACGTCCCCGGACATCGACGAGGACGTCGTCCCAGGCGAGGTGGGCGTTGCCCGCGGTGTCCACGTAGTCGATCCCCAAGGCACGCAGCCGCTCGGCGACCGGTTCGCTGATGTAGGTCGTGACCAGCAACGCCGGGAACCGCGTGGACAGGTTGAGGCTGGTGGCCAGCTCAGGCGTCAGCCGGGGCTTGATCTCGACCCCGTAGGTCCGGGTGGCCCCCGACCCCGCCGTGAGCCGCAGCACGGCGTCGGCCCGGTGCCTCTCCGCGGATTCGGCGTGTTCCACGGCGAGCACCTCACCGCGGAGCCCGAGCTCGCCCAGCCGCTCGACTGCCACACCGGCCAAGCTTTTCGCGTTCAACGAGCGAGCATGTTCATTTGAATTGAACATGCTCCTATTCTGAACACTCTTCCGCTTCTCCGCAACCCGCCGGGCTGACCGCCACCCGGCGGGCACCCGGCTGGTGCGATCGGGGCAACTGTCACCGAACGCCTCGATTCCGCTCCGCTGGGTGATTACCTTTGGTGCGCAAGAGACACCGGTCGTGGGGGCACGAGGGGAACCGGCGGATGGACGACGTCGTGGCAGCGTGGCAGCCGGGGCACCGATGGTGACCCGGGTAGGCTTCGGCGCGGTCCTGGCCGTCGCCGAGTTCCGGGCGATGTGGGCCGCCGAGCTGCTGTCGATCTGCGGTGACCAGCTCGCCCGCGTCGCGCTCGCCGTCCTGGTGTTCCAGCGGACCGATTCGGCCGCGCTGACCGGCCTGACCTACGCGCTCACCTACGTCCCGTCGCTTCTCGGCGGGGTCCTGCTGGCCGGCGCGGGCGACCGGTGGCCGCGCCGCGACGTGATGATCGTGGCCGATCTGGCCCGGGCCGCGCTGGTCGCCGTCATCGCGATCCCCGGCGTCCCGCTGTGGGTGCTGTGCGTGCTGGTCGCGGTGATGACGGCGCTCGGCGGGCCGTTCAAAGCAGCGCAGCAGGCACTGCTGCCGTCGGTCCTCGAAGGCGAGCGCTACCTCGTCGGGATGGCCCTGCGGAACGTCACGATCCAGGGCGCCCAGCTGGCCGGGTTCGCCGGCGGCGGCCTGCTGATCGCGGCTCTCGCCCCGACGGCCGCCCTGGCCCTGGACGCCGTGACGTTCCTGCTCTCGGCCGCGCTGCTGGTCTCCGGCGTGCGACGACGGCCGGCCGTGGCCGCCACGACGACCTCCGGCGGCCGCGCCTGGCTGGCGTCGACGACGGCCGGCGCCCGGCTGATCCGGCGCGATCCGGCGCTGCGGACGCTGGTCGCGCTCAACTGGCTGGCCGGCTTCTACATCGTCCCGGAGGCGCTGGCCGCGCCGTACGCGGCCGGCATCGGCGCGGGCGCGACGCTGGTCGGGCTGATCATGGCCGCGGACCCGGCGGGCAGCGTGCTCGGCGGGTTCGTCTTCGGCAAGTGGATCCCGGAAGCGACGCAGGTCCGTGTGCTCGGCTGGCTGGGCATCGCGGCCGGGCTGCCGCTGATCGTGTTCGTCGTCCGGCCGGGGCTCGTGCCGGCGGTGCTGCTGCTGGCCGCGTCCGGGCTACTGGCGACCGGCTACAACATCCAGGGCACGGTCTCGTTCATGCGGCGGGTGCCGGACGAGCACCGCGCGCGGTGCGCCGGCGTGAACTCCGCGGGCCTGATCACCGTGCAAGGGGTGGGCGCGGCGGCCGCCGGCGTGCTGGCCGACGTGCTGAGCCCGGCGCACACCATCGCGGTGGCCGGCGCGGCGGGGGCCGCCGTGGCCGTGCCGATCGCGCGTGCGTGGCGCCGGGTCAGACTGCTGGACTCGGAGGGAGAGCGATGACATCAGTTGTCGCGACCGCACATGGCGCGCCTCCTTTCGCCGGCTCGACCCGTGCCGCCTGCGTCACCGAGCGGACACCATGAGTATGCGGAGCGGCGGTGGAGCATCGCGCGTTGTGCCACGCTTTCGTGACGTCTTCGTCTCGCCACGGCGCTGGGCACTGTGGCGGCAAGGCCTGCGGGTGACCACGTATTGCCTGGTCAGCGAGACCATCGCGGTGGTGCTGACGGTGAAGCCGTCGCCCATCGAAGTCGATCGGCGGACGCTGGCGATCCTCGGCGTCCTGCTGGCGCTCGGCGTGCTGCAGTCGGAGACGGGACGCCGTGTCGAGCGGATCCGCCGCCGCGTCTCGGGCACGCCGCACATCAACATGACGTCGGTCTGGACGTTCGCCGGTGTGCTGCTGCTCCCGCCGGCGCTGCTCGCGGTGCTGGTCGGCGGCCTGTACCTGCACCTGGCGATGCGCAGCTGGTACCGCCTGCAGCGCGTCCCGGCGTCCCGGACGATCAGCAACGCGGCGATCATCCTGCTGTCCTGCTACGCGGCCCAAGGCGTCCTGCGCCTGGCGGGCTTCGACGACGTCCGCGCGGCGCTGGCCCACCCGTGGCCCGGCACGTTCGCGGTAGCAGGAGCCGGCGCGACGTTCTTCGTGGTCAACGCCCTGCTGGTGCTGCCCGCGCGAAGGGAGATCGGCCGCACCCCGGAAGCCCTGTTCGGCACGTGGTCCGACAACGGCCTGGAGGTGGCGACGCTGTGCCTGGGCGCGTTGAACGCGCTGGCGATCACGCTGTTGCCGGGCTTGGTGGTGCTGGTCCTGCCGCCGCTGTTGTTGCTGCACCGCACGGTCCTGGTCAAGCAACTGGAGGTGGCCGCCCACCGGGACGACAAGACGGGTCTGTACAACACGAGCGGCTGGCACGCCCAGGCCGAGCGCACGCTGGCCGGCGCGGCCCGGCAGGGCGGCACGTTCGGTCTGCTGATGCTGGACCTGGACCACTTCAAGCAGGTCAACGACACCTATGGCCATCTGGCCGGTGACGCGGTGCTCCGAGCGGTGGCCGAGGCGATCATCGCGGCGGTCCGCGGCCGCGGCGACGCGGTGGGCCGGTTCGGCGGTGAGGAGTTCGTGGTCCTGTTGCCGGGAATCGCCCACCCGGACATCAGCGCGGTGGCGGAGCGGATCCGCCGGGCGATCAGTGCGCTGAGTGTCCCGGTGGGGCAGCTGCAGGTGACGGGCCTGTCAGTCTCGATAGGCATCGCGGCCTACCCGAGCGCAGGTACGGCGCTGCAAAGACTCCTGGACGCCGCGGACACCGCTCTCTACCACGCGAAAGCCACGGGCAGGAACAAGGTGGTCCACGTAGCGGACCTGGTCTAGCAGGGGTTATGAGGCCCGGACGAAGCGACGTCGCCCGGAAGAGGCATCGAGCCCCAGCATGGCGAGCAGTTCGGCACACTCGGTGACGTCCGAGGAGTGCCCGGCAACGGTGATGACGGCTTTGTCGTTCTGCTCGGCAAGCCGTTCGGCTTCCTCAGCCCGGATAACACCCATCCGGCTGTCTTCGTCGTTGGCGGTGGAGCTGCCATTGGATCGGGCCCAGGTCATCTGGCACCTACTTCCGGCACGGGCATCCCCGGCCGAGACCGACCGGAACCCACAACCATTCGTCGACCCACAGCATGACATCCCGAGTGAAATCACCCACAAGGAGGTCCCCCACAGCACCCTCAGTGAACACCCCAACACGACAACCCGAGCCCCACCCAGCCACCCGGACGAGACCCAAACCCCCCACCAGAACCAAAGCAAACACCCAAACACGCCCCGCACCCAAAAAGCACCCCAAGACCCCCACAAAGCAAGCCAGCCAAACAAACGCCCAGCAAAACCAGCCCCGGCACACCAAGCCCCACAAGCCAGACAGGCAACCAAAACCCCCAGCAAAGCCAGACGGGTGCACCAAGACCCCCAGCGAAACCAGACAGGCGCACCCACACCCCCAGCGAAACCAGACAGGCGCACCAAGGCCCCCAGCGCAGCCAGACGGGCACACCCACACACCCAGCGCAGCCAGACGGGCACACCCACACACCCAGCGCAGCCAGACAGGCGCACCAACACACCCGAGTCAGCCACGGGGGCAGGGGCAAGGGGCGGCAGCCCCAAGGGGGTCCAGGGGGCGGAGCCCCTTGGCGGGGGTCTGGGGGTCCGACCCCCAGAGACAATGGACGAAACCGAAGAGAAGGCCCAAGCTCCGAAGGAGCGAGGGCCTTCTCGAAGGTGGAGGTGCCGGGAATTGAACCCGGGTCCTCTGGCGTATCGACAGGACTTCTCCGTGCGCAGTCCGCTTCGTCTCTACTCGGCCCCTTCAATCACGCGAACAAGCTGAAGTGACGGGCCCAGCCACTGTTTGCTTCACGGCAGGTCCCCGTGGCCGGGACTGCCGCTGAGCCTCCTAGCTGATGCCGGTACCCGGGTCGGAGGCACACCCGGGCCGACAGAGACGCACTCGCTCAGGCGGCGAGGGCGTACTCGCGCTGATTGGAATCGGCGCTTATTCGATTGCGATGACGCTTACGGTGGTCTCTCGCCTGCACCGGCACGCTTCTCCTGGCTCAACGTCCAAAGTCGAAACCGTTCACCCCCTTGGTGGGACACAACCCGTACAGCATAACGCGTGGCGCCAGCCCTTTAGTCCAGGGCGGGGTAGGGCCAGCCCTACCGGCGGGATGCCCGCGCGCACCATGTCGGCCGGCGGTCCGGCGAACGATGCTTGGGGGCATCGTGGGACTGAAGGGAGCCAGGTCATGGCTAGCGAGAGGCGGGATCCGCCGTTCGGCGGTTCGGTGGTTTTCCTGCTGATGAACCTGCCGTTGGGGGTGGCGGCGTTCACGGTCTTGACGTCGTTGACGGCGGCCGGGCTGGGGACGGTCGTGGTGTGGGTGGGGGTTCCGCTGCTGGCGTTGCTGGTGCTGGGGATCCGCGGCGCGGCGCGGATGGAGCGGGCGCGGGTCTACGCGTTGCTGGACCGGTACATCGATCTGCCGTACCTGCCGTTGCCGGCGGGGAAGCAGAGCCTGCGCTGGAAGGCGCGGCTGAAGGATCTGTCGACGTGGCGGGACCTGCTGTACTTCTTCGTGTTGTTCCCGCTCGGGCTGATCGAGTTCACGCTGGTGACGGCGTTCTGGTCGACGAGCCTGGCGCTGGCGGGGCTGCCGGTCTACTTCCGGTGGCTGCCGGGTGGCGCGTACTACTTCCCGTCGGACGACGTGCGGTGGCTGACCGTGGACTCGACGGTGGAGGCGCTACCGTGGGCGGCGCTGGGGGTGCTGTTCATCGCGTTGTCCGTGGCGCTGACCAAGGCGCTGGCGGGGACGCACGCCCGGCTCGCGAACGCGCTGCTCGGCCCGACCGTCGCCCAGCGCCGTCGGATGGAGCGCTGGTGGGAAGAAGCCGAAGAGAAGCACCTGGTGGCGGGATGACGCCGGAGCAACGCCAGCTCGAGCACCCGCGGCCGCACCCGGCTCGCACGATCGGGTACATGCTCCTGAGCTTCGTCTTCCGGCTCGTGCAGTTCGTGCTGATCGTCACGGGGATCTCGGTGGGGGTCGGCACGGCGGTGGTGTGGGTCGGGTTCCCGATCCTGCTGGCGACGACGAGCTTCATCCGCTGGTCGGCGGATCGGGAGCGGGGCTGGGCCGGGCGGATGCTGCGGGTGCCGTTGCCGCCGGTGGAGCGGCGGGCCTACGGCGACGAGCCGGTGCTGCGGCGGTGGCTGATCCGGCTGAGCGACCCGACGACGTGGCGGGACCTGGCGTACCTGATGGCGGCGTTCCCGCTGGCGTGCGCGGAGTTCGCGATCGCGATCGCGTCGATCGTGCTGCTGCCGATGGCGATCTGGGTGACGCCGTGGCTGGGCTGGCTGCACGGGGAGCTGGCGATCGCGTTGCTGGGCCCGAACCGCACGAAGCGGCTGGAGCAGAAGGCCGAGCGGCTGCAGGCTTCGCGGGCGCGGGGTGTGGACGCGGCCGAGGCGGAGCGCCGGCGCATCGAGCGTGACCTGCACGACGGCGCGCAGCAGCGGCTGGTGGCCGTCGCGATGAGCCTGGGCCGCGCGAAGTCGAAGTTCGACCACGATCCCGAGGGCGTGCGGGAGCTGATCGACGAGGCGCACGCGGACGCGAAGCTCGCGGTGTCGGAGCTGCGTGACCTGGCCCGCGGGATCTACCCGGCGGTGCTGGGCGACCGCGGCCTGGACGCGGCGCTGTCGGCTCAGGCGGCGAAGTCGCCGATCCCGGTGGACGTCACGGTGAACGTGGACCCGCGGCCGCCGGCGGCGGTGGAGACGACGGCGTACTTCATCGTCGGCGAGACGCTGACGAACATCGCGAAGCACTCCGGCGCGAAGGAGGCCGAGGTGAAGGTGTGGCGCGACGACGCGCACGTCGTCGTCGAGATCACCGACAACGGCCACGGCGGCGCCGAGATGCGGCCCGGCGGCGGTCTGGCCGGCTTGGCCGACCGCGCCGCGACGATCGACGGTGTGATCACCGTGGTGAGCCCGGTCGGCGGGCCGACCGTAATCCGGGCTGACCTCCCCTGTGAATGGTGAATAGGCTGGGCCCCGATCATCGGAGAACCTGGGGGCCGGATGCGGGTAGTGATCGCCGAGGACGCCGTGCTGCTGCGGGCCGGGGTCACCCGCCTGCTCGCCGACGAAGGCATCGAGACGGTGGCGGCCGTCGACAACGGGGACGAGCTGCTGGGCGCGGTCCTGGAACACCGCCCTGACCTGGCGATAGTCGACGTCCGCATGCCCCCGACGTTCACCGACGAGGGCCTGCGCGCCGCCCTCGCGGCCCGCAAGGAGGTGCCGGGACTCCCGGTACTGGTGCTCTCGCAGTACGTCGAGGAGTCGTACGCGGTCGAGCTGCTTTCAGGCGGCGCCGGCGGCGTCGGCTACCTGCTGAAGGAGCGCGTGGCGGACGTCGCGGACTTCCTCGACGCGGTCCGCCGGGTGGCGAACGGCGGCACGGCGATCGACCCGGACGTCATCGCCCAGCTGATGGCCCGCGGCCGCCGCAACCCGCTGGACGCCTTGACCGCGCGCGAGTCCGAGGTGCTCGGCCTGATGGCCCAGGGCCTGTCGAACACGGCGATCGCCAACTCTCTGGTGGTCTCGCACGGCGCGGTGGAGAAGCACATCGGCAACATCTTCGCGAAACTCGGCCTGGAGGCGAGCGCGGAGGAACACCGTCGCGTCCGTGCGGTCCTCACCTATCTCGGCCGGTGAGCGGACGCTCGGTGACCGAAAGCCCCGTAAGGTGGACGCTGGGTCACCCGTTCTGGCGGCGGCGTCCTCGAGTCCCCTCACCTACCATGAGCGGACCCGACGGAGAGAGGAGAGCGCGGATGTCCGACCAAGCCCGCTGCGTCCGCTTCTTCGGTGGACCGCTCGACGGCCGGGTCCAGGAGCTGGGCGACAACGAGCCCGGCGCCGTCATCCGGCACATCCACCTCCACGCCGGCCCGAAGATCGAGACGCGTTACGAGCTCGGCCTCACCGAGGACGGCTGGGAGTACCGCGTCGCCGCGTCGTCGCGCAGTGAGGCCGAACCCGACGGCATCCGGGAGTCCTGAGCCGTCTGGCGGTAGGGAGAACCCCCGGAGGACGCGGGGGTGAACAGGACCCCCAAGAGGGCGGTCAGCACCGCTGTTCCGGCAGGTCGAAGCGACCAGGCTCTACCGCATGCAGACAAGCCAGGGGGTCGCGCGAGGCGGCCGGGACAGGTTCCTCGACGTCGTCCGGGCGGGGGCCATCCTCGCCGTCATCGCCCAGCACTGGGTCATGCCGGTGCTCTCCTACTCCGACGGCAACCTCGCCACCGGCAACGCGCTGGCGACGCCGGGCTGGTGGGTCGTCACCTGGCTGTCGCAGGTGATGCCGCTGGTCTTCTTCGCCGGGGGCGCCGCCAACCTCATCTCGCTGCGCCGCGCCGAGTCGCCGCGCACGTGGCTCGCCGCGCGGATCCGGCGGCTGATGGTGCCGGTGCTGCCGCTGCTGGCCGTCTGGCTGGTCGTGCCGGACTTCCTGCGCGGGCTGGGCATCCCGCCGCAGCCGTTGCAGGTCGCCAGTGCGATCGCCGCGCAACTGCTGTGGTTCCTCGCGGTGTACGTCCTGGTCGTGCTGCTCACGCCGGTGATGGTCGCCGCGCACCGCCGCTGGGGCCTGAAGGTGCCGCTGGTGATGGGGGTGGCCGGCGTGCTCGTCGACGTCGCGCGCTTCAACGACCTCGGCTACATCGGTTACGCCAACGCGATCTTCGTCTGGGTCGCGGTGCACCAGCTGGGCTTCCACTACGTCGAAGGCCGCCTCGGTTCGCTGACCCGCCGCGGCGCGCTGGCACTGTCGGGCGCCGGCTTCGGCATCACGGCGCTGCTGGTGGCGTTCGGCCCGTACCCGGCCAGCATGATCGGCATGCCGGGTGCGCCGGTGTCGAACATGAGCCCGCCGACCGTGCTGCTCGCTTTCCTCGCCGTCGGCCAGATCGGCTTGCTGCTCGCCTTCCGCCCGCAGCTCAACGCGCTCGCGGAGCGGCCCGGCATCGGGAACGTCCTCGGCTGGCTCGGCGCGCGGTTCATGAGCGTCTACCTGTGGCACATGCCGGCGCTGATCGTGGTGGCGGGCGTGACGGTGTACGGCCTCGGTTACGAGACCCCGGCGCCGGGGACGCTGCTCTGGCTGGTCATGGCGCCCGCGTGGTTCGCGGTGTGCGGCCTGGTCCTGCTGGGCCTGCTGCGGCTGTTCGCCCACTTCGAGATCCAGCGCGACACGTTCGCGGTGACGGCGAAGCTGCCGCAGCTGATCGTGGCCGGGCTGATGGTGTCCGGTGGCCTGCTCGGCCTCGCCGCCCACGGTTTCGCCCCGCTGTCGGAGGGCGTCGTGCACGGCCCGGTGCCGTGGGTGCTCCTCGCGACGGCCGGCTTCCTCTTGGCGGGCAAGCACATCCCGGTGACGGACCTGGGCACCCGGCTGCTGGGCCGCGCGGTGACCGTCTCGGAACGGGCCACCGTCAGGCGTTGAGCAACCGCAGCGGGGTGTCGTGCAGGACGGCCCGCAGGAACGGCTCCCCCAGGCGATCGTCGGCCGCCCAGCCGGCGATCGCCTGCAGCTGTGTCGCGTAGGAGTACGGGATGTTCGGGAAGTCGGTGCCCAGCACCACCCGGTCGGCGACGTCCGCGAGCCGCGACGTCCAGTCCGCCGGCAGCGGCGACATCGCCTCGGCGAACGGCACTCCGACCATCGTGGTGTCGAGGTGCACCCGCGGGTACTTGGCGAGCAGGTCGAACGCGGCGCCGAACTCCGGCATCGCCGAGTGCGCGAGCACCGCCGTCAGCCGCGGATGGCGCGCCAGCACCTCTTCGAACACCCGCAACCCGGTGAAGTCGCCCCGCAACGGTCCGTGTCCACAGTGGACGACCACGGGCACACCCGCGTCGGCGAGCGAACCCCACACCGGCGTCAGGTGCTCGTCACGCGGGTCGTACGCACCGACCTGGACGTGCGCCTTGAACACCTTCGCACCCGCACGCAGCGCACTGTCCACACCGGACCCCGCGCCCGGCTCCGGGTAGAACGTGCCGGTCGGCACGGCGTCCGGGACCCGCGCCGCGAACTCGAGCGCCCACTCCGTCAGCCACTGCGCCATGCCCGGTTTGTGCGGGTAGACCAGCGGCGCGAACCGCCGGACTCCCAGCGTCTTCAGGGTGGCGATCCGGTCCTGCTCGTCGGTGCGGTAGTGCACCGGCCACTCGGTGCCGTAGTGCGTCGTGGCCCGGTCGAAGTACGCCCAGACCTTGTCCATCACCGGTTTCGGCAGGAAGTGGACGTGCAGGTCGACCAGGCCCGGCAAGCCCAGCGACGACGTCCAGCGGGCGACGTCGGCGTCGTCGGCTGGCCCGGCCGTCACTCCGTGAACCGGCCCTTCAGGGCGCGGCCCATGGCCTTGCTGATGTCCCGCTCCGCGTCGCGCTTGGCCAGCGTCTGCCGCTTGTCGTAGGCCTTCTTGCCCTTGGCCAGAGCGATTTCGACCTTGACCTTGCCGTCCTTGAAGTACATCGACAGCGGCACCAGCGAGAGCCCGCTCTCCTTGGTCTTACCGATGAGCTTCTCGATCTCGCGGCGGTGCAGCAGCAGCTTCCGGGTCCGTCGCGGGGTGTGGTTGGTCCACGTGCCCTGCGTGTACTCCGGGATGTGCACGTTGCGCAGCCAGACTTCGCCGTCGTCGACGGTCGCGAACGCGTCGGCCAGCGACGCCTTGCCCTCGCGCAGGCTCTTGACCTCGGTGCCGACGAGCACGAGACCGCACTCGTAGGTGTCGAGGATGGAGTAATCGTGCCGCGCCTTGCGGTTCGACACGATCACCTTCTGGCCAAGTTCCTTGGGCATACGACCACTCTACGTGATTCTCCGGGTGGCAAGCAGCTGCTTTACGTCAGTGCCGGACGTACAGCCGCAGCGTCACGTAACCGGTGAGGGCGGAGATCAGCACGGACACCCCGAGCAGGATCGGCGCGACCGGGAACAGCAGTTCCAGCATGGTGATCTTCGGGAACACGTCGCCGGTGAACACCGAGTCCAGGAAGCCGGCCTTGGTGATGATCAGCATGATGATCCCGAGGATCGCGCCGACCGCGCCGGCGACCACCGCCTCCAGGAGGAACGGTAGCTGCGTGTACCACCGCGTCGCGCCGACGAGCCGCATGATGCCGACCTCCGTGCGCCGGGTGAACGCGGACACCTGGATCGTGTTGGCGATCAGCAGCAGGGCGGCGATGGCCATGATGAGCGCCGCGCCGAAGGCCATGTTCCGGACGCCGTTGAAGGCGTTGAACACGCGGTCGAGGAACTTCTTCTGGTCGTCGACCTTCCGCACGCCCGGCTTGGTGCTGTAGGCCTGCACGATCGACTCGCTGCGGTCCGGGTCCTTCAGCTTCACGTGCAGTGACGCGGGCAGCGACTCGGGGCCGGTGAGGGCGATCAGCTCGGGCTGGCTCTCGAAGATCTTCTTGAAGCGGTCGAAGGCCTGGTCACGGTTCTCGAACACGACCGACTCGACGCCGTCGTTGCCCTGCAGGTCCGAGCGCAGCGACTCGCAGAGCGACTGGGTGCAGTTCTTGTCGTTCGCGCTGATGTCGTCGGTGAGGTAGACCGAAACCTCGACGTCGGCGAGGAAGTTGGACTTCATCTTGTCGATCGTCCGCACGGCCAGCAGGCCGCCGCCGAGCATGGCGAGCGACACGGCCGTGGTCAGCATCATCGCGATGGTCATCGTGATGTTCCGGCGCAGGCCGGTGATTACCTCACTGAAGACGAAACTGGCGCGCATGTCGGGTGCAGGTCCTTGGGGTCGGGGGCGTGCGGGGGTGGGCGGTCAGCGGCCGATGCCGTAGACGCCGCGGGCGTCGTCGCGGACCACCCGGCCGAGCTGCAGCTCGACGACGCGGCGCCGCATGGAGTCGACGATGCCGTGGTCGTGGGTCGCCATCAGGACGGTCGTGCCGGTGCGGTTGATCCGCTCCAGCAGCAGCATGATGTCCTGGCTGGTGTCGGGGTCCAGGTTCCCGGTCGGTTCGTCGGCGAGCAGCACCAGCGGCCGGTTCACGAACGCGCGCGCGATCGCGACGCGCTGCTGCTCACCACCGGAGAGCTCGTTGGGCAGCCGGTCCGCCTTGCCGTCGAGGCCGACGAGCTCCAGCACCTCGGGGACGACCTTCTTGATGGTCGGGCCGGGCTTGCCGATGACCTCGAGGGCGAACGCGACGTTCTCCGCGACGGTCTTGTTGGCCAGCAGGCGGAAGTCCTGGAAGACGCAGCCGATGGTCTGCCGCAGGCGGGGGACCCGGCGGCGGGCCAGCTTGGCGACGTCGAAGTTGGACACCACCACGCGGCCCTTGCTGGGAGTCTCTTCGCGCAGCAGGAGCCGGAGAAAGGTCGACTTCCCCGATCCCGAAGGACCGATGAGGAAGACGAACTCACCCTTTTCGATGTCGACGGACACCCGCTCGAGCGCGGGCCGCGTCGAGGTCTTGTAGACCTTGGAAACCTCTTCGAGCCGGATCACGATTCGGCATACTACCCACCGGTCTCGTGAAGCCCCGGTTGCCTGTGCCACCCGGGTGGAGCAAGGGGCGTTTGCGCACGGTGAGCGGTCACACAACCACCCCTTGCACCGTTAAACGGCAGCGGACTGCTTCCGCCAGCGGATGCCGGCGTCGAGGAAGCCGTCGATCTCGCCGTCGAGCACCGCGGACGGGTTGCCGACCTCGAACTCGGTCCGCAGGTCCTTCACCATCTGGTACGGGTGCAGCACGTAGGAGCGCATCTGGTTGCCCCAGCTGGAGCCGCCGTCCTTGAGCGCGTCCATCTCGGCGCGCTCTTCTTCCTTCTTCCGCAGCATCAGCCGGGCCTGGAGGACCTTCAGCGCGGCGGCCTTGTTCTGCAGCTGCGACTTCTCGTTCTGGCAGGAGACGACGATGCCGGTCGGCAGGTGCGTGATGCGCACCGCGGAGTCGGTCGTGTTGACGCTCTGGCCGCCGGGGCCCGACGAGCGGTAGACGTCGACGCGGATGTCCTTCTCCGCGATGTCGACGTGGTCGACCTCTTCGACCTCGGGCAGCACCTCGACGTGCGCGAACGACGTCTGGCGGCGGCCCTGGTTGTCGAACGGCGAGATCCGGACGAGCCGGTGGGTGCCCTGCTCGACCGAGAGGGTGCCGTAGACGTAGGGGGCGGTCACCGTGAACGTCGCCGACTTGATGCCCGCCTCTTCGGCGTAGGAGATGTCGTAGACGTTGGTCGGGTAGCCGTGCCGCTCGGCCCAGCGCATGTACATGCGAAGCAGCATCTCGGCGAAGTCCGCGGCGTCGACGCCGCCGGCCTCGGAGCGGATGGTGACGACGGCGTTGCGGTCGTCGTACTCGCCGGAGAGCAGGGTGCGGACCTCGAGGCCGTCGATGGCCTTGCCGAGTTCGGTCAGCTCACCCTCGGCCTCGCCCATACTGCCGGCGTCACCCTCGTCACCGGCGAGCTCGTACAGCACGCCCAGGTCGTCGAGCCGCTGGCGCAGGTCGTTGACCCGCCGCAGCTCGCTCTGCCGGTGGGAGAGCTGGCTGGTCACCTTCTGCGCCGCTTCGGGGTCGTCCCAGAGGTTGGGGCTCGAAGCCTGCTGCTCCAGGTCGGCCACCTGCGCGCGCAACGCGTCGAGGTCCATCACCGACTCGATCTGCGTCAGCTTGCCGGTCAGGTCCTTCAACGCCGCGTCGAACTCATCACTCACGTTTGTCGAGGTTACGGCAAAACCCACGACCGGTCGCGAGCACCGGTCGTGGGCGCGTGAACGTCAGGCCGACGGGATGGCGTCGAGCAGCTTCAGCGCGGCCTTGGCCTGCGCCTGGGCGAACTCGGCGACGGCCTTTTCGTAGGGCCCTTCGGCCGACTTGGTGGCCGTCTTCGCGTCGTCGAGCTGCTGGCCGTAGCTGGTGCGCGCCGACTCGAGCAGCGACCCGCGCTGCTTCGCGGTCAACGACCCGGCGTGCACGAGCCGCAGGATGAGCGGGCTGCGCAGGTGGTCGGGACCGGCCTCGGACGTCAGCCAGGCCTTGAAGGCCTTCTTGCCGGCGGCGGTGATCAGGTACTGCTGGCTGGAGCGCGGACCCTGCTTGCCGAGCCGGACGAGACCTTCCTTGGACAGCGCCGGGAGCTCCCGGTACACCTGGCTGCGGGTGACGCTGAAGAAGGCACCGAAGCGCTCACCGGCGCCCGCGACGAGCTGCCCGCCGGTGGCGGGACCGTCGTGGAGCAGACCGAGCAGGGCGGCGGCTGTTGCATTCAATTCGGACACGCCCTCTACATTCCCACTTATCGGCGCCTGTGTCCACAGTGGTCAGCAGATCTGTCCATTGTGGCTAGTGAGATCCCCTCGTTCGGCCCAATCCGCTCTGGTCCACAGTGGACCCCGGACACGCAGCGCAACCACGGTGGCCACACATTGGTCCGACCAGCCGCATGCGGACGGCCCTGACAACCACCAGGCAGGTGAGTTCGGCGGACGACCGTCCTCAGTTGGCCCACTGTGGACACGCACCGCAACCACGCGAAACCCGGCTTCATCCGACGGAATCCGCAGTCATTCGACAGTTTCGCGGAAAAGTCGGCGGCGAAAGTCGTACGAACATGACAAAAGAGGCGCGTTCCCGGTTTCCCGAGAACGCGCCTCTTGGTGGTAGCGGGGACAGGATTTGAACCTGCGACCTCTGGGTTATGAGCCCAGCGAGCTACCGAGCTGCTCCACCCCGCGCCGTTGTGGTACTTGAGAAAGATTACACGGGGTCGCCAAGGCCTTTACACGGGGGGTACCGAAACTCGCTGACCTGGGGTTATCCCGTCTCGAGCCAGCCCCGGGCCCCACCGAGGACGATCTCCAGGCCGTCGTCGAACCGCGCGTCGACGTCCGTGAGCACCGCGCCGCCCGGCGCCCCGCGGTAGCGCTCGTCCAGCTGCCCCGGCACCGGGTAGACGGCCTGCTCTTCGATGGTGAAGCCGACGACGAAGCTGTAGACCGTGAAGAGCACCTGGTCGGCCCGCCGCCGGTCCAGGCCGGCGTCGACGCTCCGGCGGAACGGGTGCTCCCCGACCAGGCCCAGGTCGCCGAGGTAGGTCCCGGCGAAGACCTTCCCGCCGTCGCGGTAGCCCAGCATCATCCGGCGCAGCGCCCGGGCGCGGTAGGCGACGGTCTCCCACTCCCCCAGCGGCTCCGGCGGCTCCCGGTCCGCGTCGGCGTACATCTGGGTCGCCATCTCGTCGAGCAGCTCCTGCTTGCTCTTCAGGTGCCAGTAGAGCGCCGGCGCCTTGACGCCGAGATCGGCGGCGATGAGCCGCAGCGTGAGCCCGTTCAGGCCGACCTCGTTGAGCAGCTTCAGCCCGGCGCGGGCGATGTCCCGCCTGGTCAGGGCCATGTTCGCGGTCTCCTCAGCTTCCCGGCTTGACAGTTTAACGATGTTAAGGGCATCCTCGGGACACGTCAATTTAACGTTGTTAAGGGGATTTCATGGACGAGCTGACGGCGGAGGTGGTCGTCGCCGGGGCGGGGCCGACCGGGCTGATGCTGGCGAACGAGCTGGCCCTGGCCGGGGTGGACGTCGTGGTGCTGGAGCGCCTGGCGGAGCGCACCGGCCTGTCGAAGGCCTTGAACCTCCAGCCACGCACCGCGGAGGTCCTGGACCTGCGCGGCCTGCTGGGCCGGGCGGAGCAGCGGTCGTTCGCGACGGTCGCGGAGGGCCATTTCGCGATGCTCCCGGTGAGTTACGCCGGGTGGGACACGCGCCACCCGTACCAGCTGGGCATCCCTCAGGCCCAAGTGGAGGCGGCGCTGGAGGAGCGCCTGGCCGAGCAGGGCACGAAGGTCCTCAGAGGCCAGGAGCTGACGAGCTTCACCCAGGACGCCGAAGGCGTCACGGTCACCACGACCACCACGACGATCCGAGCGGCGTACCTGGTGGGCTGCGACGGCGGCCGAAGCGCCGTCCGCAAAGCACTGCGGCTGCCGTTCGAGGGTATCGACGGCCGAGGCCACGGAGTGGTGGCGGACGTCCGGTTCGCGGCAACCCCACCAGGCGCCCAGAGCGAGTGGCGCTCGATGCGCAACATCGTCACCGCGGACGGCGTCGGCAAGTACACGGGCCTGATCCCGCTGTCGGAACCGAACCTGTACCGCCTGGCCTACGGAGACCGCCTGAACCGCCCGGCGAACCTCCGAGCGGAAGTGACGGACGGAGAAGTCCGCGACGTGATCACCAAGACGTACGGCGCGGAGACGAAGGTCGAAGAGATCCGCTGGGCTTCCCGTTTCGGAGACGACTCGAGGCTGGCCGCGAAGTACCGAGTAGGCCGGGTTCTCCTGGCGGGCGACGCAGCCCACACGCATTTCCCGGCAGGAGGCCAGGGTCTCAACCTGGGTGTCCAGGACGCCATGAACCTGGGCTGGAAACTGGCCGCACAGCTGAAAAGCAAGGCCCCGACGAACCTGCTGGACTCCTACGAACAGGAACGCCGCCCGGTGGCGGAGGCAGTAGTACAAAACGTAGCGGCCCAGTCGGCGCTGATCCCCGCGACCCCCGAGCTTTTGGCGCTGCGAACAGTCTTCCGGGCGATGTCCGAACTCCCGGAAGCCCAGCATTACTTGTCAGGCTTGGTATCAGGCCTGAGCATCAGCTACAAGGCCCCCCAGAACGCCCACCCGGCAACAGGAACCCGCCTACCGGACTTCAAAACCAGGACGGGCCACGCAAGCGACTGGTTCCACAAGGGAAAGTTCGTCCTGCTGACCACAACCCCCACAGAACCCCCACACCCCGACGTAGAGGTAGCAGCAGTACCCGAACTCCCCTGGCCGGACCTGACAAGGGCCCTGATCCGCCCAGACGGCCACGTAGCAAACACAACTGGGAAGACCAAGGGCTGGCTGACCTGAGAACCCAGCCACACGAAGGGGGGTCCAGGGGCGGCGAAGCCCCCCTGGCGGGGGTCTGGGGGTCCGACCCCCAGGGGGAATGCGAAGGAGGCCCGGCCGACGCATTCCGTCGGCACAGGCCTCCTACATCCGTAGCGGGGACAGGATTTGAACCTGCGACCTCTGGGTTATGAGCCCAGCGAGCTACCGAGCTGCTCCACCCCGCGTCGTGTCCCTTACTTTACGCCTTGGTTTCCGTGGGGCGCAAAGCAGGGGTCACTTAGGTAATCGACGTCACCCGCCGGGCTGGCTGGTGGGGGTGGTGCTGGGTGTGGTGGCCGGTTGTGCCTTGGCCGATTGGTAGGCCTTCGCGGCCGTGTCGAGGGCGGCCAGGGCCGCTCCCTGGTCGGCGAAGTTGCCGGATTTCTGGGCGGCTTGGAGTTTCACGATGGCCGCTTCGATGTCGGCGGCGGCCTTGTCGAGGGCCGCGTTGCCGCCGCCGGTGTTGGGCGGTGTCGTGGTCGGTGTGGTCGGCGTGGTCGTCGTCGGCTGGCCGGTCTGGGGTGGTGTGGTCGTGGACGTTCCGGTGCCGAAGACCTGGTCGAGAGCTTCCTGGAGGGTGGCGCCGTAGCCGACCTTGGGTCCGTAGGAGACAAGGACGCGGGCCAGCTGCGGGTAGCTGTTCTGGTTGCGCTGCCGGATGTAGACGGGTTCGACGTAGAGGAACCCTTCGGCGACCGGCAGCGTGATCAGGTTGCCGTAGATCGGGATGACGTTGGGGTTGTTGAACAGGGTCCGGTCCTGCGCGACGCGTGGATCGCTCTGGAACCGGTTCTGGACCTGGACCGGTCCGTCGACCTGGGTGGCTCCGGTGGCCGCGCTGGGCAGCTGGAGGACGCGGATCTTGCCGTAGTCGACCGGGTCGGAGGACACCGACATCCAGGACGCGAGGTACTGGCGTTGGAGGCCGGTGAGGGAGCTGGTCAGCTGGAACGTCGGTTTGGTCTGGCCCGGGGTGTCGGCGAGGACGTAGTAACCGGGCTGGTTGGCGGCGCCGGCCGCGGCGGGGTTGGCGCCGCCTTCGGCGGTCGGGTCCTGCGGGACGCTCCAGAAGGCCTGCTGGGAGTAGAACTCCTGCGGGTTGCTCACGTGGTAGCGGGACAGGAGCTCACGCTGGATCTTGAAGAGGTCTTCGGGGTACCGGAAGTGGGATCGCAGGTCCGGGGAGATCTCGGAGCTGGGTTTCACGAGTCCGGGGAAGACCTTCTCCCAGGCGTTGAGGACCGGTTCCTTGTCGTCGATCGAATACAGGTTCACGGTGCCGTTGAAGGCGTCGACCGTGGCCTTGACCGAGTTCCGGATGTAGTTGATGGAGCTGTTGCCCTGGCGCGCGACGCCGTTGAGGGAGTCGTTCGTGGCCGCGCCGAGCTGCGTCTGCTGCGAGTACGGGAAGTTGTTGATGGTGGTGTAGCCGTCGATGATCCACTGGATCTTGCCGTCGACGACCGCGGGGTACGGGTCGCCGTCGAGGGTCAGCCACGGCGCGACCTTGCTGACGCGATCGCGCGGGTCGCGGTTGTACATGATCTTCGAGTTGTCGCCGATGGCGTCGGAGAACAGGATGTTCCGTTCGCCGTACTCGGCGGCGAAGGCCAGGCGGTTGAACCAGTTGTCGATCGGGACGCCGCCGGTGCCGTTGTAGGTGTAGCGGTCGGTGGCGGTGTCGTACTCGCCGGGCGCGTTGCCCGAGGTGCCGCCGACGATGGCGTAGTCGGAGTCTGCGGCGGACAGCTCGCCGTAGTAGATGCGGGGCTGCTTGACCTCGATGCCGGGGGCGCCGCCGTTGGCACCGGCGCCGGTCGGGTTCTGGGTGTCGCTGGTGGTGGCGATCGGGTAGCCGCCGTCGGAGTTGGCGTCCTTGACCGCGCGGTCGATCGTGTTGGCCGGCGCGGCGACGAAGCCGTTGCCGTGGGTGTAGACGAGGTGCTTGTTGATCCAGCTGGTCTGGTTGCCGGTCAGGCCCTCGGTCTTGATCTCCTTGGCCGCGACGATGTAGTCCTGCGTGGTGCCGCCGACGGTGTAGCGGTCGATGTCGAGCTTGGCCGGGAAACCGTAGAAGTTTTCGCGGCCGACGCGCTGGGTGAACGTGTCGGAGAGGACGTTCGGGTCGAGCAGCCGGATGTTCGACATCGTCCCGGTGTCGGCGTTGACCTGGGCCGCGGTCGCGTCGGACTTGCCGGTGTACTGCTGGTACTGGACGTCGGTCAGGCCGAACGCCTTGCGGGTGGCGTCCATGTTGCGCTGGATGGACGTCGCTTCCTTCTCGTTCGCGTTCGGCTTCACCGAGAACTGGTCGAGGATGGCGGGCCAGGCGACGCCGACCAGGATGCTCGACAGGATCAGCAGCACGAGCGCGATGGCCGGCAGCTGCAGGTTGCGCAGGAACGCGCCGGCGAAGAACGCGATCGCGCAGATCACCGAGATGCACAGCAGGATCAGCTTGGCGGGCAGGACCGCGTTCAGGTCGGTGTAGGTGGCGCCGATGAACAGCGGCGCGCCCCGGTCGGACAACAGCAGGTTGTACCGGTCGAAGAAGTACTCCGCGGCCTTCAGCAGCACGAAGAGGCCGACCGTGATGGCGAGCTGCGCGCGGGTCGGGCCGGCGAGCTGGCCGCCCTTGCCGGCGAGCCGGATGCCGCCGAAGACGTAGTGCGAGATCAGCGCGCCGAAGAAGGAGATGACGACGGTGATGAACAGCCAGCCGAGCAGCCAGTTGAAGAACGGCAGGTCGAAGGCGTAGAAGCCGACGTCGTTGCCGAACTCGGGATCGGTCTGGCCGAACGAGGTGCCGTTGAGGAACAGCTGCACGACCTGCCAGTCGCCCTGGGCGGACAGCCCGGCGATGAGGCCGGTGAGCACCGGGATGCCGATGCCGAAGAGGCGGATCCGGGCGACGATCGCGGAGCGGTAGCGCGCCAGCGGGTCGTCGGCGCCGGAGATCGGCACGAACACCGGGCGGCTGCGGTAGGCGATCATCAGGCTGATCGCGAGGGCTCCGCCGACGAGCAACCCGACGGCGAAGAAGAGCACGATGCGAGTGACCAGCTGGGTGGTGAACACCGATCGCGCGCCGACCTCGCCGAACCACAGCCAGTCGACGTACGTGTCCAGCAGGCGGGCCCCCAGCAACAACGCGAGCACGATCACCGCGGCGATGATGAGGAGGATCCGGCTGCGCCGGGACAGCTTCGGCAGGCTCACCGGGGGCCGAGTCGCCACGGCACACGCTCCTGTCTTCGTGAATGCTTACACGGGGGCGCGTGCGCCCCCTGGTGACCTAACTCTACGGATGCCGGGGGAAGTTCCCGGGACCCGCCCAAACCGGACTCGCGACGCCGTCGCACGGGGGCGCCTGCGACCATGTGCGCATGAACGAACCGCACCCGGCCGTCCCCGGTGTCGCCGCACTCGCCCGTGAGATCGAGGAGTTCATGGCCGCGGCCGGCTGGGACCAGCCGCCGCAGCTGTTCGCCCTGGTGCCGACGGCGGCGCTGCTGGACGAGCAGCCGGAGCTGGCCGGGCAGCTGGACCGGGCCAACCCGCTGACGCCGGTGGCGCAGGAGGCCCTGCCCGAGGGCGACCTCGCCGAGGCGCTGGGCCGGATCGCCTGGCCCGATCTGGTCATCGGGTGCGCGCTGGCGCAGGAGATCATCGTGCTGCCGCCGGGCTCGGAGTCGGAGCTGCCGGACGTCGCCGAGGCGGACGCGGAGAGCCTGCGGCGCGCGGCCGCCGACCACCCCCAGCGGACCGAGGCCCGGCTGGTGGCCGCGGTGCTGCGCGAGGGCGACCGCTCGTGCGTCATGCGCCTGCGCGGGATCGGCACGGCCGAAGACGGCGACGAGAGCATCGACGAGATCGTGGAAAGCCCCGACCTGGCCCCGAATCTGATCGAGGCGTTGAAGGCGACGCTGATCCCCTGACGGCCGCTGGGTGCCCGGCCGCTCAGCACGACGCGGTCGGCCGTCCCGCCTTGAGGTTGGCCAGCTGGGCGAGCGCGTCGTCCAGTGTGGACACCTTGATGAGGTTCAGCCCCGACGGCGCCGTGGTCTTGGCCTCGGCGCAGTTGTGCTCGGGCACGAGGAAGTCGGTGGCCCCGGCCTCGCGGGCGCCGACGACCTTGAACGAGATCCCGCCGATCGGGTCGACCTCACCCGTCTCGGTGATCTCGCCGGTGCCGGCGATGTGCCGCCCGCCGGCCAGGTCGCCGGGCTGGAGCCGGTCGATGATCGCGAGGGTGAACATCAGCCCGGCCGACGGGCCGCCGACGTCCTGCAGCGAGATGGTCACGTTGAACGGCGCGTCGGCCCGGTCGACCGCGGTGAGGCCGATGAAGCCCTCCTTGCGGTCGGGACGCGAAGCGAGGGTGAGCGGCACGGTCCGCTCCGGCTGGCCGTCGGACTGGAAGGTGATCTGCACGGTCTGGCCGGGCAGGGTGCCGGCCAGCGCGGCCCGCACGTCCCCGGCCTCGACGATCTTCTTGTTGTTGACCGTGATCAGCTTGTCGCCGGGGGCCAGCACGTGGTCGGCGGGGCTGCCGGAGACGATCTCCTTCGCCAGCACCTTGACCGGGTAGCCGAGCTTGCGCAGCGCGGCGACCTGGGCGTTGGTCTGCGAGTCCTGCAGCTGCTGGATGTTCTCCTGCTTGACCTGCTCGTTGGTCTCGCCGGGCTTGAAGTACTCCTCGCGCGGCGCCAGCGCGTACCGGCCGCTCGCCCAGAAGCCGAGGCCCTGGAACAGGGTGACGCCGTCGTGCAGGGAGACGGTCGTCATCCGCAGCTCGCCGGTGGTCTGGAAGGTGCTGTGACCGGCGACCTGGATGACCGGGTTGCCCGCGGCGTCGCGACCGAGCGTGTCGTAGGTCGGGCCCGGGCTGATCGCCACGAACGGCACCGGCACGACCGAACCGAGCACCACGAACACCAGGAACAGCGAGCCGCTGACCACGAGCGTCCAGCCTCGGCGGGTCATCCGCCGGGCCTCGCCGGTCCGCTCCGGCGGAGTTTCCGGCGGGGTCGTCGCGGGGGCGGTCTCGGTGCTCTCCTCGGAGGACTTGGTCACGCCCGACAGCGTACGGTGACCGTGTTCGCTTCTCGGTGAAGGCCACGCACATGGGTCCGGTTGACGCGCTCCGGGGCGCCCGACCCGCGTACGGTGGACCCATGAGCAAACCCCCGTTCGGCTTCGGACCTTCCGATCCCGACAAACGAGGTGAGAACGACCCCTCGGAGGGCGGGCAGCAGTCCGGCGCCGAGGCCTTCAACCAGCTCGGTCAGATGCTGAGCCAACTGGGCCAGATGCTCAGTCAGGCCGGCACTTCCAGCGGGCCGGTGAACTACGATCTCGCCAAGCAGATCGCCCTGCAGAACCTGGGCAGCGCCGGCAACACCGGCGAGAGCCGGCTCGGTTTCTCCGGCGGTGACGACTCGAACGCCGCCGTGCGTGACGCGGCCCACCTCGCCGAGATGTGGCTCGACCCGGCGACGTTCCTGCCCGCGGGCGCGACGTCGACGGTCGCCTGGTCGCCGCGCACCTGGGTGGAGAAGACGCTCCCGACGTGGCAGCGGCTCTGCGACCCGGTCGCCCAGCGGATCTCGGGTGCCTGGATGGAGGCGCTGCCGGAAGAGGCCAAGCAGGCCGCCGGCCCGCTGATGCAGATGATGGGGCAGATGGGCGGGATGGCCTTCGGCTCCCAGCTCGGCAGCGCGCTGGCGCAGCTCGCGTCGGAGATGCTGACGTCGTCCGAGATCGGCCTGCCGCTGGCGCCCCCCGGGACGTCGGCGCTGCTGCCGGCGAACATCGAGAAGTTCGCCGAGGGTCTGGAGCTGCCGAACAGCGAGATCCTCGTGTTCCTGGCCGCCCGCGAAGCGGCGCACCAACGGCTCTTCACGCACGTGCCGTGGCTGCGTCAGCGGCTGCTGGCGACGGTCGAGGAGTTCGCCCACGGGATCTCGGTCGACACGTCGGCGCTGGAGTCCCTGGCCGGCCAGATCGACCCGTCGAACCCGGCGAGCATCGAAGAGGCCATGTCGTCCGGGCTGCTGGAGCCGCAGACGACGGAGGAGCAGAAGGGCGCGCTGAACCGCCTGGAGACGTTGCTCGCCCTGGTCGAAGGCTGGGTCGACGTCGTCGTGGCCGAAGCGGTCGGCGACCGACTCCCGGGTGCGGACGCGCTGCGCGAGACCCTGCGCCGCCGCCGCGCGACGGGTGGCCCCGCCGAGCAGACGTTCGCGACCTTGGTCGGCCTGGAACTGCGCCCCCGCCGCATGCGAGCGGCGTCGACGCTGTGGAACATGGTGGGCGAGCAGCACGGCATCGAGAAGCGCGACGCCCTGTGGTCCCACCCGGACCTGATGCCGACGGCCGAGGACCTCGACGAGCCCCTGGACTTCTCGGCGCGAGTCGGCCGGAGCGGCACGGCGGACGACCTGGACCCGATGGCCGAGCTGGAGCGCACGGAGCGCGAAGAGCGGGAGAAAGCGGACCCCCCGACCGGCGACGACACCCCGGACGACACCAAAAGCTGAGCTTCACCCCTGGACCGGGCGCCCCGCCACCGCGAGGCGCCCGTTCCCGTCCCCCCGCCCACCCACCGTGTCGACCCCCCAATCACGCGAGTCGACCCTCCAGGCACGCGAACCGACCCTCCAGGTACGCGTGTCGTCCGTCCAGGCACGCGAACCGACCCTCCAGGTACGCGTGTCGTCCATCCAGGTACGCGTGTCGTCCACTCAGGTACGCGAGCCGATCACCCAAGCACGCCGGCCGACCCTCCAGGCGCGGGAACCGACCCTTCACGAGTTCGCCAGCCCGCGCCCTCAAACGCAACCGGGGTGACCCGCACCAGCGGATCACCCCGGTTCCGTCCGAAACCGTCACCCGGTCAGTCCTCGGTGGAGATCCCCCACCCGGCGGCCGCCGACAGTCCTTCGAGATACCCCATCGCGCGCTCCGCTTTCGGGTACCGCTGCACCAACGCCCAGAACGCCGCGTCGTGCCCGGGCTCGCGCAGGTGCGCCAGCTCGTGCACCAGGACGTAGTCCAGGACCCACGGCGGGACCTTCCGCAGCCGGTCGCTGACCCGGATGGTCGCGTCGACCGGTGTGCAGGACGCCCACCGCGTGCGCATCGGCGGCACCCAGCGGACGCTCGCCGGTACCGCGGTGCCGCCCAGGTACTTTCCCGACAGCTGCGCGCAGCGCGTCAGCAGGGCTTCGTCCGACGCCTTCGGGGACGCCGGCCGACGTGGTTCCGAGCGCTGCAGCTTGCGCTCCATCTCGGCGACCCAGTGTTTCTCCTCCGCCCTCGTCATCCGCGCCGGGATGAGCACGACGAGCGTGTCGTCGTTCCAGTACGCGGTGACCGTCCGGTGCCGGCGCTGGCTGCGCCGCACTTCGACCTTGTGTTCGGGTGTGTCCGATGAGGGGTTGTCTTCCCCTCGACCCCTCAGCGAGGGCATCCGTGCTTCGACCACTCGACAACGGTAAGGCCACCCACCGACAACTCCGAGCGCCTTAAGGTCACAGACGCGAGTTGTCCACAACTACTCCCACCTGTGGATAACTCGGCGCTTCCGGGTCGTTCGGACGTCTGCGGGTCGCCGGCGGGTGCGATTCTGCGGACATGCTGCTCTCCCCCGCGGACATGCCACCGGTGCTGCTGCCGGCCTTTCCCGCCCTGCTCCCGGGCCTGACCGTGCTGGAACGCGGCCCCGGCGAGATCCAGATCGGCCTCGATCCGCGTCACGGCGTGGCCATCGAAGGCCTGCCTCCGAACCTCGTCACGCGGTTGCGGCTGCTCGACGGCCAGGCGCCCGTCGAGCGGGTTCTGCTCGCCGAGAGCGAACACCGTGATCAGCTGCGCGCCCTCCTGCTCCAGCTGACCGCCCTCGGCCTGGTCACCGAGGCCGGCTCGGCCGATCGCGCCGCGCTTCGCGGCGAGTCGGGTCTGTGGTCGCTGCGAGCCCGTCACCACCAGGCCGCGCTGACCGACCGGCGGCGCACGACGGCGATCTCGGTGCACGGCGACGGCCGGCTGGCGGTCGCCGTGGCGATCCTGCTGGCCAACGCCGGGATCGGGCACGTCGAGCCGCGGCTGCCCGGCACGGTGGCCGAACACGACCTCGGCTCCGGCTTCACCGAGGCGGATCTGGGCCGTCCCCGGCGCCACGCCCTCGCCGACCTGCTCCGCCGGGTCGACCCGCGGGTCCGCGTCACCCGGCTCCACGACCGGTACCCCGACCTGGTGCTGCTCACCGACGCCATCGTGCCCGCGCCCGAGGTCGTCGCGGAGCTGATGGAGGACGGCGTTCCCCACCTGGCGGTCCGCGTGCGCGACGGGACCGGCATCGTCGGGCCGCTGGTGGTGCCGGGCCGGAGTTCGTGCCTGCGCTGCGCCGACCTGCACCGGACCGACCTCGACCCGTGCTGGCCGCGGGTCGCCGGCCAGCTCGCCGGCCGGCACCAGCGGCCCGACCTCGGCGCGGTCCAGGCGTGCGCGTCCCTGGCCGTCGCCCAGGCCATGCGGCTGCTCTCCCCCGCCGAGCTGGCGCCGCCGGCGTGGAACGCGACCCTCGAGTTCGACGCCTTCGACGGCCGCATCCGCCACCGCGGCTGGCCACCGCATCCGCGGTGCGGATGTGGTCCACCCGCGCCGCCCCAGGAGACGTAGACCACTAAGACGTCACGAGCAGGCTGCGCCCGGCCGCGTGCGCAAGGCAGAATCGACGGGGTGACCGACTTCCGCGACGCCGCCGATCGTGACACCGCGATGCCGAGCAAGGGTGCGGCCCGCACCGCCAAGCTCGCCAGCCTCCCGCTCGGGATGGCCGGGCGGGCCGTCACCGGCTGGGGCAAGCGGCTGGCCGGCCAGAGCGCGGAGCAGGTGAACGCGACGCTCTCGGCCAAGGCCGCGGAGCAGCTGTTCGAGGTGCTCGGCACGCTCAAGGGCGGGGCCATGAAGTTCGGCCAGGCGCTGAGCGTGTTCGAGGCTGCGGTGCCGGACGACATGGCGAAGCCCTACCGCGAAGCGCTGACGAAGCTGCAGGCCGCGGCGCCGCCGATGGCGGCCCGGCAGACCCACCGGGTCCTCGCCGAGCAGCTGGGCCGCAGCTGGGCCGGCCGGTTCACGTCGTTCGACGACGAGCCCGCGGCGGCCGCGAGCATCGGCCAGGTGCACCGCGCGGTCTGGCACGACGGGCGCGAGGTCGCGGTCAAGGTCCAGTACCCGGGGGCCGACGAGGCGCTGCGCAGCGACCTGCGGCAGCTGCAGCGGTTCAGCAGGCTGTTCCAGGCGTTCGTGCCCGGCACCGAGGTCAAACCCCTGCTGGCCGAGCTCGCCGCGCGGATGAACGAGGAGCTCGACTACCAGTCCGAGGCCCAGCACCAGCGGGCCTTCGCGAAGGCGTTCGACGGCGACCCCGGCATCCTGGTGCCGCGCGTCGTCGCCAGCGCGCCGAAGGTCGTCGTGACGGAGTGGGTCACCGGCACGCCGCTGTCGAAGGTGATCGCCGACGGCGACCGCGAGACGCGGAACCTGGCCGGCCGGCTGCTGGCGGAGTTCCACTACTCGTCGCCCGAGCGCGTCCACCTGCTGCACTCGGACCCGCACCCGGGCAACTTCATGATCACCCCGGACGACAGGCTGTGCGTCATCGACTTCGGCGGCGTGGCGCGGCTGCCCGAGGGCATCCCCCGCCACCTGGGCGAGATGACCCGGCTGGCCCTCGACGGCGAGTCCGCCGAGCTGATGCGCTTGCTGCGCGAGAACCGGTTCATCCGGCCGGACAGCGACTTGACCGCGGACGAGGTGCTCGGCTACCTGGCGCCGTTCACCGAGCCGCTGGCCGAGCCGACGTTCCACTTCACGCGCAAGTGGATGCAGCGGCAGGCGGGGCGGGTCGGCGACAGCCGCGGCAACGACTTCCGGGTCGGCCGTTCCCTCAACCTGCCGCCCGAGTACCTGATGATCCACCGCGTCACGGCGGGCTCGACGGGCATCCTCTGCCAGCTCGACGCGGAGATCCCGGCGCGGGGCATCGTGGAGCGCTGGCAGCCCGGTTTCGCCGGCTGAGTTGTCCACAGGCCGGGCCGCGAACGGGCGGATTCCGGCGAGTTGTCCACAGCTGCGGGAAGCGGGGTTCCACCCGGTTGGAGGAGCGTTCATGCTCGATCCATGACCGCTACGCATCGCATTGATCCTCTCGCCCTCGGTAACCCCGACACGTGCGAGGTGATGAACCTCGAACAGCTACGCAGGGCCGGGGTGTCCGATCGAAGAACCCGGCGGCTCTGCGGCCCCGGCGGGCCGTGGCGCCGCCTGCACCCCGGTGTCGTCCTGCTGCGCAACACCGCGCCGACGCGGCAGCACCTGCTGCACGCCGCGATCGTGCGGTACGGGTCGAAGGTGGTGATCAGCGGCGCCGACGCCCTGCGGGCCCACGGCGTGAAGTGCCCCGCGGCCGGCGAGATCGAGCTGCTGGTGCCCGACTACTGCCGCGTCGCGGCGAAGGCGGGGATCCACGCGACCCGGACGTCCCGGCTGCCGGATCCGGTGCTGGTGGACGGCCTGCCGTTCGCCCCACCGGCCCGCGCGGCCCTGGACCTGGCGCGTGCCGAACCCGACCCGGCACGGATCCGGCAGCTGCTGACCCTGCCGCTCTACTGGGGGCTGTGCGACCGGCAGCAGCTCCTGGCCGAACTCGAGGCGGGTCCGCAGCGCGGCTCGTCGGCGGTCCGGAAGGTCCTGCGCCGACTCGACGAAGGCCCGATCCGCGCGCACGGCCTGGCGGCGCGAGTCCTGGACACGGCCCTGCTCCCACCGCCGAACTGGGACGTCACGATCTGCGACCGCCGCGGCCGCCGCATCGGCGAGGCCGACGCGTGGTGGGACGAGATCGGCCTGGCCTGGCAGTACCGCTGCGGCCCCAGCTCCCCGGGCGGCTTCACCCACCTGGCCCTGGCGGCCACGGGAATCATCCTGGTCCGCTGCACGGTCCGCCAGCTACGCCAGGTCCCCCGCGACGTGGCGAAGGAGCTGGTCCAGGCCTACGGCGAGGCATCCCGGACACCCCGCCCCCGAGTCCGGGCCCTGACCACGCCCCCGATCGGCGACGCAGCATGAGCCGGCCAAGGGCATTTGCGGCGCTCGGCAACCCGCCTTCGAACCCCAGCACCGCTCCAACCCTCAACAGACGACCCGGCACGAGCGGCTCAGGGAACCGCACTCCCGAACCCACGCTCCGCCCCGGCCCTTGATCGGCGGTGCAACTTGAGCAAGCCGAACGCATGCACTCGCCCCGCGCGAACTCCACTCCCAAGCCCGAGCCTGCTCAGCCCTCGACCGACGGCGACATGAAACCGACGAGAGCATCCGCACCGCCTGAGGGAACCCGCAAGCCCGAGTCCACGCCCAGCTCCAGCCCTCGATCGGCGACGACATGAGCCCGTTCAAGGCGTCCGCACCGCCCGCCCGACCTGCACCTCAAGTCCGAGCCTGCTCCAGCCCATGACCCGACAGCGACATGAGCCCGTCAAGGCGTCCGCACCGCCCGCCCGAACCGCACCCCAGGTCCGAGCCCAGCTCCAACCCTCGACCGGCGACGACATAAGCCGCCAAAGCGTCCGCGCTGCTCGCGGAACCGCACCCAGAGTCCGCGTCCTGTTCCAGCCCTCGATCGGCGACAAGATGAGCCCGTCAAGGCGTCCGCACCGCCCGCCCGAACCGCACCCCAGGTCCGAGCCCAGCTCCAGCCCACGACCGGCGGCGACATAAGCCCGCCGAGAGCACCGCTTGCGGAACCGCAAGCCCGAGTCCGCGCACTGCCTCTAGCCGGGGGCGGCGCGGTGTGAGCCTGCCAGGATGGCCAGCCCATTCGTCCGCCACGCGGCTCGGCCAGGCGTCGAGCCTGCCCTGCTGAACCGCCCGACACCCCTACTACCGCGAAGGAGCGTCGTGATCACCAGTATTCGTCCGGCAGCTTGCCCTCGATGTCGCGCACGTGCTGCCGCGCGCAGTCCGGGCACAACCATCGCAGCGTGCCGCGCTCGCGGGTGGACACCCAGGCGAGCACCGTAGCCGGGTCGTCGTCGGCGCCGCGGGTGCGCCCGCAGCGCGTGCACCCGACCGGTTCCGGGGCGCTCATCGCGACCGTCCACTGTGGATTGCCTTGGCGCCGAACAGGTACAGATCCGGACGGTCGCCGAGGAAGTCCGGGCCGGCCGGGTCGGTGAGGGCGGCGATCGTCGCGCGGTCGTCGGCGTCGAGACGATCGCTCGTCGACTCGCCGAGCCAGCCGATGCGGTGCACCACGTACTCGCGCAACAGGTCCGAGCCGGGCATCGGGTGGTCGATGAGCGCGCCGAACGACTCGACGTCCTCGAGCCCGGCCTCGCGAAGCGCGCACGGCCAGCCGTAGGGCATGGCGACACTGCCCGCGATGCCGGCCCGCATCGCGGCGAACCACTCGGCCCGCGCGGCGAGCAGCCGATGCTCCAAGCCGGGCCGTCCGATCCCGAGATCCCAAGGGAGGCAACGCATTTCGAGCCCGCCTTCGGAAATGGCGAGCACCGCGCCCGGCCGCAGCAACCCGGCCAAGGTCCGCAGCGCGGCCTGCTGATCGCCGACGTGGTGCACCACCCCGGACGCCCACACGAGGTCGGCGGCGGGCACCCGGTCGGCCAGCCGGGGACCGGCGAGGTCACCGTGCACGGTGACCACTTCGACGCTCTCGCCGGCGACCGCGCCGACAGCCCGCTGCGCTTCGGCGAGCAGCGTGGGTGTGGCGTCGAGCAGCACGACGGTGCCCCCGGCGCCGCGGGCGAGCTCACGCGCGAAGTGCACGCTCATCCCACCGGCCCCACATCCGACGTCGACCACGGTCGGCCGATCAGCCGCTCCGGAAAGGAGGCGCCGCGCGACGGGCGCGAGTGCTTCGGCGTCGAGGGTGTCGGCCATGCGCAGCTGGGCGAGGCGGTCCGCCCAGTCGATGTCGTCGTGGGTGTGTGCGGACATCACCCCATTCAACACCGCCACCCGGCAGAAAGGCGCGCGCGAACAACCAGACACCAACCAGACGGGGCGGGGGGCGGGGGCGGGGGCGGGGGCGGGGGCGGGGAATCGTGTCTCCCCACCGATCAGAGCCCCGACCCGCTCTCACCGGTGACGACTGGCGAACGCAAGTCGTCACCGGTGAGAGCGCAATGAGGGTGCGGCGAGGTCGTCGAAGGCCGGCGACGGCAAACCGGCACCAGACCCGGCCGGCACAACCACGCGAAACCCGCCTGAACAGCGCAAATACAGCGCGCAGGCCCCTGCCGCCGTCGTGGCGGCAGGGGCCTTCGCTCAGCTCTGGTTCTCGTACCGCTCCGCTCGCTGAGCCGCCCATCGGGCTACGCGGCTCCATCGGCGGACGGCACGGGCGCTACCCCGGGCCCGCTGGGCGCGGACCCCTTCCTCCAGATCCCGTATTCGGGCCCTGGACAATTCTTCGTAAAGCAACATCTCGCTGATCTCCTCGATCTCGGTCTTCGTCAACTGCAGGTGCACGCGTTTGCGCGCTTCGTGGTCCCTCGTGGTGATCGGTTCGACGCTCATGCCGCGGCGCTCCGGTGCTCGCCGCTCTTGGCGACGGCGGGCTCGACGGTGGCGTTCTTGCGCGGCCGGCCACGGGGCCGCTTCCGCGCGATCACGACACCGCGCTCGAAGATCTCGCCACCCCAGACGCCCCACGGCTCACGCCGGGCCAGCGCGCCGGCCAGGCAGGCCTCGCGAACCGGGCAGTCGGCGCAGGACGCCTTGGCGCGCTCGAGCTCGGCCGGGGACTCGGCGAACCAGAGGTCCGCGTCGCCCGAGCGGCAGGGCAGAGCCACGTCCGGGACGGTGACGGGGTCGAGCAGGTCGGCGAATATTGCCTCACCCGCGGTGTAGGCGATGGCCGAAGACATGTGAGTTCCTCCTGGTGTCGTACGGGATTCGGTTTTGGGCGTGGAGCTGGGCAATGCTGTTCCTCTTGGGTTGTGCAGCCAAAAACACGAAGGCCGCGGATCCGGGTTTTCCGGTTCCGCGGCCTTCGTGAGCCTCAGTGTCCTGACTGGGTCAGGAACTTCGCTCCCGTATCGACAACGGAACACGGAACTGCTTGATGGTCGGCAGATCGGCCTGCGGGTACGCGGCGAGAACGCCCTCGGTCCCGAAGACGACGACATCGCCGGTGGTCCAGCCCCGCATGACGCGACGCGTGCCACGGATCTCGTGCGCGCTCACGGGCACACCGGTGCCCGGGCGCTGTGCAGCCGCGACTTCCGCGGCGCAGGACAGACGGGTGCCCGGGTTCGTGAGCGTCAGGTTGATGGTCATTTCACCGGCACCTCCTTCGTCTGTACTCTGCACACGCGGCCGCGGAGCGGCACTTCACGTGGATCCCCAGCCGAGCCCTTCGGGCTCGGTACTGGCAGGTTATTGCCCCCCACCACACCGGGGCAACTTAATTACGGGGAAAATCCTCGAAGATACGAAGATCGCCCCTGAGCAGCGGGTTCGCCGCGTGGATCATGGTCCCGACGCGGTCAAGACCTCATCAGGACCCCGTCGACGCGCGAACGACGCCGAGGATCTCGGTGCCGAAGCGCTCGAGCTTCGTCGCGCCGATCCCGGAGATCGACACCAATGCCGACTCGTCGACCGGGCGCTGCTCGGCGACGGCCATCAACGTCGCGTCGGTGAACACGACGAACGGCGGCACCTTCAGCTCGCGGGCGCGGTCGGCGCGCCAGGACTTCAACCGCTCCAACAGGTTCTCGTCCACCGACGACGGGCAGCGCCCGCAGCGGCCGAGCTTGACCTCGAGGGTTTCCAGCAGCGGCCCGCCGCACACCCGGCACCGTGTCTTCACCGGCGCGGCCGGCTTCTGCTGCGACCGCGCGGCCCGGGCGGCCGGGTGGTCCTCGGGGATCAGGCCGTAGAGGAAGCGGCTGCGACGGCGGTTGCGGCGCGCGCCCGGCGTGCGGGCGAGCGCCCACGACAGCCACAGGTGCTCGCGGGCCCGGGTGACGCCGACGTAGAACAGCCGGCGCTCCTCCTCGATCGCCGCCTCGTCGCCGTCGGCGTGCAGGATCGGCATCGTGCCCTCGGCGAGGCCGACGAGGAACACGGCGTCCCACTCCAGCCCCTTCGCCGCGTGCAGCGACGCGAGCGTCACGCCCTCGACCGTCGGCGGGTGCTGCGCCGCCGCGCGCTGCTCCAGCTCGGTGTTGAAGCGCGGCACATCCGCGTCGGCCACCGTCGCGGCGAGCTCCTCGGCCAGCTCGACGATCGCCAGCAGCGCGTCCCACCGCTCCTTGGCCGCGCCACCGGCGGGCGGCGACTCGGTGAGGCCGACGCGGGCGAGCACCGAGCGCACGGTCGTGACCAGGTCGGAGCTGCCGTCGCCGCTCGCGGTCCGCAGCGCGGACATCGCCTGCCGGACCTCGGGCCGGTTGAAGAACCGCTCGCCGCCGCGGACCAGGTACGGGATGCCGGCCTCGGCCAGCGCCGACTCGTAGGCCTCGGACTGGGCGTTGACGCGGTAGAGCACCGCGATCTCGCTCGCCGCGACGCCGCCGTCGAGCAGCTCGCGCACGCGCCGCGCGACGGCGCCGGCCTCGACCTGCTCGTCGTCGAACTCGGCGAAGCGCGGCTGCGGGCCCGGCGGGCGCTGGCCGATCAGCTTGAGCCGCGAGCCGGCCGGCCGGCCGCGGGCGGCGCCGATCACCTGGTTCGCCAGCGAGACGACCTCGGGCGTGGAGCGGTAGTCGCGTTCGAGCCGGACGACGGTCGCCTCCGGGAAGCGCCGCGTGAACTCCAGCAGCGACCGCGGCGACGCGCCACCGAAGGAGTAGATGGTCTGGTTGGCGTCGCCGACCACCGTCAGGTCGTCACGCCCGCCGAGCCACGCGTCGAGCAGGCGCTGCTGCAGCGGTGTGACGTCCTGGTACTCGTCGACGACGAAGCAGCGGTAGCGGTCGCGGAACTCCTCGGCGACGACGCCGTGCTCCTCGAGCACCGCCGTCGTGTGCAGCAGCAGGTCGTCGAAGTCGAGGACCTGCGCGGCGTTCTTCAGCTCTTCGTAGTTGCGGTAGACCTCGGCGACCTGCGCGGCCGGGGCGGGGATGTCCCGCTGGGCGCGCGCGGTGACGGCCGGGTAGTCGTCCGGGGTGATCAGCGACGCCTTCGCCCACTCGATCTCGCTCGCCAGGTCACGCAGGATCTCGATCTCGGTGCCGAGCTTGGCCCGGGTCGCGGCCTGGCCGACGTAGCGGAACTTGTTCTCGAGCAGGTCCCACGGCTGGCCACCGACCACGCGCGGCCAGAAGTAACGCAGCTGACGGCGGGCGGCGGCGTGGAACGTCAGGGCCTGCGCGGCGTCGACGCCGAGGCCGCGCAGCCGGGCGCGCATCTCCCCCGCGGCACGCGTCGTGAACGTGACGGCGAGCACCTGACCAGCGGAAACGTGCCCGGACATGACGAGGTGGGCGATGCGGTGGGTGATCGTGCGGGTCTTGCCCGTGCCGGCGCCGGCCAGGACGCAGACCGGCCCCCTCGGGGCACTGGCGGCGGCGCGCTGCTCGGGGTCGAGACCATCGAGCAGACGGGTGCGGCTCTTCGGGGAAAGTACGCCAGTCACGTCCCGCATCCTCGCAGAGGGGGACGGGGAATCCGGGCAGGGGCACGCGGCCGTATCCTGGGCAGATGGCGGGACAGCAGGACAAGGAAGCGGCCAAGCAGGCCAAGAAGGAGAAGCGCGCGGCGAGCAAGGCCCGGCGTGGCCAGCTCTTCGAGGCCTTCAAGATGCAGCGCAAGGAAGACCCTTGGCTCATCCCCTGGATGGTCGGCGCGATCGTCGTCGTCGCAGGTGTGGCCTTCGGCATCGGCTTCTTCTTCGACTCCCAGTGGGTGCTGCTCCCCCTGGGCATCATCCTCGGCGCGCTGCTCGCCATGATCATCTTCGGCCGCCGCGTCCAGAAGACGGTCTACTCGAAGGCCGACGGCCAGCCCGGCGCGGCGGCGTGGGCGCTCGA
Source organism: Amycolatopsis sp. NBC_00355 (assembly GCF_036104975.1). GTDB lineage: Bacteria > Actinomycetota > Actinomycetes > Mycobacteriales > Pseudonocardiaceae > Amycolatopsis. The sequence continues at coordinate 8,049,546 of NZ_CP107982.1, read as the reverse complement.
GAACCTCCGCGGCAAGTGGAAGGTGACGCCGACCGTCGCCGCGACGACCCAGCTCGACGCCGTGCACCGCGTGCTCGGCGGCCCGGGCGTGGTGCTCGTCGCCGAGGGCGCGCAACACCGCGTGAAGACGCTGCTCGCCCAGGAGAAGAAGCGCGTCTCCCGGCTGATCGGCGACACCCCGATCTACGACGTCACGATCGGCCACGAAGAGGGCCAGATCCCGCTCAAGAAGCTCCAGGGCTTCCTGATGAAGCTGCCGCGCAACCTCAAGCCGGCCCAGGTCGACGCCCTCGAGGCGAAGCTGGCCGCCCTCGGCAACCGCGGCGCGGCGATGCCCAAGGGCCCGATGCCCGCCGGCGCGAAGATGCGCAACGTCCAGCGCACGATCCGTCGCCGCTGACCCGCACAGACGACAAAGGCCCCGTCCAGGTGGACGGGGCCTTTCTCGTGCGCGGGTGCCGGGGCAGCGGGTTCGGCGGCGGGTTTCGGACGGGACGCACCCAGCGCCGCCGATGGCGCGGTGCCGACACCGGCCGATACCAGGGGCGCCCTCCGGGAGCGCTGCTCCGACACCAAGCCGGGCAGAGGCCGACGCCGGAGGCTGCCGAGACCACCGGCCGGCCGATGTCGGGCCTACCTGGCCGAGGCCGCTGGCAGGCCGGTTGACCAGTCGGCGTCCGCTGCGGCTGCCGACGGCCGTGTGGTCAGCGCAGCCGGATCCATCGGGCCTACTGGGCCGAGGTCGCAGGCGGGCCGCTTGACCAGTCAGCGTCCGCTGCGGCTGCCGACGGCCGTGTGGTCAGCACAGCCGGTTCCAGTTGCCTCTGCTACGGCTCGCGGCGGGTGGTCAGCGCAGCCGGATGACGACCGTGCCGGTCAGCCGATCGAGCCAGCTGCGGCCGTCGGCGTTGCGGATCGCGGCCGGGATGATCACGAACGTGAGGACCGCCCGGACCAGCGCCCGCAGCGGGCCGACCAGAGCGGCGCCGTCGAGGCGGGCCACCCGGATGCCGACCACGCCCATCCCGGGGGTGAAGCCGAAGAAGCCGGCGGAGGCGACCGAGATCACCGCCCAGACGCCGCCGGACCACAGGTTGAAGTTCTGCATGGCCACCGGGTCCTGCAGGTTCGGGTGCACGAAGATGGCCGTGACCAGGGCCGCGATGACGAGGTCGACGAGCAGCCCGAGCAGCCGGGTCCCGCCGCTCGCCGCCGAGCCGACGCCGGACTCGGGCAGGCCGAGCTTCTCTCCCGGCCAGCGCGAACCGTCCTGATCAGTACTCTGGCCACCGTCACCCGTGCCGGGCAGCCATTCTCCGGTCCATCTCGCCACCCGTCCAGGGTATGCCGGTGGCGCAGAGCACATCCGACCTGGTCGGATACCCGATATCCGGCGACCCGTTAACACCGGCGAAACATACGGGTGACGGTCGGGCAACACCGCGCTTTTAGCGTGAGCCGAAGAGAGCACTGCCGCACGAGCTCGAACGAGAAGGAGTCACCGAGGGTGCCCACTACTCCAGACGACATTCAGCGCCTCATCACGGACGAGGACGTCGAAGTCATCGACGTCCGGTTCTGTGACCTGCCCGGCGTGATGCAGCACTTCACGGTCCCCGCGAAGGCCTTCACCGAAGAGGCCTACGAAGAAGGACTCGCGTTCGACGGCTCCTCGGTGCGCGGCTTCCAGTCGATCCACGAATCGGACATGCTGCTGCTGCCGGACCCCGAGACGGCGCGCATCGACCCGTTCCGCAAGGCGAAGACGCTCTCGCTGAACTTCTTCGTGCACGACCCGTTCACCCGTGAGGCGTACAGCCGCGACCCGCGCAACATCGCGCGCAAGGCCGAGCAGTACATCGCGGAGTATGGCGTCGCCGACAACGTGTACTTCGGCCCCGAAGCCGAGTTCTACATCTTCGACTCGGTCCGCTTCGACTCCGCCGAGCACGCCTCGTTCCACGAGATCGACTCCGTCGAGGGCTGGTGGAACACCGGTACCGAAGAGGTCGGTGGCAACCAGGGTTACAAGACGAAGTTCAAGGGCGGCTACTTCCCGGTTCCGCCGGTCGACCACTTCGCCGACCTGCGCGACGACATCGTCCGCGCGCTGCAGGGCTCCGGTTTCGAGATCGAGCGCGCGCACCACGAGGTGGGCACCGCCGGCCAGACCGAGATCAACTACAAGTTCAACACGCTGCTGCACGCCGCGGACGACCTGCAGCTGTTCAAGTACATCGTGAAGAACACCGTGTTCGCCGCGGGCAAGACCGCGACGTTCATGCCGAAGCCGCTCGCCGGCGACAACGGCTCGGGCATGCACTGCCACCAGTCGCTGTGGAAGGACGGCACGCCGCTGTTCCACGACGAGTCGGGCTACGCCGGCCTGTCGGACACCGCGCGCCACTACATCGGCGGCCTGCTCAAGCACGCCCCGAGCCTGCTGGCCTTCACGAACCCGACGGTGAACTCCTACCACCGCCTGGTCCCCGGCTTCGAGGCCCCGGTTTCGCTGGTCTATTCGCAGCGCAACCGCTCCGCGTGCGTCCGGATCCCGATCACGGGCAACAACCCGAAGGCCAAGCGCGCCGAGTTCCGCTGCCCGGACTCCTCGGGCAACCCGTACCTGGCGTTCTCGGCGATGATGATGGCCGGGCTCGACGGCATCAAGAACAAGATCGAGCCGGCGGACCCGATCGACAAGGACCTCTACGAGCTCCCGCCGGAAGAGGCCAAGAATGTCAAGCTGGTCCCGGGCGACCTGGGCACGGTCCTCGACACGCTGGAAGCCGACCACGACTACCTGCTCGAGGGTGGCGTGTTCACGCCGGACGTGATCGAGACGTGGGTCTCCTACAAGCGCGAAAACGAGATCGACCCGCTGCGCCTGCGCCCGCACCCGTACGAGTTCGCCTTGTACTACGACGTGTGATCCGCTGACGCGTCCCTTGGGCACGCCGGCGGCGAGGAGCGGAAACGCCCTCGCCGCCGGCGTTCTTTTCGTCCGGGCTCCGTGACAACCGGGGCTTCGCCACCCGGAATCCCCGGAAAGCTGCCTCAGTCGCCTTCGGCCGTCGACAGCAGCTTCAGGTCCGCGCCCGCCTCGGCGAAGCGGCCACGCGGGTCCGCCGCCAGCTTGCGGAGCTCCAGGTCCATCAGGCCCAGCGTGCACGTGATCTCCGCGGCCAGCGTGCCGTCGGCCTTGTAGATGTTCGAGTCCATCGAGAACGTCTTGCCGCTGCCGAACTTCGCGTCGCACGTCACGTCGACGACGTCGCCCGCGCGGATCTCGCGGCGGAACACGATGTGGGACTCCAGGAGCACGGCCGCGAAGCCCTCGATGCCGTTGAGCGCGCCCGCCTGCTCCAGCAGCTCGAGCCGCGAAACCTCGCCGTAGGAGTGGTAGACGGCGTGGTTGAGGTGGCCCAGGGTGTCCAGCTCGTAGTGGCGGACCTTGATCCGGGTCCGGAACGGCTCTCGATCGGTCACGCGCCCCACCTTAATCAGCCTCGTAGAACAGGTGCTCCACCACCGTGTGCGCGCGGCGCGTGATGCGGCGGTAGGTGTCGAGGAACTCGCCGGGGTCGTCCTCCGCGGTCTGGCCGAGCACCCGCGCCACCGCGGCCAGGTCACGGCCCGAACCGGGGACCTCGTCGACGGCCTTGCCGCGCACCAGCATCCCGGCGTTGCGCACCCGGGTCGCCAGTAGCCACGCCTCGGCCAGCGAGTCCGCTTCGGACTGCTCGGCCAGGCCCGCGCCGGGGAGCACCGCCAAGGCGTCGAGCGTCGACGTCGTCCGCAGTTCGGGAACGGCGTGGGCGTGCTGCAGCTGCAGGAGTTGCACCGTCCACTCGACGTCGGCGAGACCACCGCGGCCGAGCTTCGTGTGCCGCGTCGGATCCGCGCCCTTCGGCATCCGCTCGGTCTCGACGCGTGCCTTGATCCGGCGGATCTCGCGGGCCTTCGTCGAGTCCAGGCCACCTTCGGGGTAGCGGATCGGGTCGATCATCGTGATGAACCGGTGCCCGAGGTCGTCGTCGCCGGCGATGAACCGGGCGCGCAGCAACGCCTGCGCCTCCCACACCTCGCCCCAGCGCGCGTAGTAGGCGCGGTACGACTCCAGCGTCCGCACCAGCGGGCCGCTGCGCCCCTCCGGTCGCAGGTCGGCGTCGACGACCAGCGCCGGGTCCGGGCTCGGCGCGCCCAGCATCTTCCGGACGGTCTCCGCGACCGACGACGCGAACTTCACCGCGTCGGAGTCCGAGACGCCTTCGGCCGCTTCGCACACGAAGAGCACGTCGGCGTCGGAACCGTAGCCGAGCTCGGCGCCGCCGAGCCGGCCCATGCCGATGACGGCGATCCGCGCGGGCGTCCGGCCCAGCTCGGCCTGGCGCTGCCGGAACGCGGCGGCCAGCGCGCCCTGCAGCACCGCGACCCAGACGCTGGACAGCGCCGCGCACACGGCCGGGACGTCGAGCAGCCCGAGCAGGTCCGCGCAGGCCACACGCAGCAGTTCGTGCCGCCGCAGCGACCGCGCCGCCGTGACCGCGGGGTTCAACCCGGGCTGGCGGCGGACGGCCGCCCGCAGCGACGTCGCCACCTCGGCCGGCGTGCGGCCCAGCAGCCGCGCCGGGTCGCCGAGCAGCTGCAGCACCTCGGGCGCGCGGACCAGCAGGTCGGGCACCAGCCTCGACGTGCCGAGCAGGATGGCCAGCCGTTCGACGACCGTGCCTTCGTCGCGCAGCACCCGCAGGTACCACGGCGTGTCTTCCAGCGCCTCGGAAACCTTGCGGTACGACAGCAGCCCGCCGTCCGGGTCGGGAGTGTCGGCGAGCAGGTCGAGCAGCACGGGCAGCAGCGCCTGCTGGATCGCGGCGCGCCGGGACACGCCCGAGGTGAGGGCCTTGATGTGCTGGAGCGCGCCGTCGGGCGCGGTGTAGCCGAGGGCGGCCAGGCGGCTGGCGGCCTGCTTGGTCGTCAGGCGGAGCGCTTCGGTCGGCACGTTCGCGACCGACTGCAGCAGCGGCCGGTAGAAGATCTTTTCGTGCAGCCGCCGGATGCCCTTGCCGTGCTTGCGGAACTCCGCCAGCAGGGCCTCACCTTCGCTCTTGCCGCCGGCCGGTTTCACGCCGCTCGCGCGCGCGAGGATCCGCAGCTCGTCGGTGTCGGACGTCGCCGGGAACAGGTGCGTCCGGCGCATCCGCCGCAGCTGCAGCCGGTGCTCCAGCATCCGCAGGAACTCATACGACGCGCCCAGCTCGGCCGCGTCCTTCCGGCCCACGTAACCGCCTTCGCCGAGCGCCGCGAGCGCGTCCATCGTGGACGGCGACCGCAGCTCGTCGTCCACCCGGCCGTGCACGAGCTGCAGCAGCTGCACCGCGAACTCGACGTCACGCAGGCCACCGCGGCCCAGCTTGAGCTCGCGCTCGGCGTGCTCGGACGGCACATGCCCCTCGACCCGGCGGCGCATCTGCTGCACCTCGGCGACGAAGTTGTCCCGATCGGCCGCCGACCACACCAGCGGCGCCACCATCTCGGCGTACTGCCGGCCGAGTTCGACGTCGCCGGCGACCGGACGCGCCTTGAGCAGCGCCTGGAACTCCCAGGTCTTGGCCCACTTCAGGTAGTAGCTCTGGTGGCCTTCGAGGGTGCGGACGAGCGCGCCGGCCTTGCCTTCCGGCCGCAGCGCCGCGTCGACCTCGAAGCACGCGTTGCCGGTGACGCGCATCGTCGTGCTCGCCAGCCGCGTCGCGACACTGAGGTCGCCCGCGCCGACGAAGATGACGTCGACATCGCTGACGTAGTTGAGTTCCCGGCCGCCGCACTTGCCCATCGCGATGATCGCGAACGTGTCGGCGGCCGAGGCGCCGACCTCGGCCTCGGCGACCACGAGCCCGGCGGCGAGCGCGGCCTCGGCCAGCTCGGTCAGCTGTGCGGCGACCTCGGCGTAGCGCGGCTGCTCGAGCCCGCTCTCGACGAGGTGCCCCAGGTCCGCGGCGGCGATGCCGAGCAACAGGCCGCGGTAGGCGACCTTCAGCGTCTGCTCGGCTTCGAGCTTGGTGATCACGGAACCGTCTTCACGCAGGAGCGCGGTGCGCAGGGCTTCCCGGTAGCCGGCGGGGTTCGTGCTCTTCTTGCCGGTCAGCGAGTGCCACTGCGCGGGGTTCGCGCACAGGAAGTCGGCCAGCGCGGTCGACGTCCCCAGCACGCCGAGGAGCCGGCCGCGGAACGTCCGGTTTTCGCGGAGCTGCTCGTCGAGCCGCGTCCACTCTTCGCCGTCGGCCTCGCGGATGCGGTCCAGGCCGCGCAGCGCGAGATCGGGGTCGGCGGCGCGGGACAACGCCGAGAGCACGTCGGTCGCCGCGGCGACCGGGCCGGCGTCGTCCCACCAGCCGGCCGCGCGCAACTGCCCCTCGGCACGGGCGTCGGTGAAGCCGTACCTCGCCGCCGAAGCGGTCGTTCGCGTGCGGTCTGCCATCACGAACCACCGTAGCCGGAACGGCCTCTTGATTCCGGCTCAGGCGGCCAGGCGTCCCGGCTCGGTGTCGGCCGGCGTCGGCTCGGGGACCTGGAAGCTGTGCGCGGTGACGGGGTGGCGGCGGGAGAGCAGCCAGATTCCGGCGCCCACCCCGATTCCGACCACGCCGACGGCGATGGTGCCCGCGCTGCCGAGTGAGGCGATCTTGCCGGAGACCGCACCGACGATCGCGGCGGCGGGCAGGGTGAACAGCCAGGCGATGACCATCCGGCCGGCCATCCGCCAGCGGACCGGCGCCTCGCGGCGGCCGACACCGGAGCCGACGATGCCGCCGGAGCACACGTGCGTCGTCGACAGCGGGAAACCGAGCCGCGACGAGACGAGGATGACGAGCGCGGAGCTCGTCTGGGCGGCGAAGCCCTGCGGGCCCTCGATGTCGGTCAGGCCCTTGCCGAGGGTGTGCGTGATGCGCCAGCCGCCGAGGTAGGTGCCGGCGGCCAGCGCGCAGGCGGCGCTGACGATCACCCACACGGGCGGGGCGGCACCCGGCGGGAGGCTACCGACGGTGACCAGCGTGAGCGTGATCACGCCCATCGTCTTCTGCGCGTCGTTCGTGCCGTGGGCCAGCGAGACCAGCGACGCCGAGACGATCTGGCCGATCTTGAAACCGCGTGTGGCCGGCCGGTTCCGGACCAGGAAGCGGTAGACGAAGTACGTCACGACCAGCGCCACGAGACCGGCGATCACCGGCGAAGCGGCCGCCGGCAGCAGGACCTTCTCGACGATCTTTCCGAAGTGGACCGAGTCCGCGCCCGCCGAAACCCAGGTGGCGCCGATCAATCCGCCGAACAGCGCGTGCGACGAGCTCGACGGGAGCCCGACGAACCATGTCACGAGATTCCAGACGATCGCGCCGATCAGCCCGCCGAAGACGATCGACGGGCCGATCTTCGTGTCGTCCACCAGGCCGCTGGAGATCGTCTTGGCGACTTCCACCGACAGGAACGCGCCGACGAGGTTCAGCACCGCGGAGATCGCGACGGCCACCCGGGGCTTGAGTGCCCCAGTGGCGATCGACGTCGCCATCGAGTTCGCGGTGTCGTGGAACCCGTTGGTGAAATCGAAGACCAATGCCGTGACGACCACGATCACGACCAGCAACGAGGGGTCCACCCCGACCTCCGCACCCTTGTGGGGACTCTTCCCGCAAGGTACCTGACGAGTGACGCAGGTTGTTAACAGCCCGTTGCCGATTGTGACGCTATCCGTTAAGCCAGCGGTAACGAGCGTTGACTGTCAGCGGCGGGCTGGAGCTCACCGGACGCCAGTCGGACGAACCGCTGCGCGAACGGACGCCACGTCTCGGCGATGTCGTCGTGCACGGTGATCAACTTGTCGTGGTCGAGCGATCCCGGCCGGGCCAGCTCCGCCATTTCGGGCTCATCCGCGGCCCAGCTCTCGACGATCTCGGGCGTCGTCTCGATGTGGAACTGGACAGCGTAGACACACCGGTTGAACCGGAAAGCCTGGAACTGGTAGCGCGGAGCGGATGCGAGCAGTTCGGCGCCGGGCGGGAGCCGGGTGATCGCGTCGTTGTGGAACTGCAGGACGTCCTGCATCAGCGGCAGGTCGGCGAAGAGCGGGTCGGTCCACGCGGCGTCCTTCTTCGAGACCAGGTGCGGGCCGACCTCGGGCCCGTCGCGCCCGACCTCGACGCGGCCGCCGGTCGCGACGGTCAGCAGCTGGGCGCCGAGGCAGATCCCCAGCGTCGGGAGCTGCCTCGACGCCGCTTTCGCCAGCAGGCGCCGCACATCGGCGAGCCACGGGTGCTTCGCGTCGTCCTCCGCACCCATGCCACCACCGAGGCAGACGACCCCGGCGTAACCGTCGAGATCGCCGGGCAGCTCCTGCCCGGGCGGCAGCCGGAGGTCGAGTTCCGCGCCGGCTTCGGTCAGCCAGTCACCGAGGGGACCGAGCGGGTCCGAGACGTCCGGCTGGATGATCAGCAGTCGTGTCACGTCTTCCAGGGTAAGTGCGTCAGCAGGCGCAGCGAATACCGGTCGTGCCCGGTTCGCCGTGCGCCTCGACGGGGTAGCCGGCGGCTCTCCAGCCGGCGATGCCGCCGGAGAGCCGTTTCACCTGGAAGCCGAGTTCGGCGAGCTTGAGCGCGCCCTTCGTGGCGGCGTTGCAGTTGCTGCTCTCGCAGTAGCAGACGTAGACGAGGTCGCGATCGAGGTGAGCTGTGCTCTCGCGCGTCATGTCGCGGTAGGGCAGGTTGATCGCGCCGGGAAGGTGCGCCTGCGCGAAGGCCTCGGGAGCGCGGGTCTCGACGATGACGTACCCCTCGGTACGGCCGGCGTCCAAGTCCCGGGCGAGGTCGTCCGGATCGACCTCGAAGCCGAGCTCGGCCGCGAAGTAGGCGGCGGCTTCGGCGGGAGCCGGGGCGGGGAAGGTGAGTGTGCGTGTCATGGGGTCAATCCTGCTGATCACGGCGTCGCGGACACAGGGCAGAATCGGGGTGAAGGCCCGGGCCGGCCTGGGATTTCCCTGTTTCCGCCCCTGCTGACTTGGGAGAACCACGGTGGACCTCGACGACGTCGACTGGCACCTGATCGAGCTCCTCCAGGACGACGGTCGGCTGAGCTTCACCGAACTCGGGCGGCGGGTGTCGCTGTCCGGTTCGGCGGTGACGGAGCGAGTCCGCCGTCTCGAGGAGCGCGGAGTGATCACGGGCTACACGGCGAGCGTGGACACGACCAAGCTGGGGCTGCCGATCGAGGCGTTGGTCCGGGCCCGGGTACGCAGCCTGGACACCCCCCGCTTCCGGACGGCGGTGCTACCGCTGCCGGAGGTCATCGCCGCGGACCACGTCACGGGCGACGAGTGCTGGATCCTGCGGGTGCTGTGCCGGAACACGGCGGAGCTGGAGGAGCTGGTCGAGAAGGTGCAGCGATACGGGGAGACGACAACGTCGTTGGTGCTGTCATCGCCGTTGCGCCGGCGCCCGTTGGCTCGGCGGGGACGGTCGTGAGGCATCACGTGTGTCTGGGGAGGCATCTCGCGTGATCCGCGGGGCGTCGGTCGTGATCAGGCGGGGGGGTCATTCGGATCGTGAGGCCGAGTGTCGGGTGATCGGAGCCGGGATTCGCGTGATCCCAGCCGGCTCTCGCATGATCCCAGCCGGGATCCACGTGATTCCAGGCAGATATAGCGTAAGTGAAGCCGAGACTCGCGCACCGTGCGAGGGGCAGGTCGCGCGCCCAAAGAGTCGGCTCGTGTACCCAGGCAGTCGGCTCGCGTGCCCAGGCAGTCGGCTCGTGTACCCGAACGGTCGGCTCCCGTGATTGAAGCGCCGGCACCCGTGATCCAGGGGCCGGCACCCGCGATTCACAGGTCAACACGTGACCAGACAGCCGACTCGCGTGTCTGAAGGGTCAACTCGCGTGATTGGGAGGTCGACTCGTGTGATTGGAGGGTCGACACGGGGTTGGCTGCGGTGCCGGCCGCACGGGTTTTGGGCATAGAAAAAGGGCCTGGCCGGGAGAACCAGAGGTTCTCGACCAGACCAGGCCCTTCCCCAACAAAATGTTCGGCGGTGTCCTACTCTCCCACAACCCTTCGGTTGCAGTACCATCGGCGCTGTCAAGCTTAGCTTCCGGGTTCGGAATGGGACCGGGCGTTTCCCTGACGCTAAAACCACCGAAACACTACGAAACAACCACACCCCCCAAAAACAGGGAGCCGTGTGGTGTCTCAGAAACCGTAGAGTGGATGCGTAACACCTTCGTAGACAAGTCCTCGGCCTATTAGTACCAGTCAACTCGACAACACATTACTGTGCTTCCATATCTGGCCTATCAACCCAATGGTCTATTGGGGGCCTTAACCCACAAAGGGTGGGATACCTCATCTTGGAACAGGCTTCCCGCTTAGATGCCTTCAGCGGTTATCCCTTCCGAACGTGGCCAACCAGCCATGCCCCTGGCGGGACAACTGGCACACCAGAGGTTCGTCCGTCCCGGTCCTCTCGTACTAGGGACAGCCTTCCTCAAGTATCCTACGCGCGCGGCGGATAGGGACCGAACTGTCTCACGACGTTCTAAACCCAGCTCGCGTGCCGCTTTAATGGGCGAACAGCCCAACCCTTGGGACCTACTCCGGCCCCAGGATGCGACGAGCCGACATCGAGGTGCCAAACCATGCCGTCGATATGGACTCTTGGGCAAGATCAGCCTGTTATCCCCGGGGTACCTTTTATCCGTTGAGCGACACCCCTTCCACCAGGTGGTGCCGGATCACTAGTCCCGACTTTCGTCCCTGCTCGACATGTCTGTCTCACAGTCAAGCTCCCTTGTGCACTTGCACTCAACACCTGATTGCCAACCAGGCTGAGGGAACCTTTGGGCGCCTCCGTTACTCTTTAGGAGGCAACCGCCCCAGTTAAACTACCCATCAGGCACTGTCCCTGAACCAGATCATGGCCCGAGGTTCAGATTCCCAATTCGACCAGAGTGGTATTTCAACAACGACTCCACAGTAACTAGCGTCACCGCTTCACAGTCTCCCACCTATCCTACACAAGCCGAACCGAAAACCAATACCAAACTATAGTAAAGGTCCCGGGGTCTTTCCGTCCTGCCGCGCGTAACGAGCATCTTTACTCGTAGTGCAATTTCGCCGGGCCTGTGGTTGAGACAGCCGGAAAGTCGTTACGCCATTCGTGCAGGTCGGAACTTACCCGACAAGGAATTTCGCTACCTTAGGATGGTTATAGTTACCACCGCCGTTTACTGGCGCTTAAATTCTCAGCTTCACCCCCGAAGGGATTAACCGGTCCTCTTAACGTTCCAGCACCGGGCAGGCGTCAGTCCATATACATCGTCTTGCGACTTCGCATGGACCTGTGTTTTTAGTAAACAGTCGCTTTCCGCTGGTCTCTGCGGCCACCCACCCCTAGCCTGTAAAAAGCTTCAGGATGTTTGGCCCCCCTTCTCCCGAAGTTACGGGGGCATTTTGCCGAGTTCCTTAACCACAGTTCACCCGATCGCCTTAGTATTCTCTACCTGACCACCTGTGTTGGTTTGGGGTACGGGCCGTGCATGCACTCACTAGAGGCTTTTCTCGGCAGCATAGGATCACTCTACTTCGCCTCAAACGGCTACGCATCACGTCTCAGAGTATATAAAGCACGGATTTGCCTATGCTTTCTCCTACACGCTTACACCAGGACAACCATCGCCTGGCGGAGCTACCTTCCTGCGTCACCCCATCGCTTGACTACTACGAAATCAGGTCCCACGCTCCACAACACCAACTCCATCCGAAGACTTCGCCGGCGCGCTTTGGGTGGTTAGTATCAAACGCCTCGTCATGGGCGCACATGCTCGGGTACGGGAATATCAACCCGTTGTCCATCGACTACGCCTGTCGGCCTCGCCTTAGGTCCCGACTTACCCTGGGCGGATTAGCCTGGCCCAGGAACCCTTGGTCATCCGGCGGCAGAGTTTCTCACTCTGCATTCGCTACTCATGCCTGCATTCTCACTCCCACACCCTCCACCGCTAGCTT